>CAZMQI010000005.1:0-28737 GCA_964568585.1 uncultured Rhodospirillales bacterium
ACAACCAATATGCGCGCCGATATAGACCAATGGCTGGAACGCATCAAAGACAGCGTAACCAAACTGGGTTATCACGAAGAAATGCGGTCTATCCGCCAAATGATGGCACAAGGCACCGCCAGCGAACGTCTGCGTGATGTTTGGCAAAAAACGAACAGTATGAACGCTGTCATCAATCACTGCGTGAATGAATTTAAATCCGGAAAGCCGATGTTGGTCGAACGCACTACAAACGATGGTGCGCCTGCAATCACTTTAATCTCCGAAGTTAAGCTAACAGCCTAATCACTCAACACGGTCAAAGCCCCATACGGGATTATTGATGCTTGGCTGGGTTGCTGCGCCAACCAATTCAAGACGCAGATTATTATTCATATGACGTGGCAAGCCAAAGCGGATGGTGCGGCCCGATAGTTGCCATTCATGCACGCGGCGCACTGTGCCGGATGCCAGATCGGCGGATAATGTCTCGGTGAATGTGCCATCCACCACATTGGTCGTTGGGCGTCCATAAATACGTACCAGCTCGCTCAGGATGGTTTTATAGTCACGTTCCAGCGCGCTTGAACTATCGCTAGTGTTCTCGAATATCACGCCATGACGTGCCAGCTTGCCATCCTTCATTTCATATACAACCCGCTGCGATGCTGAAATGCGGCTGAACACATCATCATTCACCGTGATGATGCCATTTGATACATTCGCTGACAGATTTTCTTTCTTGAGTTTTTCAAGCAAAGCGGTCTGCGTCAGACCTAGCTCGGGTTTGCGTAGCAACTCGTCTGCTGAAACCTCCATCGCGGTTTGAGTGATCTTACCTTCAGGTACCACATCGCTTGCATCCGGCGCATTGCTGAAATGGATAGTGTAATTCACGCCCACCCGCCACGCTTGGGTATCATCCGCTGCATCGGGGCTACGTTGGAAATAATCACCTGACAATGAAACCGTATGCACACCCGTTGTATAGCTATAACGGCCGGAGGCAGTTTCACTGAAGATGTTGTTGCTGGGCGGCACATATTCTTCGGTGTTGTTATTCTGGTAATTCACATTGAATGAATGGCCGCCAACATTGGCATTGGCTGAAATCTGCGGGCCATATTGTAATGAATGACGCGTGCCCGTTGTGCTTTCGGTAACGATAACGCCAGGGCTTAGGGTTCCAGAAAACTCGCCTAACGCCCAACGATAATCCGCGCCAAGCGTGTGGTCATGTGCCTGTGTAATCGCGGCAGTGATGTTATTATGAATTTTGCGATACCGGAACCCATATCGGCCCGACAGATCATCGGTAATGGTCTTGGATAGGCTCATCCCCGTCGTATACGTCTGCGAATGCGTGGTGACGCTTTCGTTTTTCAAATGCGTTGACGATGCATCCACCGAACCCGTCAACCCATCCACCAGCGTGCCGAGCAATGGGCCTGTCAACCGCAAGCCATAGGTGTTTTCAACCAGCGGGTTCGCGGTTTCCAGGGATGATTCCGTGCGGTTCTGCCGTCCCGTCAACCGCAAACCGCCATCGAATTTCCAGCCAAGCTGTGTTTCCAAATGGCTTTGGTTCGATTGCACACTGCCGCCTGCTGGCTGGTAATTTGTTCCATAGCGTTCAAACAGAATACTGTAGGTGAGCGGTGTTTTATTATGCCCTTCAAGACGCGTGAACAATCCGACATCCGCCTGATTGGTCTTTGGCGATGTGACGATGGTGCTGGGCACATCACCTACAAACAATCCGACTTCATTTTCAAAGCTGAGACTTTGTCCAAGCAGATTTAAATCGGTCTGTGCGCCAAGCGTTGTCACGTTTTGCTGCAAGCCGAGAGATGATATCGCGCCATCCGGCTTCTTGTAGTTATAGATATGGTTGACGATAAACGAGCCGTATGCATCGTTTTCAGCAAGGTATGATGCGCCGGTGAAGAAACTTTTATCGAAATTCACCTGGCGATACACACCTTGGTCAAACCCCGCCATCATATTGATGGAATGCGACCACGCACCAGAGCTGGTCGGCTGCAATTCGATATTCGCGCCTTTAAGTGGCAATTGCATCGAACGCGGCGAGAAGCTGGCGTAAAAATCTCCTGCATCTACGATATAGGGTGTGGAGCTTTCGCCATTTTCCCATGTGGTCGAGAATTGTTCGACCGTGGCGTTACGATACTGGCTACGATAATCGGAGCGGTTGTATAACCCGCCAAAGCGACCCTTGATGGATTGATAGGGTGAGAATTCTTTTGAAAATTGTGCGTTGGTTTCAGCATAAATCTGGTTACCGGTATTCTGGTATGGGCTACCCGCCAAGGCACCGGAATATTGATAGTTCGAAACATCAACCGACGCATCACCTTCAACGAGCCAACCCGATAACAGCGGCGAGGACGGATCAACCGATACCGCGCTTTCTTCTGCGGCAATTGCCGTCGAAGCCAGCAACATACTGGTCATGATAAACGAAGTGAGAAGGAAGCGCGTGGTCATCAATTACGTCTTAGCTCTTGGAACGCGAGGTGAGTTCAAACAGATATTCGCCCGTGCCGCGCAGACGTGTGTTGCCGATGCGTGCGTCTTGGTAATGCACATCAGTTTCAACCTCGGCTGACACAACGCTCACCAATAAGGGTTTGCCATCATCACCTTGTCTGGTTTTCTGGCCTATCACCTTAATCGCACGAATGCTTTTAACTTCCAGCCGCGCATCAAATGGCACATGGTCGTTCAGCGCGTTGACCAGTTCACTGCGGTTAGGGAAACGATCGCCCAGATAATTCTCGATGTCACCAGTACCCCAGCTGGCCATCAATTTTTCAATCGAACGGCGGATGAATTCTTGGTCTAACGATACCGTTGGCGCGCCAACCGGGCCGCCGCTTTTATCATCGGCCTGAAGCACGCTGTCATTTTCAAACGGGGTTTTGATAGCGCGCTTTTCGCGGAACTCGCGTGCATCTGCAGGCGATGCAACGAGCATCAGTGCAGCAACCAGCATCAGAATAATGTGTTTCATATGCTTACTCCCGTTACAGTTTTACAAAATTACTAATAATCACGCTGCCACCGCCTGCACCACTGGTTTGCACGGTCAATGTCATCCGGTAGGTCACGCCGCCTCTGCTGATTTGTACATTTGGGGTAGCAAACCCTGTACCAAGCCCTGGAATAAGCGTAGATATATTCGAAACCCAGCCATTTAATCCGGTCACGGCTGCGCTTACAGTGGTGAAGCTATCCACCTGCAACACACCGTTAAGTGCTGATGGGCCAGCTGCCATTGAACACACGCCATTGTTTGACGCTGGAAACACCAAATCCACCGAAGCTGCAAATCCTGCAAGCGGGAAACGCGTTCCATTGGCACAGGTCACGATTGCCGTTGTCGCGGGCGGCAAACCTGGCGCAGCAGGTACTGAACGGGTTTCTGGATCGATCTGGTTACGCACATCGCTCACGCGGAATGGCAATATGCCGCCCGTACCTGCAGGGCGCTGCTTGAGCAATCGGATATCCACCAATTCCTGTTTGCTTCCTTGCACTTTCGGTGCAGCCGGAGCAACCGATACAACGGGCGGAAGTATCGGTTCAGATTTTAGAACATCACTGATAATTACAGAAGATGATACCTGTTCGTATTGCTTGAAAGGCACGGCATGTGCTGGCAAAGCCATCAGCACGGCCAAAGCAAAACATGAAATGAAACAGCGGGTCATGAACGGACTGCTAAAAACGTGGATATTATTATTTTGTGTAACAAAACAGCGGTTTTTTACAAGTGATGATTGTGGCAAAGCCCATTATTATTGGCTATACCGTCATAAAAACAACAATTAGGCACCCCTTGGTAATGTTTAATTAAGGCTTGTAGGGATTGCATGCTCGCGCTGCCGAATTACAGCCGCCTTCACACAACGTTGCATTGCTTTGCGCGCCGCCCGTACATGTCACCAAGGTCGTGCTGTTCGAACAATAATCGCCATTACTCTTGCCCGTGCAACTGAACCCGCCACTGGTTGTGCGAAGGCCTGCGCCACTGGCAGCACCACTGACAACACCGGCAGCAGGACCGCGCATCGATGGTGATGACGGCACATGATTATCGTTTGCAGGTTCGCTTGCACCGGGCAATGTCTTGCCGGTTTTTGCAACGCCACCCTTATCCAATGCAGATGGATCAATCTTCGTCCTCACATCACCTGCGGTGAAAGGTGATGCGCCTGAAAGCGGTTTTGCTTTGAGCAAGCGGATAGCCACCAACTCGTTATCCTTATCACTCACCGCGCGTTTATCACCGCCTGCTCGCTTTGGTTTTGCAGGTGATTTTTCTTCGAGGTGTTTTGTGCCTTGGCCCAATTTGTCTTTCAGGTTCCCATCACCCAAAGCTTTGCCAAGATCTCCTGCATTGGGAGATGCTTTTTTATCATCTGCGGGCTTATACATATCACCATCATTGGTGTTGACCGAGCCAGCAGGCTTGAGCGATTCACCACCCTTCACGCCCAACCCCTTTTTGCCAACAAGACCCTTTTGAATGTTCTTTTGCTCTTGTTCCTTGAGCTTGCCGTAATCAGCATAGTACAGTGATGCATCAGGCGCACAGCACGGGGTTTGCACATAACCGCTCTTGGTCAGATGGCACTTCGCACGGGAATCTGTGCCCTGCCCTGCTTCTTTCACACAAGCCTTAAGCGATGCTGGCGTCTTGCACACCACGCGGAACAAGTCGGGCTTGCCATCAAGCGCGGTGCCAAAAGTGCAATCACCCTTTGAATCATCCACCAGCTTCTTTGCTTTTGCCAATTGTTCAGGTGTGCGCTGCGATGGATCATAGGTATCGACATACTCGCTGCCGCCGCCAAAGACCGCTGTCACGCAACATGGCTTGGTAACAAAACCACCATCGCCGATTTTGCATGCATCACTGCCAAATGTATTTTTACATGCGCCAATATTATCAGTGCTGCCACACGCCACAATGCGCGGATCGTAACTGAGCAGCTTGTCCACCGAATATCCGCCAGCCGAACATGCTGATGATGTGTCTTTGGCATGCGATGCCACAAAACTCTTGATAGGCGTTATCCCATCCACCTTATCCAGCGCGCTGGCATCAAATGAACAACAGGTGGTGGTGGCTTGGCCCAAATCGGTCACAGCCTTGGGGTCGCACTCGCGTTGATTCATCCAGCTAAAATGGCTTTGGCATGCCTTATATGCTTGGGGCAACGAACAGACAATCTTCAAAGGATCGGTGGGTGATGTGGTGCAGAACGGCCCGCCGCTTTTCTTGGCAATCTCTGCAGCGACATTAATTGCCATCTGTTCTGACTCGCTTGGCTTCGCGCCGCCCTGACAACAGGGGATTTCTTTTCCGCCTAATTCCAGCGAACTATTCGCGCACGCCTTGGGATAGGATTGTGTGCAGGCATTCATGCCTTGCCCATCCTGACATTTGATCAGGTTACGCAGAGCAGGATCGGCGTTGCAAAGGCCGCCGGTTTTTCCTGCCATGGCATAGGTCAGGTTTTTTTGAATAGTGTTGCGCGCCTTATCCATATCCCATGGATGATAGCTGGACGGGCTATAGCTCACGAAACCATCGCACACGGTTTCAATTGGTTCATCGTTAAACGCAGCGGTAAAAATATTGGCTTGCGGGTATTGCTGAAGAAAATATTGCTTACATGCAGTTCGCACGTCTTCCTTGATGTTTTTAAACGCTGCATCACTGACCAATGCTGCGCCTTCGGCTTTGGGCCTTACGTTTTTCTTGTAATACTCTCCGCGTTCAATCTGGAATGCATGCCATTGCAACTTGCCCATCGATTGCACGACATAGCGGTCACGAAATAGCGCGCATACTTTCTTTGCAGTGCTTGACGACATATTGGTTGGTTCGAAATAATCGTAGCAATTATTGTAAAGTGTATCGGCAAGCTGAACATAACCATCCTTGCCTAGCATCGGAACGAACATCTGATTATAATAATTTTCCGGTGGTATGTGATCGCCGCCGATGATGCCAAGTGCTTCGGCGGCTGCACCGGTTCCCGATACCACCCAGCCAATGACTTTTCCTGCAATTTTGGCGCAAGCAGCAGATGCCACATCACTGACAATAGGGATGGACCCAATGCCGGAATATTGTTCGGCAAGCTTACATGCCATATCAGGTCCTAGCGTCGTGATCATGGTTTCAAGCGCTGTACCGTAATTGCCATCCTTGATTGATTTCACGATAGAGATAACTGTGCCAACTATCTGGTCAGCAAGTTTTTCGGTTTTGAAATTACTGTCGAATGCGGCATCGCACTCGCAATCCCAATTGGCAAGAATGGTGCCCAGATACGGGATGGACGCGACTTCCGCATCCACAAAGCTTTTGCCTTCCTCAATCTGGCTGGCTAACAAGGTACGCAAATAATCGGCCTTGCTCTTGCCAAGATATTCATCCCCCTTGCGGTCAATGAATTGGTAAGCTTGCTGGATGGGTTGGTAGCTTTTGCAATTGCCACCATTAATCGGCAGCAATTTGGGTATGCTTTGCAGTTTGGTGACCTTCAGGGCGCCAATGAAACCGACCAATGAATAATCTTGCGCCAATGTATAGGACACAATGGTACCCGCACAGACCGGATGCTTTATCGCAAAGATTGTGGCTTCGGTCTGGTCATTATCCAGACCAACCAGTGGCCGCAACACTTCTACCGCTTCTTCCCATGACGGCCATTTGGCTTGCGCGGACGGTGCGGCTAATAAAAGAACTAATGCGAAGCTCGCAGCGATGCATCGCTGGAAAAAATGTGTCTTGGTCATGACGTGTATTTCGGTCAGAGGAACAGAAGCGATTTAACGCCCAAATTCTGCCGGACTTATATTTATATGGTCAAGACACCTTTGCTTAACTACTCAGTCTATTAAGCATTCAGTTCTGGCGTGTGGCCTGAAAGTTCATCGCGTAAGGCCAGTAATACATTGCGGTGAATATCCGCCAACATGCGGGTGGTGGGGGAAATATTGCCCGCAGGCAATGGGGCACCTGCAAATTTCAATGCTTCGGCGCCATGCCATTCACGCTTGGTGCCAAGGGGCGATAATTGGGTCAATTTGACTTCGGTGATTAAACTCATCGTCCATCCTCCAGCTGCCGCGCGGTGAGGAGGATTTTTTTAACAGGGTCAAAGTGGAACAGAATATCTTCCGAAACGCCGTTTTCATCTGTTTTAGCAATCGTCACGGTGATGGGCTTATCTTTGGCGGATGACGCAATGCTAATCATCGCATCATTGCATTCATAAGTCGAAAAGCGGTTCGATGGCGGCGCTTTGCCCGATCCATGATTCGTTGGAAGTGACGTTGTGACCAGATTCAGATCATAATAATTGAGTGCGCTCAAAATTTTTCGCGCTGCTTCAGGAATATTATGATTTGAGGCCCCAAAATATTTCATCTGTTTTTCATATTTTTTTATCGGTTGCTTCATAAAGCGTTCATCTTCGAACCACTCATCACTCACGGTTGAGCGCAGTGCACCTCATTTCATTCTAAAGAAAATTCGCAAAGAAACCGTGAAACAGCCTTAACCACATGATTTCGTTAAGGTTATCCGCGCATTAACCAGACATGAATATTCCGTTCAATTTGCGTAAAAAACCACCTGCATTTGTCTAAAATGCCAATGATTTCAATGATTTAATTCAGTTTTTTTTAATACGCGTCGTCTATGCTCAAGCCCATAACAAGAAAATATTTTTTAAGTCACAAAAGGGGTACGGCTATGACAATGAATAACGCCACAAATGCTGGCCAAGAATTTAACATGCGCGGCAAAGCGGATCTATCGCACCTGCCGCCAGCAGATACCAAGCGCTGGGTTATCAGCCGCAAAGCAATCGTCGTTGACGCAGTTCGCAAAGGTCATATCACCTTGGCTGAAGTATGTGCGCGCTATTCGCTTTCCGAAGAAGAAATTCGTTCATGGATGAAGTTATCCGAACGTGGCGGTTCACGTGCCTTGCGCGTAACCCGTCTGCAAGATTATCGCCGCAAAACCACCACCACAGGTACTGCGTCAGCTTAAAGCCGGTTTCTTGTTATCACAGTTTGTTCCCTACAGCCACGCACCCCGCAAGTGCGTGGCTTTTTTTTACTTATTCCTCTGCGGCCAGCAAACGGTAAATCGTCGTATGCTTGATTTCGCTATCTTCAACCTCTAAGGGTGTGGCGATATCATATTCCGCAAGCTTTTCTAACCCTTCCTTGGGCAGGTAATTACGCCCGGGGTCAGCCAATAGCACCGTCTTTCCTTGCTTAACCTGCGCCCGCAGCCATTCAATGGCATAGCCCGCCATGGGCCATTCATAACAAAAATCACCTGCCAGAACGACATCGATATCCGGCAGCTCGCGGTTAATTTTATTATCATGCAACACATCAACGCTGACATTATTCGCAGCCGCATTCATGCCCACCGCAACGATAGACAACGGGTCAACATCATTCGCAACAACAGATGCCGCGCCGGACATTTTTGCCGCAATCGCGCATAGACCAGAGCCCGATGCGAAATCGAACACGCGTTTATCTTTGACGATAGCGGGATTATCCAACACATAGCGCGCCAGCGCCTGACCGCCCGGCCATGCAAATGACCAGAATGGCGGCGGGATATTTTTTGCCTCGAACCGTGTTTCGGTTACACGCCACAATGCGTTGAATACTTCGCTCAAGTATAATTTCATTTCAGGAAGCAGCGGCGGGTTTTTAAGCTGCGTGTTGGCGATGATGAACTCGCTTTGCTCGGTGATATAGCTTGGCCAATCTTCAACCTTCTTCACGCGCTTGGTCTTGATATTACTACTCATACAATTACCCGTCCCACTATCATCGCTCCCAATACAATCCACCCGAATGTGGTATTTGCCTGAAACGAGGCGAGGCTACTCGTACTATCTTCCATGCGCCAGTTCTTTAAAATCCATGCCATATATATGAATGCGACGAACATGCCCGCATAGAATAACGAGCTTAATGCGGCAATGGCACCCGCCAGCAGCAATAAGGCAAAGCTGATTGCTGCCCAGATAAGAATGGTCTTCTTTGCATCCGCGCCCAATATCCGCGCGGTCGATCTGATACCCGCCACTTCGTCATCCACCTTATCCTGAAACGCATAAATCGTGTCATAGCTCAGCGTCCAGAAAAAACATGCGGCATACAATACGAAGGATGCGAAGGGCAACGTGTGCTGGATGGCAGCAAATCCTATCATCGCACCCCAGTTAAAAATGATGCCAAGAAACACCTGCGGCCACCATGTGATGCGCTTCATCAGCGGATAAAGCACAATCAGCGGCAACGATGCCACTGCGAGCCAAAACGCCAACGAACCCATTTGTAAGACAATCAGCAATCCGATGATGCAGCAACCGAGCGCAAACGCAATTCCCTGCCATGGTTTGATTTCGCCACAGGCAATCGGACGTTGGCGCGTGCGTTCCACCTGTGCATCCAACTTGTGGTCGAACACGTCATTCACCGCGCAGCCCGCCGCGCGCATCACGACCGCGCCAATGAAAAACAAAATGAACATCCATATATTCGGAAACTCGCCATCGGGTGTCGCAAGCACCTGCGCCCACCATGCGGGAAACAACAGCAGCATAAAGCCAGCAGGCTTATCCAGCCGTGCCAGATGAAAATAGGGTCGCACATAAGGTTGCGCGGCGGCAGGTAAAAGATTTAATAAAAATGACATATTTACGTTACAGTTTGGTGGACAGTTTTGGTGAATTGTAATTGAGTGGCGTGTTGTCTAGTATAACAGCCATCACTTAAACGAGGGAATACACAATGTCATCCATGTTGATTTTAGGGGTTGTTCTCGGCTTCGTCATTCTATTCGTGATTGGCGTCTATAACCGTCTCGTCGCCTTGCGTCAGGAATGCAAAAACGCATTCGCCGATGTCGATGTGTATCTCAAACAGCGTTTCGATTTAATCCCCAACCTTGTCGAAACCGTGAAGGCGTATGCGGCGCATGAAAGCGGTGTATTCGAAGCGATTGCCAAGGCGCGCTCCGGCATCACCAACGCAGCCAACATTTCCGACCGTGTTCAGGCAGAAAACCAATTGTCATCCGGCGTGCGCGGCTTATTCGCTGTCATGGAAAATTACCCAACCTTAAAAGCCGATGGAAATTTCCAGCGTTTAATGGCCGAATTATCCGATATCGAGAACAAGGTTTCGGCGGCGCGGCGCTTTTTTAATAATGCGGTTGGCGAATATAATGCATCCACACAGCAATTCCCTGCGGTATTGGTTGCGCCAGCCCTTGGCTTTAATCAGGAAACCATGTTCGATCTGGGCGATGCCGCCAGAGCGCAACTCTCCACCGCGCCATCTGTAAAATTTTAAACGAAGATGCCTAAACAAATCATCGGGCTTAAAACGTGGATATGGGCGAATAATTTTAAATCGACCCTGTTGTTGTTGAGCTTCCCGTTTATGCTCGCGCTATTGTTCTTCATCGGCGCATATGTATTTGTTTATGGCAACAACCCCCCAAATAATTATGAGCAACCAACCTTCTTCAATCAGGAAACGTTCCAGCTTGCAGTAAACCTGACGATACAAGTATTGCCGGGAATTCTTGGTGCAGCTGCTGTGTGGGTGCTGATTGCAACGCTATTCAATGGCTGGATGATAAGCGCAGCGACAGGGTCGCGCAGTGTCACGCGGGCCGAAGAACCAGGGCTTTATAACATCCTTGAAAACCTGTGCATCAGCCGTGGTTTGCCAATGCCGAAGCTTGAAATCATCGAAGACAGCGCACTCAACGCCTTTGCCAGCGGCCTTACCGACAAAAGCTTTTCCATCACTGTTACCAGAGGGCTGATGCAAACCCTCGACCGCGATGAAATGGAAGCGGTGATTGGCCATGAACTGACCCACATCGTCAACCGTGATGTGCGCTTGCTGGTTATCACCACCGTGTTCGTCGGGATGATTTCGTTCCTCTCGCAACTGGCGTGGCGCAATATGTTTTATACCAGCTCCTATAATAATCCCCATATCTACAACAGCAATGACCATAACGGGCGGCGCAGCAATTTGCCGCTGATGCTGATTGCCACGGCATTGCTTGCGCTTGGTTATCTTCTTGCACTGCTGTTGCGTTTTGCGATTTCACGCAAGCGCGAATACAACGCCGATGCCGGTAGTGTGGAGCTAACCAAAAATCCAGCAGCTCTTGCCAGCGCCCTTCGTAAAATCAGCGGTCAAAGCGATGTCGCCAATGTGCCGCCTGAAGTAAAGCAAATGTTCATCGAGAATGGTGGCGGGTTATTCGATCTATTCGCCACCCACCCGCCAATCGCAAAACGCATCGCGATATTGGATGAGCTGGCTGGTAAACAGCATAATAGCGGTGAACCTCTATCCAATAATGGGTCAGACGGCGGTACAGGACAGGTGCCTATGGGTTCTGTTCCATCTGTCTCAGATATATAAAGCGACATTTAGCCCCTTAACATTAACGGGGTTGAACTGTAAGGTCTTTGCACCTATTTCAACCTTAACCATTCCCAGACCGGACACCATGGCCTTGCTCGAAGCATATAAAAAGAACGACCCCGCTGCCCGCAGCCTGTTGGAAGTTGCCCTGCTCTACCCCGGCGTGAAAGCTATCGTCATGCACCGCATCGCGCATCAGCTGTACACATGGGGTGTTCCATTCTTCCCGCGCTTGGTATGCGAAATCTCCCGTTTGTTCACTGGCATTGAAATCCATCCCGGCGCACGTATCGGCAAAAATCTGGTTATCGACCACGGCATGGGCGTGGTCATTGGCGAAACCGCCGAAATTGGCGATGACTGCCTGATTTTCCACGGCGTCACACTGGGCGGCAAAGGCGGATTTGGCAAACGCCACCCCACTGTTGGCAACCGCGTGATGATTGGTGCAGGCGCAAAGCTGATTGGCAACATCACCATTTCCGATGATGCAAAAATCGGCGCAAATTCTGTTGTCACCAAAAACATTCCTGCTGGCGCGACCGCATTTGGTATTCCCGCCAAGGTTTCATTGCCGACCGAAGCGTCCAACGCTGCCGAATAATCCATCTTCCAAAAAGGTGTTATATGAACATTCACGCTTCCATTCTTGATACGATTGGTCATACCCCGCTTATTCGTGTTCCCGGTTTGCAAAGCGCTGCAGATATTGTCCTGAAGCTTGAATTCTTTAATCCCCTTGGTTCTGTCAAAGACCGTATCGGCAAAGCCATGCTGGAAGATGCGGAAAAAACTGGCCGCCTCAAAAAGGGCATGCGGATTGTTGAGCCAACCTCCGGCAATACCGGTATCGGGTTGGCATTTATCGCCGCGGCAAAGGGTTACCCAATCACGCTGACGATGCCGGAAACCATGTCGATGGAACGCCGTTCGCTGTTATTACTGCTTGGCACGGATGTCGTGCTGACCCCCGGCGCGCTTGGTATGCGGGGCGCCATTGCCAAAGCGATGGAAATGGTAGCAGCCGATAAAAACTGCGTGATGATGGAACAATTCGATAATCCCGCCAATCCTGCCATCCATGCTGCAACTACCGCGCATGAAATCTGGAATGATACGGATGGTAAGGTCGATATCGTCATTTCCGGTGTTGGTACCGGCGGTACATTATCCGGAATTGGCAAAACACTGAAATCCAAAAAACCAACGCTGCAAATGGTAGCGGTGGAGCCTGAAGAATCCCCTGTCATTTCCGGCGGCAAACATTCCCCGCATAAAATTCAAGGCATCGGCGCTGGCTTCATTCCCAATACACTGGATCGTTCGATGATTGATAGCATTGAGAAAGTAAGTACCGCCGATAGTCTGGCCATGGCACGCACCCTGATTAAACAACATGGCATTCCCGTGGGTATCAGCAGCGGCGCAGCTGTAGCAGCAGCACTGCGCGTTGGCGCAAAGCCGGAAAACAAAGGCAAGATGATTGTCGTGATTATTCCCAGCTATACGGAGCGTTATTTATCAACCGTACTGGCAGAAGAAGAACGCGCCAAAGCTGGCACACTGACCGCGTCAGAGCCGCAGGCGCAATTTCTGGAACAAGCCGGAAAACGCTATAACGTTTAAATCATAGAAGGGCGCATTTGCTGCGCGCTGCGCGGCGGCGTTGGCTCTGTGCGCGGCGTGTGACCATCTGGCGGTGACAAGGCTGGCGTTCCCGATGGCGCATTTTGTGTAAATTCGTTCAACGCGCTGGTCATGGTTTGGCGCGGATTAGTTGAGCTGCCATCAGGGCTTGTGCCCGCAGTCGGCAATTTGTCTGCTTCTTCCTTCAGCTTTGGAAGAATATCTTTGAATGCCGGATTGTCATGTAGTGCCCGGGCTTGCTGTGGGTCGCGCAGCATTTGCTCAAAGCGCGGATTATTCAAAAGAGCCTGCATGGACGCAGGCGAGCTATTGGTGGTTGCCAGACTAATCTGCTGGTTGAGAATTTGCTGCTCCGTTGGCATATTAAATGACGACACGTCCTGCTTAATCGGCGTTGTCTGATAACGGCTTGCTGCAGCAACGGGTGCAGCGCGTGGGGGTAGTGCAGCCATGCAAAATCCTTCAAATAATCAATAGAATAAGCCTCTCATCCTACCGATGAGTTCTAAAAACAAACTGAATGTTTATGGTAAATGCGCGTTAACCCATACCATTTGTCGGGAACTTGGGTGTCATCAACATATCGCGTGATGGTTGTTGCTGACGTATTACAGGTGCTTGCGGTGTCTCACCATCTTGTTCCAACAACGCTGAACGCTGCGGCGGTGGCTGTTGTTGTACTACGCGTAATTCCGGCTCTGGTCTGCTTAATACACCAGGCACATTGCTGGCCGCAGCCTTGCCAGTGTCTTCTTTACTCGGATCATTGAACGCAGCAGGAATGTCGTCGCTATATTCAGCGGCGTAGGAATTTCGTGCATATGTTGCAGCAACGCTCATTCGCAAACCAATATGAGTTTAGATTACTCAGCATCCTAGCGGTATAACCCTAAACAATGTCTGAATATCTATTAATACGTGGCTTTTACAGGCATTTTTCAACCTTTTATTATATCTTATTCAGAATCTCGCTGCGGCTAAGGATTATGGGCGGTTTCGAGAACCGGAGCGCAGCGTACGTTTAAGTACGTGAGCACCGGAAGCGCAGAAAACGCACATAAGCCAACGCCGCAGTTAGAGATTATGAATAGATATTAACCTCGTTTTCAGCAGTTTGGCGATAGGCTACCCCCATGCGTTCCTTCCTGCTGCCCTCCCTGCTTATCATGTGTGTCATGCTGTGTATGACATGCGTTGCGCGTGCAGGTGAACCCGCACCGCGCCACATTCCCACCCATGCGGAATGTAAAAAACTGGCGAGCAAGAAAACCGACCCACAAGAAAAAGCGCAGATAACGCAGATGTTCAAAACCAATGGCATGTATTGCGCCATGCTGACCCCGCCTTTTTCATCACAATTTGTTTTCAGCCAAGGCCAGACCAAGGCGCAACTGCGTATCGTTATGAACAGTTCCAACCGTTATGTCGTCGATGGCAAAACGGTGCTGGATGCCTTGCTGCCAGACCGAGCATCGATACCACCAGCGCAGATGGTCATGCTGGCCGGACAATTCATCAGCATTTTTGGCGATTTATTCTCCTCCAATTTGAATGCCGAAACCATGCAGCATATGAGCAGCCGCGTGGGTGCATTGACGGGTATGGTGGGCGTGAATGCGCGTGCGGCCTTGGCACAACTTGATGCACTTCGCGTGCAAATGCGTCTTGGCGAAGATAATGTCGAGCCATCCTTCTGGCTTACCAAACTGGCTATTATTCCTGCTCCGCCAGCAGCGACGATGGCAGCACAAAACACCCAGCCGCATGTTGGCCCTGCATGGATGCAAAAGCTGATGGGCGCAGGACAGCATTTAATGGGTACGTTTTCAGGCGGCGGCGAATAAAAAACTGATATTTAACCGTGCAGACTTGCACGGCGGCGGCTAATGCCGCCGGAAAAAACTAGTTCTTCACATCATCGCCCCAGATTTTACGGATTTCCGCCTGATTGGCTTTCATCTTCAGTAATTTGAATTCCGCAATACTGGTCAACACCTGCGCGACGATGGGTGGAATCAACGTGAGCAGCGCAAGACCAATTCCCGCACCGCCCCACATGATGAGCCAGTTAAGCGGATCCTGTAACAGCATCATCGCATAATCCAATCGCATGCCTTTTTGGAAAAGCTGAATGACGATATAGGCAACACCCGTCATGTTAAGTGCGCCAACCGCCACCGTCATACTGCGCCCGCGGCTTTTATCGGTAATCATCGTCGCGAAGGTAGGAATAAACCCGCCCAAGGCGACAATCGTTGCAGGCAACACAAACACACCGGCAATCCCCAAAATCACAAACGGCACCAACAAGCCTTTACCGCCACCTTTTGCAGGTTTGGCACCTTTTGCGCCTTTCGCGGGCTTTGCTGCTTTGGCAGCTGGCTTTGCAGGTGCTTTAGACATTCACATCTCTCGTATACTTATGCTTCATTGAAATAACCGCAGCAAAATAACAAGCAGAATAAAAAACGAAATGCTCACCGCAATCACGGCAGCAAGGGGTTGCCCCGCTTGCTCGGCAAGCATTTTTTTATTCTTCGAATATTCACCCAACCGTTCAACTTCCGCTTCGGTTTCCTTATACAGCATTTTGGCAGCAACAAATTCCTGTGCATCCATAATGACCGTGTCGGTATCATCCACCAGATTAAGCATGTTACTGAGGCGGCCTGTGGCAGCGGCAGCTTTCAAATCCTTGCGTACACGCTCCTGACGCGGACGGTTATGGAAACGCTTCACCGCTTCTTCGGTGAGCGGCAATAACACTGCCGCAAGGTTTTTCAGATTATCCGGTCCGAACTGTTCCTGCAAATTGGCATACAAATTGAGAATGCCGATATTGCGACGGGTCATGTCGCGCATCTGGTCGATATTCTGCATCAACATCAAGGTAATATTCTTGTTCTTTGCCATCAAGAATGCGGCGATATGGCGGTCAATCAACTGCAATCCACCAAGCGGTGCTCGGCGTTCCATCGCCTCCAATAACTGCTTGGGGCTTTGCACATAGCGGTCACGGATTTGCGGGTTAAGGCAGGGCAAGCTGGGATTACCCTCATATAAAAAACGCTCGAGCCCGAAGCCGAGCGATTTGTTCTGCACAATATCCACGGCTTTTTCACATAGCTGCACCGTGACGATGGCATTACCTTGCTTGGCATCGATTTGATATTCGAGCCATAGCGCGGGCAACCGATTGACCAGGATTTCTGCAATCAAGGTAAGCTGGCTTTCGGTCAATATCAGTTGTGCAAGCAGCACTGGTAGCCCCGATGGATAGGCTGCAATACCGCGATACCGTATGGGCGCAAGCGGGTCGAGTGCGATTTGCACATTGGTGACCAGCCGTTCTTCTTCGCTGCCCAACCGTTGCTGGCGCGTAGTTGCAATCGCTTGTTCCAGATTTTTAATGGCCTTTTCATCATTAAAGCCGTTGGCAATCCAGCGCGTGACGTCCTGATTATTAATCATCGCTGCCGCCAGTTTTGTATCGCTGCTCATTGCGCCGAGCAACTGACGGAGCTGAACATAATCCTGATTGGCAAATTTAAGCGGGCGACTGGCTTTTTTGGCAATCGTTGACTGGCGCGGGGTTAATCGGCGTCCCGCGACCCATTGTTCAAAATCCTCATGGTTCCAACGAAGAGCGGGATCATCCGCCAATAATCCACGCAGCAATTCAATGGTCGCTGGCGTGAAGCGACGTTCGCCCGCCAATGCCGTATAACTGCCGCGTTCAATCTTCAATTGCACAATGGCTTCGGGTGTTAGATCACGCAGCGGTATATCGCCAATCAGCGCCGATAAAATCAGAACACCAAAGGCATAAAAATCATCACCTGCCGTGCCAACACCACGTGCGATATCAGGCGCCAAGGCACGGTGCGGGGTTTCATATTGCGCTGGCTGACGAAACGCGCATGGCGCGGTTAAACATTCTCCCAGCATCACTGTATTATTATCACCTATAAATACATTGTCAGCGCGAATGGAGCCATGAAACAATCCCATCTTCGCAATCTGGCAAATTGCCTGGCCCAGCGGCTTGATGACTTGGTCCGTCAGTGCGCCTTCTTTAATCGCAGGAAACGGTCCATGCAAAAATTGCGGGCCTTCGCCTTGCGGCGCAAGACGCGCACCTTTCATCATGTCATAAATAATCGCCATATGGCGATGACCTGTCAGTGGCCAATCGATAACATGCGCTTCATGCACCAGACTTAAACTCGTATGGGATAAGCCATGAAATCCGGCGAGCGCATCGGTGCGGGTCGGCATATGCCCTTGCACCACATACGCCATCAGCGCCGCACTGCCACTCACCTTGCTATGCACGGCATAGGCCTTGGCTGTGCCCGTATCAAAATCGGGCAGCGCCTGCATTTCATCAATCGTGTAGCGTTCGTTGAAAATGGCCATCTGGTAAAACTATAACCAGTTATGCGCTAACCTTCAAACGGGTCTTTCATCAAAATTGTGTCTTCGCGCTCGGGGCTCGTTGACAAAATGGTGACAGGCGCGCCAGTCAATTCTTCGATGCGGCGCACATATTTAATGGCTTGTGCTGGCAATTGCGCCCAGCTGCGTGCACCTGCGGTTGTGCCATGCCAACCTTCAATCGTTTCATAGATGGGTTCGATTTTTGCCTGCGCGAATTGATCGGCTGGCAAGTAATCAAACAGGTCTTTGCCGATTTTGTATCCGGTGCAGATTTTCAATTCCGAAAAACCATCCAATACGTCCAGCTTGGTCAAGGTGAGGCCATCAATACCGCCGAACTTCACTGCTTGGCGTACCATCACACTATCGAACCAGCCGCAGCGACGCTTGCGTCCCGTCACGGTTCCAAATTCACGGCCACGCTCGCCAATCTTTTCGCCAATGGGGCCAAGTTCTTCCGTAGGGAATGGGCCAGAACCCACGCGCGTTGTGTATGCTTTGCAAATACCAAGCACCATGCCAATAGCCTTTGGGCCAATGCCGCTTCCGGTCGATGCTTGTGCAGCAACGGTGTTTGATGATGTGACGTACGGATAGGTTCCAAAATCCACATCCAGCATAATACCTTGTGCGCCTTCGAATAAAATACGTTTGCCGGCACGGTTCGCTTCATCCAATACGCGCCAAACCGGCGCAGCATGCGAGAGCAAGCGCGGCGCCATCTGCATCAATTCGCCATATAACTGGTCAACGCCGACCGTTTCCGCGCCATAGCCTTTGAGCAATAGATTATGGTGCTCCAGCAATTCGGAAAGCTTGGTCTTTAGGTGCTCTGGGTGATTCAAATCGCACACACGAATAGCGCGTCTTCCCACTTTATCTTCATAGGCTGGGCCAATGCCTCTGCCTGTGGTGCCGATTTTTGAATTACCCTTGCTTGCTTCGCGCGCTCTGTCCAGCATGCCATGCACTGGCAAAATCAATGCCGCGTTTTCCGCGAGCAGTAAATTCTTCGGCGTAATGGTCACGCCCTTTTCCGCGATGCTGTCGATTTCTTTTAAAAGCGCTGCGGGGTCAACCACCACACCATTGCCAATGATGGAAAGTTTTCCGCCACGTACCACACCCGAAGGCAGCAGTGATAATTTATACGTCACACCATCAATCACCAATGTGTGACCAGCATTATGACCGCCTTGGAAACGCACGACGACATCGGCTCTGCTTGAAAGCCAATCGACGACTTTTCCTTTACCTTCATCGCCCCATTGGGCGCCGACGACGGCTACGTTAGGCATGCTGTTTCCTTAATGCGTTGGGAGAGGAGTTTTAACGAAGGACTGTAATAAACCAAGAGTCAGGCGAAAGAACAAGCAAAACCACGTGTCCACATTCAAATAACAAGAGCCCCTATTACATATGGGTAAAAAGGCCTTTTTGCTTTCACGTCCAGCCCCTAATCCACAACCCAATATATCATTAATACGATGTTTTAGTGATTTTATATCAACGCAGTTATTGCACAGCACACAAAAGGGCTTTTTGGTTTCAACTGCGAACATTACTCTACAGGCACATAACCCCAAACCGAGTTACGTATGTCGACATATAAAAATCGCACTTTGGATTCTGGCTACGCGCAGTTCAACGGAGCAACCTTTTGGACCAATCAGGTATTCGGCCATTCGATCAATGGCGTCTGTTCGCCATCACTGAATGTGTCGACCTCTGATACCGCACTCCATACCGATGTGACTTTTTCACATGTGGGTGACTTAGGAGATGAAGGCGGTCCTTTTATTTCTGCAAAGCAGGAATTCATCGAATTTATGACCAACCCTGCTGTAACCGATAAAGCGAACGCATTGATTACTGAAAAGATGGGTGCATTAATGCAATTGCAATTAGCATTGTTCATCGAAAAAGAAACCGCACATTTGCCCGCGCGCCCACGCACGACGCGTGCAGCCACCATGCAACGCCTGCTGGACATTGCGAAACACGCAAAACCAGAACTTTAAAAAGATTTTTTATGTACGATTTGGAAATCATCAAACGAACTGCGATACGTCTTAAGCACAAACCGGCTGACATCGTGCTGTCAACGCCGGTGCAAATTTTCAATACAGCATGGAATGTCTTTCTGGAAACGGTTGGCGAAGGCCCCGCACATTTTAAAGCACGCTTTGATTATGAAGAACAGAACGTCAAGGGCGGCTTGCCGATATATGCAGAACCGCACCAAAGCATCCATCAGGCAACACGTTATGCATCGATGGCATATCTGTCATGCGGGTTGGCGATGGCTGAACGGCAACAAAACAGCGAACAAATGCCACAAGCCGCTGTGACGCACACCATTTCGCGCATGGCGCATAAGCTGGCGGTGATGAACACGTATGTGCATGCATTCATGGGCAAATTGCATGCCGACCGTTCCTATCTGGTCAATCCGCTCAACCCTAAATTACGTGAAGCCCTTAGCGATTATTATACAGTCGTCGTCGTGGCCTTGCTGGAAATCAAACCTTACGCCAGCCAGGCGGCAGATACACAACATGTCATTCATTCGGCAATCGAAGACAGCATCATTATCGCACAAAAGAACGGGTTGGATTTGAATATCTCGCGTGATGTTTTAAAACGCTTTGCAACAGATGTTGCGATGAACAGCGCAACAGCGCCCTCCCAATTCCCACCCGCAACATCACGCGCGCTTACCTCCTACCGTGAAGACATCGTACGCGCCGCTTACAAAGCAACCGCAAAGGCTGAACCAGCGCCAGAACCCGAACGCCCAAGCGCGACGGTACTATCATTGGAAAAAGGGCGCACAGCACGCGCTCAACGCCTGCTAGTGGAAGCTGCTAAACGCGTCAATCCAAAAGACCCCGGTCATACACCAAAACCCTAAACCATCTTCGGTTTATTGTTTTCCAAAATCGCGTGGCACGATTGACGTTTGGCTTCGCTCGTCAAATCATTATCCTTAGTCAGATTGCGTAACACCACATACCCGTCTTTCACCAACGCCGCTGCTTGCGCTGCGGTGGTTTCAAACGGCACCAAAATGCGCGCACGTGATTTGGCGCGCGGCAACACCGGCATCAGACTTTCAGCATAAAAGGTAAAACCGGTTGCTGGTTCATTGGTTGCCGTGCGGTATCTGCCACCGCGTCCCAATTCGGTGCGAATGGCTTTGGAGAACAGCGCGAAGCTGAGGCCGGTTTGATATTCAAAACCGCGATATTCCACAAGATCCACCGTCATGGCTGCGCGCAATTCTTTTGGCAATAAATCATAGACACGTTGCAAGCGCGTGCGATCCAGTGCGGCTTTTTCTGGCAAATCCATAGCATTCAATGCATCCAAAGCTTTGGATGCATCCCCGCTGGCGCGTAATAACGCCAATGCCAACGCGCATGCTTTTTCCAGCCCTTGGGTCTTTGATAAACCTTGCACCAATGCTTCATTCTTGCGGTCAAGCGCGTGATGCAATTTCTGGCGCGCATCACCTTCCACATGGAATGCTTCGCAAATACTTGGGATAAGCGTTGGCATGGTGATGTCGAGCGCAACGCTGGTCACGCCAATACGTGTCAAACTTTCCATCGCCAATAAAATCACTTCCGCATCGGCTTCGGCATCCAGACTGCCGATGATTTCCGCGCCGACTTGTGTCACTTGACGTGCATGGCTTTGTTCATGTCCGGCCAGCCGCAGAATGGGGCCAGCATAGGATAAGCGCAGCGGACGTGGTGCGGTTGATAAACGCGTTGCAGCAATGCGCCCGATTTGTAATGTGTGATCGCTACGGCACGCCAGCATGCGCTGCGAGTTCGGGTCCATCACGCGGAAGGTCATGCGGTTCAATGTCGCACCAGGGCCCGACAACAACGTTTCTTCAAATTCCATAATCGGCGGCTGGGCGCGTTGATAGCCATTTTCGGCAAACACAGATAATAACGTCTGTGTGGAGGCCGCTTCGCTTTCGGCATCAGGGCTTAATACGTCGTAAAATCCGGCGGGGAGGAGATTCATGGCAAAAACATTCACTTCAAATGGTATTATTAAAGCACTGGTAGAAAATAAAGATATTGCGTAAAAATACCAGACCTTAAAAACCAAGCGCCCAAACATAACAAAGAAGCTGTTTTATGAACCCGTCCTTCCCCAATACCCGCCTGCGCCGCACCCGCCAATCACCGTGGCTGCGTAACCTTGTTGCGGAAAACACCGTCACCATCAACGACCTGATCTGGACCGGTTTTGTGATTGAAGGCAAAGGGGTTCGTGAACCCATCACCTCCCTACCCGGGGTTGCACGCCTGTCGATTGATGAATTAGTGGCCGAAGCGCAAGAGCTCAAAGCATTAGGCATTAATGCGATGGCGGTATTCCCCGCGCTGGATGCAAAATTGAAAAACGCACATGGCAGTGAAGCGGTGAACCCCGATAACCTGATTTGCCGCGCTGTTGCCGCTGTAAAAAAAGCGGTTCCCGAAATGGGCATTATTTGTGATGTGGCACTCGACCCATTTACCGATCACGCGCATGACGGATTATTGGTGGATGGAAAAATCCTGAATGATGAAACCGTAGAAATTTTATGTAAGCAAGCACTGGCGCAAGTGCGCGCAGGCTGCGACATCATCGCGCCATCCGATATGATGGATGGCCGTGTGGGTGCAATCCGCAAAGCATTGGATGATGCGGATTTCCAAGACAAACTCATCCTGTCCTATGCTGCCAAATACGCATCAGGCTTTTATGGCCCATTCCGTGATGCGCTGAATAATAAGGGTTCATTAAAGGGTGATAAAAAAACCTATCAGATGGATGCCGCGAATAGCGATGAAGCGCTGCGCGAAGTGCAGATGGACATCAATGAAGGCGCGGATATCGTGATGGTCAAACCGGGTCTGCCTTATCTGGACATCGTGTCACGCGTGAAGACCACGTTCAATATGCCCACATTCGTTTACCAAGTGAGCGGTGAATACGCGATGATGAAAGCCGCAGCCGCCAATGGCTGGATCGATGGCGACCGCATCTTGATGGAAACCATGCTGTGCTTCAAACGCGCAGGCGCCGATGCGATTTTGACCTATGCCGCGAAGGATGTGGCGAAGGTGCTTTCTAAGTAACCATGTGCCCGAGCGGTTGTTCCGCGCAGCGGAACAGAGCGAATGGCAAAGCTATATTTGCTTCCCCAAAAACTCTATAATCGCCTTACTCACTGCTGCGGCTTTTGTGAAATCCACACGCGGGTGGCGGAACGGCACCCATTGGAACCGTTCATACCATAACTTCCCTTCATGCGGGCGGCGGGAATAATCGTAACTGGCGATTGGGCGAAAACTTTCATAACGCACATCGATATCACCCAGATTTTTTTGTTCGGATGCATACAGTGCTAACGCGGCGCGCTTCATCTTCTGTTCTTCTTCGGTGCAATTAATCACTGTTTCATTACCTTTTACGGCCAAAAACGCATTGGAATGCGGGATGCCATGCGCGAAATGGTATTCGGCAACTTCATAGACAGGCACATTCTTTATCGTGCTGGCCAACGCATTTAATCCATCATGATCGGGGTTGCCGCCTTCATACGCCGGCACCCAAATGCAATCGGGCGCGCATTGCTGCATCGCTTGCATCACTTCGCCATACACGGTTTGAAGATCTGGCCAAATTTCCCGTGCTGCGCGTTCATTATTCCCGCCCACCATTTTGATGCCAAGGAATTCGGTCACAGCTGCGAATTCGCTGAGCCGCGTTTCCACATCGCGTTCGTAATTGCCGCGTTCCCACCACCACATGGTTTTTTTGGCTAAGCACCCATGCGATAAATTCACGCCGAACACACGTGCGCCTTGCGCGCGTGCTCTGGCTATCGCTGCGGCACATCCCACCACCTCGTCATCGGGGTGCGGAATAAGCATTAAAATCCGTTTTCCGAACATTATTTCTGCTTTCGCACGTTTTGCCAGATGGGAAGCAAATCCTGCTCCAACGCTTCAAGCCAGGTGGGGAAATGCTGCCCTGCCAGCAACATCGCGTTATCACGCAAATTGGTGTTATTCCTTAGGCCATCGGCCAGATGCAATGCTTGCGCCCATGCACGCGCGCTGTCTTCCTTCACCAATTCACCGGCATGACTATCGCCAATAAAACGGCCAACACCGCTTTCGGCCGCTGCTATCACTGGTAACCCGCACGCCATCGCTTCGGCTGCAACCATGCTCCATGTCTCGACATGCGATGGCAATACCATGAAATCCACACAGCTATAAATCTCCGCCAGTTCATGCGGCGCAAGAAACCCGACACATGCCGCATTGGCATGCAATCGCCGTTCGATATCTTGGGCGGCAGGGCCAATGCCAGCGGCAATCAAAAATACCGGAAGCCCTTCGCGGATTGCGCGTTCAACCGCATCGATCAGCACATAAATATTTTTGCCTTCATCCAGACGGCCCACAAAGACCACGACCAGTGAATCATCCGGAATGTTATATTTCTCGTTTAATGCTGTGCGGTTGCCGATGCCCGCTTTGAACACGGTGCGATCAATGCCAAGGCGCAGCGTTGAAAGTCTATCCGGTGTCACGTTACCCATCGCTACTTCGCGGTCTTCTTCACGCGACGTTAGCACATGCGCGCACAGGCTTTGATGCGTGTTAAGCCGCGCCAGCATGGATTTTCCAACCAGTTGCGGGATACGCAATTTATCAACCAGCACGCGGTTTAGACCAAGAATATTGAACTTTTCTTCCATCATGGTTCTGGTGAACAATTCGGAATACGCAACGCTATCGGTATGTACCGAATGCACCATCGGCGCGAAGGTTTGCTGCGCGATGCGTTCTGCTGTACGCGCGAATGCAAAGAACGCATCCGTCGTGTGAATGACATCCGCCTTCATCAAATGGCGCGCAAGTTCGGGATGGAATTGTGCCATATCGGTGTGGTCAGGCACATGGCCAATGAACGGGATTTTGCGCGTGCTGAACACAGGTTTGTGGATTTCAAATACAACATGCGATGAAAGCTGGCGGCGCTGTGCCTTCTCGCCCGAAAAATGTACGGTCAGGTCAAGATCGGGAACCTTGATGGCGGCTTCGGCAAAGCGTTCCCAGCATTTCACATGGCCGCCTGCCTGCGCCGACCATTCAAGGTCAACGAGCACATGAACATTCACAGGTGATTGGGCTGTCTTACGCATGATTCAGGCAGGTTGATTCAAGCAATGAAACTTAGTGACTTTGGGATTGAGCAGGGACAATATCAAATAATGCGGCGCATTCCATCATCAAAACCTTATCCAATGTTTAAGGCATGTTTAAGCCTGTGTTTCATGGTCTTTTTATGGGTCTTTTTATGCGTGTTTTCACTTGCTGGTCACGCATTTGCGGAAGACGTATTACCCTCCCCCAACGCTGTCTCCAAACCAGCTTCTGCTGCCGCACCAAAAGCCAATCCAACTATGCCGGCTGCTCCTGGTGAACCATCTTTGGTCGATAAACTGCTTAGTATATTAAGTAACAGAAATATCCCGCGCATCGATATTCCTGCACGTGAACCAACGGTCATCCCCAATAATGTGCCCTTGCCGCCCGAACCGCAGGCACCGTTGAGCGCGAAACAATCCATCCCGTCATCCAACCTTGAAATCGGGCAAAGTTTTTTACCTGTCTATTCCTTTGATAAAAACGATGACGATGAAACACCGCCTGTCCTGCCATTCTTCAGCACCTCGCCCATCAATGAAGTGCATAAGGGTGTTCAGACACTGGTGATTTTCATTCACGACCAAACCCGTGAAGCTGCGCGTGCCTATGCATTCGCACGCAGCGCACAGGAAGAAGCCATCGCGCGTCACCCTGAATGGAATGCAGATAGCAGTTTCATCTTCGCGCCACAGTTCCTGAACAGCGAAGATATCGAAGGACACAGCAAACAGTGGCCAGATGGTGGCTCAGCCATGCTGCGCTGGGTCAATAATAACTGGATCTATGGCATGAACAGCGTGACCACCAACAAGGCTGGCATCTGGCAGGCAAAATCCGGTATGAGCAGTTATACCGTGCTGGATTTCGCCATTCTGTTATTGGCGCGGCCAAAACTGTTTCCGGATTTGCAAAAAGTGGTGATTGCCGGAACCGCCGCTGGCGGCGAATTCGTACAACGTTATGCAGCGCTTGGCATCGCGCCAGCCGTGCTGGCAGATGAAGGCATCGAGATCCGCTTCGTTCCTGCACAAACGCGCAGCTTCATGTATTTGGATAATCAACGCTTTGTGCAGCGCCGTGATGATCCCGTTTCTGCCAAAATTGCAACCGATAGCTTTGCGCCCACCAAACCCGATACCTGCAAACCGATGAATGCCTATCCCTACGGCCTGGATGATATGATGCCCTATGGCCGCAAGAATGCGGTCAATGAAGTGCGTCTGAATTATTCGGGAAGACGCATCATCTATCTGGCGGGTGCTGGCGCCAGCTTGCCCATCCATGAAACAACGCCGGATGCCTGCGCGCTAAGTGCCCAAGGCAGCAGCGTCGCCAAACGCAACGAGATTTTCTTTGCAAGCCTCAAACGCCTGTATGGTGACGAAGCTGAACGCATGCAAAGACTCTATCTGGTGCAAGGCATCAACGAAGACGGGTTAAGCCTGTGGCGCAGTGCATGCGGCAGTTCCGCCTTGTTTGGCGATGGCACATGCAACGCCAATGATGTTGGCGGCAAAGCCATGCAAATCATTAAGTAGGCATCATCAGTAATTTACGACAAGAATTTCTCTACTACTGCAATCTGCTCAGGATCAATCAACGCCGGTGCATGTCCGCAATTATCAAAGGTCACTAATTGCGCTTTGGGTCCACGCTGCGTCATCTCCGTTGCGACCTCTTTGGACAATACATCTGATTTGACGCCGCGCAATAATAAGGTGGGACATGACACGGTATCATACATCGGCCATACACTGATGTCTTCCTTCACCGCGCCGAATGCCGTTGCGATTTTCGGATCGTAATGCAGTGTGTATCCGCCCTCTAGCGCAGGGCCGGTTGCGCCTTCTGGCGCAGAGGCATCGCGTTTTAAAATAGGGCGCACGGTTTTTTCCGCAAAGAAACGCCAATCCTTATCGGTTTTAATTCCGAAATCGGCATAGATAGCTCTACAATGACGCTCTGCATCTTCCATCGTTGCAAAATTTGCTGGGCGTCCGGCATAAAATGCAATGCGCTGCACAGCGGTCAAAGGCAGAAACGGGCCGATGTCATTAAGTACCAAACGATGGATGATACGCGCTTCTTCTGCCCGAGCGGTTGCGCCTTCAGGCGCAGAGCGAATGGCAACGCTATCTAACGACGCAATCCACATACCAATCAATCCGCCCATGCTGGTGCCAAGCCAATCCACCTGTCCCAACTTCAACGCTTGCCGGATGATGTAAATGCAATCCGCCGCATAATTCGGATAAACGTAATGCATGGGGTCAGCCAGCCAATCGCTTTCGCCGCGTCCTGCCATGCTGAGCGCATAGACGTCGCGCGTCTCGGAAAGTTTTTGCGCAATATCAACGAAATCATAAGCCATGCGTGTCAGGCCATGCACACATACGAGCGGTGGAAGCACCGATGCTTTATTCTGTTTAGACCAGCTCAATACATGGATTTTGTGCGGCGAGGCTGCAGGCTGAACGGTATTGGGGCAAGAAATATAGGAAGATTGGGACTGCAAAGAACGTGGCTCCGACTTGAAATAGTATGGCATCACTAAAGCATCATTTTCCCTGTAAATACAGCTTTGTCTGAAGTGAATCGCTGCTTATAACAACGCATGCTTTCCGCACTTCCCACATCCCCGCTTCCGACAAGCATGCCACTTATCGTGTTCATCGCCGTGCTGACCGCTGCCCTTGGTCATGCGACATGGAACGCACTTTTGAAAAGCAGCGGCAAGCCGTGGGATAATGTAACGGCGTTGTGCTATGCCACCGGCTTTACATCCGCCGCCGTATTATTTTTTGTTCCAGCGCCAGCACCCGAAAGCTGGCCATACATGTTCGCATCCGGCGGCACGCAATTCTTTTATATGTATATGGTTTCCAAAGTTTATAAAAAGGGTGATTACGCTGTCGGCTACCCATTGATGCGCGGGCTATCGCCGCCCTTCGTCGCGCTATTCGGGTTCTTGTTTTTACATGAGGTGATGACGTTCAATGAAATGATTGGCCTTGCCTGTATCTCGCTCGGCGTGCTGACTATCGGCATTGGTGCGATCAACAATCTACATTCTTTCCGCAAGCAAGGCGTACTTGCATTATTCTGCGGACTGATGATTGCGTATTACGCATTGGTGGATGGCACTGGCGCGCGGCTTTCCAATTCCACCATCGCCTATACGATGTGGGTGTTTGTGTTACAGGGGATTGGCATATTCATCTTCCGCGCGATTAAAAAACATCCGGTTCTTGTGCCGCTTAATACATGGAAACCATGGGCTGGCGCCGTCCTGTCTTCGGCTGCTTATGCCGTGGCATTATGGGCCATGACACAGGCACCAATTGCCATGGTGGCGGCATTGCGCGAAAGTTCCATTTTCTTTTCCGCCCTTGTCGGCTTTTTGTTGCTCAAAGAAAAACCCAGTCTTTTCCGCATCATGGGCGCTGCCTTGGTTGCGGTGGGCGTTATCACCTTCCGGCTTTCGTTTTAGTAAGTAAATAAAGGGCTGGCGGCAAAGCACCTGCCGTACTATTTTCCTGCCCATGAACAGCTTGGGCTTTAACAAAGAACCGAAAGACACACGCGTCGTCGTCGCGATGAGCGGCGGCGTGGACAGTTCTGTGGTCGCAGCGATGCTGAAAGACCAAGGCTATGATGTGGTCGGTATCACGCTGCAACTTTATGACCATGGTGCTGCTACAAAGGTTTGTAGCACGGAGCCTAGCGCAGGGCCGGTTGCGGGCACCGCAGAGGCATCGCGCAAAACAAAGACATGTTGCGCGGGTGCGGATATATATGATGCAAAAACCGTCGCGGCGAAAATCAACATCCCGCATTATGTGCTGGATTATGAATCCGCGTTTCGCCAAAGCGTGATGGATGATTTCGCCGATAGTTATTT
>CAZMQI010000005.1:28747-85669 GCA_964568585.1 uncultured Rhodospirillales bacterium
ACCCATCCCCTGCGTACGCTGCAATCAAAAAGTAAAGTTCCGTGATTTGCTAGTTGCCGCAAAAGATTTAGGTGCGGATTGTCTGGCAACGGGTCATTACGTGCAACGTATCGAAACGGAGCATGGCAGCGAATTGCAGCGTGCAGCAGACCCCGCACGCGATCAAAGTTATTTCCTGTTCGCGACCACGCAAGAACAGCTGGATTATCTACGTTTTCCACTTGGCCATTTACCAACCAAAGCGGAAACGCGCGCGCTTGCTGCAAAATATGAATTGGTGGTCGCCGAAAAACCCGATAGTCAGGATATTTGCTTTGTCCCCAATGGTAAGTATGTGGATGTGGTTGCCAAAATGCGCCCGGGTGCAATTGAACCCGGCGATATTGTGCTCGCGGATGGCACCGTGCTGGGCCGCCATGAAGGCATCATCCATTACACGATTGGCCAGCGCAAAGGCTTGAACCTGCAACAACGCAGCGGCGAAAACCGCGACCCGTTATTTGTGATTGGCCTGAACGCTGCGAAAAAACAAGTGATTGTCGGCAATCATCATGCGCTTGCTGTCACCGCGATTGATCTTAAAGAAACAAACTGGCTCAGCACAACCAACACGCAGAATTTATTGGTGCGTTATCGTTCATCAATGGAACCAGTGCCAGCACACATCGACTTTAACGATAATGGTTCGGCAAAAATTGAGTTCAATGATCCGCAATTCGGCGTGGCCCCCGGCCAAGCCTGCGTTGTGTATGATGGGAACCGTGTGATTGGTGGTGGATGGATTGCAAAGACGCATGCGATGGCAAAACCCGTTTTATCGGAACAACAAACTGGCGCATTTGCAACAGCTTGATTTAGTTATTATTTAGATATTTAGACGGAGTTTATTTATGTCTTTTCCTGCAGATAACCCAGCTGTGTTTCCAACTGCCATTAAGAAAGCCAATGTCCCAGCGCTTTCCAACAGAGACGGGCGTTTAGGCGAAGGCGAAGGAGACCGCATTGATACGCTAGAAAATGATGGCCGCGTGAAATTACAAGCTGCGCCAGATTTGCAAGATGCAACACTCGATTTAAAAATTGATGACAAACAAATCACCGTTGCTTTTCAAAGTGCCGCGAAGGAAATTGTTGCCATAACATTCGATAGAAACTTATTGAAACGTGAAATCGCGGATTATGCACTGGCCATTCAGACCTATCATGCAGCCTTTCGCACGGCATTGCCGCCTCAAATCCAACGTGTCGATATGGCGCGGCGCGAGGCGCACAATAAAGGCGCACGAAAATTGCAATCCTTGATGCATAACGGCAATATCGATATGGGATTAAATGCTGCACGTTGTGTTTTTTATTTAATCGCCAATCGTCTGGGCTAACTAACCCAATTTCAAACGATAGGCAGCGCCAGCGGTGGAAAGTTCATACCCACCGCGAAGGCGTGGCTGCCACATGGTACGCAGCCTCGCCAAACTGCTGGGGTTCAAGCGCATCCGCATATCGGGCGAACGTTCATCGGTGTGCGGGATAATGCTAAAGCCGGAGCGTTCCCATAAGGCACGTGCGCGCGGCGATGCCACTTCCATCATGCGTAATTCCACATCACGCGCATTCGCCTTGCGGTATAAACGCTCCACAACATCCAGCGTGATGGCGGGGGATAGGTGCAAACCTTGGAACCCGTTATCGACCGCGACTAATCCGATTTCAATGCGCGGTGCATGACGAATATTATTCACGGCATCCCATGTCACCACGGTTCCGCTGGCGCAGGCGATGATGGGTGCAGTTAAATCCTGCGCTGTGCCATTGATGAACACCGATACAATTTCGTTGCTGGCGGGATAGATCTCGTCGAAATCGCCTATCTCCATCACCAGCTTGTTGATGGATGGTTTACCACAATCAAAATCATATAAGGAATGCCGGACGCGATTGAACGCGATGGGACCGGTTAATATGATGGGTTCATGATTTGGGATGGATGTCTGGTGCATGGCGAAAAATATACGCGCCGCCCCCACCCATCTGCCAAGAAGCATAATAGTTTCAAGCACTGGTACGTGGCGGCTGGCTGTGCAACGCAGTAAGCACTTAACAGCAAAGCCCCCACTCACCACCCTTGACTAAGTGCCAATGAAACGCCTAAAACACTGCATCTTTTTAAGGGTTAGCCCTAAAAAGCAAATGGCCCAAAAGGCTAATGGTATGGCAGCGTAGCTCAGTGGTAGAGCAGAGGAATCATAATCCTTTGGTCGGGGGTTCAAATCTCTCCGCTGCTACCATTTTCTAATACAAGGATGTCCAACGACATCCATAAAATGGTGCAATATCAATTTACTAGCGGTAATTTTTGTCTATAATGGTTCGGGAGAGATTTTTAACATCCGAACCTTATCGGGGTATGTTTGGGGGTATGCCAATCGTAATCCGTGGGGTTCATACCCCCAAATCAAAATGGCCAAACGGGTCCGCCCACTTACTGATAAAGGCTGCAAAAACGCCGAATTCACGCCTAATCCAGAAAAAGGCGCAGGGAATAAGCTGTTTGATGGTGGCGGGCTATTTCTCCACCTCATGCCTACGGGCTCAAAAATCTGGCGATTGAAATACCGCAAGCCAGACGGGCGTGAAGCCCTCCTCACATACGGTCCATACCCACACGTCACTTTGCCCCATGCACGCGCTAAACGTGAGGAAAGCCGCCACATTATCCGCGAGGGCAAAGACCCAGCACTGGAAGCGGATAAAGCGAGATCACAGGCTTCCCTGCTTGCAAAGAACACCTTTGAAAAAGTCGCTCGTGACTGGTTTAACAATTACAAAGATGGCTGGGTGCCGCGCCATGCACAGAACATTCTCAACCGGCTGGAAAATGACATCTTCCCTGTAATCGGTAATTTGCCAATCACTGCGATTGATAACCCCACCGTTCTTGAAACAGTCAGAAAGATTGAAGCACGCGGCGCGCGCGATATTGCCAAGCGCATTACCCAATACTGCTGCCAGATTTTTAACTATGCGATTGGCTGCGGCATAAGCGGCCTAAAGTACAACCCTGCCCAAGGCCTTACGCGCCTGCTCAAACCTTATGAAAAAGGTCATTTCCAGCGCATTGATATAAAAGACATCCCCTCATTCCTTCATACCATTGAAAACAATGGCGGTAGAATGACTGACCAAACATTGATTACCACAAAACTGCTTATGCTCACGCTCCTGCGAACCAGTGAATTGATCGCAACAAAATGGGAAGAGGTAGATTTTGAGAAGGCCGAATTAACTGTCGCAAGCGAACGCATGAAGATGAAAGGCCGCCCACCTTTTGTGGTTCCCCTTTCAACTCAAGCCCTGCAACTGCTGGAACAGCAAAGAGCGAGAACTGGAAACTATATTTATATTTTCCCGCATAATTCCAAAGCCCATGCTTGCATGTCAAATTGCACGGTGCTGTCTGGCCTATACCGTTTGGGCTATAAGGGCAAAATGACTGGTCACGGCTTCCGCAGCCTTGGGGTGGATGTATTGTCTTCTGTCCTTAAGCACCCCAAAGATGTTGTCGATAAATGCCTCGCCCACGGCGAAAAAAGCAAGGTAATGAGTGCTTATTTCCGTGATCCCTATCTCGACCAACGTAGAGTTCTCATGCAAGAATGGGCTGATTATTTGGACGGCATGAGGGGCGCAAATTATGAACGGTTTGACGGAATTGGAAGCGTTGTTTTCCATAGACAAGAAAAGGGAGCCCGATTGGGCGAAGTGGAAAAAATTTGATCAGATTGTGCTTTGGAAAGCCGTTGCGCTCTGCTGCCGTGATGAACCCGACGATTACGTTGGATACTATCCAAATATAGATCGTACAATTACGGGCATAACACGTACTGGATATGGCTACCAACAAAACTGCTCCGATAAAGCGCGCAACCTCTTGGCAGTAGCAATCAGTCACCTTGGTAAGAAACTGCATTGCGATAAAATCATTGATGAGAACAAACATGATTCTATTATTTCTTTGCCCGATCTTGTTTTATGGGTACTTCATACGGCGCAAGACCATGAAATGCCGCGCGAACTTTATGAATCTGCTCTAACTGAGACTGATAAAAGAAAAACATCGCTGACAAAAGAAAATTTAAGCCTCATGAAGCTTGTTATCGGAATGGCTACAGGTAAATATGGCTATGATCCTGAGAAAGCTGTCGGGAAAAGAGATACGACAGTATCAAAAATTGAAAACGATTTGGCTATTTCTGGCGTTGAACTAAGTAGCGATGCTATTCGAAAACATTTAGAAAATGCTTCTAAACTTGTTTCAGACAAAAAATCATAAGGCGATTTCAGTTTTTTTTGTAAAATCGGCCTAAGAAACCATTGGCCATTTTAGCTTGTCTGCATCCATTAACAACCGGAGGCGACATGCAAGAACACCCTTATCTACTCCCAAAAGTCGGTTTTGTCCGTCTACACACCATTCTCAAAATCCTACCAATTTGTAGATCAGCTTGGTGGGCGGGCATCAAAGAGGGCCGCTACCCTCGCGGGGTGCACATCGGAAAACGAACCACAGCATGGCGCGTTGAGGATATTCGGGCACTAATTCAAAGCTTCCCTAAAGCAACATAGGTGTTTCATGGCACAAGCACCTCGATTCATCTCACATTTAGTCAGCCATAATACGGGCAATGTCATCGCATTACGCAAGCATGGTCAAATGATTGTTGAATATGACAAAAATTACTGGCCGTGCGATCCCTGCTACACACCAGAAGACCCACGAAGAAAAGGTCGCCCTGCACCAGATAAAGAAATTCTCTTTGGCATCTATGTGCTTGTAGAAATTGCACAGATCAAACTAAGAAAAAGCTTAATGGGAGCCTGTTATGAAATTGGAAATCTTCGGAAGTGCTCAAAGAATGGCCATAAAGGCCAAGACGCCATCAAGCATTACTACTATCGCGCTAAACCAGAGTTTGAAAAACTTTATAATGAGCCGCCCATTAGTTGGGTAATAAAAGAATTGGCACAAGCCTATGATATGCCACAGGTTATAGATGATGATTGTTGCCGGAATGCATTTGCGCTTTACACGGAAAAATCGCGTCAATTAGAAATAACTTATAATGATTCAGGACGCATTATAAATGCGCTCATCTTTGAGAATAGAACACAGGCTTCAAACGCATATAGTATGAAGAATTTCTTCTGTACTCTAAGCGAACAGTTTGCTTCATTCGGCGTTCAATTAAAATCTTACGAGTCTGGGCAGCACAAAACACAGTGCCCGCAGTGCAGTCACTTAAGAAAGGCGCGTAATAGAAAAAAGAAATGCTTGGCAGTAAAAATAGATGTTAGCGGCAATACGGGGGTTGTTTATTGCCACAATGATGGCTGCAAATGGGTGCAAACATTTGGCTTTTACAAAAGGAAAAAATGATTTTCTTACCCCTATAAGTATACTTATAATGCGGTAAATTTTTCCGTGTAAAGATCAAAGATATTCCGGGAATAACTTTAATCACGCAAATACTTGTGACGATCCTCACACAATCACTGCTTGATAACTGTATATATTATCAAATCAAAAATAGTGGTTAACGGCAAATAGTTTCTTATTTTACAGCCAATTAGGTGAGTTATACCTATTCTTGGACTGAGTTTGTTTCAGGCGTTATGCAATAACTTAAAATTGGAGAATTTTTATTCTCATTATTCCTCATATGATCACTTACTTTGAACAATCAATTCATCATCGTTGGGCGTTTTGAGATCCATGTACTGCCACTCACTTGCACGGCTAAACCATTTATAGTTGATGCGCTTGAAACGTAGCTGTGTAGCCATATCCCGCATGATGTCATGAATTTTTGCGATATTGGCGTTTGATGCAAATGTCGCCGCAACCAAGGTCAAGGATTCATCATTCTTGCCCGAGGTAAAAACTTCAAGATTACTCTCCCATCCCAACATGCTCGCCTGCTTTGCATAGGCTTTACGAAAAATAGGGAAGGTCTTTTTTTGTAGCTGAATTAGCTTTTCTCTTAGCGTTTTAAGATCGGCCGCAACAGCTTCATCCAATATCTCATCCTTTCTTTGCTCAGCAATGCTGGCGAAAGCCAATAACGTAACCACCCCAAATTTTAGCTTTTCTGGGTTATCAGTATAAGTTTCCGCCTTAAAATCTTTAATCATCTGCAATGCGCCACTTATGCCAGTCGCACGGGCTGTTTTATCATCTTCGCTTTTTTTCTGCTGTTCAATTTCGTAACGCTTCGGATCAAGCGTGCGGAGTTCTATAAGCCATTTTTCACGATCGCCTGATGCTTCCAATTTTTGTAGAAAAGCTTGCGAGTCTTTATCGCGAAGGCTCTGCAAATCATTGTCGGTTGTTCTGGCAAAGTACAATGACAAACCTAGCGTTAAAGCGAGTATTGCCGTAAATACTCGTGAATGCTTTGTAATTAAAGCCATACGGCGAAATATAAATCCTGCGATTAACAATCCAGTAAAAACGAAAAATAACATTCGCCCTGTTTCTGGCTTAATAAGAAACATTTGCGGGGCAATCAGACTGAGAATGAAGATTAGAAATAAATACAATGCCTGTTTAAGCCATTGCTTTGCTTTTGCGATGTCCATGTACCCTCCAGCTTGTAAAAAACCAACGCAAATGCGCTGGTGACTGGGAGTTTGTAAACCGCCGTTAGACGATTGCAGTAGCCTTTAGCCGTGAGGCTTGGACATACGCCACTGCCTCCCAGCCATAAGGGCCGGAGGCAGCGTTTGTGACGGAAACGCAAAGTACCGCTAACGGAAGAGGTTACAACACCCCATCACAGATTTATGCTGTGACCTATCCAGACTATCCGCAAGGCCGTCTGCTGTAAAGTAATGACGCAGATCACACCCAATTCACCGCAACTTACTGATTTCCTAATTTTCCTCTAGTTTCTCACTAGTCATTTATTCATAAGGGCAGGAAATGAAAAGAGACATCATCACCATCAGAGAATTGGTTATATGTCTACAAAAGCTGCTGATGTCAAAATTTACCAAAGCGGACATCAAAACAAAATATATTCTACCTGCTATAAAAAATGCGGGCTGAGATATTCATGCGCAGGTACATGAAAAGGTTTCTTTCACTCAAGGTCGTATAATCGTGTGCGGTAAAATAGTGTGCAGCAAGCCCTTAAGTATGCTGAATAGCTCAGGCTCTCTACTGCTGTAATCTATAATAATTGCTAACGTTGTGATTTCTTTAAAACAAGTGGCTCAGACAGCGAGCGGTAGTGATTTGGCGTAAGAGCCTCATGTACCAATTGTCCGCTTCGTCTAAATTCTTCGTTGGATGGATCCAGAAATGAATAAACAAGACCAAGATCACTGATGTTGACCAAGCGCGACGGTGCCATGCCCAGCAAAGGTCGGATTGCTTTTGTGTAGGCAATGGGTCCGGTCACGCGAAGTACCGCACGCTTACCAGTGCCATCCATAGAAGGGTTATAGCAGTGTATGTTCATCTGAACGGATCGGATAACGCGTTCAAGGAATGGATGGCGCGGGGCGGCTATGATATGCCATTGCTGAAATTCACCGGGGTATGGCGTTTCTGCATGTAGCCCCCATCCTTCAAACGGCCTGCCCGGCGCGTTGTCCCAATGAGAGAGCAAATACTGGTCGGTGCTTTGTAAAACACTATCCAAGCAGCTTGTCGTTGATGATTTTATATCAAGATAAACACCGCCGCATTGGTAGAGCAGCAAATATCGAAATAAATCAGCACGGGCCGGGCCATATTTCGGATTTATCGAGAGATAGGTTCGTAGCATCTCCTTATCAAAGTGCATTCGGATGAATTCTCGACGATCCGCGTCATCATAAAAGGTGACTGTCCATCCTGGATGCAAATTTCGTATTTCTTCAAAATTTGCGATAAACGGCTCTGTCAGCGTGCGGCGCGACGACGTCGTTTGATGAATCAGCTTAGGTATAAGCATGCCACTATCCGCACAAAAGTCGTTCTACGCATACAACCGATAAATCAATTGGCACTGACATTGGCCGCCTCTTTGCTTGTCCGTGCGGATTGACACGCAAACAGCTTGTAGAGAGCAGGCAAAACCACCAGCGTCAGAATTGTTGAAGAAATAATTCCGCCAATAACTACGGTCGCTAAAGGACGCTGCACCTCCGAGCCAGCACCAACATTGAGCGCCATGGGTACAAATCCCAGACTTGCAACCAGTGCTGTCATCAGAACCGCACGAAGTCGGGCAAGTGCCCCTTCGCTAATAGCCACGTCCAGTGGTTTTCCCATGTCAATTAGCTTACGTATGAACGAGACCATGACCACGCCGTTCAACACTGCAATTCCCGACAGAGCAATAAAACCAACCCCTGCTGAAATCGATAACGGTATGCCTCTAAGCCAGAGCGCAAGCACACCGCCAGTAAGCGCCAATGGTACGCCGGAAAACACGAGTAGCGCATCGCGGGTTGAGCCAAACAACATGAACAACAGCATAAAAACCAACAGCAATGCCACGGGTACAACGATTTGCAAACGCTGGCTGGCAGAAATCAACTGCTCGAACGTTCCGCCGTATTGCACCCAGTAACCTGGCGGCAGAGTTACGCGCTCTGTCACAGTCTGCTGTAATTCAGTCACGAAGGAGCCAAGGTCGCGGCCTCTTACATTGGCAGTTACAACAACCCGCCGTTTACCATTTTCACGGCTGATCTGATTGGGTCCTGGCGCGATTGTGAAATTTGCGACTTCCGAGAGCGGGACAAAGTCAGCCACGGCCTTGTTATCGCTCGATCCTGCTAGTGGAATGGGTAGACGCTTTAAAGCCTCTATATCAGTACGCAATATTTCCGGTAATCGCAGAATGATATCGAAACGTCTATCACCTTCAAATACCTGACCAACTTGGCGGCCTCCAAGTGCAACCGATACCACATCTTGGACATCAGCGATGTTGATACCATATCTCTCGAGCGCAGCGCGATCAGGGCTAATACTCAAGACGGGCAGGCCGGTAATCTGTTCGGTTTTTGCATCTGCTGCCCCTGCAATGCCAGAAATAACTTTTTCCACAGCTTCGCCTGCTTCCAACAAACGATCCATATCGTCGCCATAAATTTTAACTGCAACGTCAGAGCGGACACCTGAAATAAGCTCGTTGAAACGCATCTGGATGGGTTGAGTGAATTCGTAGTTGTTCCCAGGTATTTTCATCACCGCCGCTTCGATTTCTGCAACCAATTCTGCTTTGGATTTGCGTGGATCAGGCCATGCCGCACGCGGCTTCAACATCACAAACGCATCGGCGACGCTTGGTGGCATCGGATCAGTTGCAACTTCTGCGGTTCCTATTTTTGCGAATACTTTGTCTACTTCTGGAAACGCCATAATGCGCGCTTCGAGGTCTGTCTGCATCCCTACTGCTTGGCTCAATGATGTGCCAGGAATACGCAAGGCATGTAATGCAATATCACCTTCATCGAGCGAAGGTATAAATTCTGCGCCCATTCGGGAGGCAAGCAACCCACTTAGAACGACAAGTGCCGTTGCGGCGACCACAATGCCGCGCGTATGTTTAAGCGCGATGCTTAAAACTGGCGCGTAAACAGAACGCGCGCATCTAAGGATAACATTTTCTTTTTCCTCAACTCGGCCCGTCACAAAGATCGCGATAGCAGCAGGAACGAAAGTGAATGAGAGCAATAACGCTGATAGGAGTGCCATGACCACTGTAAAGGCCATTGGATGAAACATTTTTCCTTCAACACCGGTTAGTGCAAAAATGGGCAAATAAACAACGGTGATAATCACAATTCCAAACAGGCTGGGTTTAACAACCTCGGCTGTTGCCTGTGCGGAAAGTGCAAATCGTTCATCCCGGGTAAGCATGCGCCCCAGCCGATGTTGTTCAACACCAAAGCGCGCCAGACAATTCTCGACGATAATCACAGCGCCATCGACAATCAGACCAAAATCCAGTGCACCCAGACTCATCAAATTTCCTGAGATATGATTTTCAACCATCCCCGTGATAGTCATAAGCATCGCCAAGGGAATGACCGCCGCCGTTATTAAGGCAGCGCGAATATTGCCAAGCAATAAAAATAGAATGACTATGACCAGCAATGCGCCTTCAAGTAGATTTTTTTTGACAGTTTCAATAGTACGGTCAACAAGGATAGTGCGGTCATAAACAGTGACCGCCTGAACACCCGTTGGCAGTGAGCGGTTGATTGTATCAAGTGCACGAGCAACACGGTGTGACACCTCTCGGCTATTCTCGCCCATCAGCATAAAAACAGTGCCGAGCACCACTTCCTTGCCATCTTTCGTGGCGGCACCCGTGCGTAACTCCTTACCCATGATAACATCAGCAACATCACTAACGCGGATGGCTTGTGTTTCCCGTTTGACAACAACGATCCGCTCTATGTCTTCCAATGTGCCAATCTGGCCTGGAATTCGGATTAGGTTTTGCTCGCCGAATTTCTCGATGTAACCGGCACCAACATTGGCATTATTCCATTCAAGTGCCTGTGTGACATCGTTAAACGTCAGATCATAGGCAAGCAAGCGGTCAGGATAAGGTGTGACATGAAATTGCTTCTCGTAGCCACCGATGGTGTTGACCTCGGTTACTCCCTTTAAGTTACGAAGCTGGGGCTTAACAACCCAATCTTGCAATTCACGTAAATCGGTAGGTGTCCACGGCTTACCATCCGATTTTGTCGCACCTGGCTTGGCTTCAACGGTGAACATGTATATTTCACCCAAACCCGTGGCGATAGGGCCCATAGTCGGCTGCATACCTGGGGGCAGGTTACTTCCGACCGATTGCAGTCTTTCGCCAATAAGCTGACGCGCAAAATAAATATCGGTTCCTTCCCTGAACACGACTGTGACTTGGCTCAAACCATAACGGGAAAGTGATCGTGTGTAGTCTAAGCCGGGCAGGCCAGCAATCGCGGTTTCAATGGGGTAAGTAATCCGTTGTTCGACTTCGAGCGGTGAAAATCCAGGTGCCTCCGTGTTAATTTGCACTTGCACATTCGTGATGTCCGGCACGGCATCAATCGGCAAACGCTGAAAATTATAGACACCGAGTGCTGCAAGAATAAGTGCTACAAGCAAAACCAGCCAACGCTGCCGAATTGAAAAATACACAATTTTTTCTAACATGGCGGTTCCTTAATGATCGTGACTTGCGCCAGATTTTTCAATATCGGCTTTGATGAGGAAGCTATTCTTGGATACATATTCGGTTCCGAGTTTAAGACCGCCCAGCACTTCTGCATGGAGATCATCCTTTGCGCCAAGTTCGAGCATCCGCACTTCGTAGGTTTGGCCTACGCGCGCAAACACAACCGTAAAATCGCGAAACCGTTGGAGTGCTGAAAGTTTGACTGCAAGTGGTGCTTGCCGCTCTGAAACGATCACGTCTGCGCGTACGCCCATGCCGACACGCCAGCGTCCCTCACGGTTATCAAGGCTAACTCTGGCAACAACAGTCTGATTATTTGCTTCTGCAATAGGTGGCAGTGCTGTTACCGTCGCCTCGGCTTCTGCCGTTCCTAATGCGGCTGTTAAATGCAATTTTTGCCCAACAGCAACACGGTCAATATCGCGCGGAAAAACGTGCAGTTCAGCCCAGACTTGCGAGAGATCAGCTATGGTGAAGATCGGCTCATCGCCCGCCACATCCCCAGGATTTGTGTCACGGGCAATAACAATTCCTGCAATAGGAGCTTTAACGGGGTAGGCTTGCAATGAATCATTGCTTTCAACGATTGCTAGCACCTCGCCAGCAGCAACGGCTTCGCCAAGTTGTTTTTTGACGTCACGGACGATGCCACGAAATCGCGCCTTGACCCGCGCGGTCGCATTGGGGTCGAGCACTATCCGGCCCGTCAAGTTTACCATTTCACGGATGGTTGCTGGCCCAGCAACCTCTGTTTCAAGACCCGATGCCTCCGCAGCCTTGGCGTCAATCGTTGTACGACCTTCATAGGATTCATAAGCCCATTCATGCGACTTTCCTGCACGTTCGGCTGTGACTTTCATGTCAAAGGAATGGGGTTCCTCAACAGTCATTGGATTTGTTAGTGCGTCTCCCTCCGGCGTTAGGACAAACCGACTAATCTCACCGCCAAGCCGGGTGAGCTCGATTGTAACTTTTATGTCCGCAGGAGCGATTGGCTTACCTTGTTCATAGGCATAAACGCGAAACTGCGGCGGTACACCGTCCTCAAAGATTGTAAGTTCAATTGCAAAATCGCCATCGACAAGCAAACGTCCGTTACGCGGGCCACGCTCTGGTTCTTTCCCTTCCGCATGGTCATCATGCGCGTGGTCATCATGCCCATGGCCATCCGCCTCGGCATGTGCATGCTCATCGGTCGGCCTGGTTTCGCCCTTTGAGAAAACCACAAACATCACAGCCGCTAACACCATAAGCGCAGCAATCGCTATAAATAGTTTATTCTTCATTTTTTTACTCCATTGATTGACACAGATGTCAAACGCGCAAGCTCAGCTTTTGCAGTATGAAATTCGCGTAGGGCATCAATTTTTTGCTGACGCGCCGAAAACAGGCTTCGCTGTGCATCTAATACTTCCAAATAAGAAAAACGCCCTGCGTCATAGCCTTCGCGGGCTAAGCGAAATGCCTTCGTTGCGGATGGGAGTATTGAAGCTTTGAGCGTATTAGCTTCATCGTAGCTACGCATCAATTGCCCGTGGACACGTTCAATGACTGAAGAACGGTCGAGCCACGCTTGCTTATTATCAAGTTCGGTGCGCAAAGCCTCCTGACGCGCCTTTTCAATATTTCCGCCGTTTAAGTCAAATATGGGGATTGGCATTCCTAAAGAAACAAGTAGTGCGCGGTCACCGGTTGCTTGAAATTCTCTGACGCCGACACTGACACGTGGATCGGGCAGGGCTTTAGCCTGTTCCAGCTCAATGCGCGCTCTCGCCTGAGCAAGAACACTATTTTGACGCTCGCGGTCGATCAACGCGTCATCGGGACGCGAAGCGGGGAGGGCATCTGGTTTGTTAATTACGTAGAATACATCTTTTGATAAAGATGCTTCAAACGTGTCTTTTCCCATGATTGCCGCGAGGGCTTGGTATGCAACATCGCGTTCGCGGGAAGCTTTATCGAGAGCCAGCTTAGCAGTTGCATGCTCAACTTCTGATCTGCTTTTTTGTATGAGTGGCGCAGCAGCAGCCCCTACGCGTAGACTAACTGATTGCAGAACATCAGCCGCCAGCTCCTTTTGTTCGGTTGCAAGTTGGAGGCTCTCCTCGGCTGCAATAGCCGTCATGAAAGCAACGGTCGTATCACGAATGACATCAAGCCGTGCTACTTCTTCATCAAGCGAAGCAAGCTCCAGTCCAGCATCAGCAATAGCTTTACGGGCGTCAATCTTGCCGGTAAGCGGTAACTGCTGTGAGAGACCATAGTTGAACTCAGCAGATTTAAAGGAACTATAAGGCCCACTTCCAGCAAAATTCTCTGCACCAACATCTATCTCAGGGTTTGGCCAAGCACCAGCTTGGTCACGCTCACTCCGTGCGGCACTCGTGCCTTTTTGAACCCCACTCAATCGCGGCGATTGACTAAGTGCCATGGCTATAACCTGGTCAAGAGTCACGCCAGCACCAGCCTTGGAAGCTGTTTTTGTAAGCAGTGGAATACTGCCGCCATCTATATCTTCAGTCGAAGCTAACGTTGGATGCGCAGCAAAAAGAATGCCACAGAAAAGGCCTATCAAATAGGGAGCGTGCATAGGGAAAACTTTGCAAAAACTTGTTAAGTGATATGGATTAAAGCTTTCGGATTAAAATATAAAACCGAAAGACTTCCATCAGGGGCAACTATAACAAGTTATGCTGTGGGAGGCTCTAAGGCAGGCTCAACAATGGCCGATGCTTTAGACGCGTCACTAAATACAAAGTCAGCCGTTAAGAGTTTGTAATTACCAATATTAATTTTTTCAAAGATGATGCAAGAGGAGTGCTCACCACAGCATTTATGCGCCGTATGCGAAATACCCATTGTGTTATCTGCACAATCACCCGTTTTTTCTAAAGCTATCACCACAACATCCGATTGACTTGCAGTGCCATGCATTTCAACAGCATGCACGCAAGGTGCCCAAATAAGGCAAATCACAATGATGATATGAATTATTTTTCTAAACATCAGTTGAGTTGAATAAAGCAAAGAAGGGATAACTCATGATTAAGTAGCATATACCTTTTTTGAAAGCAAATTAAGATATAAAAAATTGGGCATGTTATTGATAAGCAGTACTTTTGTGCGATACAGCTACTGTTGATCTGCCCCCCCCAAATGTGTTGCCTAATGCAAGATGGAAGATTCTACTTGGTTAGAACAGGAAATTAGCACAAGGCTTCTAAAGTATTATGGTGTCCCGCCCCAATTTTTGGGGATATGTTTAGGGGTATAGATAGCAAAATCGTCCTGCTTTGTTATTGTATTTCAAGGCGTAAGCAGTTGAAGTCAAACCCCTCCGCTGCTACCATTAAAAAAGGGTCCCGTAAGGGGCCCTTTTTTAATGGTAATACCGCGCGGAAATGGTGAGCACCCCCGAGGGGGTTCACAATTTTCGGGAGCATCCGCGCCAGCGGAATAATGCGACCAGAAAATTGCAGCGCAGCAAGTCCTGCGAAGCCTTGGCGAAGCAGGACGCAGCGAGCACAATCTCGACGCTGCTACTTTTTCAAACCCAAAAAATATGCAAAAAGCATATTTTTGCAAATCTCTCCTGATGCTGGTATAATCTATCAGCAGTTCAAATAGTGGAGATTCCAATGCTTCCTGTAACTAAAGAGCAATCCAAAGCGATAGAAAAAACTGCTGAATTTGGAACAACGGCAATCCAAGAAGTGGGGGCTTTGGCGCGTTATATGGGGAGAATAATCGGAACGATTCCTGAAGATGCTGTAGGTCTTGTGTTAGGCGATCCGTTACGGGCAGTAAGAACAATAATTGCTGCAAAGATTGATGAGCAAGTTCAAAAAATCCTTAAAGATAGAAATGTTGGAGAACCTCAATCAGTAAGTCCATCCCTTGCAATTCCATTGTTGCAAGCAGCTTACGATGAAAGCAGGCCTGAACTACAAGATTTATGGGCAAAGTTAATTGCAGCAGCAATGGATCCCACTCGATCAAACAGGGTGCGACGTTCTTTTATTGACACTGTAAAAAAGCTCGACCCACTTGATGTGCTGGTTTTAAAAAGACGTTATGAACTTAATATGAACCCAGCACCCAGTGTTCGCGATTATATGGTTTCACAATTTCAAGTATCTCCTGAAGAAATCATGGTCTCAGTAGACAATCTTGTAGAACTCAGATGCTTATCTTCACCTCAGATGAATCCTGCAAATTTTCAAATGACAGTATATGGGCGCGAACTTGTAAGAGCGTGCTCAACATAATCCCCGCATTCAACAAACCAAAACAAAAACTAATCACACACCCAACTTCCGCGCTACCCACACCACCACAATCGCGCCAATCGCCGATGTAAGAATAGCATCGGCCAATGCATTGCCGGGGAAGATGGCCACGCCAAGCGTGCCGAGCATCCAATACCCAACCACGCCGCCCAATAATCCCGCAATCAAATATCCAAGTATGCCGGAGCGAAGCCCGCCCATTACAAAACTGCCGAGCCATCCGCCCGCGATACCAATGCCAGCCGTTACTGCAAGATGTTCAAGGGTCATGGGATACTCCTAAGATATGTGAACCGGAAAACCTGCATATGCTGCACTATATATGCGCGTGGTTCAATGCCGCACGCAATTCGCGCCAATTGGGCAAATAGCTATCCATCACTTTTTTAAATGCGGGGCCATGCCCACGTTCGAAGAAATGACATAATTCATGCACCACCACATATTCCAGATATTCGGGCGGATGTTTCAAAAGTTCCAGATTAAGGCGGATGCGGCGTTTGCTGGGCGTGCAACTGCCCCAGCGCGTCCGCATCTTTAATACCGTGACGCGCGCAACTTCAATGCCCATGACGGGTTCCCATCTATCGAGCAATAACCGTATCGCACGGATGGCTTGCGTTTTTTGCCATGCGAGCAGTAGTGCCGTTTGTTTTTTCTTTTTTGATTTGGGGCGCAATAAAATCTTTAACTCACCATCGCTGAATAGTATGCGCGATGGGCCATGCGTTTCAGAAATCACAATCGGGTGCGCCTTGCCCCACAGCATTAATTGGGTGGGGTCGGGTTTCACGCGCACGGGTGCGCGTTTGCTACGCATGCGGGTTTGGTGTTTGATAATCCAGCCCAGTTTGGACAGCGCAAATGCGCGGATGCTTTCAATCGTCATACGCAAGGGTGCTGCAATCCGCACACGCCCCGTTTGTGCATATATACGCACATTTATATGCTTGATGGGCTTTCGTGCCACATCGGCGGTCACGCTGCCAATCGTAAGCGTATGGGGGGTTGGTTTGGATGGCATTGTTTTGCTGGGTTGAATAATAGAAATTTTATGCTGATTATTATTATATTGATTCGATAACACCAAAGTCCACAGCTGAAAGCTTAGCATGTTCCACGAAACGCCACTTATCGCCATGGTTGTCATCGGCCTGTCGCTGGCGGCGATATTCGGCACGATTGCCCATCGTCTTAAAATATCACCGATTGCGGGATATTTGTTGGCTGGCGTGATTGTGGGGCCGCACACACCTGGCTTTGTGGCTGACCAATCGCTGGCGCTGGAACTTGCGGAGCTTGGCGTCATTCTGTTGATGTTCGGGGTGGGGCTGCATTTTTCAATCAAGGAATTATTATCGGTGCGCGCCATCGCCATCCCCGGCGCCATTGTGCAAATCCTCGTCTCCACCTTGCTGGGACTGATACTGGCGAAGCTGTTTGGCTGGTCGCTGGGCTCGGCGCTGATGTTCGGGCTTGCGCTGTCGGTTGCCAGTACCGTGGTGCTGATGCGGACCTTGCGCGAACGCCGTTTGCTCAATTCCGACAATGGTAAAATCGCTGTTGGCTGGCTGATTGTGCAGGACATCATGATGGTGTTTTCGCTGGTGCTGCTGCCAACCATCCTGCCCTTGCTGGATAGCCCGAATGTAAGCAATGGATTATCGGCAGAAGCCCTTAAAGATGTGGCCATTGCCCTTGGCATCACGGTTGGCAAGGTCATCGGCTTTGTGGCGTTCATGTTGATTTTTGGTCGCCGTATTATTCCGTTCGTCTTGCATTATGTGGCGCATACTGGCTCGCGCGAATTGTTCCGCTTGGTGGTGCTGGCCATTGCGCTCAGCGTTGCATTTATTGCCGCAGAATTATTTGGCGTGTCGCTGGCGCTGGGTGCGTTCTTTGCCGGTATGATTTTAAGCGAGTCCGAACTCAGCCAACGCGCGGCAGAAGAAACCTTGCCGCTGCGCGATGCGTTCGCGGTGCTGTTCTTCGTTTCCGTGGGCATGTTGTTCAACCCGATGATTTTAATTTTTCAGACATGGCAAGTGGCCGCCACCGTCGTCGTCATCATTTTGGGCCAGTCGCTGGCGGCATTCGGCGTGATGCTATTGCTGCGAAAACCCTTTACCAGCGCGGTGTTTATGGCCGCCAGCCTTGGCCAGATTGGTGAATTTTCTTTCATCCTCGCCAGCCTTGGCGTGAAGATGGGTGTCATCTCGGCGGATGGCCGTGACATCATTTTGGCAGGCGCGATATTCTCCATCCTCCTCAATCCTGTCATCTTCGCGCTTCTGGAACGTCTGCATCCGGCGATTGGGATAAAAGAACCCAAGCTCGATAAAACACTGCCGACTGAAATCACCACGCTGGAAGATCATGTGGTGCTGATTGGCTATGGCAATGTGGGCGGCAAAATCGGAACAGCGTTGATGGAACGCGGCGAAGCATTATATGTGATGGATGAAAGCAACAAAACCATTCAGGAATTGGCGAAAAAACACATCGCCGGTATTCACGGCAATGCGCTCACGCTGCTGGGAATGGCCAATTTGAAAAAAGCAAAAGCATTGCTTGTTGCCATCCCCGATAGTTTTGAAGCAGGGCAAATCGTTACCAAAGCGCGTGCCATCAACAAGGATTTATTTATCATCGCTAGAGGCCACAGCGCGGCGGAAAGCGATCATTTACGCAATTGCGGCGCATCCAAAACCATCACCGGCGCTATGGAAATCGCGCAGGCGATGGTTGAGAAATGCAAGATAGGCAATGCCTAAACGCCTGTCCCACAGGCACTGCCTTGATATTTACCATTCCTTTGCAAAATCAGGCCTAATCTTGTGTCCTCTTCTATGAAGGACCAGCCTAATGCTCAAATCCCTTGAAGGTAAAACCATTTTGCAAATCGTTCCCTCGCTGGATGTGGGCGGGCCGGAACGTTCAACGCTGGATGTCGCGGCGGCTATCGTGCGCGCGGGCGGGCGGGCATTTGTTATCTCGGCTGGCGGACGCATGGTCGATGAATTGGAAAAATCCGGCGCCACACATTTCAGCTGGGAAGCAAGCAGCAAAGATCCGCGCATCATCTGGAAGAACCATAATCTGCTCAAAGATTTCGTACGCATGGAACATGTGGCGCTGGTGCATGTGCGCTCACGCGCGCCAGCTTGGTCGGCCTATATGGCGACACGGGAATCCAAAGTGCCAATGGTTACCACCATGCACTCCAGCTATCAAACCAATTTACCGTGGGAAAAATTCTATAACTCCATCATGACCAAGGGCGAACGCGTGATTGCGCTGTCGCGCAGCATGGCAGAATATATCGAACACCATTATAATGTACCGCCGCAACGCATCACCGTTATTCCGCGCGGCATCGATTTGAACGTCTATAACCGCGATGTGGTGAGCGATGAACGCCGCGAGAAATTCGCAGCATCCGTGCTGTTACCAAAGGATGTGCCGTTCATCCTGTTCCCGGGCCGCCTAATGAAAGCCAAGGGTCAAGAATTGGCATTGCATGCCTTGGCCAAAATCAACGAACCGTTCTTTGCATTGATTGTAGGACCCGATCATGAACATATCGGTTACCGCGAACATCTGAAATCGCTCAAGCAAAAATTATTCCTGCAGGACAAAGTGTCCTTCCTTGACCATGTGGATTTGCCAGCGGCGTATATGCAAGCGAATGTCGTGTTGTGCCCCAGCCAGATTGCAGAACCGTTTGGCCGCGTGGCAGCAGAAGCGCAAGCGATGGGCGTCCCCGTGATTGCCAGCAATCTTGGTGCAATGGCAGAAACCATTTTGAACGGCGAAACCGGTTGGCTGGTTGAACCGGGGGATGTCGATGCGCTTGCAGATTCCATCCGCAATGCATTGCAGCTTTCGCATTCCAACCGTTTGGCCATGGCGGAAAAATCCATCATCCATGCGCGGTCCAACTTCAATATGGAACGCATGTGCGCCACCACGCTTGCGGTTTACTCGGAATTGCTCAAATAACCCTGCCTGCCAACCTCGCAAAAAAGGCCTTAAATAGGCCTTTTTTCGCATTGAAACTAATTTTGCTATATCTCCCGCCCGTACAAAAAAGTTAAAAATAGCGCCATATAACAGCATTATTTTTTAAGATTTTTGTAAAGGTTGACCATGGCCAAAGCTATCAGACGCGACAGCAAACCCGAACGCACAGCAATTATTTATACCCATGCTTATGATGTCTTATCGGAAATGCAATTTGGCAAAGGCAGCAGCGCGGTACGGTTAAGCAAAGCGGATGTTAAAAAAACCGCGCGGCAGATTTCACGCGCCTTTGCCCATTTTCTGGGTGACAAATCCTTAACCCGCGAAAGCGAAGTCTACGAATTCCAGCGCAAATATGATGCGTTTATTGCAGGACTTGAAAAACGCGGCTTGCATTTCTCACCAGAAAAAATTGCGCGCATCGCAGTACTTGCGCCTAATATCATCACCGGCGATCCGAAAACTACGCTTGGCAATCTGTTTGGAAGCCGCGATGCAAAAAAAGGCATCCATCATAAAGGCCTTATCGAACGCATTCGTGACAACGGCATTACCCTTACGAATGAAGATCTGGAACGCATTCTGGTGCGTGCGCCGCAATGGGCATATTTAAGCCCCGATACCGTCATTGCCAAATTATTCGGCGGCAAGGATAGGGACGGTAACCTGCATATTGGCATCTTTCCTGCGCTGGAAACACAGTTTGGAAAAGCCAAACTCACCGATAAACAAAAGCACGATATGCTGGTACGCAACCCGCAACTGGCATACCAGACGGGTATGATCCCCAATCTTTTTGGCAAACGCAATGCTAAGGGCAAGCGCACACGCCTTGGTCTGTATGACAAGCTGGCCGCATTGGGCGCAAACCTCACACCGCAGGAAAAAGCCAAACTGCTTGCCGACTTTCCGCAGCTTGGCAGCCAGCGTCCCGACAGCAGCATCAACCGCTTCCTGATGAAGCGCCACTTAAAATTTATCTCCGGCGTGCGCGGGCGGGCGCAAGCACCCGTGAACGGTCAAGACATGACCAACGGCGTTGGCTATTACCTGTTTGCGATTGCCGCATGCGAATTGGTGGGCAATACCAGCAGCAAGATTGGCAGCGTCAATACCTATGAAGGAACGCGCAATGGCATTCTACGCAGCTTTGGCTACCTCACGCGTTCAAGACTTGATGCAGCGGTGGCAAGACATCTTAAGCTTGATGCAAAAACAGCAAAACGCATCCGCGCTGCTGCCGCCAATGATAATCTGGAAGACAGCATTAAAAGCAAATACGCCCTGCCAAACCGCACAAGAAAGCGCCTGCTGAATGGCTTTATCACAGCCGAGCGTCAAATCTGCGAATACAGCCGCGCTAATATCAAGCATCAATTACGTCACGGCGAAGAGGCAATCTATGGCGAAGACAGACCTGATATATCACGCACCGTATTCGGCACGAAGCTGGTCAATGCCGCACAAAATACGTCAGGCAAACTCAGCGATGACGACGTACAAAGCGCGCGCGAACATCTTTATTACCGCATGCACATCATGATGAATACGCGTCGCCAAACAGCGCTCAATAACGGTTAAGGCCTATACAAGCCGGAATAGGTCAAGCGCAGCTTCGCCAGTTTTGGCAAGTCATGCATGACGATGTACGGGTTGGTCATATTCCGCGGCAGATAATTTTGATGATAGTCTTCCGCCGGATAAAACGCCTTTAACGGCTCTACCTTTGTTACAATAGCGCCGGAATATTTCTTGGCCTTGGTCAACTCGGCAATTTTATCTTTCACCGCTTTTTCCTGTTCGGCATTACTGGTAAAAACTTCCGAACGGTATTGCGTGCCTTTATCGGGGCCTTGATAATTTAATTGCGTCGGGTCATGCGCTACGTTGAAATACACATCCAGTAACTGGTTCAATGAGACCTGCGCGGGGTCATAAGTGATTTGTACGCTTTCGGCGTGGCCGGTATCACCATCGCTCACGCGGTCATAATTCGCTGTATCGGCTTCCCCGCCTGCGTAACCTGATGTCGCGGTAACAACGCCCTTCACATGCTCAAACACAGCTTCCACGCCCCAAAAGCAACCGCCTGCCACAACGATGCGTTCCGTTTTAGAAGCAGGCTCCGCATGCGCGATATTACACATCATTGCCAGCATAACAGCCGATAAAAGATACTTCATCCTATCAAGCCTTCGGTACAAATTTTAAAACTGCACCATTGCAGCAATAACGCAGGCCCGTTGGCTCTGGCCCATCTTCGAATAGATGCCCGTGATGTCCGCCGCACCGCGCGCAATGGAATTCGGTGCGCGTCATGAACAGGCTTTTATCCTGTTTGGTTGCAACATGGCGCTGTATCGCGAAATAAAAACTTGGCCATCCAGTGCCGCTTTCGAATTTCGTATTTGATTCAAACAATGGATAATCACAGCCAACGCAATGGAATGTGCCTTCGCGGTGTTCGTCCACCAGTTTACTGGTGAAGGGTGCTTCGGTGCCTTCCTTCCGCAAAATGCGATATTGCTCCGGCGTTAAGGTTTTCTTCCATTCCTCATCGGTCTTGGTGATTTCAAATGTATTGACTGCTGTTGCAGCCGCCAGAGGCTTTCCTGACGCTAGCAAACCGATGGCCATCACACCCGTGAACATAAACTCCCGTCGCTTCATATAAATCAGCTTCATGAACCAACCTTCCAGTTCGGTCTGATAAAATGGCATGTATAGCCATTGGGATGCTGCATCAGATAATCCTGATGGTAATCTTCGGCTATATAGAACTTCGAGGCAGGTGTTACTTCGGTTACAATATGCCCAGGAAATTTTTGCGATGCGTTCAATTCATTAATCAGCTGCGTTGCCACCTTCTTCTGCTCCTCATCCAAATAGAAAATAGCGGAGCGATAGGACGGCCCCACATCATTGCCCTGCCTGTTCTTCGTCGTCGGGTCATGAATCTGGAAAAAGAATTCCAAGATATTGCGATACGATGTCACATCGCTATCAAAGGTGATTTCCACGGCTTCGGCATGACCTGTAGTTTTTGACGTCACATCCTTATAAGTAGGATTAGGAAATGTGCCGCCGGTATACCCGACATCGGTACTGAGCACACCTGGTTGCTTGCGGATTAAATCCTCCATGCCCCAAAAACAACCGCCTGCTATAATCGCGCGCTGTTCTGTCATGTCGTACTCCTAAAAAATGTCCAGGTATTCGCCGTAACCTTCTTGTTCCAATTCATCCTTGGGAATGAAGCGAAGCGATGCGGAGTTGATGCAATAGCGCAATCCCGTTTCAGCAGGGCCGTCGTCAAACACGTGGCCGAGATGGCTGTCGGCGTGCTTGGAACGCACCTCCACCCGCACCATGCCATGGCTGCTATCGCGTGTTTCAACGACATGTTGGTCATTCAATGGACGCGTAAAACTTGGCCAGCCCGTGCCGCTATCAAATTTATCGGTTGAGGAAAATAACGGCTCGCCCGACACCACATCCACATAAATGCCAGCACGCTTTTCATTCCAGAAGGCATTGTGGAAGGGCGGCTCCGTGCCGCACGCTTGCGTCACATGGCGCTGGATGTCATCTAACTGGGCGATAGCAGCCGGATTTTTTGAATAGGATTTAGCACTCATTGAGTGTCTCCTTGCTTAGACATAGACTTAAATATATAGGTTTGTTAGGGTCATCTATCAAATCATTCGTCAATCAAAGGCTTGATGGTTACAGGATCAGATAAATATAGCGCGTTCACAGAACTGCTCCGTAATGCCAATGGTGGCGATACGGCTAGCTATACTCGATTTTTAACCGGCATTGCGCCCTTATTACGGCGCATGATTGCCGCGCGCATTCCCACGGCTGATGTCGAGGATGTTGTGCAGGAAGTGTTGATTTCAATACATAAGGCGCGCCATACCTATGACGGGGAACGCCCCATTATGCCATGGCTGGCATCCATTACCCATTTCCGCATGACCGATTATCTGCGTAAGCACTATGCCACCATGCGCCACCACACGACCGACATCGCCGAAGTGCAGGATATTCTGGCCGATATGAGTTTAAGTGTAACCGAAAGTACCGCTTCCTCCGAATCCATCGAAGCATTGTTAAAAGATGTGCCAGAAAAGCAGAAGCGTATTTTAACCATGATGCATGTCGAAGGATTTACCGCGCGGCAAGTGGGACAAAAGCTGAATATGAATGAATCCGCCGTGAAAGTTGCAGCACACCGAGCAATGAAGAAGATACGAGCCGAAAAAATCAAAAGCGAATTAAAAGCCGGAAAAGCATGACCAATACTAATGACCTCATCACGCAATTAAGCGGGGAAGCAAAGCCCCAACAGCGCAGCATTAAGCCAGCTAGGCTTGCGCTGCGCTTACTTGCTGTGTTGCTGATCTATGCCATCGGCGCGCAGGCAATCAGCGGTCTGCGCCCTGACCTTATCAGCAAGCTGACCGATTTCTGGTATGAAGCCGAAATTGTAAGCCTGCTATTCCTTGTGCTGACCTCGGCGTTTGCCAGCATCATGGCCATGGCACCCGATGCTTATCAAAAGCCTGCGCTGCTCAAACTTCCTTACGTTGTGTTTGCTGTCATCGTCGTGCTGGTCGTCACACAATATGTCACGAACACGCATATCGATTATCCGATTATCGGCATTGAAACCAACGGCATTCAATGTGCGCTATGCCTTGCAGGACTTGCCATCATCCCGTCAGCGATTGTCTTTGCGGTTTTGAAAAAAGGTGCCAGCATTCGTCCGTTGCAAGCTGGCGCATTCGCAGTGTTCACTGCCACCGGTATCGGGTGCCTTACCCTGCGCCTTGCCGAACAAACTGATAATATGATGCATCTGGCATTGTGGCATTATCTGCCCACACTGTGCTTTGCGATGCTGGGCGCAATCTTGGGTAAATTACTACTGAAGTGGTAAAAAAATGGGAGAGGCTTTCGCCTCCCCCATCATCAATTCAAAAAACCTCTTATTCCTTGGTTCCATTAGCTAGCTTATCGCAAACGCCTTTTGGCAGATAAACCCATACATTCGGGTCTGCGTCTTTCTTGGCAGCGCCCGCGCAACCATTCTTGCCATCCTTGGATGCACAGTCGTTTTTGGAAGCTTTGGCAACGCCATAGCATTTCTCGCGGTCTGGTTTAGCAGCGCCCATTTCTTCAGCCCCGGCAAAACTAGGGGCAAGGCTTGCGCCCATTAAACCAGCAAGAACAGCAGCAGCGATAAGGGGGTTCTTCATATATGACTCCATGGGGTTACAGGGGGTGGGTGGTGTGGTTGTAACGATGATTCGCAGCATAATGCAGTTTGGTTACACATGAAAACTTTTAGCGATTTGCAGCTTGTTTCTTCTTTGTAACCACTTTTCAAATACCCCCGAATAGGGTCATATAACCCCTTAAATGCCATGCTTTATAAAAATATGGCATATCTTTTAACTACGTTTCGGAGAACTCCTCATGTCACTCGCTTCTAAAAAATTTGCTGTTGCGGCACTCGCTGGCGCAATGACCCTTATGACCACCGCTGCATTTGCTGGTGACGATTTCCCATCATTGTACCCACAAGGTTACAAAGGTAACGGCTCGTCATACTCCGCAGAAAAAGCTTCATGCAAAGGCGCAGGTGGTTGCAACGCAGCTTCATGCCAACAAGTTGTAAAGCCAAAGCACACCAAGAAACACAAGAAAGCAGCGCCAGCTGCAGCTCCTGCACCAGCAGCAGCAATGAAGCCAGCTGAAAAGCCAGCTAAGCACTAAGTATAAGCCTAACGGCTTATCACTGAATTGAAAGTGGGGGCAGCAATGCCTCCACTTTTTTTTGTAACTGAATGTGTGATGTTCGCGAATGAAGGGGTATGCCGCGTGGATTGTCTTACGTGTGCATTCAATCAAACATGGAGAACATCTTATGTCGTCACATTCAAACAAACTCGCCGTTGCTGCGCTTGCCGGTCTTTTAACCATGGGCTTTTCTGCTGCAACCACACATGCACAGGCAAACACCGACAAGGCCGCGGCCAGTGATACCCAGATGGAAAAGCACGCCTGCAAGGGACAAAATTCCTGCAAAGGTAATGGCGGCTGCAAAACCGAAAAGAACGCATGCAAAGGCCATAATGAATGCAAGGGTCTTGGTGGCTGTGCAACCGATGGCAGCAAGAAGTAAGCACACCCCTTCATTATTACTCACTGTGAGTTAGGTCACGGTAAAGCTAGTGAATACTGGGCCATAAAACTGGCCCATAAACTGGGGGTGGCAACGCCCCCAGTTTTTTTATAAATTGAAAACACAATGACACATTCTATTGCACCAGTTCCTTTTCTCGGTTTTGGCCTTGGGCTTCGTATCCCGCATTACGCGCATATTCTGGAAACGCGCCCGCCGGTTGATTTTTTTGAAATCATCTCCGAGAATTTTATGGATACGGATGGCCGTCCAAAGCGTAATTTGGCCAAGTTCCGCGACCATTATCCCATCATCATGCATGGCGTTGCGATGTCGATTGGCACGACGGATCCGCTCAATTCCGAATATATGCGTAAATTAAAAGCGCTGAAGGATGAAGTGAACCCCGCATGGATATCCGACCATTTATGCTGGACAGGGGTTGCCCATAAAAACTCCCATGATCTATTACCGGTTCCCTATACCGAAGAAGCACTCAAACACATCACGCAGCGCATCAAAGACGTGCAAGATTTTCTCGAATGCACCATCGCGCTTGAAAATCCATCCACCTATCTGGAATTCAAATCATCCGAAATGCCGGAAAGTGAGTTCATCGCACGCATGGCACAGGATAGCGGGTGTCACTTATTGCTTGATGTGAATAACGTCTATGTCACCTGTTACAACCACCGCCTGGATGCCAAAGCCTATCTCGACGCATTACCTTTGAACCATGTCGCGCAAATCCATCTATCGGGGCACAGCAATATGGGAACGCATATCATCGATACCCATGATGCTCATGTCGTGGACGATGTATGGGCGCTTTATAAATATGTAACGCACAAAGCTGGCCGTATCATGAACACCATGATTGAATGGGATGATAATATTCCTGAATTTGGTGTTGTGTTCGCCGAATTGGAAAAGGCCAAAGCCGCCGCCAAGGATGTCCACAACTTCGCCCCGCTACCTGATTTAGCGCAAACACACGCGCCATATCGCGCCAATATCGTGACGGCATTAACAGATGCCCAGCTCACGATGCAAAATGCAATCCTGCGGGGCGAAGATGATGCAAACGAACCGGAAGCGTGGATAAAATCGAAGCAAAACTTTGCGCCCGCCGACCAATTGGCCGTCTACATCAACGGCTATCGCTACCGTTTATATAACGTGACCGCAGAAGATTATCCGGTGCTCAAGCACGCGCTTGGAAATGATGCGTTTGAAGATATGCTGGGTGATTGCGTGAATTCGGTTCATTCAAACCATTTCAACATTGCGCGCTATTCTTCCTTGGTTCCGAATTTTCTGGCCTTGCATGAAACCGCAACGCCCTTTGCGGTTGAAGTCGCGCAAATCGAAAGCGCGATTGCCCAATTGATGGATGCAACGGAAACCACCCCACTCACGCCAGATCATCTTGCAGGCATGACACCGGAAGCCGTGATGGAAAGCAAACTTATACCCCGCAAGGCATTACAGCTCTTCGCGCTCAGCTATCCTGTCAACGCGTATTACAATGCCGTAAAGGCAGAAGAAAACCCTGCACTTCCTCAACCACTGCCAAGCTTTCTGGCTGTATACCGTCATGATGACATCGTCTGGCGCATGGAGCTGGAGGAGAACGAATACCACTTACTGACCAACCTATTCAGCGGCATGACCGTTGGCGTGGCGCTGGAAAAAACGCAAGCAGACAGGGGGTTAAGCGATGAAGCATTGCCATCACAATTATCTGTCTGGTTTTCAAGGTGGGTACGTAACGCTTTGCTCGCTGTGAACGAATACAACGGTATCAACCAAACGAAAGATGCCGCATGAACCCGATAATCAATCTTTATACCACGCGCGTGTTACCAGCACTGAACAGCGTGTCATTCCTTCCGGTATTTGCCATGCGTGTGTGGATTGCCGACATCTTCTTCACATCCGGCCAGACCAAATTGCTGGATTGGCAAGGTACCGTCGCGCTGTTTGCTGATGAATATAAGGTTCCGGTTTTATCACCTGAACTCGCAGCAATCCTTGGCACAGGAACCGAGCTGATTGCGCCTGTGTTATTGGTACTGGGTCTGGGAAGCCGTTTTGCAGCAGCCGCTTTATTGTTCATGACCGGCATCATCGAATTCACCTATATGCATTTCGATGTACATGTCATCTGGACGCTGATGCTTACCCTCATCATCTTCCAGGGCCCCGGCAAATTGTCGCTTGATAGCCTCATCAGCAAAAAGGTCGCTGCGCCTGCTCAATATGGGCAAGGCCTTATTAATCCTAGATATAAATCTTAATACTAACGTCGTTTTACTTTCGAAATTGATGTGGTTCTATATGGCTCGTAGCCCATTTGGCTGGGTTTTGCTTAAGCCCCGTTTTCTTTCGAAAGGTGTGTTTTATGCCTCCATTTCTTCTGCGTATTATTTCAGCATTTTTGCTGGTTTTTCTTTTCGCACAATCTGCACAAGCAGCAGGCGTTCAATTCTTCCCGCCGCAAGGACCGTGTAACGCAGAAAATCCTATCCTTGCATGGAACGGAAACGGCACCACCTATTGCACGCATTTCCCAACCGCCGTATTACCGGATTGCGGCGATGGCGAATTCCTCACCAAGAAAAATGGAAATCTCGTTTGCGCGAAACTGACAACCGGCGCTGTATCATCATCCACACCAGCAACACCAACCGCGCCAACGACTACAACCACCACACCAACCACTACGCCGACAACATCCACCACAACCCCGAAACCTGCATATAATTCGAATGGTACGCCAACTGGTGCCACGCCAAGCGTTGCAGCAACCAATGGCCCAACCACCATTCCAAATCCGGTTGTGCGTACGGGCAACAACGCATGCCCTGACATCACCGTACCAGTATGTGCATCGGATTCCGTGCTCGTGAATTACGGACTTGATTACAATGGCTGCCAGACATCCCCGCAATGCAAATATATGGGCAGCACCGCAGCAGCAACGGCGGTAAAAGCCAGCTACGCCAATGGCGGATTATCAAATAACAGCGTGGCCAGCAGCAATGGCTTTGGCTATTACAACCCCTATGCCAGCAGCAGCACTTATTCTACGCCGTATTATACAACACCGGCCTATGTCGATGAGTATGTGGATGAGTATTATGTTGAGCCAGCGCCAAGCTATGCCGAACCAGTTTATTACGAGCCCAGCTATTCCGAACCAAGCTATTCGGAACCATCCTACGCTTATGATGATGAATAAACGGGATTAGTTCAGGCGTTATTTCAATAACGCCTGAATTTTCTTGAGACGTTCAGCCTGAACCGTCTGGCCAAGTGTTTTCGCCTTTTCTTTATCGCCTGCTTGTGCAGCCGGGATCATCTCCCCGTCACGGGTCGCAACAAACTCTGCCCAGATGGTTTTGAACTCCTGCAATTTTTCTTTGGTCGCGGCTGGGGTGGTTTCATCCGCAAGCAAGGTATCCGTACGCATATCTACTTCCTGTGTATTACCACTAATCTCGCTGAGCAAGGTGTTGCGTACATTTTCGTCATCGGTTGCAATGAAGCCCGCAACCTTCGCACGTGATGTCTGCACCAATTCAAGAATATCTGCGGTGCCTTCGGCCATCGCGGCGAATGGCGCAAGAATGAACATGGCAATCAATGAAAGTGTGAGCGAATATTTCATAGGCATTTCCTAAATGATGTGGGACAGGTCCGGATACTCTATCCTGCACAGGTTAAAAAAGACTAAGCCGCACATTTCCCTGAAATATAAGGGATAAATCGGCGTTATTTGCACGGGGCCCCACCCGCCTTAACGCCAACATTCCTACACGCTCTGCTGACTATATCCCGCAACGCATAATCCATATGCGCATTACAAATATATAGACAGCCTATGCCTAGGTATTTAGGTTTCATATACCTGCACTACTACCGCCCGGAGGCTTCCAATGCGTTTTCATCACCTATTATCCATGTTGGTTTTTGGTTTATGTGTATTCGCCTATCAACCAGCAAGCGCAGCTGAAACACCCGCCGCCGATAATGCAGGCCCCACCATCAACATCAGCAAAATTACGTTTAAAAATATTCACCCGGACGTCAATGGCTATCAACTTGATTGTCAAATTTCGACCTATGATTACAAAACGCTTGATAAAAACGAATGGGAAGCAATGTCATATGGCACCGTGGCAAGAGTGCACATGGAAGATAAGACCTTTTTTAGTGCCGATTCATCCCGCCGCAAATCAAGTGAGGTTGGCCCGCTTAAATTAGTTACAAAAATTGAAGGAATAGTCGGTAAAAAAATTACCAAAGATGACTTACTAAAAGCGAAATCATGGTTTTGTTACGCATCTCACATCTCCAAAAGCAGCATTGGTGAATTCAAGAAAACCAACGGTAGTGTGGCCAGTGCCATCACGGCTGATAGCACTGCAATGCTTTCTGGTAAATTCTGATTTACCTGATGATAAAATCCGCGGTGGTCATAGCTGCAATATTGGCAAGCCTGACAAGTCAGGCGCATGCCAGTGTGCCTGATACAATCAATGCAGGCGGCATGAATGTCACGGGCGCTGCACCGCTCTTCTTGCTGGATAACGGCACGATTGAAGCAGGCAGCATGAACATCAGGGGCGCTGCGCCGCTCTTCTTGCTGGATAACGGCACAATTGAAGCAGGTAGCATGAACATCACCAGTGCCGCACCGCTTTTCTTGCTTGATAACGGCGCGATTGAAGCAGGCAGCATGAACATCAGGGGTGCCGCACCGCTCTTCCTACTTGATAACGGTACGATTGAAGCAGGTAGCATGAACATCACCGGCACTGCGCCACAGTTTATGCTGGATAACGAAATCGATGCAGGTGAAATGCTGATTAAAGGAGCGGTATTAGCCAATCAACAGCAAACGCCCGCCATGCCTGCCATCGAACCACCTAAAGCCGAAATGGGTAAGCTGCCACCCAAACCAACCCAGCAACCGATGGATAGAAGCTTTGTATCCATCAAACTGCTTTCGGTTAAGCCCCATAGCGGCATAAATCCATTCGCTGTGAAGGATATCCGCACATTGGATGCACCATCTGCTGCACCACCAAAAGATGCGGGAACCAATACGCCAGCGCCGCAAACCGCGCCTTCACAACCATCGCGTCCTTCTGAAAATCCTGCGCCATCTGCTGCACCTGCATTACGCGCAACTGCACCCGCAGCATCCGGTTTCAGTTGTGCAGGAAAACCCGATGGCAATTATTGCAAGGACAGCACCACATTGGTGTTCTGCTACCATGATAGCATTGCGAACGCGCAAACCTGTCCATCGGGTTGCGATGCAACACACAATGCATGCAGCGCCTATAAGCCTTAAAAAATTTCTGTCTGAATAATTGCGCGTATTAGCAGGAGAGCTTGGTTGAAGCCCAGATGGGTCGCACAAAAAAATGGTGGGCGATGTAGGATTCGAACCTACGACCTATTGATTAAGAGTCAACTGCTCTACCAACTGAGCTAATCGCCCGCACCATGCGGAAAACACATGCTTAAGCCTGCGTTTTCGAAGGGTGTGATTTAGCAAGGCGCAGCCCTATTGTCTAGCCATCATTGCTAGCCATTCCTCACTATTATTAATGCAGGTTTATCCGGCTTTGCCTGGCGCTGGCTGTTCTGGTTCACTGCCATTTGAATGCCCGTTCTTGGGGCGTCCTGGCCAAGCCGTAGTGCTTTCATCATTAGCCACACGGCTCGTCAACCCCGCCATCCAGCCTTGGGTTTGTCTACGTAGCAATTCGGCATGAACCTCGGGTGCTTTGCGCTTCAAATCAGAGAAGCTGCGAACGCCGTACTTATTCGCTTCCACCTTCACTGCTTCCAGCCAACGGCGTTGTGCGCCAGCAATCGCAGTCGTATCGATGGTATCGAGATATTCTTCAGGATGGGTGGCGCGCGGTGTCCGCATCATCTTGGATACCATGCTGTTCACGCGGCCTGTGGTCAATCCACCCATGATGACGGCAGCAAATACCGCTTCTTCATCTGAGATCGAGGCATGTCGGCTTTCGGCATCCACGGCTTTGCGTGCGATATCCAACATCGGCTTCTTCGCCTCATCTCTGCGTGCTTCGTTCTTGCCGATATGCGCTTCAACAAAGGCGTTGATTTTTTCAGGATCAGCTTTTGCGCGTTTCAAGAATGCACGCGCCTTATCTTTATTGGCTGGATCGCTCAAAAGAAAGCGACGCACCGCCAGATAGGAACGCTCCGATACGATGTCTTTTAATGCACTTTGTGCATAGGCTTCCGGTAATAGCCCGGAAAGATAATTAAAGCAGATATGCTTAAGCAAACGCGGGTCCACTTCCTGCGGCATCTGGCCACGGAAATACGCCGTGGGGCGGCGGTCCTGCATGTCGCGCAGCGCATCATAATAATCGCGGATATCATCCAATAATCCGGTCAACAATCCGTGATGCGAGAAACGCTTGGTCAGATCAAGTCCCATGGATTTCATGCGCGTAAAGAATCCACGCTCCAGCATCGCTTCAATCACGGCCTTTGAGCATAAGGTGAGGAACAGCGCGCCCGGTGTCACCGAACTTGCATTACCAAAATCAATCGACAAACGGCGGTTCACATCTAAAAACGCGCGTGACGCCATGACGATAGACGCGGCTTCAGTAGTGGCAAGGCCTTTTTTTAGGAACACTTCGGCCAGCGGTTTAATCGCATAATCCATCGCAGCAGGAACTGCGCCACCCGGCAAACGCGCATAACGCAATTCTTCGCCAGTGAACATATTGCCATCAACCTTATAGGCGCGTTCCAGTTTGGCGATTGCGCCTTCCATCGTTTCTAAAATCTTCAATTGTGCTTCGCTTGGCATTGGGCCATAGCCGAACTTCGCGGCACGCACCATCAACTCACGGGTATCGGCAAAACCGCGCCCGCCTGGAATACTATCCAATGTCAAACGTGTGATCGCAGCTTCCTTGCCTTCATTATGCTTGGCATGGCTTATCGCTGCCGCAGCGGCCATGGTGTTTGCGCCAAGCGCGTGGTCGGTATGGTGGGTATGCACGCCAATTTCGATGGTGCGGTGATATTTATCCTTGAATTGTTCGGCAATCATCAACAGCACATTGGTGATGGAGTAGGCATTGCCGTCTTTTACTTCACCGGGCTTGTCGTTTAACTGACCAATCATATCCTTGATGCTGATGCGGCTGATGACATTCGGATCAATGGTCTGATTAATCAGCGCGCGTTCGAATAAATGGCGATAATGCTCTGAGGTAAAACTGTCATCCGCCGTATAGCAAATGGCAAGCTCACAGCTTACATTATATCCCTTGGCGCGCAGCGCGGTCAGAATACGCAAGGTGGCCGCATATTCATCAGGGTTGTTCTGCGCTTCGAATAAACGGAATACGACGGGGCGACCCTGCACACCATCCACCCCTGCTGCGCCTGCTTTTTGCGCCATCGTTTCAAGCACAAATGCCAAATCATCTTCGTGTAAGGCTTCCAGACCAACCGCAAACGGGCCGCGCACCAATAAACGCAATTCAATATCGCGCGGTAATTTTTTATCCATATGCACAATGGATTCAAGTGCTGGGCGACCCAGCATCACATCGCGCTGCGGTTGCGCGCCAGACGGACCTTCGACAGCGGTAATTTTTACAGGGCCCGCGGCATTGAACGCGGCAATACCTTCATAAAACACGTTCAGTTTTTCATGGTTCAATGGAACGCGGTTGCCATAGGATGATTGGCTCCAATCGCGGATGACGAGCACATGACCCAAAAGGTTTGCTTCGGTTTCGGACGCGAGTGTGGAGGGGGTTACTTCAACCATGGAAATTTCCTAAATGAATAATTGAAAAATATTAACCAGTGAGCCTAATGCGAATTGACCTAACCATAAAATAAATGGGTGAAAAAGCGTTTTTTTAATATCAGGCGTCCAGTATGACCCTTAACTCTAAACAACTGCTTACCATGCGAAAATCAGGCACAAAACACTGATATTGCGGGTATTTTCTTAACCAGTTTGACCGCTATTAAGCTGCCGCCAATGCCGGTGCCCAATGTTCACGCTTGGCGCGCAGTTGCACACGCTTAGTGCCCATCGAATGGTCAGATGCGCCATCATAAATCTGGTGGCCTGAAAGTCCGCGCGAAATTCCGGCAAGTCGCCACATATAAGCGGCATCACTGCTATACGGTTGCTCAGGTGTCTGGATAGCGTGGGTATACAATGTTTCACGAGCGAGGCGCGAGAAGTGCTGCATGCGTTCGCCCATACCCATCTGTTCATCAATATGTTGCATGGTGATTTTGCGGATTAAGAACGATAGCTTATTGCATGTCTGCGGATTGGGATTCGCTAATTCATTCTTGCTGATGAATCCTTCGGGAATTTCAACGCCCTTTGCCTGCAAATAGGGAATTGCCGCACCCACAATATCCAATGGCAGGCTTTCCTTGAAATACTTCATCGTCTCGTCGCTGACCTTTGGCGCGCCACGTTGTTCACGTTGCTCCAACAAATCCACCGTGCGCTGGATATTGCTAATCGCTACGCCAAACGCGGGGAAATCGGCGACCGCAGCGCGGTAAATCGGTGATACGCGGTAAAGGGTTTGTAGGCCTTTAGGCGTTAATGCGCCGTTTTCAAAAATCACTACATCATCGCCACAGGTCGCTTGTGCATCGCGTAGTAATTCTGCGCGAAGATCAGCGCGACTTGCATAAAGCTGGTTGATGTATTTTGCCATATGTCGCATCGGCAATACGCCAAAGCCAATACCCATATCCAATCCTGTGGTGGTAAAACCAATGGTACGCATATCGCCGGGTGCAACCGGTTTGGTATTGGGGAATACGTCCTTGATGCCGCCACTTTCGCTACGGCCTTGGCGTGAACCCGGATTATTGAACGTGTGGTTCACATCATAAAAGCCAACTTCGCCCATCACCTTGCCCAGCTGGTTTTGTGCACCGTAATGGTTTTCGATATAATCTTCGATGGAGTTATCAATTGCTTCGTTCAATGCGTGTTCGCGGCCATAATTCCATGATGCGCCATTGCCCTTGGATTTTTTGATCAGCTCCAATGCATTGCGTGCCACTAATGTGGTCTGCAACCGCTGAAAGCGTTCGCCAAGGCGCAGTTCGGGATTATCGCCGCCTTGATGTGTATCTTCCATCCAATCCGCTAAATTCGCGTCTTTTGCAAAGGCCGTGGTAGAACGAACACCCCCGCGTGCCGTATCGCTTTTGCTGCCGCCATGGAACTGGCGCACATGATACGCGGTTGGGCGTTCATTCATTGCCTTTAAAATACCCGACACTTCCTCGGGTTTAATTTTTCCATCACGCACATAGGCTTGCAGAATCTTGGGGAATAATTCCTTCATGCCCGGCACCAGCAAATTGGCCTGATCATAAATATTGCTGCGCGCACGCGATAAATCGCCGCGACGCATGCAATCACTATGCGCGAACTGGATCTTCAACAGGTTTACGATTTTGGTGGGATCACCATTTGCCAACTCCCACATATGGTCACGCCATGCGCGTTGCTTAAACACGTCTTCGAAAATCGGCACCGCCTGCGTCAAGGTTTCAATATCTTCCAGCAATGGCACAATCACCATATTCACGCCGGTGATTTTAGAAACCAATAATGTCTCCATCATCTGCAATGCGCCTTGGCATTCCGCCAGAACATGGTCGGTAATCAGCCCGTCTTGCAACGCGCCCACTTCAAAGCGCTGCAGCGTATGAAGTGTAATGATATCAGGGTCTTTGGCACTGTAATATCGCATCTGATCGCCTGTTTTGCCTTCGGCCTTCAACCGCGCAAAGAAGCTTGTCTTCAATGCTTCCAACCCATCACCGCCCTTGGCCAACGCGCTGTTCAGCAGCGCAAGTTTTTGTGCTTTTTCCAGTCCCGCATAATCATTAATCGCGTAACCGAATAGCGAGGTGTCGTCGTTCAGCAACGTTGCCATCACGGGTTCATATACTTCTGCTGTTTCACGCAAATGGAAATTCAGCAGTCCTAAACCCACCATGTTGGATTTGCGAATTAGTGAAAGTGCGGCGCTCTGCTGCGCGCCGTGCGTGCCATGATACACTGCTGTGAGCGACTGTTGGAATTTCGCATTTACGTCGTTGATGTTGCCACCATCTACCGCATACACATTTTTAATGGCTGCTAACGCGCTTTCATATTCTTCGCGTGTTAATGGCAAATCGATACCATCACCTGCACCAGCAACGCGCTTCAGCAATGGCTCGATAATATTGGCCATTTGCGCGTGTTTGGCCTCCAGATAATCATTCCAGCTACCGCCATCCGGCGCGCCTTCTACCACCAATCCGCTATCTTTTAATTGTTGTGCATACAGCTCTGCCGCTTTGTGGCGGAACAACAAGGTCGCAAGCATCAAATGTTCAGAACGGATATTGTTGTTACCGTCCTTATCGCCCATGGTCCATGTCGCAAAACGCATGCTCAGTTTGGTCAGCAAACGTTCTTGCGCGTCATAATTATAAGGCAAAATTTTTGCATCCGATAAACGCTGCATCGCGTTATCGTTCTTGCGGTAAATCTCATCGATGTTACGCGAAAAATCATCGGTGATATCCGCGAGCGTCGCCATGATTTCGCCAAGCGGTGATAAATTCGCCAAATTGCCTTCTTCATCCTTGAACGTTAAATCGGCTTCCTTCATGCGCTTTAATGCTTCAAACGCTTCACCGCGACCGTTCACATAATCCAGCAACAAATGGGTTTCACCGGCACTCACGCGCCGTGTCATTTCGCGGTGCGCCAATGCAAATACGCGGCGCGTATCAGTAAAGGCGGCAGTTGTATAACGCGTCGGGTGTGATGTGGAAACCGACGTTACCACTGGCGCTGCCAATGCTGCGCGCATTTCTGGACCACTCTTAATCTCGCCAATGCGGATGATTTCGCTCAGATAATGCTCAAGCCCTTCAGGAATAATATTGGAAAAATCAACCGAACCTCGTCCATGGGTGGCAATATAATCAAAGACATGGTCACGTTCGGGGCGCGCATCTTCCACCACATTGTCATGGCTGTGGGGCGCGGCGACTTTCACCACTTGCCCGACAAACACCACATGTTCCATCACGCGGCGCATGCGCGCGGGTTCGTTTTTGTATTTCTGGAACACCGTATCAAACACCGCATGGCGGCGCGCATCTTGGGCTTTTTCAAAGCCATATAGATTATTCAAAAAATCTGCATCGCCGAATTCCTGCGCGCCATATACGCTGCTATCCAGAACAGGCGCGATGAGTTCATCGGCAATCGCTTCCAAATCAGGAATGAAATCTGCATCTTCTGGAGGAACGATGTGTGAAAGGATGGGTGCGATAAACACCTTGGCGGTTCTGGCCTGGTAATAGGAGCGCAAATCTTCATTCGAAATTCCATCAAGCACAGGCATATTCCTTAAAAAATAAATCACTGAATTCTGGTGTTCAAAATGCTTCCACTTAAAACTAACCAACCCAACTGCCTTAAACCTTAGCCGCTAAACCTTGCAACTAAAGAGCGTTATTTTGCAGTTGCAAAATGCCTTATAAACGACCAGAAAAGCCTTAAAAATGAGCATCGATAAGCCACACGCCAGCATCGCCTTGTACCAGCCTGATATGCCCCAGAATTGCGGAGCAATCATGCGGCTTTGTGCCTGTTTCGGGGTACCGCTCGATTTAATCGAGCCCTTCGGCTTTGTCTGGGATGACGCAAAGGTTAAGCGCGTCGCCATGGATTATATTAACTTTGTGAATATGACCCGCCATAAGGATTGGGAAGCCTTCAGATCTGCCAAACAAGGCAAGCGGCTTATCTTACTTTCAACCAAAGCCGCCATTCCATACACCGAATTTCAATTCCAGCCGAATGATGTGCTACTATTGGGTCGTGAAAGCGCAGGCGTACCCGACGAGGTGCATGGACAAGTTGACGCACGCATCGTTATCCCGTTGCAAAAAGGCCTGCGTTCTTTAAATGTGGGGATGTCAGCAGCTATCGTGTTAAGCGAAGCGCTCAGACAAATAAAAAATGCGACAGATTAAAACGTGACAAACCAAAGTTTGAAAAACGAGAAGTAGCCAATGGAACAGTCCCGCATCAAACCCATCACTGCCACCGTTCATACCTTCCCCACACAGGAACAAAAAGAACGCGCAGCCATCTGGTTCAAAGAATTGCGCGATAAAATCTGCGCCGAACTGGAAGCTATCGAAGATGAATACGCCCGAGCAGTTACGCCGCAAGGCGCAGAGCAGTCGCGCTTCGCAAGAAAAGCATGGGATAGAAGTACGCCCGACAATTTGCCTGGCGGCGGCGGTGTGATGAGCAAAATCTATGGCCGTGTCTTTGAAAAAGGCGGCGTCAATATCTCCACCACTTTTGGGCATTTCTCCCCTGAATTCAGAACGCAGATTCCGGGCGCTGCCGAAACCGGCGCATTCTGGGCCAGCGGCATCAGTCTGGTCATTCACCCGACCAATCCGAATGTACCACCCGTGCATATGAACACACGGCACATCGTCACCACGCGCGGCTGGTTTGGCGGCGGGGCTGATTTAAATCCGATATTGCCAAAGGAAGAAGATACCAAGGCGTTTCATGCGCGTTTGAAACAGGCCTGCGATGCACATGGTAACGATTATTACGAAAAATACGCCGCATGGTGCGATGAATATTTCTTCAATAAACACCGCAATGAACCGCGCGGCGTGGGCGGCATTTTTTATGATTACCATGATAGCGGTGATTGGGATGCGGATTTCAAATTCACGCAGGATGTAGGTCTTGCCTTCCTCGACATCTATCCAAAGCTGGTTCGCAAGCATATGTATGACGCGTTCACACCGGAAGATAAACAGCAGCAAAGCATTAAACGTGGCCGCTATGCCGAATTCAATCTGGTCTATGATCGTGGCACGAAATTCGGCCTGATGACTGGTGGCAATACCGAAGCGATATTGATGAGCCTTCCGCCCGAAGCGAAGTGGATTTAAGTGATATTTGCAGAATGGTATGGGCAAACAGCGCGTTGTGCGCGCGATGCCATTTCATCCCGAAAACGCGCGGCACATATTTGCACGGTTTCGATTAATTCCTCGCGGTTGGCATTCACATAAGGCGCAATATGCTGGTGTAACCGCCACAAATTTAGGCCTGACACGACTATACCACCCTCATCACGGTCACGCATGGATTGCTTGTGGGCATACCCAAACGGGCATACACCGCCACGCTGGGTGAATAATTTTGCATCATGGGTATAACGGTCAATCGCCATAAAATCCGCCAAAGTAAATGTACCCAATTCGCGCCCTTCTCTAGCGGCGAAATGATGGTGTACCAACACATATTGAAACAGCATGGCATGCACAAAAAAATCCTGATTGCCCATCGTGACGTTGTTCAATTTTTTAAAAATTGTGCCAATGCGTTCTTTGCTTGCATCATCCGCCAGCGCTACGACACTTCGCTCCAGTGCGCTCACATAATGTCCATAAAAATTCTGTGCATGCGCAATGGTTATAAAAATATGCGGATTGCGTTCCAACACATTGAAAATATCAACAAGGTCTGCATGGGTTGTGCGCGCATCCAGCAATAATTCGCTTTTGTCTTTGGCGGGATTAAAGGGTGCGTTTTCTCCATTAAAATAAGGGATTTTGGTAAAAGTAAATTCCAGCTGTGTCTTGTGCCGTACCAATAATTCGCTATCCAGCTCGGGGGCGGCTTGCAAATAATCGCGTAATTCGCCACGCACCACCGGCGCATAAAACACCGCGTCCAGAAATTTTTTCCAGTTCTCCCGTGAAACCTTCCCGCCCACGAAAAAACCATCTGGCACAATGCTATCCGCGCTTTTATCCAACAATAGCGGATAAAGCCGTGCCGCCAGACTTTCCATGGTTTGCTGTTGCGCCATATGCGCGGCCTCTGAACAAAGGTTTAAAAAATAAACTTAACTAAAACTTTTTGCGTATAAATCGGGGCGACGATCGCGGAAGAAACCCCAATCCGCGCGGTATTGTTCGATCATTTTTAAATCGAATTCCTGCACTAAAATGCCGGTATCATCCTTGCCGAATTCTTTGACCAAATTGCCTGCTTGGTCAGCAATAAACGAATGGCCGTAAAATTGCTGCTTCACGCCATCATTATCTTCAAGGCCGATGCGGTTGGATGCGATGACCGGCACAGCATTGCTCACCGCATGGCCTTGCATCGCGCGTTGCCATGGCGCATGGGTATCAAGATTTTTATCGTAAGGTTCGGAACCAATCGCGGTTGGGTAGAACAGCAATTCCGCGCCTTCATTCATCATTGCACGCGCGCATTCGGGGTACCATTGGTCCCAACAAATACCAACGCCTATCGTCGCGAATTTTGTCTTCCAAGCCTTGAAACCGGTGTCACCAGGGCGGAAATAATATTTTTCCATGTAACCGGGGCCATCGGGGATATGGCTTTTGCGGTATACGCCCAAAATGCTTCCATCCGCATCAGCAATTGCCACACTGTTGAAATAACGATGGGACTCTTTTTCAAAAAAAGAGATGGGAATGACCACCTTCAATTCGGCAGCCAGTTTTTGAAGCGCAATGACGCATGGGTGCTCATTCACGCTATACGCCGTTTCAAACCATTTTGGGTTTTGCTGCGTGCAGAAATAAATGCCTTGGAACAATTCAGATGGAAGAATAATCTGCGCGCCTTGTTTAGCTGCTTCACGCACCAGCTTTTCAGTTGTTGCAATGTTGGCGCGCATATCCTGGCCAAACTGGCCTTGTAATGCTGCGACGGTGACGTTGCGTGTCATAACGGCTCCTGCTGGGTGATGCAGTGGAACGACCCACCGCCTGCACCATCACTGCCCAATAATCCTGTAGATGATACGCCGACGACCTTACGGTCAGGAAATACTTTCTGCAATGCATCCAATGCGGCTTGCTGGGTAGGTGTACCATAGACAGGCACTACCACCACGCTATTGCCGATGATGAAATTCATATGTGATGCTGGCGAAATCGCACCAAGCTTGTCGTGATATAGCCCGACGCCCGGGATGCGAATGACTTCCAGCTTGGTGCCCGTCGCATCAGTTGCATGTTCCAATGTGTTTGCAATCTGGTTTAACGTAGCTGCATTCGGGTCATCATCTCCAACAGGTGCTTGGCACACCACGCGCCCGGGCGCCACAAAGCGCGCGATGTTATCAATGTGTCCATCGGTGTGGTCATTCAATAACCCTTCATCAATCCAGATGATTTTCTTGGCACCCAATGCGCGTGCTAATTCGGTTTCTGCTTGCTGCTTGGTCCAGCCATTGCGGTTGGGGTTTAGAACGGTTTGCGCGGTGGTCAGCACGGTGCCTTGGCCATCATGGTCAACCGCGCCGCCTTCCAGCACAAAATCAAAATGCTTAGCGGGCTTTTCGGCAAGCTTCACGATCGTATCGCCCACCGTTGCATCATCCGGCAAATTATACTTACCGCCCCAGCTATTGGTTTTAAACCGCAGCGCGATTTTGGATGCTGCTTGTGCAGCAAAAATCGGCCCTGTATCACGCAGCCATATATCGCCATATTGCGCCGGGATTAATTCTGCACTATTGCCGATCATATCTTGCGCGGACGTCATCGCGTCATCGCCCCCCATGGAAGTATTGACAAGGACACGCACCTTGTTGGTAGGCGCAAGCGCATGCACCATCGCCGCCACGTCTTTGCGTGGCGAGTCTAAATCACCGTTCCATTCATCGGCGTTCGCTGGCCATGCAGTCCATATCGCGCGCTGTTTTGCCCATTCGGCAGGAATTAATATGTCTTCGTTGTTCATCGTTCAGACACTTAGATGGTTAATGCGTTGTATGTGATATTCGCGGCGAAATTAGAAGGTAATTACTTGCGGTGCAATCGTGTATTTTATGCGAAACGCGCGCAAAAACGGACGGCAAAGGCGCCGAAAAATCATGGGAAAAAACATGAGTAAACTGAGATTTAAAATGCAGGCATGGCTAGTGCTGGTGAATTCGCAACCACCCAAAGCGCGAGCACCTAGAATGCTACCGCCTAAAATGCAACTAGTGTCGCTGGGATTTCCGCTGCTTCATCGGTTGCATCGGTCGGATGTGCAGCATCGTCCTGCCAGAAGCCAGGCGTCTGCAACATCGGCATATCGCGCAACACGGTCGGCTTGGCGTCTGCGCCAAATCCATTGAAGCCCGATTGCAGCGCAGCAGCATACCCACCGGTCTGACCGAATTCCAGATAATCGCCTTCTTCAATATCGGCTGGCAATACCAGTTGCGTCTTTAAAACGTCAATGCTGTCGCAGGTTGGACCGAATACGGTGAAGCGTGCGGTCTTGTTGCTCATGCTGCCGTTTGCATTCTCTGCTGCACGGATTGCACGCACCGGATAGGCAAGCTTGCTGTATCCAGCATCGAACAATGCACCATAGAAACCGTCATTGATGTACAAACGGTTATCCTTACGCAGTTCAACCTTCACCAGCAAAGAGCCGGATTCCTGAACAAGCGCACGGCCTGGTTCACACCATAATTTGGTTTTCTTTGGCAAGTTCAAGGCTTCGAATGCTTGCTTGATGCTGTCCATATAGCCATGCAAGTCAGGCGGCACGAGGCCAGGGAATGCCACAGGGAAGCCGCCGCCGACATCGATAATGTCTGGGTTCACTTTCGCCATGCGGATGACTTCACCCACTTGCGCCATCGCCGCAGCATAGGCTTTGCTATGCATGGTTTGCTGGCCAACGTGGAATGCGATACCAAGGCGCGTGGATACCTTGCGCGCTTGCTGTAACAGCTCGGCCGCTAAACGGTTATCCGCACCGAATTTGCCATCAAGGCTGTGGAAGGCGTGACCGTTGGAAACCGCCAAACGAATCATGATGCCAAGATCCTTCGCGCCGTGTGTTTCTTCGAGCAGCTTGAAGAGTTCTTGCGGGCTGTCGATTACGAAATCGCGCACGCCATAGTTGAAATAGCTCTTGCGGATGGCTTCACGTGATTTCACGGGATGCATAAAGTGCAGTTTTGCTTTCGGGCAAAGACCAGCCACAAGCTCAACTTCTGCCAACGACGCAACGTCGAAGTGACGAATGCCCGATGCCCACAGTTCTTTGATAACCGCAGCAGTCGGGTTTGCTTTCACGGCATACAATACCGTGCCGGGGAAGTTACGCAGGAACCATTGCGCTGCACCACGCAGCACATGGGGCCGCAAGAAGTGGACGGGGTTCGATGGGCGTGTTTCATTAATAAAATGCACAGCGTCATTGTAGGCATGCGGACGCGCAGCCGAAGGACGGGCTTTCAGCGCCAAGTTGTTCTTTGGTGTGCCGCTGGACGTATTGCGCGCGCGCACTTGCTGGCTCGTCGCCTGTGAACGAGGGGCTTGGCCTTGAGTTTCATATTCTGAAGCTAGATACGCGTTTCCAACAGTGCCCGAAGGCCCCGGAGGTTCCAAAACTTCGTCAATCAATACGGGGGTATTCTTGCCCATACATCTCTCCATTAATCAGACATCTGGGATAAGGCTCCAGACCACCAACCAACAATGAGACGCGTCGTTACATAAACACCGATGGGCCAGGGGTTCGTGCGCGTTCAGGAGCACACATGTATCACGATGCTGGAAAGATTCAATAACTTTTTTACCTGCAGGGGCAAAAACTGTGGGAAATATCCAGCAGTGTTGCGTGTGTGATACTAAAGGCCGCGCAAAAACTTAACGCGGTACGCAGTGCTGCGATAGGTTTGATGCGATGAAACCAGCGCGCGCGATAAATAAAAAAATGCGTTTTCACTGGATGTTTTGGCGATTTTTTGGCGATTTTTTTGGCTACACAGCGCGGTGAAACAGAAGCAAATCTCGCCGCGAAAACCTTAACAACGGCCAAGTGCGTTAAGCATACGCCAAAGGCAGCGCGACCAAGAAAAAACCCATCCTGACATCTGCCAGAATGGGTTTTTAAGAATATAGTCCGTCAGTGCTTAAGCAGCTTTGCCTTTAACAACTGTCGGCTTTTGCTTCTTGTCGGTCTCCGCATTGCCAATCGCTTCATGGGCAGCCAGCGCCGCCATGGTCACGATTTCCGACACGGTTGCACCCATACCCACGATTTGCGCCGGACGCTTCAAGCCTTGCAGCAATGGTCCGATCATATTGCCATCACGGCTATTGACCATCTTCTGCATCAGCTTGGTTGCGATATTCGCCGCTTGCAAGCTTGGCATGATAAGAACGTTCGCTGGGCCCGATAGGCGGCAGAACGGATAGAGACGCTTCATCAAATCATAATCCAGCGCGACATCCGGTGCCATTTCGCCTTCATATTCAAAGCTCACTTCGTGATCATCCAGTTTCGCTACCACTTCGCGCATGAAGTTCGCGCGTTCATCGTTCATCTGCTGACCAAAGGTTGAATACGAAATCAGCGCAACGCGTGGCTGATGGCCCATTTGTTCAGCAAAAGCTGCTGCACGAATGGCAATTTCAGCATGACGATCCGGATTGGTGGATGGGTTCACGGCAGTATCCGCCAAGAAGATGGTACGGCCAGCCGAAATGCTCATCGACAACCCGAATGCGCTGTATTGGGTGCGCGAGTCAATCGCCTTGCGAATATCTTCATAGCATACGTTGAAGTTACGTGACAGACCCGTCACCATTGCATCCGCATCGCCATGGGCAACCATGCAGGCTGCAAACACGTTGCGTTGCTGGTTAACCATGCGTTGGCAATCGCGTTCCAACAGACCACGACGTTGTAAACGTTTGAACAGATATTCGGTGAAACGCTTGTTATGTTGCGATACGCGGGAATTGTGGATTTCAATACCCTTCATATCGGCAAGACCCAGCGCGCCGAGCTTTTCTTTCACGACTTCTTCGCGTGCAATCAAAATCGGTGTGCCGTAGCCAGCATCACGGAACGAAATCGCTGCACGGATCATGCGTTCTTCTTCGCCTTCGGCAAATACCACGCGTTGCGGATTATTACGTACACGGGTGAAGATGAGTTCCATCGTATCCGCCGTGGGGTCAAGGCGGGCGCGAAGTGCCGAACGGAATGCTTTTTCATCCGTAATCGGTTTACGTGCAACGCCGCTGGCTACCGCTGCTTTGGCAACAGCCGTTGGAATTTCAACAATCAAACGTGGGTCGAAAGGAACTGGGATAATATAATCCGGCCCATAACGTAAGCGGCGGCCATAGGCTGCATCCACTTCATCCGGAACATCTTCACGGGCAAGACTTGCCAATGCCTTTGCTGCGGCAATCTTCATATCATCATTGATGGTACGCGCACGAACATCGAGTGCGCCGCGGAAGATATAAGGGAACCCCAGAACGTTATTAATCTGGTTCGGGTAATCAGAACGGCCCGTTGCCACGATGGCATCGGGGCGAACTTCTTTGGCAAGCTCAGGACGAATTTCAGGGTTAGGGTTCGCCATCGCAAAAATCGCAGGATTTTTTGCCATGTGCTTGACCATTTCCGGTGTCACGCAATTCGCAACCGAAAGACCCCAGAACACGTCTGCACCACGAAGGGCGTCAGAAAGTGTGCGGTCCTTGGTGTTGGCCGCATGTGCTGACTTCCACTGGTTCATATCTTCGGTGCGGCCTTTGTAAATCACGCCTTTGGTATCGCACATAATCACGTTGTCATGTGGCAAGCCCATCGTCTTGATGAGCTCAACGCACGCAATCGCCGCTGCGCCAGCGCCGTTCACAACCAGCTTAATGTCTTTCAAATTCTTGCCAGAAATATCCAGCGCGCTGATTAAACCAGCTGCTGAAATAATCGCGGTGCCGTGCTGATCGTCATGGAATACAGGAATGTCCATCAGTTCGCGCAGGCGTTGTTCAATCATGAAGCATTCAGGTGATTTGATGTCTTCAAGATTGATACCACCAAAGGATGGCCCAAGATGCTTAACCGCATTGATGAATGCTTCTGGATCCTCTGTATCAATTTCAATATCGATGGAATCCACATCGGCAAAGCGTTTGAATAAAACACTCTTACCTTCCATCACCGGCTTGCTGGCCAGAGCGCCAAGGTTCCCCAAACCTAACACCGCTGTACCGTTGGAAATAACCGCCACCATGTTGCCGCGTGCGGTGTAATCATACGCCTTATCTGGGTCTTTATGAATGGCAAGGCACGGCGCCGCAACACCAGGGGAATAGGCAAGCGCCAAATCGCGCTGGGTCTTCATTGGCTTGGTGGGAACGATTTCGAGTTTTCCCGGACGACCCGAGGCATGCATGATGAGTGCTTCTTCATCAAGGCTGTGGTTGGATTGTTCAGGGTTGATATCGGTATTCTTGGCCATGCGTTTTTCCTACTAATTTGGGGTGATATGTTTTCCACGATTGGCGCGCGGAATCCAAGTGTTTTATTTAAATTTAGGAAAGAAAAATTGCCTTGCACTGCAATAAGTTGGTCGCAACATATACTTAGCTTGGGACTTAGCGCGGCTTAGCGATATTGCAGGATACCAACCGAGGTGCTGTGGCCGGCAAGCTTACCTTGGTCACAGCGTGTGGGACGCATCGGTTCCTGGTTAAGCGGTCGGTTTGCTGGCCTGCAAGACTTTAGACAAATGCGCTTCAACATTCTGGCGAAGGCGCGGTGCGGTTGGCGTTGCCGTATCATTCAATGTTTTTAGTGATGCATCCTGGCTTGATGTCTTAAGCCACCATGCCCATTCACGGATGTTTTGAGCAAGCCAGTTTGAATTGCTCATAATATCAATCTTGTTCAGTTTGTGCATTTCCGGTGTCAAATCGGCAACTGTATCAAGACCGATTAGCGCATCGAGCGCCCCCGATGTTTCTAGTTTGGCGATATTCAGCATGTTGGTTTCAGGGTTCACGGCCGACACCACATGGGTCACGAACCCAATCACACGCTTAACGCCTGCTGCTTTAGCCGCTTCCGCTGCACCCTTAAACGTGCCGCCGCTATCGGTCATATCATCAACAAAGAACATGATTTTACCAGGTAAGATATCTTTGTGGCTAATGTCTTTTACTTCGCTTGTGCCATTGGGATCGCGGCGCTTATCCACGGTTGGAATATCCGCGCTGATATCGATGCCATAATTGTCTTTGAGCTGGCGGCGAAGCTGCGTGGCACGGCCAATCGCGCCGCGGTCAACCGCGCCGATTAAAATATCGGCAGAATTGATTTTATTATCCTTCACCAGCTTGGCAATTTTTGCTGCGATAACAGCAGTTGAATAAATCGGTTCAACATGGGTTTCACGACCTAGCCCCTGAATGGCGGCTTGGTGCAAATCCTGCGTTAAAATGGAATTGGGGCGAAATACGTTCAATAATTTGCCAATCAACGCCGCCGAAATCGGCACGCGGCGGTTATCGGTGCGTTCCTGGCGTGCATAATGCCAAAGCGGTAACACCACATTGATAAAGGCTGCACCACGCTGGCGTAAATTGTAAATCATTGCTGCTGTTTCCAGCACTGCTTGGTTTGGGTTCCCCGCGCTGGATGCCAGCGCAATCACGTTAGTGTTGGCAAGACTGGTCTTGCGGCGCCAATCAATCACTTGCATGCCATCGAGTTCAGCAGAAATTTCCTTCGCCAACTTTTTAGCCGAATGACCGCGCGCAATTACCTTGCGCTCACCGGGCTCAATCGGAATGGCAGGAAATTTGATACGTTCAAAATTTACTTTTTGTCCCGCATGGTTACGAATGGTGGTCACTTCATGCCACATCTTGATAAAGAAAGCGAACATGGCTTCAGTAATGGGGCTTTCCTTGACGGCCTTGCTGTTAAACGCAATTAGCTCATCGGGCAAGAACACGGCGATTTTCTTTGCGCCATGGCGGTGCAGCGCATCGAGCGTTATCAGCGTTTCCATCATATCGTCATAAATATTGCCACTATTGGGCACAAAATAGGTGATATCGCGGCCACGAATGTTCTGTTTTATTTCCAGCTTGATTTCACCGTTGGAGAATTTGCCAACATCGCGCTTTTCAATCAGCTCAAGGCGATGGCTGGCCGCAAAAGCCCTGCCAACTTCTTCCACGCCTTTTGATCCGAAAAATACCGCCGCTGCGCGGAATTCCGATACGATATCACTCATAAAAAATCCTGATAAACCTTGATCTTAATTCTTAAAATATATGCCCTATGTGTAACATCCAGTCCGTGAAAGCAAAATGGCTTTATCGCCCCTATTTCCTAGCATTTACAGCGTTAACCATAGTTATTTATCGCACCTAACGCGCCAAAGGTGGCAACATTAAGGTACAGCCTGCGGACACTTTATACCCTGCGCTAATCCGCCAAGGTCAAGCTTACGCATGATTTCCAAGCCGGTGTGCTCTTGCTTGGTATCAAACACAAATAATTTTGCGGGCGATTTATCATACGATATCGCAAACGATAATCCGGCCGCAATCGCCTTGTCTTGCAATTCGTGCGTATTCTGGCCTTGCGTCAATCCGATTGCGATGAAGCGCTGGAAAATCTGCATCCCGCTTTGACGATTTTTCAACGTCTCCTTAAAGCGGTCATCGAATAATTCGTCATAGGTATGCTGTAATTTCATCAACATTTCAGCGCGCACCGAAAATCCATCTGGGGAGTGATCTTTGATCGCACCGGGATCAACAATTACTACCTTGCCCTTATAAATTCCTACATTATCCGCCCGTGGCTCTTCCCAGTAATACTTGCCTTGCGCGTATAGAATAAGCCCCGCCAACACTGCATTTTCAACGGGATTATGCACAAAATCAAATTCCGGCTCGCCAGCGATTGCGGCGCGCGGCAGCATTTCATACATACCACCAATACGGCTATCCAGATTTCCGCTCGCTTCCACCGGAAGAAATAACGGATTGGTTTTCATCTCCGCTGCAGGAATAGAATAATGTTCATCATCGCCAAACGTTAGGCGCACGACTTTTGCAGGATACTCATCGCCGATTTTATCCCCGCGAATAACCATCGTGTAAACGCCCGCACCTTGCCGTCCCCAATTGGTGAGACCAAGCCCACTTAACGACTTTTCTAAAATGGTAATCGGGTGTCGTTCATCGCCCAATGCAATGCTGGTGATTTCCGCCGCCGTCCACTTCTGGCGGAAACGTGACATGTATTGGCACATCACATAGCTTGGAATGGTATAAATATTTTCGAATATCTTGCTAAACGACACAGCGTATAACCCTTTATTTGCAAGGCAATTTTACCACCTATTCCTGAAACTAATTTTGCAAAAAACTGGGCTGCATTAACCATACTATCGCCATCTGAAACTAATTTTGCTCTGCTAAACTATGCACAGTCACATAAAAGGGCATCATGCGGTCAGCGGTATTACAAGCTCATCTTTTATCGCTAAACGGCACAGCCGTTCCAGATGCTTTTCTGGATGTGGTCATTTCCTCAACAGAAAAAATTAATATCCCGCGCAGCAAAGTCGCGGATGCCGTGAATATCATTTGTCCGCCTGCCGTCTTCGATGCCTATGCCCATGAATATATGCAGCGCGATGATGTATTAACCAGTGCGACCTTCCAAAATTCTCTCACGCGATTTGTAGGTATTTTGCGCGATGTGTTGCATCACGCGCCAGGTAACCTGCATTTTGACGGCAAAGAAGATTCATCCATCGCTGCTCCGCAGCGTTATACCGTGCCAAACTTCACGCCCCGCACCAATCTTGCAGGCACGAAATTACCTGAGAAATCAAACTTTTCTGAAAAAATGCATGCCATCGATCTGATCATCGACAACCCTGACATGCTTATCGCCTATGCAGCACTGGATGCGATGCTGTGTGACTATTTCAAGGAAGGTTATGCTGCATGGTATAACGATGCGGTCCTCATGAAACGACATCCGGCAATCGGCTTTGTCAAAGCACGCAATGCCTTTGCAACACTCGATTACATCACCAATCAAACGCACGCTCCTTCACTGGGTATGGTGCATGGCCTGCTCACCCAAACCTATTTCCGTCATTTATGTAACTGCCTGCACGATGGTCGCCCCGCAGGGCAGTGGGAAAAGCGCGATGTCGTTGAAAGCATCGCCGCGTTTTATCCAAGCCAGATGTTCACAGGTGAAAAACAGGGTGAAAAACCGCCCGCGGTCTGCCCTATGCAACGTACGTATATCATTGCGGCATTGGGCTTTGCACATCGCCAAAATGTGCAAGGCGATGCACGCTTATGGACCATCATGCGCCGTGCGGCAACACATGACGCGCCGCGTGATTATGTCCGTGAACAATTGGGTTTGTATTTCAAAAATACGTTGCGCCTGATAATTCAAGAACAGCCCTTCATCCGTCCAACAGCCCAGCCAAACTAAGGCTTAACTACTTATTGCATCGTATTGGCTTTGGGGTTCGTCACATTCGGCGGCTTCACATTCGGAACGGATTTTACTGCCCCCGCGGCAGGTTCGCTTGCTGGGGCAGCTTCTGCTGCTGGCGCTGGCGCTACTGCATCCGGCGTTACTTCGGCGGCTGGTTCGTTTATTTTTTGTCCTTCACAATCATCTTTGACCAAGCTGCGGGTCGTGGTCCCTTTGGGGCATAATGTTTTCTCAGCCATAATGACAACGCCCGCCGTGCCGGCAGGATAACCCGCCATTTCACACGCATAGGCACGTGTGCTTTCAAACGGCACACAGAAATTCTGCAAAATCACCGGCGTCCAACGTTCACCCGTGCAGTTCACCGAAAAGCTGACATACAGCACATCGCCATTGCTGGCGGGGTTGTCGGCGCTGGCTCCTTCTGCGGCTTCGCCTTCTGCGACAGGTGCTGGCGCAGCCGCTTCTTCATTCACGCAAGTGAAGCGCGCCGCGAACTCGCGCACGCCATCAATCGTGAAGGATGTATTATCGTCATCACGCGCAATCGGCAAATTCAACGCCGCGCCCTGTGCGGTCAATAACCCATCACCTGCCCCTACTTTCATTTTTTCATCTGCAATTTGTGATGCGGCATTCACATTCTGGCCAAGGCTGTTGGCTGGTACCACCTGCTGTAATACCCATCTGCCTACGCATGGCGCGGTGGGTTCCGGAATATCACGCACCGTGAGTGGGCGCGGAGCACAGCACCCTGCCGTTTTCATAATGCCAGGCACTAATTTGTTGAATGTCACCCATTCTTCCTCAGTGCCAAAGGGCACGAGCACATCTTGGGTAGGCGAGCGGTTATCGATATAGCGGCAAAGGTTATGCACCCAGATTGGTTGCTTGCTTTTGATGGTTCCGCGGTCAAGACGCGCAATCGTGAAGCCTTTCATCAACAACGCATTGTTGGCAGCTTCGGCATCGCATGACTGGAATGTCTGGCCATCGACCGCTTTGGTTTTATCCACGATGCAGATGCGGGTGTTGAGTGGTGGCCCGGGGTGCACCACGAATTTCGGATCTTGCGCCAATGCAGGCGCAACCGATGACATTAGAATGATAAGTGCAAGACCAAGAAACCGCCACAGAGAAATCATGAACCGCTATCGCAAAAGAGGGGTATTAAAAAATCTTACCCCAGTCTTCTACGCCGAGCAATTACTTCAGGCAATTACTTCGGGCAATTCTGCTGATTGAAGTCAAAGCTGCGATCCGTATCCACCTTCTGGTTAACGAAGGTTTGCTTGCCGGTGCAATAATCAACCACGGCATCATAGGTGCCGCGCTTAACCTTCACGCTTTGACCAGCGAGAATAGTGTAGATTTCCTGTCCATCGGTATTGCCTGGCTTATATAGACGCAGCACTGGCTTGCAGGATTTTTCGGTCACATCCTTCACAATGCTTTCCATCGCAGCGATGATCTGGTCCTGCGAATTCGCAGGCGAGAAACCGTTCATCGCGGTAAAGAATGCTTTGGCTTCGGTATCCTGACCTTCGCCATATTTGATACCATAGATTTCAATGCCTTTGCCGCGCAGTTGTTGTACAGCGAATGCAGCATTACCAAAGCAGGTTTCATAGCCATCCGATAAGACCAGCATTACGCGGCGCTTGCTCTTATCCTGGAAGAAGTCCGCGGTGTAACGAAGCGTCGTATCAATCGGTGTGTTGTTGGTTGCCGTCACGCTGCTAACCGCTGCATTGATTTGCGTTGCGTTAGCCGCCAACGGGCCAAACAATTTGCCATAGGTGCAATTTGCCTTGGATGGATCTTCTAACAAGTTGGAATAGCCATCGCCGCCGATAACAGTCACGGTTACAGGAATATCGCTACGCGGGACAAGGTATTGGCCAACCAATGACCGCAGCGCATTTTGCGCGCCGCCCAATAGTTGATCCATCGAACCTGACGCATCAAGCACTACGGCGAATTCCACGGCCTTTGCTTCTTGGGAACAAATTGCGCCATTGAAGGTCAAGCCAGCGGATTCTGTGCAGCTTCCGGTTTCCTTGACTTGCCATGCGCCGCAATTCACAACGGGCTGGGTGCTTTCAATGCCGGTTGCCTTATTGGTAACCTTGATGGTGGCAGGGCATGAGAAATCAACCGCGTAATCGCCGCTGGTGTTGAAATGATAGACATCTTTCGGGTCATCGGAAACGCGCACATCAGGCAATGTGTATTCATTGCCGCACGGATCTTGTTTCACACCGCCTTCACAACCCACCACAATGCGAACATCCGGAGGCGTGTTATTGGTATCCGAAAAAGCGAGCCATTCAGTCGCAGTGTTCATCGGCACGAAGTAGCCTTGATCGCCTGAATTATCAAGATACACACAAACCTTTAATCCGGTTTTGTACGTCGCTTTCAGCAAGTCCTTGCCACTGCCGCGGCATGACCATGTGGACGAACAAAGATCGCTGCCGCTTATGGTGCCTTGCGGGCAAAGGGTAGGGATGCTGCCGGTTGAAAAATTACAAGAGCCCTGAACGTGGAAATAATCACCAGCTTTGCCGGAGAATTGCAGGCTATCATCCGTTAAAGGCGCTGCAAAAACAGGCATGCCAGCAAGGAACAAAACTGCGGTAATTGCAGCTACGATATTTCGCAAAATTTTACTGTGAATTTTACTGTGAGCCATGTTTTTTACCAGCATTTGAGGACTATCTGGATTCGTAATCAATATGAAGCTAGTCTAGTGGATATGCGGGATAAAGGTCAAACAACGTAATCATTTCACAAAGCCCACTTTAACGCCGATTTGTGGCATTTATGCGAGGTCTGAAACGAAGCTTACGTTAAGAAGTGTTAAGAAAAAACCCTATAGTTTCTCAACTGTCACGTTTTTATTCGTGTAAATGCAGATGCCAGCGGCAATATCCAAGGCTTTGCGCGCAATCGCTTCCGCATTCAACTCCTTGGTGTCAATCAAAGCGCGTGCTGCTGCCAAGGCAAACGAGCCGCCCGAACCGATGCCGATAATGCCATCTTCAGGTTCCAATACATCACCCATTCCCGTAAGGATGAGCGACACATCTTTATCCGCAACCGCCATCATCGCTTCAAGACGACGCAAATATCTGTCAGTGCGCCAATCCTTTGCCATCTCGACACATGCTCTTGTCAGTTGACCTGGGTATTGTTCCAATTTTCCTTCAAGCCGTTCAAACAATGCAAACGCATCTGCGGTTGCGCCGGCAAATCCTGCAATCACTTCGCCCTTTGCGCCAAGACGACGCACCTTGCGCGCATTGCTTTTCATCACGGTTGCGCCAACGGTCACCTGACCATCGCCAGCAATCACCACCTCGCCACCCTTGCGGATTGCGATGATGGTTGTGCCGTGCCAGTTGGGATTATGTGCGGGGTTTTTATCTTCACTCATGCAACTATAAATAGTGCGTCTTACAGCGTTTGGCTAGGGTCGTTGTTAGAGCCGTTATCACGTGGCTTGCCACGCGTTGGTTCTGCCGCACGCGCTGCCAACTGGTCGGCAATCATTTTACGTGCCTGACCGATATTATCCATGCTGATGCCGCGATACATATCTAGGACACTCAGAAAACGGCGGCTGATGACCGCTACCAGATTTTTCTGTTCTCGTGGATACGCATCCTTATCATCATCGAAAATTACAAACGCATCGGTTTCGCCACGCGCTAAACGCTCGCGTATAACATCCGCGCGGCGACCATCCGGAAAGTAGTGAAACGGCAATCCTTGATACAGTCCTGCATCTTCAAACAAGCTACGCAATTCGGAAATGTTTTTTGTTTTACGGTAAGTCGTCACCGGCACAACGCATACATCATGCCCATCGCGTTTCAAATCGGTGATAAGGCGGTTAATGCGCTTGACGCTGCTTTCATAAGCAATGCTTTTAATATCGTCGCCGGTAAAGACCGTGCCTTTAAACACTTCATCAAAATCGAGGAAAAAATCTATTTTTGCCATTATATGTTTCTTTTTTGCCTAATCTTTTCTATCATCAACCTATGAAATTAAATATATGGAAACTTGAAAGCCTGTCACCCGTTGAAAAAGCGCGTTTATTGCGCCGCAGTGAAACCGCGATTGATAACGTCATGGACGCCGTCAAACCCATTATTGATGATGTGCGGTTAAGGGGCGATGCGGCGCTGATTGATTACGCCAAAAAGTTTGATAAGGCCGATATCAAGGGCAGCTTAAAAGCCACCGATGCGGATTTTGAACGCGCTTATAAATCGCTTCCCCCCGAACTCATCGCCGCGATTAAATTCTGCGCTGGCAATGTGACCACGCATCACAAACAACAAATGGCGCGTGTTGAAAAAGAATGGATGGAAGAAATTTCCCCCGGTGTTTTTGGCGGCGAGAAAGTTACGCCGATTGACAGCGTGGGCATTTACGTGCCGCGCGGCAAAGGTGCATTTCCATCGATGATGTATATGCTCTGTGCGCCTGCAAAAATCGCGGGCGTGAAAACCATTGCGGTGGTCACCCCGCCAACGCCAGATGGTGATTTCGATGCAGCATCCTTGGTCGCCGCGGATGTATGCGGCGTGCGCGATGTCTATAAAGCTGGCGGCGCGCAAGCCATCGCCGCATTGGCATATGGCACGCAGACTATTCCCAAAGTCGCCAAGGTCGAAGGACCAGGAAGCCCTTATGTAGCAGCCGCTAAACGCCTGTTATCCTCCGTCATCGACCCCGGCATGCCCGCAGGCCCATCCGAAGCAATTGTACTGGCGGATGACAGTGCAAATGCGTGGAATACGGCATTGGATATGATGAATGAAGCAGAGCACGGCGATGACAGCGCATGCTTGCTCGTCACAGATTCAGAACCATTCGCGAATGCAGTCGCGGCTGTTCTGCCAAAAGTTCTGGAAGGATTACCGGAGCAACGCCGCAACTATTGCGAAACAGGTTTTTCAACGTTTGGTGGCATCATGATCTGCAAAGACATGGATGCAGCAATTGATTTCTGCAATGAATATGCCGTTGAACACTTGCTGATTAAAACACGTAACCCTGAAAAGATTTTGCCGCGTATCACCAATGCTGGTGAAATTTTGCTCGGCGAAACCACACCATCTGTGTTGGGTAATTTTGGCATTGGCATCAATGCTGTGCTGCCAACGGGCGGCGCCGCGCGCACGCATTCCTGCACCTCGGTATGGTCGTTCCTGAAACGCTCCAGTATTTCCTATGTGACCGCTGCTGGCTATCAAAGCCTCAAGAAACCCGTTGAGATATTGGCGGAATATGAAGGCTTTGTCGGCCACAAGCATGTCACGGAAAAACGCGATGAAACCGCGTTCCGCGACCTTAATTTGAAACTGAAAAAATAGCAGCGTGCCTCATGCTGGCGGAGTAACCCGTTGGGGCATAATCTGCAACATCTGTTGCCCATGAGCTTGCTGCACCCGGGGCTGTGCAGGCGTGGCATGTACTGGCTCCCGGACTGGCGCCTGCGATGTCATCATGGGTAATGGAGCAACTGGAACACCGGCTGTATAATTTCTTGTATCTCCTAACGTCGGACGGAATGATGACAAGCTGCGATTGGCAACATTTCTTGATGAATAATTACTCTCGCCATTCAAAACTGTAACTTCAGAAACATTTGGCAGTCGCTGCAATGCCTGAACATATGATTGCGGAAGCTGATAGGTACTGCCACGCCGCGCGGCATCATCCATGCTTCGTGCATCTACAATGGCATAGGGCAAATTAAATCGTCCTGCCATGCGCTGTGCGGCAGCAATTTCCGGAATATCTGCTGGGGTCAATGTTCCCGCTTTGGCGCGTTGATCACCGCTATAATCGCCTGTTTGCTGCGGCGTTTTTTCGGATGTCAGCCACACCGGCAAGCGTTGTAATGCGCCACTATTTACAAGCTTTTCCCATTCCACATGATTATTGTGTGCGGTAAATCCTGCAACTTCGTTGGGCTGAATTGACCCGCGCGCCCGCGCCTGATCTTCTTCACGATGCACCATGTCGGCAAACTGTTTAAGTTGTGCCGCGGTACGTGGTGCTGCTGCGCCGCCTGGGTTATGTAAGTTATCAATTCGAATAAGTGGTATACCCAAACTAAATGCATCGGCAACGCCTTGGCGTATTCGTTCCATTGATGCTGGGCTTGTGATGTTATGGATTCGCCGCTCATTTCCATCCCATCGCCAATTACCAGTAGGGCCAGTTTGAAAACGCGGATCGTTTAAATTATCACGCCCCGATTGCAAATGCCCGCCCACTAAATACACTTGCGGCGTTGCGCCCATATTTTTTAAGTCAGATACATACTGGCGAATACGGTTATTATTCCATCCATTACCGCGCAATGCGATAGGGTCTATTTCAACAATTTTTCCGCGCATGTCCAAGCCGCGAAATGTTCGCGCATCCTCGCCTTCAATGGCAAGAACTAGTCCAGAAAATGCATGTGCCGCACGCCGCATCAATGCCCCTAACGCTTTGCATAACAAACTATAATCTTCTCACTGCGCGTCTTAAAAACTCTTAATTAATCGGTATTTATTGCTAATAACCTGAAAAATATGGAAAATATTACATTCTGAAACATCAAATGCGTTGCCCTTACACAGCTAATATCTTAATTTCAGGCCTTCTTATTATCAGAGGCGTTTATGAAGTGGTTTGAGAAATTAATTCGTCCGG
>CAZMQI010000006.1:0-83872 GCA_964568585.1 uncultured Rhodospirillales bacterium
TAAAAGTTCAACAAGCGAGTTTGCTGAAAACAAACGCTTAATCCCTGCAATCGGGTTGAGTTTATCCCATTTCAGTTTTAAAAGCCCGGGGCTGAAGTAAATGCCTGTTTGTACAATCCAGCCGAGTACACCCATCACCATCAATACGCAGATAACCGATAAAACCGGAGGGCCAAATGAGCCAAAGATGTAGACGAGAATGGATTGGTATTCGCCGTGGTCTACGCGCAGCTCGCCCGCTTTTTCAATGAGCGCTTTCAGCGGTATCATCATTTGCTGTCCCATCATCGGGAACAGCACCATCACCGACATCACAACGCCGAGTAGTAATGTCCATGTCGCAACATCGCGGCTGATGGGCAGATTGCCTTGCTCGCGTGCTTCGCTCAACCGTTTGGCGGTGGGGTCTTCGGTTTTTTGACTGTCATCATCATCTTCTGCCATGCATGACCTTTAGATGACTAGAGGGACTGAGAAAATCCGGCTGAATATCTCTTCATAACCTCTGCCCCATACCGACATCATCGTGCCGATGGTCGCTGCAAAGATGGCAAGACCGAACAGGATTTGTAGTGGTGCAAGCACGAAGAAGATTTGCATCTGCGGGATCATCTTGACCATCAACCCGCCCGTTAACTGGAACACGATGCCCAAAATCATGAATGGTGCGACGAGTCGTAATGCGAGGGAGAAGCTGTCGTTCACGCTTTGTGAAATGAAATGCGTCATATCGCCAATTGCCACTATCGCGCCTGGTTTGAACACGACATAGCTTTGCATAAATGCCTTCAGCGTCATATCAAGCAGGCCACTTTCAAACAACAATACAATCCCAAGCATGCTGAGCAGTGTGCCCGTGATGGAGCCTTGGCTTTGAATGGTTGGATTGAGCACCATCGCATTGGACAATCCGATTTGTAATGCAATCAACATCCCTGCAACTTCCAGCGTGCTGAGCAGTAAACGCATGATGAAGCCGATGAATATACCTGTGCCGACTTCGATTAAGATATATTCGCCTACGCGCAGCGCATCATCAGGCATTGCGGGAAGCTGTGGTGCTAATAAGGGCAGTAAAATGAAGCTGACCAATAATGCCAGTTGCAGGCGCACACGCGCAGGGACAAACGCTTCGCCTACGCCAGGCATCAGCATAAAAATACAACCGCAACGGCAAAAAATCAGGAGGAAGGCGAAGATGTTTCCGGTAACGAGCGTCGCTAGATCAATCGACATTTAAGAAACCAATCAGGACTGGCCAAAGGACGCGATGCGCGCGAACAAACCTTCAGTATACGTGGTGAGGCTGGTGATCATGAACGGAAGCATCAGCAACAAGCCAATCGACATCACCAATAATTTTGGAACGAAGGCGAGTGTGGCTTCTTGAATTTGCGTTACGGTTTGAATAAGCGAGATGAACACACCAATGATGAGACCCACGATAAGTAACGGGCCGCCGACACGCAGCATGACAATGATTGACTCGCGTGCAATATCGACAATATCGGCTTCGTTCACTTGGGGATTCCTAACGTGCAGACGGGAAGTGGGTACGAAAAAAGCCTAACCTAAACCGCGCTACGCATCAATTCCTGATATGCGGCAATCACACGGTCACGAATGGTAACAACGGTTTGCAATGCAGTTTCAGCAGAGCTGACCGCAGTAATCACATCATTGATACTGGCTTTGCCCTGTACGGCTGACAGCGAAACCTGTTCCGATTTCTTGAGGCTGTCGGCGGTGTCGGTCAACATGTTGCCCAGAATATCACCAAACTGGCCTGTCTTTCCGGTTGCGTCAACGCCGCCTGCACCTTCATCAAGTGTCTTGATGGTGTTGCGGTATGATTTTAGTACGTCGCCAACATTCACAACCATGATTTATCTCCCATTATCCTCTTAAAATATCCAGCGCTCTGGCCAACATGCTTTTTACAGTATCAATCACGCTCAAGTTTGCTTCATAGCTGCGTTGTGCTTCGCGCATGTCGATGCTTTCAACGAGTGGCTTTACATTTGGTTTCAACACATAACCTTCTGCATCGGCGGCAGGATGTTTTGGATTGAATTCTTTGGTGAACGGCGTGGTGTCACCAGTGATGGATGCAACCTTCACCGTTGAAAGACCAGAAGTATTATCCAGCACTTCTTTGAAGATAATCTGGCGGCGGCGGTATGGTTCTGCGCCAGGCGATAAGCCAGTGCTATGAGCATTTGCGATGTTTTCTGCGATGATACGCAGGCGCTCGCCTTGCACCCGCATGCCAGCGGTAGCTACCTTGAACACATCTGAAAAATCAGTACTACGCATTATGCGCTACCTCTACCAAGGGCAGTTCTAATTAAACCCAATGTCTTTTTATAAAGACTGGTCATCATTTGATATTGTGCTGTCGTATCCGACATCTGGCTCATTTGCTGTTCAAGAACAACCGCATTACCAGATGGTTTTACTTCATACACATCGCTTTGTTTTGATGTTTTATAAAGCCCCGAGCCACCAATATTTCCCATAACATGTTTTGGATTGGTGGTTGCTAATTGGAACCCACCATTGGCAGATACGGATGAGCTACCATTTGACATGTGGGTTTTTTGCAAAACCTCATCAAAGCTGATGATGTCTTTTGGTTTGTAATTTGGGGTATTGGCCTGCGCGATATTTTGCGCGATGACACCTTGACGCTGGGTCAGGTATTCCATTTTCTCTGAAAGCAGTGAAAATAAATTTGTAAGTCCCATACCCGTGTATCCCTAAAAAGAGTTTCAGCTCTTTAATATCCAAGCTCTACATTGCGTCTATCAGACTTAATAATACGTAAAGCTTTGTCTGAATCCTATCTTTGCAATAACCGTTCCAACTTCGTAACTACATTGAAATGATTCAGGAAATGGGTGGGGTGCAGGATGCTTGGCATGCGCCTTGAAATACACAGCTAGGCAAGGATACCGATATCGTTAACGATTTAATAACCACTACAGCCATTAAGCTAGCATATGCCCATTGATTTGACGGTTGGCGAAGAGAAGCAACAGGCCGCAAAAGGCCCTAAAACTGCTGTAGCAATCGAAGGCGGCAGCAATCCAAACGCATTGCCACGGGTCATCGCCAGCGGGCGCGGTCTTCTGGCCGAACAGATTCTGCGAGTAGCTTTTGAAAATAATATAAAAGTGCGCCAAGATGAAGATCTGGTCGAGCTGTTAGCGATGCTTGATCTTGACCATCATATTCCAGCGGAAGCAGTCATAGCGGTTGCGGAAGTTCTTGCCCGGGTGTTTGAAGCTAATTCTGCACTTGGTAATACCAATACGACTAGTACGGGGGACCCCCAATCAGCATGAGCGCATCTTTTGATCCAAACGGGTTCAATCCCAACGACGAGCTGGAAGCATTGCGTCTTGCATTGGAAGCCAGCGAACGCGTGGTGCGCGAAGGCGGGTTGATTGATTTGCGTGATCTGGACGAACAAGTTGAATTTTTATGTAGCGAAGTGGTGAAGACCGAAGGCGCGATGCGCTTGCAATTATTGCCAAAGCTTGAAGCGGTCATTCAGGTTCTGGATAATCTTGAAATCATTCTGCGTAAGAATGCACCGCACGAAACCATGCAGGCGCAAAACCGTCTTCGTGCCAATCAGGCCTATGGCCAACCACCCCCATCAACTAATCTGACGAATAAGGGGAATTAGCAGTGCCAGACGATATGATGGTGCGGATGTTTCTTTCGCTTGGCCTGGTGTTGGCTTTGCTCGGCGCACTGACATGGGCACTTAGGAAATACGGGAAACAACTCGGATTGCCAATTATTTTAAATAATGGGGCGATGAAGCAAGGCAAGGCCCGCGTACAGTTAGTGAATGTCACTGCGCTGGATGCGCGCCACCGTTTGGTATTGGTGCGCCGTGATGATGTGGAGCATCTTTTACTGTTGGGCGGTGTCAGCCCTGTTGTGGTAGAAGCAGGAATTCCGCATAAGGGTTCACATGAAAAAGCATAAGTTCAATTTTATTCCTGCTGTGCTTGCGGCGCTCGCATGCTTCGTGTGCATAGCGTTTCCGGCTGCGGCACAAAGCATCAATTTGAATGTCGGTGGACAAGAAGGCGGTTCAACCGCATCGCAAGTCATTCAACTGGTGATGATGATTACGGTGCTATCACTTGCTCCATCCATTTTGATGATGGTGACGTCGTTCGTGCGTATTGTGGTGTCATTATCCTTGCTGCGTACTGCGCTTGGCTTGCAACAAACGCCGCCCAATACCGTCATCATCAGTCTTGCGATGTTCCTGACCTTTTTCATCATGGCGCCGACCTTTAACAAGGCTTACGAAGATGGCATCAAACCAATGATGGCCGAGAAAATCAAAGAAGAAGAAGCGATTAAACTGACCGCACAGCCATTCCATGATTTTATGATGCGTTATGCACGCGAAAAAGATTTAAAACTGTTCGCTGACATCGCCAAGCTGCCATCCACTACCAAGGCGGTGGATGTTCCATATCACATCGTCATTCCTGCCTTCATGATTTCGGAATTGCGCCGTGCGTTTGAAATCGGCTTCCTGCTGTTCTTGCCGTTCCTGATTATTGATATGGTCGTTTCGTCCATCCTGATGGCGATGGGTATGATGATGCTGCCGCCATCTGTCGTGGCGTTGCCCTTCAAGATTATTTTCTTCGTGCTGGTCGACGGGTGGTATCTCGTCGTCGGCTCGCTCGTCAAGAGCTACGGAATTTCATAATCCCATCTGCGGCGTTAGCTTTTTGCGCTTTTCTGCGCTTCCGGTACGCACGTACTAAAACGTACGTTTGCGTTCCGGTTCTCAAAAAGCATCAAAAATCTTTAGCCGCAGCAGGATTCTAATTATTTAGGCTTTTTTCCAACGCAATATCGGCTGACGTGCTGCTCTTGTTTCGTCCAAACGGCGACGTGGCGTCGTTGTTGGAGCTTGCAAGAACATATCCTTGTTATTCGCCGCTTTCGCCGCCATCGCCAACTCGCGCATGGTTGCGATGTACGCATCCAGTGTTGGCTTGCTTTCGGTTTCAGTGGGTTCAATCAGGAATGCGCCGTGAACGACCAATGGGAAATACATTGTCATCGGGTGATAACCACGATCAAGCAATGCTTTGGCGATATCCAACGTGGTAACGCCGGTATCTTTCAGGAACGTATCATCGAACAATGCTTCATGCATGCATGGGCCATCGCCGAATGGCGCACTCATCACATCTTTCAGGCTTGCCAGAATGTAGTTGGCATTGAGTACTGAATCGCTGGCGACTTGATGCAATCCATCCGCGCCATGGCTCATGATATAGGTCAGCGCGCGGGTGAACATGCCCATCTGGCCATGAAATGCCTTCAAGCGGCCATAAGGTTTGGCGGTTGCATCAGGTGTTGCTACATCTTCCACCAAGCTTAGCTTGTTGGCTTCGATTTTCAGATAAGGCACAGGAACGTAAGCAGCAAGGCGTTCGGAGAATACAACCGGACCGCTGCCAGGGCCGCCGCCGCCATGCGGGGTGGAGAATGTTTTGTGCAGATTGATATGCATCGCATCAATGCCCAAATCGGCTGGGCGAACACGGCCGACAATCGCATTATAATTCGCGCCATCGCCGTAGAAATACGCGCCAGCCTTGTGAACGGCGGCTGCAATTTCAACGATTTCGCTTTCAAACAAGCCGCAGGTATTGGGGTTGGTGAGCATGATGGCAGCAACATTACTATCCAGCTTGGCAATCAATGCATCGCGGTCAACGCGGCCACGCGAATTGGCGGGAATGGTCACAACGGTGAAGCCAAGCGCAGCAGCAGTGGCTGGGTTGGTGCCGTGTGCTGATTCAGGAACCAGCACCACTTTGCGGTCTTCGCCGCGTGCACGTAAGGCAGCTTTGATTGCAGCCATACCTGCGAATTCGCCATGCGCGCCAGCAGCAGGCGCAAGGGTAAGCGCCTTCATACCTGTCAGCGTGAGCAGCCAATGTGATAATTCCTTCATCACGCCAATTGCGCCTTGCACGGTGGATTGCGGCTGCAGCGGGTGCACATCGTTAAAGCCGGGTAAGCGCGCCATTTTTTCATTCAGGCGCGGGTTGTGCTTCATCGTGCATGAACCTAGTGGATAGAATGTACTGTCGATGCCGAAATTCTTTTGTGACAGGCGCGTATAGTGACGCACCATTTCCGGTTCAGAAATGCCGGGGAGACCAATTTCCGCACGTGGCTTTAATGCGCCAAGACGCATTGTATTATTTGGCGCATCCGGCAAATCGACGCCGCAGCGTCCTTTTTCGTCCATTTCAAAAATCAACGGTTCTTCTAACTGCATGCCGCGATGTTGCGGACGGGGTGTTGCTTCAGCGGGGGTTGTCTTGCGACCTTCATTTACCATCGGGGTGTTCCTATCCATCTGCGCGTCATTCTTTAGGGCTGCTGATTGCGGGCTCATGCTCTGCACTCCTTTTCAAGGGCGACGGCTAAGGCTTCGATATGCTCCGGCGTGGTGGTTTCCGTAACAGCAATCAGCAAGATGTTCTTGAGTTCTGGCGCGTTATCCAAACGGCTGGCAGGAACGCCGGCGAGGATTTTTTGTGCCGCAAGACGTTCAACGATATCCGCAGCCGGTTTAGGCAGCTCAACAGAGAATTCGTTAAAGAAGTTATCGTTCAGCACTTTTACACCATTGATTTTGGCAAGGCGGTCTGCGGTTTGCACGGCCATGGCATGATTTAAACGGCTCAGTTTCTTCAAGCCATCTTCACCCAATAACGTCAGATGCATGGTGAAAGCCAATGCACATAATCCGGAATTGGTGCAGATGTTGCTGGTTGCTTTTTCACGGCGGATATGTTGCTCACGCGTGGAAAGGGTGAGCACAAAGCCGCGTTGGCCTTCCGCATCAACAGTTTGGCCGCAGATACGGCCCGGCATCTGACGGATATATTCTTCTTTGGTTGCGAATAAGCCGACATAAGGGCCGCCAAAGTTCAAACCGTTACCAATCGATTGTCCTTCGCATACCACAATGTCTGCGCCCATGCTACCGGGTGATGGCAACAAGCCAAGCGAGACAACTTCGGTCACAACCACAATCAGCAACGCGCCGTTCTTATGGCAGGCTTCCGCCAGTGCGGTCACATCGTGTACACGGCCCCATACATCGGGTGTCTGTATAACAACACATGAAGTCTGCGCGGTAATTTTTGATGCAAGGTCTTCGGGCTGTTTAATGGTTGGCGTGCCGCATTCAACTTCAAAGCCGCTTAAGTCTGCATGGGTCTTTACAACATCGCGGTAATGCGGGTGAAGGCCACCCGATAGCACGGCATGATGTCGTTTGGTGACGCGGTTGGCCATCATCACGGCTTCAACGGTTCCGGTTGAACCATCATACATCGATGCATTAGCAATCGGCATACCAGTCAACATCGACACCTGCGTTTGGAATTCAAACAGATATTGTAACGTGCCTTGGCTAACTTCTGGCTGGTATGGCGTATAGGAGGTCAGGAATTCGCCGCGCAATAATAATTGGTCAACGGAGGCTGGAACATGGTGGCGATATGCGCCTGCACCACAAAAAAATGGCGCGCTACCAGCAGAAATATTCTGGTTAGCCAAAGCCGACAACTGGCGTTCAACTTCCATTTCGCTTTTATGGTTTGGAAGGCCTTGGATGGGACCTTTCAGCTTTGCTGCAGCTGGAACATCCTTGAACAATTCGTCAACCGATGCGGCGCCGATTTTTTGCAGCATGTCATGACGGTCTTGTGCGGTAAGCGGTAAATAACGCATGAAGCACTCCTGTACTTTAAAAAAATAAAACTTACTTATTCACCAGTATGCTTTTTGTAAGCAGTGGCATCCATCAATCCATCAAGCTCTGCCTTGTTGCTCAGCTTCATCTTGAAGAACCAGCCGGTATCTTCAGGGCTGGAATTAATCAGTGATGGGTCGTTCTTCAAATTGTCATTCACCGCAATTACTTCGCCCGATAATGGTGCGTAGACATCCGATGCTGCCTTGACGGATTCAACCACAGCGGCTTGTTTGCCTTGGGATACCTGTTTACCTGTTTCAGGAAGTTCAACGAATACGATATCGCCGAGTGCACCTTGTGCGTAATTGGTGATCCCAATTACTGCAACATCGCCTTCAAGGCGAACCCATTCGTGGTCTTTGCTGAATTTCATCATGATATCTTTCCTTTGTTGATATAGCGGTGAGGTACAAATGGTAGGGAAACAATGCGCGCGGGTAATGGGCGGCCACGAACAATTAATTGCAAGCGTGTGCCATTAACAGCGAGATGTTTATCGACATAGCCCATGGCAATCGGTTTTTGTAAGGTCGGGCTGAACCCACCGCTGGTGACTTCGCCAACTTTTTCACCTTTGGTATTCTGGATTTCGGTACCTTCACGTGCAGGTGCCTTATCTTCCACCATAATGCCCACGCGGGAGCGTTCCGGCAAATTGAGTAATTCGGATTCCAGAATGGATGCACCGGCAAATTCACCTTCCGATAAACGGGCTTTATTCACTACCCATTTCAAACCGGCTTCCACGGGCGTGGTTTTTTCATTCAGCTCGTGGCCGTATAGGCAAAGTCCCGCTTCCAAACGAAGGGTATCGCGCGCGCCAAGCCCGATGGGTTTGACATCATGGTCTTGCATCAGAATATTGACGAGGGTTTTGGTGCTTTGCGGTTCAACCGATATTTCAAAACCGTCTTCGCCCGTATAACCCGAACGCATCAACAAAATTGGAATGCCGCTGATTTTGGTCCATGTGGAATTCATGAAGCCCAGTTTATCAATCGCTTCATTATCCACTAAGCCACGAATGACATCCAAAGCATGTGGGCCTTGCAATGCGATGAGATCACGGTTCACCAGTTCGATAAGGTTGCTCGGCAACTTGCCACGAATAATGCCAAGGTCATGTTCTTTGCGGGATGCATTTACGATGACCCATAAATCATAACCTGTATCCGGGCGCACGATAATCAAATCATCAATCACGCCACCCCATTCATTGAGCAGGGTGGAATAACGCATCTGGCCGGGTTTCAAACTTTGCACATCGCTGGGCACATGTTTTTCAAGTGCGGCAACGGCTTCGCTGCCGCGTAGCACAATCTGGCCCATATGCGATACATCAAACAACCCTGCATGGTTACGTGTATGCAGATGTTCGGTCATGATGCCAGTCGGATATTGAATGGGCATTTCATAGCCAGCGAATTCGACCATCTTGCCACCTTGGGCAACATGCCAATCATAAAGCGTGGTACGACGGGGGGCGGCGTGGGCTTGAGCGGTTGCGGTCATGATGTCCTGACGAATGGTAAGTGGTTATTCCTGTGGTGTTGGTTGGCCGATTTGCGAGAAATACGCGGTATTGGCTTTGAGTTGTTCTGCGCTGAGCTGGAAACCAATCAGCACTTGATACTTCGATGCATCCTGATCGCTTGGCAGGCCAACATTCGGGTTCACTGGAACCGTCAAATGCAATTCGCGGCTATTGTCGCGGAATAGAATAGGGATTTCGTAGATTTCTTTTTTGATGACCTGATCATTTGAATCAACAACGGAAACGGAGAACTGCATCGCTGCGCGTTTGCCTGCGGTGTAAGTGCCTTTTAATGCCACAACATCGAAGGAGGTTTGCTTGAGCGGGTCGGAAACCGCATTGCCGTCTTCATCGGTTTTGCAATTTACTTGTAAGTTACCCATGCGCGCACTGATGACCAAATTGCTATCATCGGCAGCTGCCGGATGTTGATAGACGGATAAATCGCGGATGATGGCCATGGTAGGGCAGCCACCAGGGGTCACGACAGGCGTTGCTTCCCGTGGTCCATCGGAACTGCATGAGGCAAGAGGGAGAGCAAGGAGGCCCAATAAAAAACAAAGTCTGGCTGCAAAGAAACGCTTCATGGGTGGCCTGATTAAAATGAGTTATATCTCAAGCCGAAAAAATTAGAGGGGAAACGCGCAAGAGTCCACGGGTTAACCTGTGGATAACTCAGATTTTTCTAAAGCACCATAAGAGGATAGCTTTTTGCACATGCAAACGGTTTTCTGCTTCATCCCATACAACCGATTGCGCGCTATCCATGACTGCATCAGTGACCTCTTCGCCCCTATGGGCTGGAAGGCAATGCATGAATATGGCGGATGGTTTGGCCAATGCCATTTGTGCTGTATCAATTTGGTACGGTTGCAATAGCGTACGGCGTTCATCAGCATTGGTGTCGTGCATCGATACCCACGTATCGGCCAAAACAATATCCGCATTCTTTAATGCGGTATGCAAATCATTTGAATAGCTGATGTTGGCTTTGGCTTGCGCTTTCTTGAGTGTCGCTTTGTCCGGTGCCAAACTGTTCGGCGCCGCGATGCGGATGGAAAAATCGAATAATCCCGCAGCATGCATCCAGCTGGTGAGCACATTATTATTGCCATCACCACACCATGCAACCTCAAGGCCTTTCAGCTTCTTGAATTTTTCAAATGCGGTCATCAAATCTGCCATCACTTGGCAGGGATGTGAATAATTGGTCAGGCCATTGATAACCGGAATGCTGGCATGCGCCGCCATTTCGGTAAGCGCGCTTTGTTCAAAGGTGCGTATCATCAGTCCGTGGACAAAGCGGCTGAGCACCCGCGCAGTATCGGCCAGGCTTTCGCCATGGCCTAATTGCATTTCCTTGCCGGATAAGACAACGGTTTCGCCACCTAATTCCTTCATTGCGACTTCGAATGACACACGTGTACGGGTCGACGGTTTTTCAAAAATCATCGCCAATGTTTTGCCGTGCAAATCCTTGCGCTGGCTACGGGACTTCTTCAACCGCATGGCAGTGTGCAAGATTGTCGTCAAAGTCTGGGTGTCAAACGCATCCAAATCAAGGAAGTGCCGTGGTTTATTAGGATGGTTCATCACGCGGCTTCCTTGGCTTTAATATAATCAGCGACGGTTTGTTTGATAATTGCCATTGCTTCATCGACATGTTTTTCTTCGATGATGAGTGGCGGCAAGAAACGCACGACCTGATCGGATGCGCCAACGCATAGCAATCCGTTCTCGCGCAACTTGGCGACCAGTTTCAAATTATCATCCGGGTTTACACAACGCAGGCCTTGCATCAAATTTTTGCCGCGGTGTTCATTGAACATCGGTGCGGCATTGGTCGAGAACAGTTTCGGGAAATCATCAATCAGGGTGTCGAATTGCTTCCAAAGATATTCGCCAACGCGGTTCACCTGTTTGAGTAGTTTCTCATCCAGCAAATCAAGCACAGCATTACCAACCGCCATTGCGAGTGGATTGCCGCCATAGGTAGACCCATGCGTGCCGGGCTGCATACCGCTTGCAGCTTTTTCTGTAGCCAGACATGCGCCAAGTGGGAATCCACCACCGATACCTTTGGCGACACAGACAACGTCTGGTGTTACGCCCAGCCATTCATAGGCGAATAGCTTGCCAGTACGACCCATGCCGCACTGGATTTCATCAAAGAACAATAGCAAGCCATGTTCATCGCAAATCTTTTTCAGACCTTGTACGAATTCAGGTGATGCTGCGCGCATGCCGCCTTCGCCTTGCACTACTTCGATGTTGATGCAGGCGGTTTCTGGTGTGATGGCCGCTCGCACCGCGTCTAAATCATTCCACGGCACTAAATCGAATGCATCCAATAAGGGGCCAAAGCCGCCGACCATCTTTTCGGTTTTCGCGGCGGCAATCGCGGTCATGCTCCGTCCATGGAAGCATCCTTGGAAAGTGATGAAGCGCGTTTTTTGCGGCTGCCCGATATGCGTGAAATATTTCCGGACAAGTTTGACGCCGCATTCCCATGCTTCACCACCCGAATTGTTAAAGAAGACGGTGTCTGCGAAAGTCGCATCGCATAAACGCTGGGCTAAGCGTTCACCTTCCGGGATGCGGAAGATATTCGAGACATGCCAAAGCTTTTGCGCTTGTGCGTACAGCTTTTCAACAAGATAGGGATGCGCGTGGCCAAATGCATTCACAGCGATGCCAGCTGCGAAATCGAGATAACGTTTACCGTCATTCGTATAAAGATAAGGACCTTCGCCCCGTTCGAACGCTAAATTCGCCCGGTTATATACGGGCATAATGGGTGTAATCATCGCCTTGCTCTTGTTTCTAACTTTTGAGTTTATAGCCTTTTTTCAACATTACTAAGGTAGCTATCCATAGCACAACATTGATGCATAGCATCACAATAATACCCGCCGATAACGAGCCGTCGGTCACGCCCGTGAACCCGTATCTGAAGCCATCAATCATATAAAAGAACGGGTTGAGATGGCAGATAAACCGCCATACTTCCGGCAATTGATTAGCCGTATAAAACGTTCCGGAAAGGAATGTCGCAGGCATGATGACGAAGTTGGTGACGGTCGCCAGATGATCGAATTTCATCGACCAAATGCCGCCAATCAAGCCCAGCAAGGCCATCATCATCGAACCCATCACGCCGTGATAGATAATGAATAGCGGATCATGAATAGGAACCCCGGAAAACGGTGCCACCACCAGCATCGAAGCAGCGCCAACTGCCAGCCCACGGATTAATCCGCCAGCCGTATAACCAATCGCAAATTCAGTCGCAGTGAGCGGCGGCATCAATACGTCCACGATGTTTCCTTGTACTTTTGAAATCACCATGGATGAGGATGTGTTGGCGAAAGCGTTTTGTGCCATCGACATCATGATAAGGCCGGGCATCAAGAAATCCATATATGGAATACCCGCTGCCATTTTTTGCGCGCCGCCCAAGGCGATGCTGAACACGGCATAGAATAAAATGGTGCTGATGACCGGGGCGATGACAGTTTGCAGATACACCACGAAGAAACGTTGGGTTTCTTTTTTTGTGAGTGTGGCAAGGCCAATCCAATTGATGGCGCCAATGTCGCGTGGCGCTAACATGGTTGGTGATAGTTTTTGTGCGGGGGTCATCGCTTCCTTACCCTTAGTGCCGAGGAAGCAATTAATTATAAATCGGCGGCCACCATTTACAAGGCATCTTTAAGGGATAGCCGAAATTAGTCGCTGAGGAAGTCTTTATCCGTAATACCGCTACGCATTTCGGCTGGCGGGGTAATCAATGACTGGCTCGCATCCGGATAGCTTTCAAGGTATTTGCCCAAAACCCCAACGATTTTAGGGTCATAAATGGCCCCGTTATCTTCACGAAGGATACGCATTGCGTTATCGATGGTCAGGCCTTGGCGATGGGCGCGCGGTGAAACAAGCGCAACGAATGCGTTGGCAACCACGATGATGCGGGTGGTTTCCAGAATGTTTTCCGCTTTCCGGCCTTCCGGTACGCCTTTGCCGTCAAAGCGTTCCAATACCTGACGCATGGTCGGGATAACGGGAACCTGGAAGCTAATCAGTGAAAGAATATCGGCCGAAGTCAAAATGCTTTTACGCACGAGACGTAATTCTTCGGCATCAAGTGCGGAGCTTTTAATCAAGATTTTACGCGGCACCAGAACCTTACCAAGGTTCATCAACGAACCGGCGATGCGGCATGCTTCGATGCTTTGTTCATCAAGGCCCATTTCAAGTGCGATAGCTTCCGAGACCATGCCCACGCGAAGCGAGTGACCAGCCGCATACGGATCGCGTCTATCCACTACCGCGACCAAGGTATCAATCAATTGACGGAAGGTCTGGTCTTGGCGTTCACGCTCAACGATGACATCGGTAATGTCTTTTTGTGTGACCATTACCAGATGATGTAAATCAGCCGTATCCGGCAACGGAATGTGATAGGTTTGCATGTAATGCGGGCCCGATGCATCATCGCGGCGATCAACGGTAATGACCGGTGCGCCACCTTTGCTGGCGCGTTTGATGCGGTCGCTGAGCAGGCCTGCTTGGCGTGGCAAGAATACGCGTTCAACGGTCTTGCCCACCAAATCTTCCTGATCCATCTTCACCAGCTTGGCTGCTTCGGTGTTGGCAAACCAGAAATGACCCTCACGGTCGGTGATGAACAGGCTGTTGGGAATGTTATCGGTAATCACACGCAGCAAATCTTCGTGATAACGCGCTTTACGAACTAGCCCGTTTTGATGATTTACGTGTTGTAGTTCAGAATGAAAATGCGCGAGGTGGTAGGCGGTGATGGAGGCTGCAATCGTCAATGCAAAAAAAACGCCAAGTACCATCAACAAGGTATCGGATGTCCCGTTGGTGAAGGATGGCGCAAATAACTGGAATGCTTCGAATGACCCAAGCAAAAGCAATGCTGGGCAAACGACAATGCCAAGCAACTTTGCGAGCAGCGAAAGTTTGGGTTCAGCTAATGGTGCTTCGGAGGAGGCAAGAGACATGAAAAGAGCCTTTTGGAAGGAAAGCGAATGTCTCTTAGATATATATAGTGAGTGCTAAGCTTTTCTTAAGAGCGCCCAGCAAAATGAAGGGGTATTTACGCTAACCTGCTGATTAATCGAGGTTGTTGCGTCCAAAGTTTGTATCTTTATGTATAGCGATGCTCAAAAGCAATCCGCATGCGATATAAAATGCCAACATCACGCTGCCACCGTATGAAATCAGCGGTAATGGAATGCCCACGACGGGAATTAATCCGGTCACCATCGCAACATTCGTCAGTAGATACAAGAACATGGTGGTGGTCAGGCCAAGGCCGAGCAAGCGTCCGAATTGATGTCGCGCATGCAGGCTGATGACATAGCCATACACAATCAGAATAAAAAACAGCATTAGCAATAATCCGGCACCAATTAGCCCCATTTCTTCGGCCAATACCACGAAGATAAAATCAGTATGCTTTTCTGGCAGGAAGTTGAGCTGGCTTTGCGTGCCCATGCCAAAGCCTTTGCCGAATAATCCACCAGAGCCCAGCGCGATTTTGGATTGGATGATGTTATACCCTGCGCCCAGCGGATCTTTCTCCGGATCAAGGAATGTCGTGAGGCGTGCTTTCTGATAATCATGCAAGTGGTTCCATGCAGCGATGGCGACGAATGGAACACCAACACCAATGCTGGCAAATACCCACCAGCGTACGCCCGCAAGAAAGAATACGGTTGCTGAGAACAGCGCGGTCAGTGTTGCCGTGCCAAGGTTCGGCTGGATAAGGATAAGCGCAACAGGAATTAAAACCATTCCTGCAGGAACGAACAGACGTAACGGATTGCCGATTTCTTCATAGGATAGGTTATGGAAGTAATGCGCGAGCGCGAGAGCCAGCGCGACCTTCATATGTTCGGAAGGCTGTAATACGAAAAATCCAAAATTAATCCAGCGCTGCGCGCCCATGCCGATATGGCCGATGATCGCAACCGCCACGAGCAATGCCAGCAGCACACCATAAATCACAAAGCTCCATTTGAACCAGAAGCGGATATCGACCAGCGCAAGACCCAGCATCAGGAAGATGCCGGGGATCATACGGGTTAGCTGTTTTCCTGCCCATGGTTCCCAACTGGCGCCGCCAGCAGAATACAGCAGCGTGACACCAAAGGATGAAATCAATATGACCAGAAATACAAAACCCCACGGCATATTACGCAGCTTGTCATGCAAGCTGAGGCTATCATGGTCGGTGGGGATGGCGTGACGATAGGTCATAAAAAATGGGACTGGTGTTTGTTTTTACTATACCCCCACCAACCTAACCTTTATGCTTTGGCCAATGCAAACAAAACCGAATGCATATTATCAGGCAAGGCTTGATGCGGGTGAGATAGCCCCCGATGCCGCGCAAACCAAAATCATGAATGCCCTTCATGATTTGGCGATGCGGTTGCCTCGTCTTGCGCGTGAGCCATTTTTACCAAGATGGCTGCGCTGGCTTGCGCCCATGGGATTAAGGCGTGAAAAAAACCGCGGACTTTATATTTATGGCACGGTGGGGCGCGGCAAGACCATGCTCATGGATATGTTCTTTGAAAGCGTGCATGGCATTGCCAAGCGCCGCGTGCATTTCCATGCCTTTATGCTCGATGTGCACACCCGTCTGCATACTGCCCGCCAAGACCCGTCACAATTCGTGCGCGATAATGCCGTAGTACATGTGGCAGTCGATTTGGCCAAAGAAGCCAAGCTGTTATGTTTTGACGAATTTCAGGTGCATAACATCGCAGATGCGATGATTTTAAGCCGCTTTTTCCGTGAATTGTTCAGGCGCGGCGTGGTGGTGGTCGCAACATCCAATACTGCGCCGGATAATCTATATGCGGGTGGGTTGCAGCGCGTTCTGTTTTTGCCATTTATCGACCTGATCAAAAAACGTCTTAGCGTTTTGCGCCTTGATGATGGGTGTGATTATCGCCAAGACCGCATCAAGGGTTTGCCAGTGTATCTCAGTCCGCTTGATGAACGGGCGGCGCAAGGTCTTGATGATTTCTTCTCGAAGCTCACGGATGGTGATGAAGCACTGCCAACCGATATCATGGTGGAACAGGGAAGGGAACTTCATGTTTCCAAGACCGCGCATGGGGTCGCATGGTTCACTTTTGAAGAGTTATGCAGGGATGCAAAAGGTACGCCGGATTTTCTGGCTATCGCGCGCAATTTCCACACCATCATTCTGGAAGGTGTGCCGCAACTGAATGATACAGAAAAAAACAGCATCCTGCGTTTTATCCATCTCATCGATGTGCTGTATGATAATCATGTACGCATCGCGCTCAGCGCGGCCAAGCCGCTCAAGGAATTGTTGGATGCCGGTAGCGTGCACCGTTCACAGTTCGAACGCACCGAAAGCCGGCTGATGGAAATGCAATCGCAAGATTATTTGTTGACCCAACCTTCATTGGCGAAGCAATGATGTTCATCGGCATCGGTGGCAATATCCCATTTGGTTCCATGCCTGTGCCGGCCACGCTGAACGCTGCGTTGGACACCTTTTCAGCATATGGGATTCGCATCGATAAACGTTCATCTTTTTATCATTCGAAGCCCGTGCCTGCATCCGATCAACCATGGTTTTTTAATGCAGTGGTTTCGTGTGTCACACAGCTTTCGCCACACGAATGTCTCCGCGCACTTCTTGCAATTGAAGAAAAATTCGGGCGTGTACGTTCCGTAAAAAATGCGGTGCGCACACTTGATTTGGATATTATTGATGTTGATGGCCTCATCATTTCAGACGGTGAATTGGAAATCCCGCATCCGCGTTTATCATCGCGCGCATTTATTCTGCTCCCGCTTCAGGAAATTTTTCCTGCATGGAAGCATCCGGTCACGGGTGTTTGCATCGCCGAATTAGCCGCAGGCTTGTCGGCTGAAGACCGTGTCAATACCCAAAAAATTTGAGCAGCACACCTAAACTCTATCAAGTCAGTTGATAAAACTTTTTAAAACAAATTTTATCCATGCATCTGACTCATTTTGGTCAATTCAAATTCCAAAATCACGCCGCATCAAAATAAAAAATAGAGTCAATTCATGATGTTAGATGAATGATATGTGGATAGAAGTTGCGATCTATTTTTCCAGACAATTTTTGCGTGATGCAGTGCAATGGTAATGCATAAAAAATTACCCACAGGAAATTTGTTTTTTTCATGTTTCCCACCTTGCCAAACGACTCGTGCATGGCGCACATATAGACAGGTCACATCAGTGTAACCACTAAATCTAGTGGTCAAAGCAACAACGGTTACGGTTAGATTTCTATGGTTTGCGCGCCAACACTAAGCATCAGTTTCAATGAAAAGCTTACGCGCAATGCTAACGATTTTTACGCCGCCCAGTTAACAAACAAGTTAAAAACACAAAAAAACACAAAAAAACACAAAAAAACTAAAAGGGGTTAGGTAGCATGGCGGAACAGAACAACACGTGGACACCTGCGCGCATTGGGGTCCTACAGGAATTATGGGGCAGCGGTCTATCTGCCAAGGAAATCGCCGCCCGTCTGGGTGGTGGCATCACCCGCAACGCTGTTATTGGCAAGGCTCACCGTCTTGGTCTGTCATCCCGTCCTTCACCAATTAAGCGCGTTGATGGCAAGCCAGCAGGTCATGCTGGCGGCGCTGTGATGAAAACCCGTTTATCCTCACCCAAAGCAATGGGGCTTCGCCGCGATGTTATGGTAGGCACGGGTGCTTACCGTAATGCCGATGTCTCCCCGCGCAGCGATATGCGTGAAGGCAGCCGTAATGAAGACAGCGAAGCACGCCGCATGCGTTCTTCAGCGGATGTGGGCAATTATTCCCCCCGTTTGTTCAAAAATGCACAACCTGCTGTTCAGGCCCAAGCCCAACAATGCCGTTGGCCAGTGGGTGATCCACTCAAAGCCGGTTTCCATTTCTGTGACAGCATGTCCATTCCCGGTTTGCCATATTGTTATGATCACGCATGTATGGCGTACCAAGGTTCGAAGAAGAAAGTTCCAGCTGCTCCGCGTGAAGACGCACCAGCAGCAGCGGCCGAAGGCGCAGAAGCCCAATTTGGCGCAGTCAATAACAGCTAATTTCTTTGCCCGAGCGGTTGTGCTATTTGGCGCAGAGCGAATGGCATATAAATTTTTGTTCCCCAAAAAGAAAAGGCGCATCGTTTGATGCGCCTTTTTTTATGTCGTAACGCGTAGACTTTAAATCATCTTCGCCTATATCATTTTCACCAAACGATTGCTGATTTCCTGCATGTAATCTTTGGTCTTAAGCCATTTTTGGTTTGGTCCGACCAGAATGGCCAAGTCTTTGGTCATATGGCCAGCTTCAATAGTATCAATACATGCTTTTTCCAACGCTTCACCGAATTTGGTCACCGCCGGGGTGTTATCGGTCTTGCCGCGGTTAATCAGCGCTTGCGTCCATGCAAAGATGGAAGCAGTGGGGTTGGTCGATGTTTCTTCGCCTTTTTGGTATTGACGGTAATGGTCGGTCACGGTGCCGTGCGCGGCTTCGGTCAACACTGTCTTGCCATCTGGTGCAAGCAATACGGATGTCATCAGGCCAAGGGAACCATAACCCTGTGCCACCATGTCGGACTGAACGTCGCCATCGTAATTCTTACATGCCCAAAGGAAGCTGGTGCTGGTGCTGATGGCTTTTGCCACCATGCTGTCGATGAGCAAATGGCGATAGGAGATACCAGCAGCTTCGTAGGCTGCCTTATAATCCTTGTCATAGATTTCAGCGAAGATATCCATGAAGCGGCCATCATAGGCCTTCAAAATGGTGTTTTTGGTTGAAAGATATACTGGCACTTTGCGGTTCAAGCCGTAGCGGAACGTGCTGTGTGCGAAGTTGCGGATGGAATTGTCTTCGTTGAACATGCCAAGTGCAACGCCAGCGCCGGGGAATTCATGTACCTTGTGGGAGATGGGCGCGCTGCCATCTTTTGGTTGGAAGGTAATGGTGAGTGTGCCGGGGCCGGGAACCTTAAAATCGGTTGCCTTATAGACATCGCCAAAGCCGTGACGTGCAACGATGATGGGCTCTTTCCAACCCTGCACATAGCGCGGGATATTTTTAACTACGATGGGTTCGCGGAAAATGGTGCCGTCAAGAATGTTACGGATGGTACCGTTAGGAGATTTCCACATCTTTTTGAGGCTGAATTCTTTGACGCGGCCTTCATCAGGGGTGATGGTCGCGCACTTCACGCCGATGCTGTATTGTTTGATAGCTTCTGCGGCATCCAGAGTTATCTTATCGTCGGTTGCATCACGCTTTTGCATGGCAAGATCGAAGTATTTGATATCAATATCAAGATGCGGAAGCAGGAGCATCTCCTTAATCCAGCCCCACATGATGCGTGCCATTTCATCGCCATCGAGTTCGACAATGGGATTTGCAACTTTGATTTTAGCCATGGGGTGTTTTCCTTGATGATTGAAGGCAAAGAGGTAGGACGTGGCCAAAACGTTAGCCCTCGAACTCTTACTAAATCTTTAAATGCCTTAAAAATCAGGAGATTGGGTAAATCCAGCCAGATTAATCCAGTATGTCGATTTTGGAAGCTTCGCGGCCTTTTTGTGAGGTTGTGACCATCATGCGGATTTTGCGACCCGGCTCGATATCGTTAAGACCAGCACGCTCCAGAACGGAGCGGTGAACGAATACATCCTTGCTGCCATCTTCCGGCATTGCAAAACCGAAACCCTTATCGGTTTTGTACCATTTGATAGTACCTGTCACTTCGACTTCAGGCCCGATTTGCTGGCGGGGTTGCCCACCACCAGAAAAGCCACCCGAAGAAAAATCGCTGCGGCCTTGTTCGCCGCGGCTATCGCGGGCATCAAAATCGTTACGCTCACGTCGTTGTCCGCTGTTTGCGGATGGTTGCTGCGCGTTAGGATCAATTCCCATGACTTCCAGAATATGGGTAACTTGCATGCCGCGCTCGGATGGTACGACCATGCAACGAAGGCGCGTATTTTCTGCGAGCCCTTGCAGGCCTGCGCGTGTTACAACGGAGATGTGAAGAAACGCATCAGAAGAGTTGTTGTTGATGGCAACAAAACCAAACCCTTTGCTTCCATTGAACCATTTTACGATGCCATCAGCCTGAACGCCTTCACCGGCGGGCATGGCAGAACCAAGATCATAACGAGACAAACGACGCACCCCTGTAGAAACTACGCACCAAGTAAAATACCCACCAATAAATATTATGGCACATAACATAATAGTATGGATGGGCAAAACGAGACCATACACAATATACCAAAACAGAAGATTAACGTGCAACGCCCCAACGACAATAAAACGCAATTAATCAAAGGGGTTATTACTGGCAAAGGGGAACCAGTTACCACCGCTAATACTTTGTTTTGTTTAGTTTTTGTTAGTTAATAAGCTGGTAAAATGAACTTCGTCTCTGAAATGAGCCATACGTCACTATGATACGCATCATTCTAACTCTTTGCTTAGCGGTTGTTGTACAGGCATCCCCCTGTTTTGCCGAGGACACCGCGCATGAACAAGTGGACGGGCAATCCGCAAGTCAATCAGCTGTGCAAGTCCCACCTGCATTACTCGCGCAAAATCCCACTGCTTGGCAAAATATCAAAGATTTCGATGACACGGCTTTGTTTGCAGTTGCTGGCCCTCCAACGCAAGAAGATGCCGAACGCGCGCGTGCCGATACCCAATTATACGAAGACATGGTCAATCACTTTGATGATCTGGAAGATGAAGATGATGAATATCTATTCGTTATCGAAGCTTTGTTTGATCCTGAAGACTCATCGCGTCCTGCAAGCTTGCGAATGGATGATGACGTGGATGATAATATTAATGAAAACACCCCAACGCCAAACCTAACCTCATCGATATACATCGATACAGTTCGACCGACATTCTTCCCTGGCTTTCAAATCAAGCCACGAGCGTTAGACCCCGATAAAAAAGATAATGCGGATGCGCGTTCATTATTCGCTGATTTAAACAGGCCACGTGTCGATGATATTCTAAATGATGAAAAACCTATCATCCCTGACCAAGCACCGCCGCAAGCTGCCGTGCCGCTGCTTCCAGGAACTACAAAAGATGTGGCAGAAAAAGCCGGCAAGATAAATGCACCGCCAAAGCAACGCCCGCTATCGCCGGATGAAGAAACGCTCGGCGCATTAAAGGAAGCTGTAAAAGAGTTAGGCTTGGAGAACAAACTGAATCTCGGCAAAGGTGCTGGTGGTCATCAGGCTTTGGAAAGCAATGAAGTAGCACCTAAAGAAGCAGCAACCGCAGACGCCGCGCCCGATGTCGCTCAGCAGAAACGAACGCCACTTACGGCCAAACAACGCGCTTACCTGAAAAAGAAGGCGCGTAAAGCACCGCAGCCACGTCGCCGTGTGAAACCGGTTGAAGCCGCACCGGAAACACCACCGCCGCCGCCAAAAGAAAGTGGCGGTCTATTCGACGATCTTTTCTAGAAGATTTTTAGTTGTTGCAATCACATCGCTCCACACGCCATCGTTCTGTTGACGGATGAGTGTTGCCGATGAATACCATGGTGATGTTTGCATGGATTGGGTGGCGTTGATATTTTCCCTGTCAAACCAATGCCACATTAATCCGCGGGAATGTGGAAGGAGCACGGTTGTTTTCACGCCGCATGCGCCCGCCATATGCGCGGTGGTGTTGCTCACGGTTATTACTTCATCTAATGCGGAAATTTGAGCAGCAAAGTCGTCCAGCGATACACGTTGATTGATACGGGTGTCGTCAATCAATCCCCAGTTGTTCTTCTTTGCAAGCGCCAGATCATCCGCGAGCTCGCCATATTGCAGGCTGATGAATAAATGCGGGGAGTTTTCCAATAGCGGCGCCCAATCAGCGATTGAACTGCTTTTCGGGTCGCCTTGACGTAATGGCTTGCTCTTCCATGATATGCCGATGACGCGGCCAGTTTTGCCATGCTGTTTTTTTAAATCTGCGTAGCGTGTTTTAAGCTGCGCTACTTGCACAGCATCAGGAATGAAAAGGGTTTTCTGTTGTGGAAATGTTGCGAATGAATTGCGTAAATGCTTCCCCAATTGTCCGGCTGAGCATTGTGCAACAATAGAGGAGTGTGTGAGAGCGGAATCCGTTGGATCGCAGCGTGTGATGAAGGTGATACCCGGAAAACTGCGTTCGAACAACGCCTTCAACCGTTCATCACATTCGACAATCAATCCGCCACTACAGAACTTGTGCGCGTCATCTAGCATCGTTGAATATAAAATTTCTTCACCCGCGCCTTGTTCACCCCATACCAATAATTTTCCATGCGTGATTGGCTTGCCATCCCATAATGGCGCGGTGAAAGGTCTGCGTTTTACGATGCCGCCAAAGCGAGCTTCGTAATGTTGCCAGCCTCCAGCTAAATCACCACTACGGAATTCCGTATATGCCAATTGTGTTGTGATATGTGCATTTGCTGGATCTGCCTTGAGTGCATTACGGTAATAACGCAACGCCTCTTCATAATTGGGAATATCCAGTTCTATTCCGCCAAGACTGGATAAGGCGATGCTATTTGTTGGCTCAAGGTCCAGTGCTTTTTTATAAAACACTTCCGCATCTTTGGGCTGGCCATTTGCCTTAAGTAAATGTGCATGGGTCAGCAACAGTTCAGCGGAGCATACAGGGGATTCCGCGAATTCTTTCGTTGCTTTCAAACCCAAGTCTGGTCTGTTGGTTTTATATGCGTGATTGGCATAGGCAATCACCATTGCAGGGTCATCTGCAAAGCCGGGCAACCCTTCATCAAGGATTTTCATGGCGGCATCAGGCATATTCAGCGCGTTCAGCACTGACGCCATTTCAATCAATATCGCCGCGCTAGCGTGTTTGATGCGCGCGCCATCAAGCATCACTAATGCTTCCTGCATCTTGCCACTTTGACAAAGGCTGCGCGCCTGATTGATGATGGTGTTATCGCTCACGAAAGGCCTTGCGAAACTGTGGACATAAAAAAAGCTTTCAGAATGTTTCCTGAAAGCTGTCTAAATCTGTCCCATAATCTGTCACAACGGCGTTGTTCCGCCAAATACTTTAAGAGTCCTAATGACTAGGAGTCATAAAGTTGTTCGGTTGCTTCTTTAATCTCCGCATCGCGGGCTGCTTCTTCCTTCTTATCAACTACGGGCTGATATTTTGAATGGCCATCGGCGCCAAGACCTACCCGAAGATAGGCAAGCACTGCACTTGAAGGGGTTTGTAATTGTACTGTACCCGATTGGTTGAGGAATTCTGTGATAACCACACCAGCAAGGCGGTCATAGCGAAGGCGAGGGTTTAAAGGCTGCGCGGTGGCTACCTTTGCACTTACGCTTTCTGCTTGTGCCGCAACTACACCTACAGGAGAATCTGTAGCTGTGTTTGCCTTCACGTTAGCAATCGTTTTACTGGTAATTGCTTCAACCATTTTAAATTCCCCGCCTGACATCTTCTCTTTGAAGATTGTTCAGGCCATCGTTATTTTTGTACGGTTGGTGGTATGTGCATTGCACCAAATAATGGCCGCGCCGCGCGAAAACCCATTCGTACATATATCAGTATGTTATCCTCACAAGATTAACAAAGTGTTACCAAGAGGCATATTTGTTCCGGACGGCATACGAATGCTGGGTTGGGCAGTTTCTGCATGGAAGTTTTTTCCTGCTAGGAAAATTTTGCCGAGGGGATGAATGCGTCCATGTTCGCAAATGATTGATTCAACTTACGTTTTTTTGTTGAAACTTGGCACTCATTTAGCATAGAGTGTATCACCTTCAATTGGGTAATCCAGTTGGAGGAGTGGATATGAAGGAGTCGTATCCAGACTGATCGAAAGGAGTTCTACTCATGCCTATTTCAAGTGTATCGCTAACCGCAGGCGCACGCGCAAATTTGTTGTCATTGCAACAAACTGCAAGTCTATTAAACACAACTCAAAATCGTCTATCAACCGGTAAGAGAGTTTCATCAGCTCTTGATGGCGCAACCGCTTACTTTGCTAGCGTTGGTTTCTTAAACCGCGCAAACGATTTATCCAACATTAAAGATGGTCTATCCAACGCGTTGCAAACAGTTAAGTCTGCATCGGGCGCGATCGACAGCATCACCAAGATTGTTCAGCAAGCTCAAGGTCTCACGACCTCTGCTCTGCAAACAACCGACAGTGATACGCGTTCGGGTCTTGCTGTACAGTTCAACGACTTGCTCGTTCAAGTTAACTCACTTGTAAACGACGCAACGTTCAACGGTACCAACCTCATCGGTCAGACATCAATCAGCTTGGTGGTTTACTTCAACGAAACCAACACCAGCAAGTTGACGATTACTAACACCAACTTGTCGATTAACACGGCCGGCGGTCTCAGCGTTGCTGTGGCTGCTGCGGGCTTCATATCCGACAGTAACATCAACACTGCGGTGTCTCAGTTGACCACCGCATTGACCAAGTTGCGTACGACGTCTTCAAGCTTTGGTAACAACACCACTGTTATTACCACACGCCAAGACTTCACCAGCAACTTGATCAACACCTTGCAGACTGCTTCAGATAACCTGACGCTGGCTGATACCAACGAAGAAGGCGCGAACTTGCAAGCCTTGCAAGCACGTAACTCCTTGGGTATTACGTCACTTGGTATCTCGGGTCAGCTCCAACAAGCAATTCTCAAATTGTTCTAATAGTTGGATATATAATAAGATTAGGGGCGCTGGAAACAGCGCCCCTTTTTTGTTGGTCATTCTTTCTGACCAATTTTATGCATTTATGGTTGCGGTCTGTTTATTTATTAATCACCATACTGATATATACTTATTACATCGGCTCCCTGCCTATGGGCGGACGGTTACGGTTCTCTCGCGTCGCGGTTTGCGCGTGACAAGACCCCAAAAATAATCCACCATAATTGCGCTAAGCGAACAGTTTGGCACAAGTGTTGCAAAAAGGCATGGGTAGGGAAGGAGTCCTTAAGTTATGCCCCTAAAGATCAGGGTAAGACCCGAAGAAAAATTCTATGCAGGTGGCGCCGTCCTTAAGAATGTCGGCAAGCACTCCGCTGATCTATTGATCTTGTCGGACAGCCCCGTTCTGCGTGATGATTATTTAATGAATACCGAAGACCGCGGCTCCTCAGACGCCGCAGAAGTTTATTTTCTATTACAAATTTTATATCTGTTCAAAGGGAAGGGGCAACCGCTGGACGGTCTGGTTATTCAAACCATTCGTAATTTTGCGTCGATCTACCCAACCCTACAGAACCATATCGAAACCATCATTCAACATCTGGAGGCTGGTGAAGCCTTCAAAGCACTTCGGCTTGGTCATGAGATATTGGCCATGCAGAACAAGACCACTACACTTACGTCTCTAACAACACTATAGGAGGATCTATGTCCAGTACTGCAAAACAAGTTGGTTCTTATACCCAAAATCAAAAAGAAACCGAAACCGTACGTGAAACCGAAGCGCGTGCTTTGATCAATTGCGCCAGTCGTTTGGTGGCAGCTCAAGACATCAATAACGGTTATGAATATTACATTGATGCAATCAAGCATAACCAGGAGCTTTGGACATTGTTCCAAGTGATGTTGGCTGATCCACAAAACCCATTGCCACGTGATTTGAAGATCACCCTGCTTAACCTCAGCCGCTATGTAGACAAAGTAAGCCTGCGCGCTTCAGCTGAATACAACCCTGATTTGCTCAACAGCTTGATTGATATTAACAAGCAAATCGCAGCAGGTTTAAGCGTAACGCCATCAGCTGAATCGCAAGCTGTACCTGCGTAACGCACGTTAATACCTAGATCCTAATCTATAGATGGGGACAATGCCTGTGGCGTTGTCCCTTTTCTATTTTTTGGTACCCAGTTTGTTCAATAACCACAGTGCAAACTAGCAAATCTTTATGGGTTCTTTATGTTTAGTACCTCTATGTATGTTTATGAAATTATTGCGTTTTTTCAATAATTTCTTAAACAATACAATTGTATGATTACTATATAACCTGACGTTTTTGTCGGGGGGGGTGCAAAGGAGTTGCGCCTTGGGTTTCTGAAAGGATTTCAATAATGCCTATTTCAAGTGTATCGCTAACCGCAGGCGCACGCGCAAATTTGTTGTCATTGCAACAAACTGCAAGTCTATTAAACACAACTCAAAATCGTCTATCAACCGGTAAGAGAGTTTCATCAGCTCTTGATGGCGCAACCGCTTACTTTGCTAGCGTTGGTTTCTTAAACCGCGCAAACGATTTATCCAACATTAAAGATGGTCTATCCAACGCGTTGCAAACAGTTAAGTCTGCATCGGGCGCGATCGACAGCATCACCAAGATTGTTCAGCAAGCTCAAGGTCTCACGACCTCTGCTCTGCAAACAACCGACAGTGATACGCGTTCGGGTCTTGCTGTACAGTTCAACGACTTGCTCGTTCAAGTTAACTCACTTGTAAACGACGCAACGTTCAACGGTACCAACCTCATCGGTCAGACATCAATCAGCTTGGTGGTTTACTTCAACGAAACCAACACCAGCAAGTTGACGATTACTAACACCAACTTGTCGATTAACACGGCCGGCGGTCTCAGCGTTGCTGTGGCTGCTGCGGGCTTCATATCCGACAGTAACATCAACACTGCGGTGTCTCAGTTGACCACCGCATTGACCAAGTTGCGTACGACGTCTTCAAGCTTTGGTAACAACACCACTGTTATTACCACACGCCAAGACTTCACCAGCAACTTGATCAACACCTTGCAGACTGCTTCAGATAACCTGACGCTGGCTGATACCAACGAAGAAGGCGCGAACTTGCAAGCCTTGCAAGCACGTAACTCCTTGGGTATTACGTCACTTGGTATCTCGGGTCAGCTCCAACAAGCAATTCTGAAACTGTTCTAAGCCTTACGGCTATCTAACAGAATATGGGGCATCCTCGCGGATGCCCCTTTTTTGTTCTGCTGCAAATTAGAATGATGTTAGTGCTGCGCGCAATTCTTTGACGACGTTCGGCCAATTGCCATAGCTTTTCTGGCGGAACAAACGAAGGCTGTCATACCAAGGGGTATCGGTGCGTTCCAGTAACCATCGCCAATCCGGATCATATTGAAACAGACCCCATGTGGGTACACCCAGCGCGCCAGCCAGATGTAACACACTAGTATCCACGCAAATCAACAAATCCAGGTTCATCAATAATCCGGCCGTATCCGTAAAATCATCGAGCTGATTTCCCAAGGCCTGAATGGTGATGGTTTTGGGAAGGTCGGCCAGTTGCGCTGCCGCGGCCTCACCTTTTTGTAAGGAATAAAAATCAAACTCGTTCATTGATAAAACGGGTTCAAGCAGTTTTAAAGGGATGGACCGGATATGGTCATTCAAATGGTCAGGGTTTCCTGCCCATACTAACCCGATTTTCTTCTTATCCGTATTTGGAAGCTTGGCCTTCCACGCTGCCACCGTGCTTTCAGGCGCTTTCATATAGCCTTTAGCCACAGGTACATTATCTGGCCGTGTTTTAAATAGATAAGGCAGGCTCATCAGCGGACATTGCAAATCATATGCAGGTAGCGCTTCATCATCAGGGGATATCATTTCCAGATCCGGCCAGTTGGCTTTGAATAGCGCCTTTAACCCTGGCTGGATTTGCAGAATGACGCGGCCCACACGTTCCTGTACGTGTGGGATATAGCGCGCAAATTGAATACTATCACCAAGTCCTTGTTCATTATAAATGATGATGGTTGCATTCGTGGCAACTTGACCATGCCAGCGTTTAGCGACATCAAAGCGATAGCCTTCGGGCGGTTGATTGCCGGGCTTTCTATCTTCAAAATTTTCCCATCCGGCTTCCCATTCACCAAGCACCAAATGCGAAATCGCTTTGTTTGCTTTTCCCATGAAAATAGCGGGGTCGATGGCCAGCGCTTTATCATAAAATGTAATCGCGTCTTTATAGCGGGCAAGAGCCTTCAGTACGTTGGCTTTGTTGTTGTAACCTTCTGCTGCATTCGGACGCATGGTAATGAACGCATCAAAATAGCAAATCGCTTCTTCATTACGTCCCATACGGCCTAGGACAATGCCCAGATTATTATAGAACTTGGGATTACCGGTTTCGAGGCGGATAGCGGTTTCAAGACAGGTCACGGCTTCGGCATAGCGCCGCATATCGCGCAAGATGGATGAGCGCGTGTCATAAAAATCTGCATTTTTTTCAAGACGGATGGCAGTATCAATCGCGTCGAGCGCTTTTTCCTTGAGCCCCATACGCCGCAAAGCCGTTGCGCGATCTTGGTGAAGCACGGGGAATTTTGGCTCGATACGCAGGCCTTGCTCCGATAGATCAAGAACCATTTGCGCGTTATCAAACTGCATTGCCACAAGGCATAGCAGATGGATGACCATGACGTTATTGGGGTCTGCCGTTAAAATATCACGATAAATCGCAGCTGCTTCGCCAATTTTTCCGGCTTGATGCAGTGCGATGGCTTTATCGAATTTTTCCTGCGCTGTTTCCAAGATAGGACTTTTAGGCTATATAATGTATCAGGCGATGTGACTTATGCAATCTTCTGCGTATCGATAACACCGAGGCTAAACCAGCGAACCATGGATTGTTGGAACATGATTTCAATCTGGTTATAAGCTTCTTCGGCAGCACGTTGTGGATTGCCCAAATTCAATGGCTGCAAAAATGGATGTTTAGAAAGACGCATCAAATCATCGCACATGAAGCTTGCGATGCCTTCCATGCCGCCCTTATCCAGATTTTGCAATACCAGCGTGCCTAGACCCGAGAAGAATACAGGGCGGCCAGTCACGGTAGATGCGAATGCATAATCCTGCATATCGGCATTAATCTTACGCAAGGATTGATTATAGCTGCCCACCAGTTTGGGGTTGCTTAAATCAATGCCGCCTTCAAAGGATGAGCGCATCGGGGAAAGAACTCCACACGCAACCAATAGCTGCACCGTATTTAGAATGGTGACGGCATCAACTTCCGATAATTGGTCATTATGCACTAGATCGCCAATGGTTACAGGCATGATGCTGGCCATAGAAATCACACCGTCATACAAAGGACCATCAAAGGAAATAGTTTTCCCTTGGAAGGTTGCGGTGCGTGCGACTTGTTCTGCTGGTTCGGTCACGCCAAACGTGAAGGCATTGAACAGCGAGATAAGATTGTCGGTCCGTTGTAGTTTTTCGCGGCCCCATAAATCAATGCGCTGCGTGGTGCTGGTCGCCAGATCCTTCAAGGATTCATAAAGCGGATGCAGGCGTTTTGCTTCCAATGCTTTGTGCGATGCTTCGGGAGCAGACAATTCCATGTAGTTCGCGGAAAGATTTGCGCTGCCTAAATAGGTTAAATCGCGGCCAGAGAATATCTGCGAAACCTGCAATGTCTTGCTGGTTGATGTTTCACCTTCTGATGCTGTACGCAGCCATTGGAATCCTTTTCCTTCGGCAAGAGCTTTGTCGAATTCCTGCGCCTTGTTGCCGTGTTTGGCAAAGTAACCGCTACATAATGCGCGCCATTCTTTGGCTAATGCTTCGCCTTTATCGGGCTGTTCGGCCAAAATATGACGGGTTAGGCTGCGGAATAGCTGCTCATCGGCATTTTGCGCATCATAGGTTGCATAGCGATAGGCAAAAACGCCATTTTCACGAAGAAGGCCTTTGGCAACTTCGCCCAAGGTCGCAACCGCTTCATGCTGTTGATTATCGGGCTCATTATAAATCAAATAATCAAAGCTTTTATGGGCGATAATTCCGCCATCCATAGCTTCTTTCAAATCAGCGGCGCTGGCCTGGCTGAAGGTGATATTCTTGACGCCAAGCTCTTCGGCGGTTTGTGCCGCAATGTTAAGTTTTTCAATACTTGTATCAAAACCAAAAAACACACCTTCAGGGTTGCAGGCGGCAAACAATACGATGCGCTCGCCTGTTCCACAGCCAAGTTCGGCATAGGTGAATCCTTCACCAGGAATACGGGGCTTAACACCGCGCAGCGCCATAACATAGCTGAGCGTGATAGGATCAAATGGTAAACGCAACACTGTACTCGCCGCAAACATGGCGAACCTCTTTCTTATGTAAGATGGTTTGAGATGGTAAGTATAGGCGGTCCTATAGGTACTTAGTTATTGATAGCTGCGCGATTTTTGCAGTCACCGAGTAACTTGCCTCTAATTTAGATTGGGTAAAAGAGATTTTTGCAGCCACTTCAGCCGAGTCGATGCCTTGGATGCTATCTGCCCGTGTGGTCAGCTCGCTTATTAGCGTGTTGTGCGTTGTTGTTACGTCTGAAAGACGGTTTTGATTCGACGCTACTTGGGCTTGCATGTCACGCAGCTGGGGAACCGCATTGGTGAGCAAGGAGCGTGCTGTGGCCATATATGCCGTGAAATTAGTGGAGTCTTGGGTGGCAGCATATGCCCAGCGAAGCCCAAGGATAAGGTTCTGCATACCCGTGTCTGTGCTGGTGATGCCATAGGTAACGTTATAGCTGTCATCAATATTGGTTGAGTCATGCGTGTAAGCCTGAACGTCCGATCCTGGCGCGGCCGTATCGGATGTCGGCAATGTTGGTGATGTCACTGGCGCGGTATCTGGCGCAACGGGCGGAACGGGCAAGGTTGTCAAATCAATCACGGGTGCAGAGGTGAGCCGTGTGCCGGTACCGGCATAGATATATCGATCGCCGACTTTCTGATTTAGGTAATAGCTCACATCGCCTAAGTATGATTGCAGCTGCTGGCCAAGCGATGTATTCGTCGCTGAATTGAAATCGGTGGTGTTGACGCTCGCAAGCGCATCCGTTGCGATGTCACTGAGCTTGGTGAGCGATGTTTCATATACCTTTAAACGGGGACTGACGATATTGATGATATTCAGATATGATTTGCTTTTATCGATGCTCGAGCTGAAATCCAGCAGTTTGCTGGTATCCGTCAGGCTGAAATCCGTATAACTCAGCGATTTCTTGCCGGATGCCAACTGGTTCGACAAGTCACTCAAGGTCGCTTGAGCCTGACGGATTTGCAGGATGCTTTGAGCTGTTAGACCGGATGTACTGATGTTGACCATGTTACCTCACTCTATGTAAATAGTGTATTGAGCAAGTCATACATTTGTTTAACGGTGCTGATGACGCGGGCACTTGCCGAGTAATTATTTTGCAATTGCGTCAGGCGCACGATTTCTTCATCCACATTCACGCCGGTTTCATCAGCCATGCGCTTGGTGTAATTATCTTTTTGTGCAGAAAAGATATCTGCATTATCGGTGACCTGCTTCGCATTCTGGTTTTGTGTAGCGATGATTGCGTTGGCATAGGTGGTATAGCTGACATTGGTCGTTGAAAGATTGCCTGCGCTGATGCTGCGGGTTGCCAGATTTAAATCGGCGGCTACCGCACTTCCAGCGGCAAGCTTGATCTGGCTGGTACCATTTGCAATCGCGGTGTTCAGCGCAAAATTATAACGGTTTGTACCCGTAAAGAACGCTGATGCTAATTCGCCAGCACCCGTCGTGGCGCTATCATATGCAGTAGCAAATGTGCCAGCAGCGTTGGCAAGCAAATCAACCAGCTCATCCAATTGTTCATTGATTTTATATACGGATGCTTTGCCGGGATCATTGAGTATTGCAGGTGTCGAGCCTTGATCCAGAACGCCAATTAGTGCTTCCAGTTTACCGCCCTTTAATACAGACGTGACATCGGTTGCATTTGAAATGATGGCTGTACCATTCCATGAATAGGTATTTGGCACATTATCCAGTAGTGACGAACCGCCTGGTGTGAAAATAGCGATGCGATTGCCGGGGCGAGTCACTACGGTAATTTTCATCAGCGCGGAAATCTTTTGTACTTCTTGGTCGCGCTCATCCTGCATGTCAACGGATGACTGGCCAGCACCCTCTGCTGAGCTGATGGCGTTGTTAAGTTGATGGATGCGGTTAAGTGACGCATTGAGATCATCAACCGATGCAGAAGTTTCAGCTCTCGCATCAGTGATGATTTTATCAAGACCGTTTGCAAGGCGTGCAATTTCACGCGTCAGGTTTTGTGCTTTGTAGACAACATTGCTCTTGGCAGTCGAATCCTCCGGGGATGCTGCGTAGGCTTGCCATGCTGCCGAAAAATCACCCAAGGCCTGTGCCAGTGCCGGATTGCTTTGGCTTGAACCCATCAAATCCTGAATGCGGTTCAGGTAATCCTTTTGCGTCCCATATAATCCGTCATTCGACATGGATTCATTGAGCAGCTTGAACACGGCATCGGATGTATCGCGACTATAACCGATGATGCGAACGCCGCCAGCGCCATCAGGGCCATTTGTATCCGCGTTCAGGTTCAGGCTTTTTTTTGTATAGCCAGCTACGCCAGCATTGCTGACGTTCCCTGAGACAACCTGCATGTCCGCCTGAATGGCGCGCATACTCGATTTCGCATTATCAATTGCGGAAGTTAGTGACATCCGTTCTCTCTCGTTTATCTAGTTATCGCTGCTTAAAATTAGCGGATAACGTTGATGATTTCTTGCAGCATGCTATCAGCCGTGGTGATGGTCTTGGCGTTTGCAGAATAAATCCGCTGCGCCTGAATCATCTTGGTAAATTCATCGGCGATATCTACGTTCGATCCTTCGAGCGAATTGGATACGATTTTACCTGCACCGTTATTATTCGGCAGATGTCGGCTTGCGGTACCGCTTTCCGTCGTACTACCAAACACACCGCCATCTTTACGTTCCAGATTATTCGGGCTGTTGAAGGTAGTGATGGGAATTTGATAAAGGGTACGTGAGCGACCGTTATCATAGTTCAGTGACAAGAAGCCGTTATTATCGATGGACAGATCGCGGAATGCACCTTGTGGCACACCGTTTTGTTCAATCGAACTTACGTTCAAGTCGGTTGCGTCAAACTGGGTAACGCCGTCAGCAGTTTGGTATGAACCAAAATTCAATGTAACGGTTTGGCTACCTGCACCTGCAAAGGTTGCTGGAAATGAAACCGTTGCAGGGCTACCCGCTGTCGTGGGTGAGCCAATTGTGAAGAAGTTACCAAGGCCTGAGTTTGCAATCGCAGAAACGGTACCTGCGGGTGTTGTGCTTTGGAATGTGAAGTCGAGGGTTTGTGAAGCAACCGATGCGCCTGCTGCAACGGCCGCACCGGAGTTATCGGTAAAACCTGCAGTTGCAGTTGCGCCTGCGGGGGTCACTGTTAAGCGCCATGTGTTGACGGGAGCAGCGAGTTTTGCCCAGCTAAACGTAGTGGTGTGCCTGGTTCCCAATGAGTCATAAATCTGAATATCAGAAGGCGAGAACGTGGTGGTAGAGGTCGCGCTTGCAGGCAAGTTGGCTGAATACGTGACAAGGGTCGTAGCAACCGGATTATCTGTTGCCGATGAAACCAAAATTGGCGTTACTTGTGATGTATCAACAATATTTGTGATTGTATCAATCGGATGGCCTTCAAGCACATAGCCTGCGCCGTTGGTCATATAGCCGTCTTTATCGAGCGTGAAATCACCTCTGCGGGTATATAATTCCTGTCCGGTGAAGCTCACGCTACCATTTGTTTGTGCGATTGGCTGCTTAACGATGAAGAAACCATTGCCGGAAATCGCAAGATCCAGCGGGCTTTGTGATTGAACAAGATTACCTTGAATGTTGTTCTGATACGATGGCGTTGCACGTACACCGCCTGGATCGCTCAAGCTTGATGTGGATTGCGTTACAAGCGTTTGAAATTGTGTGTCGATGCGTTTGAAGCCGGTGGTCGAGGCATTCGCAATGTTATCTGAAATATGACCGATGGAGCGCGATTGGGCATTAAGACCACCGACGGCTACGGTAAGTGCGCTGAACAATGACATGTGAGACTCCTCAAATTAAAAACAACTAACCTTGAGGCTGTAAAAGCAAGCCGCATGCCAAAAACATAATGTGCTGATTTTATTGGTTTTTTGAAAAAACGGCCTGACCCATACCGGATCTAAACGGTAATTCAGTGAGTAGGAATGTTACGAATTTTTCCCACTCCCATGACGTAAATTACCACATCCTGTACCGATGCATGGTATCAACGACGCATACTATAGGGGTTCGATGGGTTGGTCTTTTTTGACAACGGTCTGCTGTTGCAGAATGTAAACGCCAGTCGAAATGACAATTGTTGCGCCAATCCATACATGCAATGCGGGGATTTGACCCCATGCAATGAACCCGATGATTACCGCCCAAAGAATGGAGCTGTAGTTGAACGGGCTGATAACCGATGGCGGAGCGTTTTGATAAGCGCTGGTCAAGAATAACTGCCCAATCCCTGCCAATAAGCCGCATAGAATGAAGATCATTAAGTCTAGGAAGGGCGGTGCGGTCCAGCTAAGCGCGGCAGGTACAGCGAGCATCAAACTGGCTAATACCGTGAAATAGGTAGTGGTGGTCAGTACTTTTTCAGTGCCGCCAAGGGTTCTAAGGCTGATCATTGCCAGCGCATAGAACAACGAGCTGGCAAGCCCAAAAAACACACCAATATTGAGGTTTAGGCCATCCGGCTTGGCGATAATGACCACGCCGATGAACCCCAGAACAATGGCTATCCAGCGGTTAAGGCCAACTTTCTCCTTCAATAATATCATTGAAAGCAACGTGATAAAAATCGGGTTGGTGAATGAAACGGCGACCGCGTCAGCTAGCGGAAGATGCTGCAACGAATAGAAATAGGTAATCAGCGATGCCGTGCCGACGCATGAACGCCACACATGGCCAAAGAAACGTTTGGTTCTAAAAACTTCTAATCCTCCTGAGCTGACAATCAGGGGGAAGAGCGGAAACAGCGCAAAGAAAAACCGAAAGAACGCAATCTGGAATGCGGAATAGCTGCCAGCAAAATGTTTGGCAATCGCCGCCATGCACGAGAACAGCATCATCGCAATCAACGCAAACACAATACCGCGGTGTTTGGCGTCTTTTGGGAAGTAGCGTTCGATGAATGACACGAAAGGTAGCCTTAAAAAAATTATGCCCGCTGCCACCTCCTATGAGTTGGCGCGGGCATAATAAAACGTTGTATTGATTACCTTAAGCGTTATTTGCTGAAAATCTTATCAACTGGAACGTGAGCATAGATGGTCAGGATTTCAACGCCGGAGTTGATATCGCCAATGCCCGCGTTCGAAATGTGGCCAAATGCTGTGGTCAAACGTGTGCCGCTGTCAAACTTGTAACCGAGTTCAACCGTTGAACGGAATTCAATAACGGAGCCAAGGCGCTTGCCATCGCCATCAAAATACAAACCGGTAGCAAGGCTTGGTGAGAATACGAAACGCTTACCAAGTGGAACGTCAAAAATGAAACCACCAAGACCGTAGAGCGCGCCATCACTAGTTGTTTCAATGCCGCCGAAAGGACGAATTGCAATCACGCTGTTATGTGCGTTAGCAAGGCCGAGCATGTCGTATGCTGCGCGGTATTCCAAACGGAAATCAGCAGCTTCTTTGCGTGGGCTGTTATCAAGAGCATCGTAGTAACCAATACCAAAGCCCAAGGTTGCTGGCTCGTTCAATACAGGGGTGCTTGCAGCAAAAGCAGGAACAGCCAAAAGGGACGCCAGCGATACAGCAAGAGCAGCAATTTTGTTAAAGCGCATGTAAGAATCTTTCAAAAGAAGTTGGGCAAAAGAAGGTTAGGCACAACTTGTATCAATTGTGGCAGGCGTCGTCTAAGACTATTTATAGGTGCCTATTTTTTAGGCAGCCTTTGTTGTATTTATGCCTGCTTCTGCTACTTCCCGAACGTTTTTAGATAGGTCTGGCTTGGTTAAAATGCGGGTGATTTCGTTCTTCATCAGGTTGCCCCTTACAGAATCGTAGTCATTGAAGCGGATAAGGGGTGGAAGAATCCGGCCCGCAATCTGGGCATTCAGCCCATCAAGCTTTAAGACGGCATCGGCCAGCAAACGATAGCCCGAACCATCCTTGGCATGGAAATGGGGTAGGTTGCCAACAAAAGTACGGATAACCGCATAGACCATGTTGGGGTTGGTGATGACGAAGGCGGGGTGTTCCATCAACTTCTTCACTTGCTGCAGAATATCGGGACGGTCGGCCATCGCTTGCAGCGAGAACCATTTATCAAGCACCAACTTGTGGTCTTTCCATTTGGCATAGAATGCTTCGAACGCTTGCTCGCGCTGCGGAGTATTACGGTGAGTAAGCACGCCTAATGCTGCAGTGGCATCAGTCATGTTCTTTGCATTCGTTGCTTGCGCGAATGCCAAATCATCAAAGCTTGTGTCATTGAGCAAGCCAAGATAGGCAAGCGCGATATTCTTTAATTGTCGTTCACCCATCGTCTTGCCATCAAATGCGGCGGCGTTGATTTTCATGCCCTCCAGATAAAGCTGCATGATGGGTTCGCGGTATTCATTGGCAATTGCAAGTCGCAATGCATCACGCGCAGCGTGGATGGCATCGACATCAATCTTCTTGCCACTCCGCAATAAATGCTGACCCATTTCGGTTTCACCGGGCAATTGCAAGCACAATGCTGCGAATTCCGCATCTTCATGGGCTGCGTAAATCACAGCGCCAATCGCGGCCAGGAATGGTTTGGATGCAACAAGCGCTTTACCAGCTTGTGCGTCGCTAATCAGCTTGGCTAATTCATTGGTTGCAAATTTTTGTAACGCATCCCAGCGGTTGAACTGGTTGGTGTCATTGGCGGCAAGGAATGCCAATTCCGTGTCCGTATAATTATATTCCAGAATAACCGGCGCAGAAAAATCGCGCAGAATGGATGGAACCGGTTTTTCAGTGATGTTTTCAAGAACGAAGCTTTGCTCAGATTGTTTCAATAATAATATCTTCTGCTTGCTGGCGGGGTTCTGGCTGCCAGCAAACTTCATCGGCATATCCGCGCCGTTTTTATCCAGCAGACCGACCAATACCGGAATCATCATCGGCTTTTTGTCGGGCTGGCGCGGTGTGGCGGGTACGGTTTGCTTTAAGGTGATTTTATAGGTCTTGTCTTTTTCGTTGTATTCGGTTGCAGCGGTCACGCGTGGTGTGCCTGCTTGTGAATACCATAACTTGAAATGGTTGATATCCACGGATTTTGCGCGTTCCGGATTTGCTTCGAAAATCGCTGCTGCAAAATCATCGCAGGTCACGGCTTGCCCATCATGACGTTCGAAATACAAATCACTGCCCTTGCGGAAGCCTTCGCGGCCAAAAATGGTTTGCAGCATGCGTACCACTTCACTGCCTTTTTCATAGACAGTCATCGTATAGAAGTTATCGATGGTGATATAGCTATCGGGGCGAACGGGATGTGCCATGGGGCCTGCATCTTCGCTGAACTGGCTGCTACGCAATGCGCGCACATTGCCGATGCGTTCGGTCGCTGGGGAATGCATATCGGATGAGAATTCCTGATCACGGAAAACGGTGAAGCCTTCTTTCAGGCTTAACTGGAACCAGTCACGGCAGGTCACGCGGTCGCCGCTCCAGTTATGGAAATATTCATGCGCGACGACGGATTCAATATTATATAAATCGCGGTCGGTTGCGGTTTCGGGTTTACCCAGAACATAGGCATCGTTGAAAATGTTCAGGCCTTTATTCTCCATTGCACCTGCATTGAAGTAAGGCGTTGCGACAATCATAAATCTATCAAGATCATATTCGCGGCCAAATCGCACCTCGTCCCACTTCATGGATTTTTTCAGGCTTTCCATCGCGTGACCCAACTGGTCTTCCTTGCCAGCTTCACAATAGATTTCGAGCAGCACATTGCGGCCAGATGCCGTTTCAAATTTGTCAGTGATTTTTACTAAGTTACCCGCAACTAATGCAAACAGATAGCAAGGCTTGGGGAACGGGTCGCGCCATGTCAGCCGGTGGCGGCCATCACCCGCATCTTCGGTCAGCATCAAATTGCCATTCGATAACAGCACGGGATATCTCGTTTTATCCGCTTCAATGGTGGTGGTGAATTTCGCCATCACATCGGGGCGATCAGGGTAATAGGTGATACGACGGAATCCTTCTGCTTCGCATTGGGTGCACAGCATGGGGCCCGACGCATATAGCCCTTCCAGATGGGTGTTATTCGCAGGATCGATTTCTGTTTCAATTGAAATCATGAATTCATCGGGAACGGTTGCAATGGTAAGCAAGCCATCTACGACTGAATATTCCTTTTCGCTGAGCTGACGGCTGTCAATCGATACACTGATGAGTTTCAGTTCTTCGCCGTTCAACACCAATGGCATTTTGCCGCGGCTGGCCGGATTTTTTCGGCACATGGATGTCGCAATCACGATTGTCTTGGTGTCCTGAATGTCGAAGAACAGGTTGATGCTATCCACTAGATAATCAGGCGCCTGATAATCCTTTAAAAAGATGCGGGGTGGAGTTTGTGTTGCAGCTTCAGTCATTCGTTAATCCTAAAAGTGTGGCGTATTAAAAATGGGTCATTCCAAGAAGGTCGCAAATGTCGCGGAATAAAAACGGGGTGATTTTCTTCGGTTCCAAAATGGCGCGGGCACGGTAATCCGTTAGGCGTGGACCATATTCTGTCATAGCCTTTTCAAATCTGGAAGGTTGATAAAGCGCCAAAAGCGGTTTTTGCAAGGCGCAGGCGATATGCACTGCGGCACAATCGGGCGTTAATACCAGCTTGCTGGCATCGAATAACGCGACCCATTCCCCGAAACTCAGGCCTTTTAAAACCAGCATGTCATTTTCAAGGGCAGATGAGAGGATTTTATCCGCAGGGCCTGCGCTGGCTACAATATCCACGCCGAGTTTGTCGCGCAGCATGAACAGGAAGTTTTTAACGTCTACCGCAGTCCAGTTTTCTTCCACCCATTTATCGACCAGATGCACCGCGATATAAGGTTTGGTAATTCCCTTATTTTTGAGTGTCGTTTTGATTTTTTCAGATGCAGCTGCATCCCGGGGGATGAGATACGGGAAATCACCTTGCGCTGCCAACCCCATGCGCCGTGCCAGATTTAGAATATGTTCGCTGTGATGTAAGCTGCGCTGTGTGCGCGCAATCATCTCCTGATTTTTCTTAGGCAAGATAATCGCCGCCAGCAATCTGACCCATGGACGGTATTCCATGATGATCCAGCCCTGTTCTTTCGCACCACTTTTGCGTGACAGGGTATAGCAGGCATCTTTTGGGCTTAGAACCAACGAATGCGTTGGCTTGAATGCACGGATTTTTTGTAAGACTTCCGCTTCACAGCATTTTTCATATAACACTACTTCATCAACGCCGCTTAAGCCGCGTGCCGCAACGGCATTATAGGGCGCGGCAACCAGCATAATCTGTGCAGCAGGGTGCTTGGCCTTGATTGCCGCAATGACGGGCGTTGAGACAATCAGGTCACCGATTTTATCGATACGGAAAAGGACAATACGCATGAGAATGTGCGGCAGGAGGGATGAGATGCTGATTATCTCACTACCTTGTGCTGATACTCAATACTGATTTGGTCTAGTGTTCCTTAACGGTGAAGCTTTCGCCGCAACCGCAACGCCCTGTTTCATTGGGGTTGATGAATTCAAAGCCGGATTTGAGCGGCGTTTCGGTATAATCCATCGTCGTGCCAAACAGAAACATGGCGGCTTGCGGGTCAACCGCAACGCTCACACCGTGTTGGTTTACCGTTTCAGCAAGCATGGGGATTTCTTCTTTTGCTGCAAAGCGCATATCATAGCTAAGGCCGGAGCAACCCTTGGTCTTCACGCCGACCAATAATGTCTTTCCATCTGCCTGATTTTGTTCAAGCAAGGTTTTGATACGTGCCGCCGCAGTCTCCGTGATGCTGAAGGCTTGCTTGCGTGTCTGTGGCGCTGAAGTAGTTGTTTGGTCGCTCATGGTGTCCTCACCAATTCATATAGGGCGGTATTAGAAAAAACCAAGACTTAAACGTGCTTCTTCGCTCATTTTATCGCGGTCCCATGCGGGCTCCCAAACGATTTCAACAGTTGCGCTACTAACACCTTCAACGGTTTCTGTGACATTCTGCGCGGCTGCTGGCAGTTCAGCGGCGGATGGGCAATTCGGCGTGGTTAGCGTCATGCGGATATGCGCTTTGAACTGGCCATCATCCTGCGGTTCTAAATCAATTCCGTAAATCAAGCCCAGCTCATAAATATCAACCGGAATTTCCGGGTCGAACACGGTTTTAATGACGCGCACGATGTCTGCGCGTACTTCATCTTCACGGCTTTGCGGCACATCGGTCTTTACTGCTTCGCTCATGATCGTTCATCTTTCTCGGAATTCACTTCGTTCTTTCGCATGCCTGCCGGGCAAATCGCGGCTTGCATCGCATGCCATGCTAATGTCGCGCATTTCACGCGGATGGGGAATTGACGCACGCCGGATAACGCATCCAATCTGTCCAAATCATCCTCACCTAAATGACTTGGCGGCTTTGCATCATCGGTGGTGCACAGCGTATGAAAATAATCGAATATTTCCTGTGCTTCTGCTGCTGTTTTGCCCTTTAAAATTTCGGTCATCATTGATGCGGAGGCAGTGGAGATGGCACACCCTTGCCCTTCAAACGCCACATCCTCAATAAGCCCGTCATGCTCACCGAGTTTCAGATAAATCGTCATCTTATCGCCGCACATCGGGTTGTGACCCAAAGCTTCGCGGTTGGCATCCGCTGGTTTTCTACGGTTGCGTGGCGTGCGGCCATGATCGAGGATTAATTCCTGATATAAGTCGCGGAGCTCGGCTGCGCCCGTATTTATTCTTGGGGTGCTCATCCGAAAATCTCCTGAACTTTTTTGATGCCTGCGACCAATGCATCCACTTCGGCAAAGGTATTATAAAAGGCGAATGATGCGCGCGTGGTGGCGACCACATCAAGGCGTTCCATCAGCGGCTGCGCGCAATGATGGCCTGCGCGCACTGCAATGCCGTGACCATCCAATATCGTGCCAATATCATGTGGATGCGCGTTTTCCATCACGAAGGAGATGATGGATGCTTTGTTGGGCGCTGTGCCGATGATACGCAAGGAATTGATGCGCGACAGTTGCTGGGTTGCATATTCCAGCAATTCATTTTCATAGTCTGCGATGCGTTGCAGGCCAATGGTGCTGACATATTCAATTGCTGCGCCAAGCCCAACCACTTCGGCAATGGCGGGTGTGCCAGCTTCAAAACGGTGTGGCGCTGTTTTGAACGTGGTGCCTTTGAAGCTCACCACTTCAATCATATCACCGCCTGTTTGATAGGGCGGCATTTTATTCAGAATATCTTTCTTACCCCATAAAACGCCAACGCCGGTGGGGCCATATAATTTATGGCTGGAAAAAACATAGAAATCACAGCCCAATGCCTGCACATCCACTGGCATGTGTGAGATTGCCTGACACCCGTCAAGCAATACAGGGATGTTTTTTGATTTAGCTTCAGCGATGATTGCTTCAACCGGCAAGATGGTGCCAAGCGCGTTGGAAACATGCGCGACGCTAATCAGTCTGGTGCGTGACGAAATCGCGGCTTTCAGACTTTCAATCAGCACATCGCCATTATCTTCGATGCGTATGGGCTTCAAGACAATGCCGATTTCTTTTTCCAGCATTTGCCATGGAACGATATTGGCGTGATGTTCCAATTCGGTGATGAGGATTTCATCACCGCGTTTCAGGAATGTTCTGCCCCATGAATGGGCGATAAGATTGATGCCTTCGGTCGCGCCACGCGTGAATACAATTTCATCCACGCTTTTGGCATTGATAAAACGGCGCACGGTTTCACGGGAACGTTCAAACACATCCGTTGCGCGTTGGCTTAAGGTATGCACGCCGCGATGCACATTGGCATAGTTATTTGAATACAGACGGGTTAGCGCTTCCAGAACCTGTTTGGGCTTTTGTGCGCTGGCAGCGTTATCAAGGAACACCAATGGCACGCCGTTGATATTTTGATGCAGGCCGGGGAAATCCGCACGGTATTTTTCGGCATCAAAGCGTTGTGGTGTAGCGCATGCGAATAAGGTCATTGGCCAGCACCTTGTAAGGTTTGGCCGATGCGTGACAGCAAGGTTTCGCGTAAAGTTTCATCGCAGTCTTCAAATAATTCAGCGATGAATGCTTGCTGCAATAATTTTTCGGCTTCCGCGCGTGGAATGCCGCGTGATTGCAAGTAGAACAGCGCATCTTCATCCAACGCACCGCAGGTGTTGCCGTGGCTGCACTTCACATCATCGGCATAAATCTCAAGCGATGGTTTTGCATCAATCTCTGCTGTGTCGGAAAGTAACATGCCTTGATGGTTTTGCGCGGCATCGGTCTTTTGTGCGATTTGTGCGACGGTGATTTTGCCTTGGAACACGGCGCGGGCCTTATCCGTCGCAAGGGAACGGATAAGCTGTTTGCTTTGCGTATTGGCTACGTTATGGCGCATATCCACCATCACATCGGTGGTGCCTTCGCCAGATACATGGGTAAGACCGCCAATGGATGCGAATGCGTTTTCGCCATCAATGCAGATGGTTGTTTTTTGACGCGTGATTCTACCACCAAGATTAATCGCAGTTTTTTTGAACACTGCGCCTTCGTGCAATGTCACATCATCATGCGTAAAGGCGATGCCTTTTGGTGCATGCTGGCTCAGCACAATGCGTTCAAAGGTTGAATTCTTTTCAAGGATAATGCTGGTCAAATGCGTTGCGAAATTGACCATTGCCGCATTCGCTGCTTTTGATTTGTAAATCTTGAGCGCGGCACCTTCGCGTAGATGAATGATATTGCGTGCATGATAGGCGGTTGGTTGCTCTTGTGCGGTGGCAAGGCAAATCACTTCCAATGGCTGTTCAATAATTGTGCCTGCCGCCACTTCAATCCATGCGCCGTCATCGAACAGCGCCATGTTCAAATCATGCCATGTATCGCTGCCCTTCACCTCGGGGAAGAAGTCATGCAAGATGGCATTCTTATCTTCAAGTTTTTGGCGCATCGATATGACCGATAAGCCTTTGGGCAAATGATCCAGTTCCGATAATTCGGCGTTTAAAATACCATTCACGAACACGGCGCGGCCGCAGGCCGTTTCGCACATATTGGTTTTGGATTGAACGGGCGTTGTGCCATCTGCGCGTTGGATGGCTTGCGCTTCAAAAATGGCAAGGTTGGTATGACGCCAATCTTCGTCATTCTGCGTTGGCATCCCCGTCTTTAAAAAGCGCTTCAATGCTGCGCCGCGTTTTTGCAACAGCCATGGGTGATGCAGGCCGGGCAAATCCTGCGGCAAGATACCGTTCGGTGTGCGACTGGATAAAAACACAGGTATTTTTTGTGCTGCTTGCATTTATTGTTCCTATGCAGCCTTGATGTATTCGGCATAACCGGTGGTTTCCAGTTTTAATGCCAATTCACGTCCACCCGATTCCTGAATCTTCCCTGCTGCCATCACATGCACAACATCCGGTACAATGTGGTTGAGTAACCGTTGGTAATGGGTGATGACCAGCATCGCGCGGTCTGGCGCGCGAAGCGCATTCACGCCATCTGATACCACCTTCAATGCATCGATATCGAGACCGCTATCGGTTTCATCCAACACGGCAAGGCTTGGTTCAAACAACGCCATTTGTAAAATCTCCGCGCGTTTCTTTTCGCCGCCGGAGAAGCCGACATTCACGCTGCGTTTCAGCATCGCTTCATCCATGTTCAGTGTTTTTGCTTTTTCACGAACGATGCGAAGGAATTTAATCGCATCATATTCATCAAGTCCGCGTGCCTTACGTACCGAGTTTACGCATGTTTTCAAAAATACGATGTTTGATACGCCCGGAATTTCAACTGGATATTGAAAGCCAAGGAATACGCCTGCTGCGGCGCGTTCTTCGGGTTCAAGGTTCAGCAAATCCTTACCCTTGAATAACACTTCACCCTCGGTGATTTCATAGCCGTCGCGGCCAGCCAAGATATAGGACAGCGTGCTTTTGCCCGAACCATTGGGGCCCATAATGGCGTGCACTTCGCCTGCGTTAATGGTGAGGTTGATGCCTTTAAGAATTTCTTTTTCTTCCGCGCCGGTATTTACTTTGGCATGAAGGTTTTTGATTTCAAGAATAGGAGTTGTCATGGTTGTTTCTCTAATGGTTTTTGTAAAAGTGTAGCAAGCGTTTCAGCTTTTCTGAGCATCTCATCACCTTTGTATCCCATACAAAGTTTGAAGTTCGTCTTCTGGTCTTTATGAATTAGTGAAATGGCATACCTTGTGCCGCGATATATAATCGTTTCAAATCTAATTTTTTCGAATTCAGCCGTGTTTATTTCAGCCGCCGGCAAGGCTGATTGTATGCCAAAATACGTATCAGGTTTTGTGGTTACAATAAATTTGTCGATGGTGATGGAACCGACTTTCATCAGGTTAAACACTATCATTGATGCGGGTATATCCAACGCAGCGACAATAAGTGGTACCCAATATAAATCAGTTTTTACAACACTATAAAGTATGTAGGAGACCAAACCAATCAGCGGTATGTGGGTCAAAAAAGCCCACTTGATGAACTGCCAGCCTTCACCGGATTTAAACGTAATTGGTAATGTTAGTTCGTTAGCACTGCTCATCCAACGCTTCCTTCTAAACTAATGCTCAATAATTTTTGTGCTTCTACGGCAAATTCCATCGGCAGCTCGTTCAATACTTCCTTACAGAATCCATTCACAATCATGCCAACTGCATCTTCTTGAGATAGGCCGCGTTGACGGCAGTAGAAGAGCTGGTCTTCGGAAATCTTTGATGTGGTGGCTTCATGTTCTAAGCGTGCAGAACGGTTCTTGCTTTCGATATACGGAATGGTATGCGCGCCGCATGTATCGCCAATCAGCAAGCTATCGCATTGCGTATGGTTGCGTGCGCCTTCGGCCTTAGGCAAAATCTTTACAAGACCGCGATAGGTGTTTTGGCCTTTACCAGCTGAGATACCTTTGGAGACGATGGTGGAACGCGTATTCTTGCCGATATGGATCATCTTCGTGCCGGTATCGGCTTGTTGGTAATGATTGGTCATGGCAACCGAATAGAATTCACCAACCGAGTGGTCACCTTGCAAAATGCAGCTTGGATATTTCCATGTGATGGCGCTGCCGGTTTCAACTTGCGTCCACGAAATCTTGGAATGGTGGCCACGGCATGCGCCGCGCTTTGTCACGAAATTATAGATACCACCTTTGCCGTTTTCATCGCCGGGGTACCAGTTCTGAACAGTAGAATACTTAATCTGTGCATTGTCATGTGCAACCAGTTCAACCACGGCTGCGTGCAATTGGTTCTCATCGCGCTTTGGCGCGGTGCAACCTTCCAGATACGACACATATGCGCCTTCATCGGCGATAATCAGCGTGCGTTCGAATTGGCCAGTGTTTTCTGCATTAATGCGGAAGTATGTTGATAGTTCCATCGGGCAACGCACACCCTTCGGGATATAGACGAACGACCCATCGGTGAATACCGCACAATTCAAGGTCGCGAAATAATTATCAGAATAGGGGACAACGCTGCCCAGATATTGTTTCACCAAATCTGGATATTTATGTACCGCTTCGCTGATGGCGCAGAAAATCACGCCGATATCTTCCAGTTTTTTCTTGAAGGTGGTGGCAACCGACACGCTATCGAATACCGCATCCACCGCGATGGTGGGTTCAACGCCGGCCAATAATTCCTGTTCACGAATAGGAATACCGAGTTTTTTGTATGTTTCCAAAAGCTGCGGATCGACTTCATCCAAGCTTTTCAATTTATCCTTTTGCTTCGGTGCTGCGTAATAATACGCGGCCTGATAATCAATCGGCGGATGGTTCAGTTTTGCCCAATCCGGTTCCTGCATGGTAAGCCAATGGCGATAGGCCTTTAAACGCCATTCCAATAACCATTCAGGTTCATTCTTCTTGGCAGAAATAAAGCGTACGGTGTCTTCGCTTAAGCCTTTTGGTGCGAATTCCTGTTCAATATCCGTCACAAAGCCTTGGCTGTATCCCTTATCGGTCAACGGCTTTAATTCGGAAAGGGTTCTGGCTTTACCAGAAAGTTCTTCTGCGATTGTCATTTAAATCTCATTGGTACTTTGTTGCAGCAGAATTTAGTTTTTCTGGGCTGCGTTTTTCATATGGCTTGATAAAAGCCCGTTCATCGGAATCGCGTGCCATCTCGGCTAAGCTCACACCTTGCAATGCAGTGCGTATGGCTAAATTCACGCGGTTCCAACTGCCGTTGATGGGGCATTTCTTTTCCATCTGGCATGCGTGGTGCGAACCTTGTGCACAATCGGTCACGGCGATGGGACCGTCCAGCGCGGTCACGATATCGGCAACCGAAATTTCTTCAGCAGACCGTGCAAGCGCATAGCCGCCCGTTGCGCCGCGTTGTGCAATCAGCAAGCCGGTCTTGGCCAAACGCTTCAAAACTTTGGAAACGGTGGGGTGGGGTAAACCGGTAATTGCTGATAGATTTGCGGTAGTCGCAACTTTCCCATCCCTGCGTACCATCTGGGTAAGCAGGACAACGGCGTAATCGGTGAGTTTGCTGAGACGAACCATGCTTAATGTGTACTAAAATGGTACACTTAATGCAAGCATCGAATGGTGGCTACCTATATATAATGTCATTCGAAAATCAAAGGTTTTTGGCTCTTTTGAGCCAAAATGAGCATGCTGGCAGTCTAAGCTACTGAAATTACGAGAAAATATATATCTGGTCGCTTGCCATATGTTTTAAAAAATTGCGGCACACAGAAGTTTTAGTTTATGTTCGCTCCTCAACACACTCACCGACAGAACCATGAACGCTGCTTCCAAACAAACCGCTAAAGCTGATGGGATTGCTGAACTCAGCTTTGAAGATGCCATGACCGAATTGGAAAAGATTGTTCGCAATCTGGAAGATGGCAAAACCAAACTCGATGAATCCGTTGCGGCGTATGAACGCGGCGCGGCGCTTCGTCGTCATTGCGAAGCCAAATTGCGTGAAGCGCAACTGACCGTTGAAAAAATCAGTATCGCCGATGATGGCAGTCTGAAACGCGAACCAGCTAAACTCGACTAACCCCTTTTTCAAATCCCCTTACCACAGGACACGTGCAATGCCTTCCTTAAGCCAAGATTTAAAAAATGCAATGGCCGATGCAGCCAGCGAAACCGAAAAAATGATGGCATTTCTGTTGCCGGAAGCGGGCATCGCCGAACGCAAATTATTCGATGCGATGCGTTATGGTTCATTGAATGGCGGCAAGCGTTTGCGCCCGTTTTTATTGACCTGTTCGGCTTATTTGTTCGGCGTGAATGACCGTTCTGCATTGCGCGCTGCATCGGCTGTTGAATTCGTGCATTGCTATTCACTTATCCATGACGATTTGCCAGCGATGGATAATTCCGATTTGCGTCGTGGGTATCCAACGGTTCATAAAAAATTTGATGATGCAACGGCGATTTTGGCGGGCGATGCATTGCTCACCTATGCATTCGAAATTCTATCAAATCCTGAAACCCATGAAGATCCAAATATCCGCTGCGCCTTGGTTACTGCGCTGGCCAAGGCTTCGGGTTCCAACGGTATGGTCGGCGGCCAAATGCTGGATCTTATCGCTGAGACCACTTCGCTTGATATTGGTGCAATTACCCGTTTGCAGCGCATGAAGACTGGTGAACTGATTGCCGTGTCATGCGAAATGGGCGCGATTTTGGGTAAGGCATCGCCGCCACAACGTCATGCCCTTCGTGCTTACGCGCATGATTTGGGTCTTGCGTTCCAGATTATCGATGACTTGCTGGATGCCGAAGGCGTTGAAGCCAAGACGGGTAAGCCTGTTCAGCGTGATGATAAAGCTGGCAAGGCGACCTTCGTTTCCATTTTAGGCGCCGAACGCGCACGCGCACAGGCGAACCTGTTGTCCGATCAAGCGGCGAAACACCTTGGCGTATTTGAAGGCCGCGCAAAACATTTGGAACAAGTGGCGCGCTTTGTAGTAGAGCGCGAATTCTAGTATTTTACTTAAACGCCGTAAGGCTACGCTCGCATAAGCTCGCGGTGCGCTTTGCGCACTTATCGCTCTAAAGAAGTCGCGATTATGAAAAAACGCATCGACCAATTGCTTGTTGAAAAGGGATTGGCTGAAACACGCAGCAAGGCACAGGCCTTTGTGATGGCGGGTTTGGTGTACGTTGGAACAAAACGTATCGATAAATCCAGCGCATCGTTTGATGATGACGCTGCTATTGAAGTCAAAGGCAAAGATCATCCATACGTATCGCGTGGTGGCGTGAAGCTGGCGGCAGCGCTAACCCATTTCGGAATTAATCCCACAGGCTGGATTTGTGTGGATGTCGGCGCATCTACCGGCGGTTTCACGGATGTGCTGTTACGCAATGGCGCAAAGAAAATCTATGCGGTGGATGTCGGGCATAACCAATTGGCCTATTCATTGCGCGAAAATCCATCCGTTGTGGTGATGGAAAAAACCAATGCGCGTACGCTGGATGCAACGCAGATTCCCGAAGCGCCAGATTTCGTGGTATGCGATGCCAGCTTCATCAGTTTGAAAACGGTACTGCCTGCGGCACTCAATCTGGCAAAGCCAAACGCATTACTTGTTGCGCTGATTAAACCGCAATTCGAAGTTGGCAAAGACCGTGTCGGCAAGGGCGGCATTGTGCGCGATGCATTGCTGCACGAAGAAGTCTGCGCCGATATTCAAAACTGGCTAAGCACGGATATGAAATGGCATGTAAAGGGCATTATCGAAAGCCCGATTACCGGTGCGGAAGGCAATAAAGAATTCCTGATATGCGCCCAAAAAATAATGTGAAAACTGCTTAGCTGCGCGGTGGCAAGGTAAGGCAGGTTTTACCAAGCGTGGTGCAGGCTGCTCTGGCTGATTGTTCATTAAGCCCTGTTAGGCGCGCACGGTAAATGGTCTTGCGGCCATTCTTTGCAGAAACAATCAAAACTTTTGATTGTCTGAGCTGTGCGGATGCTTTGCTCTTAGCGATATTCAGCGCTGCCAGGCCCTTTTTTTTGCTATCATATGCGCCGACTTGAATGGCCCATGTTTTTTTACTGATCACAGCCTGGGTTTGTTTAATCAGGCTTGATGTGCTCGGTGCGCCTGCTGTTGCGGTATCCGTTGGCTCGTCTTCATTTTCATTATCGCCCTGTGCAATCGGGGTTGCGTTATCCGAACCATCGGTGCTTACATCGGCAACGTCCGAACTATTTTGAATGACAGGCACTGCGGCAACACGTGTATTGATCCTGCCCTCGGCAACGACACGTGTGAATCCTTTATCAAGTAATACGGCCATGTGGTTATCGCGTGACTTTGCAGTCTTGCCACCGAATACAACGCCGATGAGGCGTTTGCCATAACGGCGGGCAGATGCAACCAAGTTAAAGCCGGATTGGCGGATAAAGCCGGTTTTAATGCCATCCATACCTTCATAACGACCCATTAAATGGTTGTGGTTCTTGTGGGTTACGCCATCCCATGTGTAGGCACGTGTTTTGAAGAAACTGTAATATTTCGGGAAGTGATACAGCATTGCTCTGGCCAAAATCGCCTGGTCGAAAGCCGTTGTCACTTGTTCATCATCATGCAGACCGGATGCGTTGCGATACACGGTGCGTTTCATGCCAAGTGAACGCGCTTGCGCTGTCATCATTTCACCAAAGCGCCATTCGCTTCCACCAATGCCTTCGGATAAAACAACGGCGACATCGTTCGCAGATTGCGTAACCAATCCCAAAATTGCATCGCGTACACGAATGCGCTCACCTGGTTTCAAACCAAGCTTGGATGGCACCATACTGCTTGCGTATTCGGAAACGGGAAGTGTGTCGTTCAAATTCAATCGTCCCTGATCAAGCGCAGCAAACACCATGTATAGCGTCATGATTTTTGTGAGCGATGCGGGATGACGAAGGCTGTAAATATTCTGGCCGTAGATGATTCTGCCAGTATCGGCTTCGGCGATTAAATCTGCAGTGGGCGCAGCGACTGATTTTTGGGCAAAGAGAAGACCGAATGCGAAGATGCAAGCCAGTAAAACATTCCATTTATGAAATGTGTATTTATGAAATGGACGGCTCATAGAACTCCGCGGGGGCATGCATTTGGCACTTTTTGTATCTTAAAATAGGGAGCAAATCAGCGAGGTGGCAAATGATTTGTTTCCAATATTCATCTTAAGTATCTGGCGAGCATAGTTAATTTTACTTTAACCTTTAACCCATCCTTTGTGTTGAATACCCCATATTTCAGTTGACTTAGTATGGTTAAAGGGTCTAAAAATGGTGCAGTGCAAAAAAACTGCCAAATGACGCTTTTTTGTACAAATTACGTGGTTTACCGTTTTATTGAGGATTCATTGAATGTCATCAAAAACATCAACAAAGAAAACGATTAAATCAGTGCTGCCAGCAACCAGTGCAGCAACATTTGATAAAGTTAAACGCAACGTTGCCAATAAAATGACCGATACGATGGTCAGCACAATGGCCAGAACAATGGAGACTAAAATGCAGAACGCAGCCGAACAGATTGAAAAAGCAAACGAGCAGATTTCAAACAAGCTTCACGAAGTGGCTCATTTTAACCGCGATAACCTTGATGCAACCGTGCAAACAGTTACTGTTCTTGCACAAGGCATGAAGGACGTGAACCAAACCGTTATGAGCTCAATTCAACAATCCGTACAAACCGCAATGAGCACCGGAAAAGCCATGATGGGCGTTAAAAACCTTCGTGATTTGATGGAATTGCAAACCCAATTCATGCGCACCGCATTCGACAGCATGATGGCAGATACCACCAAAATCTCAGAAATTGCAGTACGTTGCTCCAGCCAAGTTGCTGAACCAATCAGTGCACGTGTTTCAGAAGTTGTTGAAAAAGTAAGCAACCGTGCAAACCGCGCTGCTTAAGCAAATAATTTCATAATTGATTAAAAAACCCAGCTGAAACGCTGGGTTTTTTTATGGAAAAAAGGGCGGTCTTGCGGCGATAGAGCATGTTAGTTAGATTTTCTTTAGCATTACCCTATATCACTTATAGGATGACTAAACAGACCATGAGCGACCTGATTACGGCAAATGACGAAAAGGAAGATGGGGGCGATGGTGGCTTCCAAACGGGGATTGCTGTCAAAGTTAAGCCAAAAACCAAGAAGCCCGCCCTTTATAAAGTGATGCTGCTTAACGACGACTACACGCCGATGGAGTTCGTCGTGCAGGTGCTGAGCCAGTTCTTCAACAAGTCGCAGGAAGAGGCGACGCGAATCATGCTGCATGTTCATCGCCGAGGTGTGGGACTATGTGGTGTGTTTACCTTTGAGATCGCCGAAACCAAAGTCATGCTCGTCATGGATTACGCAAAACGTAATCAATACCCGTTGCAATGTATCATGGAAAAGGAATAGGGGACAAAATGGGAATGTTATCGCCGCGTTTGGAACAAACATTGCACCGTGCCATTGCGCTGGCCAATACCAACCACCACGAATTTGCGACGCTTGAACATTTACTCCTCGCGCTTACAGAAGATCAGGATGCCATCGCGGTCATGCGCGCATGTGGCGTGAACCTTGATAAAATTCGTCAGGATTTAAATTTATATATGGAAGAGGAATTATCGGGTCTAATTAACCCCGGTGTTTCCGAAGCAAAACCAACCGCTGGATTCCAACGCGTACTGCAACGCGCCGCCATTCATGTGCAATCGGCAGGACGCGAAGAAGTGACCGGTGCGAATGTGCTTGTATCGCTATTCTCCGAACGTGAAAGCCATTCGGTATTCTTTTTACAAAGTCAGGATATGACGCGCTTTGATGCGGTGAATTATATTTCACATGGCATCACCAAATCTGGTCAGGCCTCTGCCAAAGCTGGTGCAACGCCATCTGGCGCCGATGAAGATGCAACGGCAGAGCAAAAAGTCAAAACAGGTAAGGATGCGCTGTCATCTTATTGCGTCAATCTGAATGAAAAGGCACGCGAAGGTAAGATTGACCCGCTGATTGGCAGAGAGAAGGAAGTGGATCGTACCATCCAAATTCTTTGCCGCCGTTCAAAGAACAATCCGCTTTATGTTGGCGACCCCGGTGTTGGTAAAACCGCAATTGCCGAAGGGCTGGCGCGCCGCATCATCAAGGGCGAAGTGCCAGAGGTATTGAATGGCGCAGTGATTTTCTCCCTCGATATGGGGTCGTTGCTTGCGGGCACGCGTTATCGCGGTGATTTCGAAGAGCGTTTGAAGAATGTGCTGCATGAAATCAAGGAAATGCCCGGTGCAGTCCTATTCATCGATGAAATCCATACCGTGATTGGTGCGGGCGCAACCTCTGGTGGTTCGATGGATGCATCGAACCTGTTGAAGCCCGCATTATCCAGTGGGGAGCTTCGTTGCATCGGTTCAACCACCTATAAGGAATATCGCAGTTACTTTGAAAAAGACCGCGCATTGGTGCGTCGTTTCCAGAAAATTGATGTGACGGAACCAAGTGTTGAAGATGCCGTGAAAATCCTCATGGGGCTGAAGCCTTATTATGAAAAGCATCACGATGTGAAATATTCGGAACAAGCTGTACGCAGTGCGGTGGAACTTTCTGCACGATATATTGGCGACCGCAAATTGCCGGATAAAGCCATTGACGTGCTGGATGAAGTGGGCGCGGCGCAAAAGCTGTTGCCACCCGCCAAACGCAAGAAGAACATTCAGGTGAAGGATATTGAAGCTGTCGTTGCGACCATGGCGCGTATCCCACCCAAGAATGTCACGCAGGATGACCGCGAAGTGCTGCGTAACTTAGACCGCGATTTAAAGACGATGGTCTACGGCCAAGACCAAGCGATTGAAAGTCTGGTCACTGCCATCAAATTATCGCGCGCGGGTCTTCGTGATGCTGAAAAACCGATTGGCTCGTATTTATTTGCTGGCCCAACAGGCGTTGGTAAGACTGAAGTCGCAAAACAACTTTCGCGTTCACTTGGCATTGAACTCAAACGCTTTGATATGTCCGAATATATGGAACGCCATAGCGTATCGCGTCTTATTGGCGCGCCTCCCGGTTATGTCGGATTTGACCAAGGCGGCTTGCTGACCGATGCGGTAGAACAGAACCCGCATTGCGTATTACTGCTGGATGAAGTGGAAAAAGCGCATCCCGATTTATTCAACATCCTGTTGCAGGTGATGGATTACGGCAAGCTGACTGATAATAACGGCAAGGCCGTGGATTTCCGCAATGTCATCCTCATCATGACAACGAATGCTGGCGCCGCCGATATGGTCAAACACACCATTGGCTTTAACCGCGAAGTGCGCGAAGGCGAGGATATGGAGGCGATTAACCGCCTGTTCACACCGGAATTCCGCAACCGTCTGGATGCTATTGTTCCGTTCAAGGCACTTGGCAAAGATACGATTGGTAGGGTGGTCGAGAAGTTCGTGTTGCAGCTTGAAGCACAACTGTCCGATCGTCAGGTCACCATCAGCCTGTCAGATGCTGCGCGTAACTGGCTCGGCGATAAGGGCTATGATCCGCTTTATGGTGCGCGCCCACTGGCACGCATTATTCAGGAACACATCAAGAAACCGCTGGCTGATGAATTGCTGTTCGGCAAACTTGCCAAGGGCGGCGCAGTGATGGTCGATGTAAAAGATGATAAACTGACCTTCGTCTACCCCGATAAAAAAGAAGAACACAAAAAAGCCGCACCTGAAAAAGAGACGGTGTAGTGTCCGTAACTAAACGCTATATGGCGGCATCCGTTCCGCGCAGCTTGCGTCAACAACGTCTGGGGCATTTGCCATCAAGTTCAATCATCGGCAGCAAGCATCAGCGCGGCAAAGACGGCGGTAATCTGGTGCACGATGTAATCATGCTGCCAGAACCCCAATTTGTCCGTATGAAAGGCAATGTGGGGATGCAGCAGGTGGCCAATCCCGGCTTACGTGCTGGAGCGGATTTTCAACCGGGTTTTGTGATGCAGGATACCAAAACCGTCACCGTGCCACCCGACGCGTTGCACCCAGAAGCCTTTGCCAGAGCATATTTCATTAAAGAATTTGGCCTTGAAGAATGGGCCGAAGGCGCGCCTGTCCCAAAATCAAAGCCGCATGAATTTGTGAAAGAAGCAAAGGAAGTGGAATTCACGGTGGTGGATTATGACCCCGCCATAGACAAACAACGCGCAAAAGACGACGTCACCAAAAAATAATCAGCTCGCCATCTTTTGTAGAACTGCTTCATCGATATCGAAATTGCCAATGACGTTTTGTACGTCATCATGTTCTTCCAACGCATCCAGCATTTTAATCAGACTTTCCGCCGCTTCACCGCCAACGGGGATAAGCGTTTGTGGAACCCATGTCAGGCGTGCTGCTTGCGGTGCACCGAATTTTTCTTCCAACGTGGTACGCACAGCCGCCAAATCATCGGTTTCAGTGGTGATGCTGTGGGTTTCATCATTGCTTTCAACATCATTTCCGCCTGCATCAATCACAGCTTCCAACATGGCATCAACACTTGCTGCGGCTAAGGGATATTGAATAAGCCCGCAACGCGTGAACATGAAGCTAACGGAATTGGTGTCGCCCAATGTGCCGCCATTCTTTGAAAAAATCATCCGCATGTCGGGCGCGGTGCGTTGGCGGTTATCGGTCAACGCTTCAACAATAATGGCAACGCCGCCGGGGCCGTATCCTTCGTAACGCATTTCTTCGTAATTCGCGGCGTCAGCTGCGCCAGGTAATGCAGATTTAATCGCGCGGTCGATACGGTCACGCGGCATGTTCACGGCACGTGCGGCTTGCATCGCAGCGCGTAAGCGTGGATTTGCTGCAGGATCTGGCAGACCGGATTTCGCGGCAACGGTGATTTCACGGGCAATTTTATTGAACTGCTTGGCGCGGATGGAATCCTGACGACCTTTGCGGTGCATAATGTTTTTAAACTGCGAATGTCCTGCCATGTTGGTCTCGTATTAAACTGTCTCGTTTAGATTGTTTCGGTAATACCGCTTAGTTTTAACTGTTCTATAAGCTCGGCCTTTAAGTTATCAAGCCCTTTTTGCGTAAGCGCTTCTGCGCGTGCTACCAGCACATCTTGTGTGTTGGATGCACGCAGTAACCACCAACCATCCTTGGTTTTAACGCGCACGCCGTCAATGTCATTCACCGTCGCGCCTGCTTGCTTCAAGCGTGCTTTGACTTCTTCAACGATTTTGAATTTACGTTCTTCGCTGCTGTTCACGCGGATTTCCGGTGTGTTGAACACGGCTGGCAAACGGTCGCGCATCTTGCCAAGTGAACCGCCTTCACGGCTGACTAACCCAGCCAAACGAATACCGGCGTAGAGCGCATCATCATATCCATAATATTTATCGGCAAAGAAAATATGGCCGCTCATTTCACCAGCAAGCGGTGATTTGGTTTCCGCCATTTTAGCTTTCAGCAAGGAATGGCCTGTCTTCCACATCAACGCATCGCCGCCATTCGCACGGATATCATCAAAGATGGTTTCGCTGGCTTTCACATCGGCAATGATGGTCGCGCCGGGAAAGTTTTTCAACACATCACCCGCATAAAGGGCGAGCAACTGGTCACCCGCAACGATACGGCCATGTTCATCAATCGCGCCGATGCGGTCACCATCGCCATCAAAGCCGATGCCAATATGCGCCTTATGCTTTGCAACATGATGGCGTAGATCGTGCAAATTTTCTTCAACCGTGGGGTCGGGGTGATGATTGGGGAATGTGCCATCAATATCATCGAATAATAAAATATGTTCGCCCGGCATCTTTGCGGTCATCATGCGAAGGATTTCACCAGCCGAGCCATTCCCCGCATCCCACACGATTTTCAGATGGTCGACGCCATCATAATCTTTGAGCAGTCGCGTTACGAATAAGTCGCGTACATCTTTGGTTTCTTGACTGCCCGTGCCAGATGCATAGGCGCCTTTTTCTGCAATTGCGCCAATCTCTTTAATCATCGCACCATAGATAGGCCCGGATTTGGCCAACATTTTAAAGCCGTTATAATCCGGTGGATTATGCGAACCGGTAATCATCATCCCTGCATCAAGTCCAAAATGCTTCACGGCGAAATACAGCATCGGCGTTGGGCCAAGACCCACCCGCGTTACCTTCGCGCCTGCCGACAACAACCCTTCCAGCAGGGCTGCTTCAAGCGTGGTGGAGCTTAAGCGGCCATCATATCCAATCGCGATAGTTGGCGTTTTGGTATCAAATAATTTGCCGACATAGGTCGCATAGGCAGCGCCCAGTGCTTTCGCATCCTCCGGAAAAAGAGTTTTGCCGACAACGCCGCGCACATCATATTCGCGCAGTAGCGTTTTATCAAATTGGTGAGTTTGCATTGATTGTCCTACGTGTTTTTTTAGCGTCTTCTGATTGAACCCATAATGCCGCGCATGATTTCGCGGCCAACCGAGCTACCCACGGAACGCACCATGCTTTTAACGAGTGCTTCGCCAACACCTTGCCGGCGGCTGTTTCCGCCACCAGTAAATAGGCCACCTGCTGCGCCAAGTAAACCGCCCAAAATGTCGCCCCCACCACCTGTACCTGTTGCTTGCTGCGGCATTTGTTGCTGCTGGGCTTGGCGTTGTTGCTGTGTTACTCCGCCAACGCGTCCTGTTAAGCGTTCATAAGCGCTTTCGCGGTCAACCGCTTGGTCATATTGGCCAGCATAGGGTGAAGCCGCGATGATGGCGTTGCGGTCGCCCGCGTTAATCGGGCCTAGTTTGCTTTGCGGCAATTTGACCTTGGCTTTTTCAACAACGCTTGGCGTTCCTTTCTCGTCCAAAAATGAAACGAGTGCTTCGCCAACGCCAAGTTGGGTAATCACTGTTTCAGTATCGAATGCCGGATTGGCACGGAATGTCTGTGCAGCGGCTCTCACCGATTTTTGATCTTTTGGCGTGAAGGCGCGAAGCGCATGTTGAATGCGATGGCCAAGCTGCCCAAGAATAGTTTCTGGAAGGTCTAATGGATTTTGCGTGATAAAATAAATGCCGACGCCTTTGGAACGGATAAGGCGGATGACCTGTTCCAGTTTTTCAACCAGCACCTGCGGCGCATCGTTGAACAGTAAATGCGCTTCATCAATGAATAGCGCGAGTTTTGGTTTTGGCTGATCGCCGACTTCCGGCAATTTTTCGAACAGTTCGGCCAATAACCACAGCATAACCGTGGCATAGAGGCGTGGTTGGCGCATCAACTGGTTGGCCATTAATACGTGCAGGCAACCTGCACCCGCTTGGTCATTCAGCAATAAATCAGTGACGTCTAAAGCAGGTTCACCAAAGAACAAGGCGCCACTTTCATTTTCAAAAGTCAGAATTTCGCGTTGAATCCCTGCAATAGAAGTTGGGCTAACCAATCCATATTGCTTGCCGATTTCGGCGGTGTGCTCGCTCATGTAACTGAGCATGGCTTTCAAATCTTTCAAATCCAGCAGCAGTAATTGCTGGTCATCGGCAATTTTGAATGCGATTTGTAATACGCCTGCTTGTGCATCGCTGAGGTTAAGTAAACGGCAGAACAACATCGGCCCGAATTCGCTAACCGTTGTTCTGACTGGATGACCTTCCTTGCCATAAACATCCCAAAACACTGGTGCGGGGCCTGTACCTTCTTTGGGTGCGACGATGCCGGATAAATCGCCCTTCACATCCACACAAAAAATGGGAACGCCCGCACGTGCCATTTGTTCGGCAACGCGTTGCAGGCTTACGGTTTTTCCTGTGCCTGTTGCGCCAGCAATCAAGCCGTGGCGGTTGGCCATTTTAAGGGGCAGGGAGATGGTGCCTGATGCGCCATCGGCAATGATAACGCCGTTTGCGGCATTGCTTGGAGCAGCGGGAGAGCCGCTTATTGAATCGAAAACGCCCATGTTTGGACCCCTGTATAATAAGGACTGGATAATTCTGGTCGCATCATAGAAAATCAGAGCTGTTCCTACAAGTGATGACACGAGTGTTTTATGCCTAAAATTCTTATCCCTGATAGTTTTATTGTCCCAATTCCGCCATTGCCGTTTGATGTGGTGCGTTTTCCTGCACATGGCCCCCTAGAAAATATCGCGTCTGAAGGCTTTGATGCGGAAGCATTGGTGGTATGGCGCACAGGTAATGCCATTCTGCATCCCCTTCTTGAAAAAATGCCAAACTTGCGCTGGATACAAACGTTAGCGGCGGGAGTTGACCATGTTCTGAGCGCACCGCATTTACCCAAGGATTTTTTATTATCGAATGGCAGCAATCTGCATTCCGCGCCGACTGCTGAATTGGGCGTGACGCTATTATTATCTGCTGTTCGGCAAATGCATCGCTGGCGCGATTTGCAGCATGAGCATACATGGGACAGGGCTGCCTATAATATGCAGATGGAAGGAAAGGCGTTAAATACGCTGGAAGATTCCCGTGTGATTATTTTAGGTATGGGTACTATTGGTTTGGAGATGGCGCATCGTTTAAAATCATTCGGTGCGATTGTCGAAGGTGTTGCCGGCAGCGAAGGTGTACGCGAAGGTTTTAAAACACATGCGGTGAAGGATTTGCTAAAGGTTGTACCAACGGCTGATGCGATTATCTCCGTGCTTCCTGAAACGTCCGATACACGCGGCATTTTATCACGTGAATTGATTTACAGTATGCAGTCGCATGCTTGGCTTGTTAACATTGGCCGCGGTAGTGCTTTGGATGAAGCAGCCTTGCTGCAAGCGTTGAATGAAAAACGTATTGCGGGCGCAGCATTGGATGTCACCCAGCAAGAACCCTTACCCAAAGAATCCCCACTATGGGATTGCAAGAACCTAATTATCTCGCCGCATGTTGCGGGTGGTGGGCAACGGTTTTATGCAAAGGCCGCAAAGCTGTTACAGCAAAATGCTGAAGCATTTGTTGCGGGTAAGTCGCTCGCCAATCCGATTGATCCGAAAAAGGGTTATTAAGGATGAGCTTTATCAAATCCATCCTTACTGTCAGCGGTATGACTATGCTGAGCCGCTTAACGGGCTTTGTTCGTGATACGATGGCCGCCAATGTGATTGGCGCAGGGCCTGTGTCGGATGCGTTCTTCGTTGCGTTGCGCGTTCCAAACCTATTCCGTTCGCTTTTTGCCGAAGGTGCATTCAGCGCAGCCTTTGTGCCGCTTTATTCCAAAGCAAAAGCCGAAGGCGGGCAGAGCGAAGCTAATCTTTTTGCTGGCCAAGCATTATCCGTACTCATGGCCGTATTGTTACCGTTCACCATTCTAATGATTCTGCTCATGCCATGGGCAATGCTTATTCTTGCGCCTGGGTTCCATTCACGGCCAGAGGTGTATGATCTGGCTGTCAATTATGCGCGCATTACATTCCCGTATTTAATGCTGGTGTCGGTTGTGGCATTGCTGGCAAGTGTTTTAAATTCCAATCACACATTCGGCCCAGGGGCTGCTGCGCCCATTGCATTCAATCTGATGATGATTGGCGCATTGCTGCTCAGCCCCATGATGCATATGGAGCCGGGCCTTGCCATGGCATTTGCCGTTCCATTGTCCGCCATTGTGCAATGGGTGTGGCTTGCAGGGCATTGCAAGAAAATGGGCGTATTGCCCACGCAGTTAATGCCCAAACTTACTACGCGCGTGAAAGAATTATTCGTGCGGATTGGCCCAGGTGCCATTGGCGCAGGCGCAACGCAAATCAATCTGGCTATGTCCACTATCCTTGCCTCGCTACTGCCAACCGGAAGCGTGTCGTGGCTGTTTTACGCTGATCGTTTGAACCAGTTGCCACTTGGCATTATCGGCATTGCGATTGCGACAACCTTGCTGCCAGTTCTGTCGTCACGCGTGCAATCGAATGATACTGATGGTGCGCGTCATTACACAACGCGTGCGTTGGAATTCGGTATGATCCTTGGCCTGCCTGCTGCCATCGGGTTGGGTTTGGCTGCAAAAGAAATCGTTCAGGTATTATTTCAGCATGGCGCATTCACCGCGCAGGATACCGTTAATACATCCGCCGCGCTTAGCATGTATGTGTTCGGGATTGTGCCATTCATTCTGATTAAAATCCTCAGCACCATCTTTTTTGCACATCACGATACCAAGACGCCGGTCAAGACCGCGATTATTTCTGTGGTGCTGAACATTCTGTTCGCGATGGGCTTATTAAAAATCATGGGGCATATGGGGGTTGCATTGGCGACATCCATCGCGTCATGGGCGAATGTGCTGATGCTGGTCTTTGCCTTGCAACGTTCTAAATTGTTGAAGCTGGACGCCAGTTTTATGCCGCATATGCTGAAAATTGCACTGTGTGCGGGCTGCATGGCGGTGTTCCTGTGGGGTGCTGGCGGCATGCTGGATGCCCATTTACAGACCGGCGGGAAATGGCTGGATGTGGCACTTTTAGGGGCTTATCTGTCGGGTGCTTGCCTTGTTTATGTGGTGGCATTACAGCTAACAGGCGCGATGACGGTAAAAGACGTCATGAAGATGATAAAAAGAGAAAATTAGTAGTGAGATAATTATGAAACGTATTTTTTCTGGCATGCAATCTACCGGCCAATTGCACCTTGGCAATTACCTTGGTGCGTTGCGTAACTGGGTAAAGTTGCAGCAGGATTATGAATGCTTTTATGGCGTGATGGATTTGCACGCCATCACCGTTCCGCAAGACCCAAAAAAATTGGCGCAGAACACGCGCGAAGTCGCGGCGGCGTTTTATGCTGCTGGCATCGACCCAAAACATTGTGCAGTTTTCCCCCAAAGTGCAGTAGCCGAACACACCTATTTGAACTGGATATTGGCCAACCACACACCGCTTGGCTGGCTCAACCGTATGACGCAGTTCAAGGAAAAGGCATCCAAGAACAAAGATCAGGAAGTGCTTGGTCTATATGCTTATCCGGTGCTTATGGCTGCGGACATTTTAATCTATAAAGCAACGCATGTTCCTGTGGGCGAAGATCAAAAGCAGCATCTGGAATTATCACGGGATATCGCTGGCGCATTCAATCGTCATTACGGCGTTGAGTATTTCCCATTACCAGAACCACAAATCATGGGCGAAGCAACCCGCGTGATGAGCTTGCGTGATGGCACGAAGAAGATGAGTAAATCGGATGAAAGCGATTATTCACGCATTAATCTGACCGATGATGCGGATGCAATCGCCACTAAGATTAAAAAAGCAAAGACGGATACCTTGCCATTCCCATCAACGTTGGACGAATTGAAAACCCGTGCCGAAGCCGATAATCTGGTAACAATTTATGCAACGCTGAGCAACGAAACCAAGGAAGCGGTCGTCAACCGCTATGCTGGCAAGACGTTCTCCGAATTCAAGACAGGCTTGATTGACGTGGCGGTTACGAATTTGGCGCCAATCACCAAGCGTATGGCAGAATTCATGGCTGACCCCGCAGAAATCGACCGCATGATTTTGAAGTCATTGTTCCGTGCGCGTGAAATCGCTGAAAAGAATTTGAAAGAAATCAAGCATATTGTCGGCTTGTGGTCAGCGGATTAGCACTCGTAATTAAGTGAGGCAGATGGCGCTCATCTGCACGCCGTTTTGTAAATCATCAACCAATGTTTTGCGGCGATAGCTGAAGAAGCGTTTTTCATCGCTCACCGTATCCAGCGCAATCGAATGATTATAGGTGATGCCGGCTAAGGCTAGACGTTTAGCGGCATAGCCGGGCAGGTTGAACATGAAATGCCCATCACGCGCAGCTGGTTTGAACAAGGATTGATTGGTCTGGCTTTGTGCCAGAAACGGTTCAATGAATTCAGGGCCGACTTCATATGAACCTTGCTGAATGCATGGGCCGATGCAGCTTTGAATGTCCTCGCGCTTGCCTCCTAATGCTACCATCGCTTCGATGGTTGCTTCTAGTACGCCGCCAATCGCGCCTTTCCATCCGCAATGCGCGGCACCAATGATGTGTGTGTTGGGTTCATAGAATAATACTGGCGCGCAATCGGCGGACATTACCGCCAGCACAATTCCTTGTTGCGTGGTGACCATTGCATCTGCTTCGGGGCGTAAATGCCGTTCCCACGCTTTTGTCACCGTTACAACCTTGTTGGAATGGATTTGTTTACAGAATAAAAGTTTTTCTAATGGCTGTGAAAACTCCGCCGCAACACGCCTTTGGTTTTCATACACATGGTCTAGCAAATCACCGCTGCCAATCCCGCAATTCAAGCTTTCGAAATAGCCATGGCTTACGCCGCCCAACCGTGTGAAAAAGCCATAGGATGCTGCGGCAGGCGAAAATTGCGGGTGGGTTAGGAACGGGGTTGTCATGCTTCACATCCTGTTATTCGCAACCAATGGGTGGGGCGATGGTCTTATGATAATGGCAAATCACTTTGAACAAATGGCCCATGTGTTCAGATGCTGTCAGGCGGTGCAGGGCGGTATCAATTTGATGTTTCTGTTCATCGGTTGCTTTGGTTTTCAATCGTTCAGCACGTGTTTGAATGCCAAGGGTCAACAAAAAATCTCCCATCGGTTGCAATGCAGAACAATGAATACCAGTACGTAGTGCGATATCTTCAAACGGTGTAAAATCCACATGTGCGGTGATATCCGCATCACCTATATGTTTGAACACAGGCGACATTTTCTTATCGAAAATCGCCTGCACGGTGTTGGCAAGTTCGGGGCCCGCATATCCATAATCGATAATCAGTGCCGCGCCACCTTGAATATTCAATTGTGTATCGAATGCTTCCACCCACTCATTTGCATTATTATTTATTTCTGCAATCGCACCAAGCGGCGCTTCCTGGAATACGATATTGCTGAAGTGTTTTTGTTTATCGGCATCCGGCGGCAATACCGCATAGGCGAATGCGTTGTCAATCAACCCCACCGCGCGTTCACCCCAGCCATTGGCTGTTTTAACAAAGGGCTGTACGGGGAATGCATCAAAGAATTCATTGCAGAACATAATGACGGGGCCATTCGGTAAATCCTTTAAATCCGATACCCAATTGGCGTTCTGGCCATACAGCGTTGCTTGCTGTTTGGCTTTTAAATGCGTGCTTTTTTCCAACATGTAACACTGGGCAGCTTTCAGAAATTCCGGTGCAATCTTGGCGGTGCGTAATACATCGGCCATTAATGTGCCGCGTCCTGGGCCGCATTCCAATAATGTGAAACGCATCGGCGAGCCAAGTTTCAACCATACATCGATGCACCACAGGGTAATCATTTCACCAAATAGCTGGCTGATCTCCGGCCCGGTTGCAAAATCCTGCAACGGGTCATGGGTGTTGTAATAGCCAAGGGTAGGGTGGAACAAACATGTTTCCATGAAACGCGCAAAGGGCATCACACCGTTTTTGGTAATATCATCGCGAAGCAGGTCTTCAAGATCATTCATGGCTTAAGCTTTTACAGGTTTGCTCTTCCATACAAGCCACACGCCAAAAGCGACCATGGGAATGCATAGCAATTGCCCCATGGTGGCACCGCCCGCTAAGAAGCCAATTTGCACGTCCGGTTCGCGGAAACATTCAACAAAAGAGCGGAACAGTCCATATAAGATTAGGAACATACCGGAAAGAAAGCCTTGGCGTTCACGTAACTGTTTGTTTCGTGCTAATACACCAAGGATAACCAGCAATACGATGCCTTCCAGCGCAGCTTCATAGAGTTGGCTGGGATGGCGTGGCACATCACCGCCACGCGGGAAGACCATTCCCCATGATACATCCGTTGTGCGGCCATACAATTCACCATTGATGAAATTCGCTAGCCTTCCAAAGAATAATCCGATGGGTGTCACGCACGCCATGATATCGGTCATTGAAAAAAACCGCAGCTTGTTTACGCGGCAGAATAGAAGTGTTGCGATGATAACGCCCAGCAGCCCGCCATGGAATGACATGCCACCTTGCCAAATCATCAGAGCATCGAGTGGGTGGGTAGAATAAAAATCGGAATTATAAAACAGCACATAGCCAAGACGTCCGCCTATCAAAATACCAATCACTAGCCAGCTGATGAAATCGGTGAAGTGTTCGGGTGTTGGGCCGGTTTGTGCCCCAGTTTCTGTTTTGGGGGTGGCCAGTCTCTGGGCGTAGGCCCAGCCGAAAATTACCCCCGCGATATAGGCAAGCGCATACCAACGGATGGCCAAAGGGCCGATTTGCAGGGCTACAGGATCAATGTTGGGAAATGGGAGCATCGTGTATTATATACAGCATTTTGCGGAAAAGTGGATACCGGTTTTCTGTGAAAAATGCGACAATACAATGATAGCGATTCAAAAAGGAGCAATGACCAGTATGAAAGAGCGTTTATTAGGCCGTCTAGGTAAAGGTGTGGCGCCCATTACCGCAAAGCTTGGCAAAATCGGCAGTCAGGTATTCACTTCGGCCACCAGTATGCGTCAGGAAATTGAATCGCTTAGTGTTGAACGGCTCGAGCGATTGGCGCGCCGCCTCAATCTCGCGAAACGCAGTGAAATTGAATCGTTGCAAGCGATGGTCAAGGAAATGCGTGATGTTCAAGAAGAGATCCGCGCACGGCTTGGCGTGTTGGAACGTGCGGCAGGGGTTAACAGTTCATTAAGAAACAAATCAGTTGCGAAAAAAACTGCACCTGAATCGCGCATCAAGCCGCGTGCCAATGCAGGCAAAAAACGCTCCGCAAAATGAATCATCTGCGAAATTAGTTAGCATACGAGTCAAAAGAGTCACAGCTTTGCTTCGAAGCGTGTCTATTGAATCACACTTCGCGAATACCGTGAAAAATAATTGTTCACATCCCTTGCGGCGCAGATTCAGCTTATGTCACCTTGGCTCTCAGTTTGGTGCGCCGCGTCGCGGTGACCCGGACAAGAAATCAAAATAAATCGCCGAATGTTAGGGCTGGTTTTTAGGAGCAGTAATTAATGTCCATGCAGTTGCAGGAAAAACAGCCGCATCACCCTAACCCACTCGATATGGTTGAGGAGATTGTCCTTGCCAATCAATGGCACTTTGAACGTGCTCATGATGACGAGTTGGTCGTGGAGATGAACGGCGCATGGTGTAATTACCGTTTGTATTTCCATTGGCAACGCGACATCTCTGCGCTGCAGTTCACGTGCCAGTTCGATATGAAGGTGCAGGACCCGCGTGTCCAATCCACCTATGAGCTGGTTGGTCTTATCAACAACCGTTTGTGGTTCGGCCATTTCGATTTATGCGCCGAAGAAAAGACCCCGTTATTCCGCTATACCAGCCTGTACCGTGGTTCCCACGGCCCGGCGCTGGAACAGCTGGAAGATATGGTGGAAATCGCCATAACCGAAAGCGAACGCTTCTACCCCGCATTCCAATATGTGATTTGGGGCGGTAAAAACCCCGAAGAAGCGATGACCGCCGCGATGCTTGACCCCGTAGGTAGAGCCTAGGGGCCGCGCCTAACACCTCGCCTATAGCATTCCTCTTTCCTTGAACGGGGGAGTGCGCCTATAAATAGGCATGATAAAAAATCTTGTTCTTGTAGGCTGTGGCCATATGGGGTTCGCGATGTTGCAACCTTGGGTGGGTAAGCATGCCGCTGAAAATATCTGGGTCGTTACACCTGATGCCGCATCGCTGCGCGGAATGAAGGATAAGGAAGGCGTTCGCCACGTCGCATACCCCAACACCTTGCCATCGGATGTGACGCCCGATGTCATCATGTTTGCCGTAAAACCCCAGATTCTTGAAGAAGTCATCGCGGAATACACCTATTACAAGAACAGCCTCATCCTTTCGGTGGCGGCGGGCAAAACGCTCAGCGTTTATGAAAAGAAATTAGGCCCCAATTCGCGCATTGTGCGCGTCATGCCAAATCTCCCTGCCAAGGTGGGGGAGGCAGCGACGTTACTGGTCGCCAATTCCCAAGTGACGATCGTCGATATCCAGAATGTTGAAAAATTGTTGGGTATGCTCGGCACAACCGCATGGCTCAAAGATGAAAGCTTGATGGATGTCGCAACCGCATTGTCGGGGTGTGGTCCTGCCTATTTTTATCTGCTCAGCGATATTCTGGGTGAGCTTGGCCATGAATTGGGCTTGCCAAGAGATTTATCAACGGCGCTGGCCAAACAGACGATGATTGGCAGCGCGGCGCTCTGGAAACAGGAAATGATGCCTGCACACACCATGCATCAAAATATTGCAGTAAAGGGCGGCTTGACCGAAGCGGCGTTGCAGGAATTAACGCAGAATGATGCGCTGAAGAACCTGATGCGTAAGGCCTTGGTTGCAGCGGCTGAACGCGGCAAGAAATTATCGGATTAAACATTATCGGATTAAACATGGCGGCCCATAAAACCAATAAGAAATCCAAAAAAACTGCTGGAAAGAATAACGGTGATTTTACGCATAATTTCTATGGGCGCTTCTTTGCGTTGGTAGAAAAGCGCGGGTGGTTCAAACTGACCCTGCCGGAGATTGCGAAGGCGACTGGCATCAGCTTGGCACAGCTATTGGAAACCTATCCCGAGAAGTCGGACATATTGACGCAGTTTGGTCGCGCACTCGATGCACAACTTGCACAGAATGTCACCGACAGCGACGAGCCATTAAAGGACAAATTATTCGATATGGTAATGCAGCGCTTTGATGCACTGGCGCCGTACCGTGCAGGGCTGCTGCGTTTGATTGAAGATATGCAAACCCACCCTATTAGCGCGATTGTGCTGTGCCTTGAAACCGTGTGTGGCTTCAACCGTTCCATGGCCTTGATGTACGAAATGGCTGGAATGTCCACTTCGCATCCGCGCGCATTACTGGGTGTGGTTGGGCTAAAAATCGTATATTTATCAACATTACGGACGTGGAAGCATGATGATAGTGCTGACCTTTCTGCAACTATGGCAACACTCGATAAAGGGCTGAGCCGCCTGATAAACGTGTTGCATTTTGATTAGCAGCCTCGGGTATGCTGCACTGCCAAAAAAGCCGTGACTTTCAAACGATTTTCGGGCATAAAATGGCAAGCGAAAATGAACACCTTAAGGAGCATAATTCCTATGGCAAAGCCAAACGCAACTAATTCGAACAACGAACAATCTTCAGCAAACGGGTTTACAAACATCATGGATTTCTCAAAATTTATGCCGAACATGGCTAGCGTTCCTGGTTTCGATATGGAAGCTCTGATGCAGGCGCAACGCCGCAATGCAGAAGCATTCACCCAAGCAGGCCAACGCGCCATGCAAAACATGCAAGCCATCATGCAACGTAGCAATGAAATGGCACGCGAAAGCTGGCAGGAAACTGCAAGCGTCGCATCACAAATCATGTCTTCCGGAACCCCAGAAGAAAAGATTGCCAAGCAAACCGAAGTAACCAAAGCTTCGATTGAAAAGGCCGTTTCCAACAGCCGCGAGCTGACCGAAATGCTTACCAAATCCAACATGGAAGCAGCTGAAGCATTAACTAGCTGCTTTACCGAAGCGATGGACACCGTACGCACTGCTTGCTCACGTAAGTAGTCGTTTAGCTATCCAATTTTAAAAAGCGCAGGTTTATCCTGCGCTTTTTTTATGTCCGAAGGAGTTACCATGACCGATGCATCGCCGATTATTTCACCAACCATCTCATATGATGATTTTATGAAAGTAGATATCCGCGTCGCGACCATTATCGCGGTGCAGCCATTTCCGGAAGCGCGCAAGTCTGCGTATAAACTTGACCTCGATTTCGGTGATGCTATTGGGATAAAAAAATCATCGGCGCAAATCACCACACATTACACAACTGGCGAACTCATTGGGCGACAAGTATTGGCGGTAGTGAATTTCCCCAAAAAGCAAATTGGGCCCTTTATGTCGGAAGCTCTGACCCTTGGTGCGCCGGATGAGAATGGCGAAGTCGTATTGCTGGGATTGGATAAAAAAGTACCAAACGGCGCAAGAATGTTTTAGATAGGCATGTCCTAGTAGTGAGCGATTAGTAATCACCAGCTTTGCGTTCGATAATTACGCCGCAGCTTTCTGTGCCCGGTAATACGCCCAGTTTCTCCAGCTCAACCTTCACGCGCGTGACTTTGCGGTCCTGTAAAACATTCTGCGCGATACGGTCTGCCAGCGCTTCGATCAATGCTTCATGCCGCACATCGATTAAGGCTTGGATATTGTTTTTGTGCGATTCGTAGTCGACGACGTCGGTGATTTTCTTTGATGAGAACCCAACCAAATCCTTTTGAAAAAAAGTGATGTTCAGGCGGATGGATTGTTTTTTTGTCAATTCATGCGGGTGAATGCCGATGCGGGCGTCAACAATCCAGTTCTTGATATAAATGGTGCGTTCTCTGGTCATAAAAATCCTGCTTATGTTCTATAAGGGTAAACGGAGGATAGCACGAAGGCCACCGCGTGGGCTGTCATCCAACATCACGTCGCCACCATGTTGGTGTGCAATATCACGCGCAATGGTCAGGCCAAGTCCAACGCCACCGGTTTCAGGGTTGCGTGATGTCTCAAGACGGGTGAAGGGTTTAAATACTTCCTCGCGTTGGGCTTGGGGAATGCCAGGGCCATTATCATCGATGAAGATGTTCACGAATTTCTTGCCCTTTTCCGTTTCAATCCATACTTCTTTGCCATAGCGTGCGGCATTACCTATCAGGTTGTTCAATGCGCGCTTAATTGCGGTAGCACGGACGAATACAGTTGCTTCATCGGGTGTATCCAGATGAATCTCAAGGTTGGAGCGGCGGGCCGATGCCACAACATCCGTCAGCAATTGTTCTAACAAAATAGGTGTGGTTTCTTCGGTATCTTCGCCCCTGGCAAACGACAGGTACGCTTCGATCATCTGCGTCATTTCTTCGACATCGGTCTTCAATTCGTCGATTTCCGCGCTGTTTGGCATCAATGCCAGCTGCAGCTTCATGCGGGTGAGGGGCGTACGTAAATCATGCGATACCCCGTTCAGCATCGCGGTGCGTTGTGCCACTTGTCTACGTAATCTATCGCGCATAATCATCAAATTAATCGCTGCTTGACGTACTTCGGTTGCGCCTTCCGGTCTGAATTCCGGTGTTTCTTCGCCTTTACCCATCTTTTCTGCCGCGGTTGCAAGCCGCGTGATGGGGCGGATTTGATTACGTAAGAACAAAATAGCGATGACGGATAGCAACAGCGATGTACCAATCATCCACATCACAAAGAACGAAGTGGTAGGCGTGTAAACGCGGCGTTCCGGAAACACAATCGCCAGAACACCTTCATCAAGCTGCACATAAATAGAAATTTTTTCTGCCGCATAGCGCAGATCAAGCGCAAAGCGGTACCCAATTTTCTCGCGCAGTGCTTTGAGCAACATCTGGCTAAGGATAGTCGAATAATCCCCGCGCATCGGATAATGCTTGATCGTCTCGCCGGGCAGATATTTCAGTGACAGATAAAGATTTTTTTCGACGCTATCGTGTACATTTTCAAGTACCTGCTCGGGGTTGCCTTCCTGCATCCGGTCGCTGATGACGGCTATTTCGCCAGCCAAGGCAAAGGCAAGACGGTTGGCAACGGTTTGCCAGTGGCGTTCGTAAAACACATAAATGGCGAGCGCTTGGGAAAGAATGACAGGCACCACCAGGATAAGCAGCGCGCGTGCATACAGCCCACGCGGCAATATCCGCTTGATCATGCGGAATAATCCCAAATCAAATCGCAGGCGGCTGAACCATGAAGTCTTCGACATGCGCGTTATTTATCCCGTTCTGGTAATAGCATATAGCCCCCGCCACGTACTGTGACAAGGTAGCGCGGTTGTTTAGGATCCGGTTCAATCTTACGCCGCAAACGCGTCACCTGCACGTCAATCGTTCGGTCATTAATGGGCAATGTGCTACGAAGCGCCATATCTTCGCGGCTTATCGTTTCGCCAGGCGTTCTGGCCAGCACTTTTAAAAGGCTTGCTTCAACATCCGTCAGCCGCTGGGTGGTGCCGTCTCCGCGCAATTCCCCGCGTTCCACGTCGAATTGCCAGTGACCAATCCAGATTTCTTTCTGGCCGTCTTTTTCCTTAGGCACGCGGCGCAAGATGGCATCCACGCGCAATACTAATTCGCGCGGTTCAAACGGTTTGACCAGATAATCATCACTCCCTGCCTCTAACCCAGAAATACGGTCTTCTTTTTCTCCGCGTGCGGTCAGCAGTAAAATCGGCAAGTTCTTAAGATGTTTATGCTGACGGATTTTGCGGGTGAAGCTGAACCCGTCTTCGCCGGGCATCATCACATCGACGACCATTAAATTGACCTCGACCGTTTCAAGCTTTAGCGCTGCATCGGCCGCGTCTTGCGCCGTGGTCACGAGATAGCCATGATCGATAAGGTATTTACGCAATAATTCGCGCAAACGCTTATCGTCATCCACGACCAGAATATGGGGCTGCCAACTAAGCAATCAAAACTCGCTTAAAACCAAGGCAATTAGCCCCGTGTTTTTATATTGGGTGTTTTTCATACTGAAATTTTCCTAAACTCCGGCTACATTAGAGGGAATCAGAAGCCTTGCCTATCCCCTCTAAGGCACTGATTTTACTGCTCACCTTCTCGCCTATTTACTACAGGAACTCGCCTCGCATGTTCGGTAACTTGTTCGGTTATTTTTCTTCCGATATGGCCATTGATCTTGGCACGGCCAATACCCTTGTCTACGTCAAGGGTAAGGGGATTGTGTTGAACGAACCGTCCGTGGTGGCGTTGCAAACTTTGCGCGGAAAAAAACATGTGCTGGCCGTTGGCAATGAAGCCAAGCAAATGCTTGGCCGTACGCCCGGAAATATCCAAGCCATTCGCCCGATGCGCGATGGTGTAATTGCCGATTTCGAAGTTGCCGAAGAAATGATCAAGCATTTCATTCGCAAAGTTCATAACCGTAATGCATTCAGCAGTCCTGAAATCATCATCTGTGTTCCCTCCGGCGCAACCGCGGTTGAGCGCCGTGCCATTCAGGAATCCGCAGAAGCCGCAGGCGCGCGTCAGGTTTATCTGATTGAAGAACCGATTGCCGCTGCCATTGGTGCGGGCTTGCCGGTAACTGAACCCACAGGATCGATGATTGTCGATATTGGCGGCGGCACAACCGAAGTTGCCGTTATTTCATTGGGCGGCATTGTTTATTCGCGTTCCGTGCGGTGTGCTGGCGATAAGATGAACGAAGCCATTATGAATTATGTGCGTCGCTATCATAATCTGTTGATTGGTGAAGTCACCGCAGAACGCATCAAGAAAACCATTGGTACCGCCAGCATCCCCGAGCATGGCGAAGGCAAATTGATGGAAATCAAAGGCCGCGATTTGATGAATGGTGTTCCCAAGGAAATCGTCCTCAGTGAAGCGCAGATCGCCGAAGCCTTGGCAGACCCTGTCGGCCAGATTTTGGAAGCAGTGAAAGTCGCACTTGAAAACACCGCGCCAGAACTGGCAGCAGATATCGTTGATAAGGGCATTGTACTCACGGGCGGTGGTGCCTTGCTGCGTAACCTTGATTTGGTCATGCGCCATGCAACAGGTTTGCCGGTGATGATTGCCGATGATCCACTTACCTGCGTTGTGATGGGCACGGGCCGCGCACTGGAAGATATGCGTAACCTTAAAAACCTTCTGGTCGGAGGTTATTAAGATTGAGCAAGTATTCGCGTAACAGAGGATTGTCGCCAGCGATGCGCCCCTTCGGGCAGCACATCCACGCGATTATCCTTATCAGCCTTGCGATATTGCTCATTGTCCTCAACATCTTCATGCCGTCACTTGTTTCAAAAGTGCGTATTACCTTCACCGATATGTTTGCACCGTTCATGCATGCGGCATCAAAGCCCAGTGAAGCTATCCAAGGTCTATCAACCGCTTGGCAGGATGTGGCAGGGGTACGCGAAGAAAACAAAAAGCTGCAGCAGCAAATCATGGAACTGCGCGCATGGCGTGATTTGGCGCAGCAACAGGCAGATGAGAACAAAACCCTTCGCGGCTTGCTGAAATACAAGGATGAATCAGTAGTTAGTTTTCTTACTGCGCGCGTGATTGCCGAGGTGGGGGGTAACTTTAATAACAGTGTCATCGTGACCGCAGGATCGCGTGACGGTGTTGTGAAGAACATGATCGCCATGGGTGAAGATGGTGTAGTTGGCCGCGTGATAGAAACAGGCGAGTGGTCATCGCGCGTATTGTTGTTCAATGATTTGAACTTCCGCTTGCCGGTGATGCTCGAAGGCACACAGCTACGCTCCATTTTGTCAGGTGAGGGAAGCGGGCTTCCCAAACTGTTATTCATCCCGCCGGATGTAGATTTAAAAATTGGTACGCGTGTCGTAACATCGGGGCATGGCGGGCTATTTCCGCCCAACCTTCCCGTAGGTATTGTGCAGGAACGTAAAGGTCAGGAAGTATTGCTGAACCCTTATGTAAAGCTGGACCGTCTGCAGGTCGTGCGCCTTGTGCAATATAATCTAGCTGGCGGGGACAAGAATCCGATTAATCAGGAATTGAAGCAGGCCGCACCAGAAGCGCCGCCATCGCCATTGCCCGGCCATCCAGGCAAGGTAAAACATGAGTAGCGCATTCGGTAAATTTGAAGAATTCGGTAAAGCCAGCCTGCCAGTGCTCAGCTGTTTGCTGTTCTTATTGTTCATGATTGTGCCATGGCCAAGCCCAACGATTAAGGCCATTCTTTCCGCATTTCCGTTGATGGCTCTTTGTTACTGGGTTGTGAACCGCCCTGAACATTTCAGCATGGCATGGTCATTCATCATCGGCTTCATGCAGGATGTGTTGCTGGGGCAGCCCTTGGGTGTAACCGCGCTTACGTATCTTGCGGCCGATTTTTTTCTGCGCGGGCAACGCCATTTCTTCCTGCAACAATCTTTCCAGCATTTGTGGATGATGTTTGCCGTGGTGATTGTGGGCGTTTCGGCGGTGCAGTGGCTGGTGGCTTCGTTTGTCATTCATGCATGGGTAGAAATTACACCCATTATCCTGCGTGTCGTGATTGGCATATTATTCTTCCCGTTGGTGACCATGTTGCTCCATGCCGTGCAGCGCAGCGTGTTCTCCAGATCGTAGCATGGCACATTCATGGGAATAGTACGCGATACAGATAGGGGCCGCTTACTCACCCGCAGAGCATTCGTCATTGGTGCCGCGCAAGCTGGCTTGTTCGGCGTATTATTCAACCGTCTATATAATCTGCAAGTAAAAGAGGGTGACCGCTACGTCACCTTGGCGGAAGAGAACCGCGTCAGCATGCGCGTTGTCTTGCCGCCGCGCGGCTTGATTATCGACCGTAAAGGGCTAATCCTTGCGCGTTCCGATAAAAGCTTCAGAGCAGTGCTGGTACCCGAGCAAACACGTGATGTAAGCCAGACCCTGCGTTCCTTGTATGAAATGATGCCGTTCGAGAATTGGGAAAAAAAGCGCATCCAGAAGGATTTGAAGAAAAACCGTTCTTTCGTTCCCGTATTGCTGCGTGAAAATATTGATTGGGAAACGCTGTCGATGCTGGAGTTGCACACACCAGACTTGCCCGGCATCGTAATCGAAGCTGGCGAAACACGTTATTATCCATTCCGCGAGTCAACGGCGCATATCCTTGGTTATGTTGGCGCGCCAACTGAAGAAGAAGCAAAGAATGACCCGCTGCTCAGTCAACCGAGCTTCCGTCTAGGCAAAAGCGGTGTGGAGCGGGTGTATGATCTGGATTTGCGCGGCGAAGCCGGTAATTCGCATCTTGAAGTGAATGCCTATGGCCGTCCTGTGCGCGAACTTGAAAAACATGAAGGCAAGATGGGGCATGAACTGCGGCTCACACTTGATATGTCATTGCAGGATTTTGCACAAAAGCGTTTGACGGCGGAATTAAGCGCCAGCGCGGTAGTGATGGATTGTGTGGATGGCAGTATATACAGCATTGCATCACATCCATCGTTTGACCCTAACCAATTCACCTATGGCATCTCCAAAGATTTATGGGGCAAGCTCAATAACGACCCGCTTGTTCCACTCATCAATAAAGCCGTGATGGGGCTATATGCGCCGGGCTCTACGTTTAAAGTGGTGGTGGCGCTTGCTGCACTTGAAATGGGCATTAGCCCGAAGACCAGCTATTTCTGTCCCGGTCATCTCGATTTTGGTAATCACCGTTTCCATTGCTGGAAAAAAGGCGGTCATGGTCAGGTCGATATGAAGCGAGGCATCTCCCAGTCATGCGACGTCTTCTTCTATCACATGAGCCAGAAGGTTGGCATCGACAAGATTTACGATATGTCCAAACTTATGGGCTTATCACAAAAACTTGGCGTTGATTTGCCAAATGAAAAGGCGGGCCTTGTTCCCAACCGCGAATGGAAGCAAAAGAACTATAAGGAAGCATGGCAACCAGGCGAAACTTTGGTCGCCTCCATTGGCCAAGGGTATATGCTCACAACGCCATTGCAATTGGCGGTAATGACGGCGCGCATTGCCAGCGGCGGCGTGGCTATTAAGCCGCACATTATGCAAAGCGTGAAGGATGTGAAACGCGCCCAAGAAACATTCCCGCCCTTAGGGCTAAAGCCTGAAAACCTGCAATTCGTTAAAGATGCGATGGCTGCGGTGTGTAAACCGGGTGGTACGGCTGCGGCATCACAAATCCCCGTGGCTGGTTATGAAATTGGCGGTAAGACCGGAACATCACAGGTGCGCCGCATCAGCAAGGCGGAGCGCTCCAAAGGCGTCATCCCCAATGAAAAGCGCCCATGGGAAGAACGCGATCACGCATTATTCATAAGCTTTGCGCCGGTGCAAAACCCGCGTTATGTGTGCTGCGTCGTGGTGGAACATGGCGGCGGCGGTTCAAAGAATGCAGCGCCGATTGCCCGTGATTTATTGATTGAAGTGATGAAACGTGACCCTGCCAATGCTTTACCAAAACCATTGGTCATGCCGGAAGGAAAAGATCCGAAATTGCCGGAGAAGAACGCGCCTGACTCACAAGGTGCAGATTCAGATACGCAGCTTGATCAGGATGAAGAGCTGATTATGGAAGAAGATGATTTAACGGATGATCCGGTCAATTAATTGATTACCCAATCAACCGCGCAAGGCTTTGATATTACCAGCATACTGCGCTGCGCCGCCTTTGAAGGAAGCTGTGCCAGCGACCAATACATCCGCTCCCGCGGCGACGGCCAATTTTGCGGTTTCGGTATTGATGCCGCCATCGACCTCTAAATCAATCGCTTTACCAGTTGCATCAATCATCTTGCGTAGCTGCTTGATTTTATCAAGCTGGCTGTCGATAAAGGCTTGGCCGCCAAACCCGGGGTTCACGCTCATCACCAATATCAAATCTACTTCGCCAATTACGTTGGCAACGGCATCAATCGGGGTGGCTGGGTTCAATGCAACGCCCGCTTTTTTACCGCAGGATTTGATAAGCTGCAGTGTGCGGTGCAGATGCGGGCCGCTTTCCGGATGCACGGTGATGATATCCGCGCCGGCATTAGCAAATTCCGTCACATAGGTGTCCACTGGCGCAATCATTAAATGCACATCGAAGATTTTTTTGGAATGGCTGCGTAATGCCTTCACTACCAATGGCCCGATGGTCAGGTTGGGAACGAAATGGCCATCCATTACATCCACGTGGATGTAATCCGCACCTGCGGCATCAATGGCACGTACTTCTTCGCCCAATTTGGCAAAGTCGGCGGATAAAATGGAGGGCGCGATACGTGTAGGGTGTTGCGGCATTTAAAAATCCGGTGTTAAGCGATTTTCTTGAGGCGTGCGGCATAGAACCCATCCATCCCACCAAAAGCCTGCATATAATGGGGAAGTGTACGCAAATCTCCTGCGCTTGTCACCCCTTCATCCCATCCGTTAAATTCTGCAGCAGTGACGGGTACGCGCTGAAAGTTCGGGTTTTTCTTTAAAAATGCCTCAATGACTTCGGGGCCTTCTTCATTCTGCAATGAGCACACCGCGTAAATCAGCAAGCCATCTTTTTTAACAAGGCTGGCCACATGATTCAGCATGCGCGATTGCAGCGCGGCAAGGCGCATCACATCATCGGGTTTTTTATGAATCATCAAATCTGGATGGCGGCGTAATGTTCCGGTCGCGCTGCATGGCGCATCAAGAAATATGACATCTGCCAGATTATTAGGTTTAAATTCCAGAACATTGACCGATAAAATATTCGCATTCATTTTAATGCGTTGCAGATTTTCACGAAGGCGCACAAGACGATCTTGCGATTGGTCAATCGCTACAACCTTTGCGCCAGCGGCCAAAAATTGCGCGGTTTTACCGCCGGGGGCTGCACAGCAATCATAGACCAACTTGCCTTTGATATCGCCTGCCATCATCGCTGGCAGTGCAGCTGCGGCGTCTTGCACCCACCATGCACCTTCGGTAAAGCCGGGTAATTGGGTGATGTCATCCTGAGTGGCTAGGCGAAGGCTGCCATTGGGCAGCATTTGCGCGTTCAATTCTTTTTGCCAATGTGCTGCGTTATCTTTGACGGTTATATCTAAAAACGGTTCACGCAGAGATGCCATCGCAATCTTGCCAAGATTTTCGAGACCATAATCTTTCTTCCACATGGTCAGCAGCCAGTTTGGAATGGCTTGCTGCCACCCTTGGGTGGCATCATGGATTTGTTTTTCATTCGCGGATGCTTTACGTAAAATCGCATTCACCAAGCCGCGCATCACCTTGTCATTCTTATCCAGCAAATTAACGCAGGTGTTCACGACCGCATGGGCAGGGGAGTGGAGGAACAAGATATGCGTAAAGCCGATGCGTAGCGCCATCAATGCTGAAAGCGGCAACTTTTCCAGCGTTTTGGCATATTGGCGAATGCGGTAATCAATAAAGCCAAGTTGACGCAGGGTCGTCAGTACCAGCAAACGGCATAGCGAGCGGTCGCGCTGTTCCAGTAGGTTCACTTCTTTGGTTTGTTCCCATGCATCTTCCAATGAAATGGATTCATTGGTGATTTTCAGAAGGATTTTGTGTGCAATGACACGCGCATCTTTTTTGGGTGCATCTTTTGGCCGTGTGGTGGGCTTTGGTGCATCTGGCTTAGCAGTATTGGCTTTTGGTTTTTGTTCTGGCATGGTCATGGTTATGACCGAAAAACCCATGCCATTAAAGAATAATCCGCCAGCGCCAGCCGCAGTTGAAAAAGATGTGGTTAAGACGGACATGCCAGAACAAAAAAACTTGCAAAAGACTGGCGAAAGCGGCGGCCAAGCAGGCCCAGAACCCACCCGTTATGGTGATTGGGAAAAAGGCGGACGCTGTACCGATTTCTAGAGCACGGCTCTAAATGTTAAGCAGCAAGAGGCTCTTTCAAATCCTCAACAGCTAACTCCTTCACATGCCAAGGAAGGCCCTGCTTTGCAACTTCTTCAAGGAATGGTTCTGGCGGCAGTTGTTCAACGTTGAAAATGCCTTCGCCTTTCCATGTGCCTTTTAAAATCATCATCGCGCCCACAACGGCTGGAACACCTGTGGTATACGACACAGCCTGTGCGCCAACTTCCTTGGCGGTTTGTGCATGGTCGCACACATTATAAATGAGTGTCTTGCGCGGTTTGCCGTTCTTGGTGCCCTGAATGATGCATCCGATGGATGTCTTGCCGGTATAGTTTTCAGCCAAGGTTGATGGCACAGGCAGTAACGCCGCAAGGAATTGCAGCGGCACGATTTCTTTGCCTTGGTACATCACTGGCTTGATGCTGGTCATGCCCACGCTTTGTAGTACGTCCAGATGCTTGATGTAGTTATCGGAGAACGTCATCCAGAAACGGATGCGCTTCAGGCCTTTGATATTCTGCACAAGGGATTCTTCTTCCTCATGGTAAATCAAATAGGATTTGCGTGAACCGACTTCTGGATAATCAATCATGCGCGAAATGCTAAGCGGATCAATTTCAATCCACTTGCCATCTTCCCAGTATTTGCCGCGTTGGGTCACTTCGCGCAGGTTCACTTCAGGATTGAAGTTTGTGGCGAATGATTTGCCATGGTTGCCATCGTTACAATCGATAATGTCGATGTAATCGATTGAATCGAACAGGTTGTTCTGTGCATAGGCACAATAGATATTTGAAACGCCCGGATCGAAGCCGCAACCCAATACGCCGATGATGCCTTTTTCTTTGAAACGGTCATGGTATGGCCATTGCCATTTATAGGAGAACTTCGCTTCGTCCTTTGGTTCGTAATTCGCGGTATCAAGGTAATGCACGCCCGTTGCAAGGCATGCATCCATAATCGTCAAATCCTGATATGGCAATGCCATGTTGATAACCAGCTTTGGCTGCACTTGTTTAATGAGTGCAATCACAGCGTTGGTATCATCGGCATCGATTTGCGAGATGGTAATTTCGCTTTTGCATTCGCGTTGAATCTTTTCGCATTTGGAGAGCGTGCGTGATGCAAGATGGATTTTTGTGAATACGTCGCGGTTCATGGCGCATTTTTTTGCAACCACGGTTCCTGCGGCACCTGCGCCGATAATCAAAACACTACCCATATTTCACTCCATAACGTTGTGCCGCACGACTTCTGCGGACTTGCGAAACATATCAGTTGTTTTTAGAAAAACAACGGTTTTATGGCCAGTTTTAGGGAAGGTTTATGTGCTGTAGTTATGTTTGAAGTCGGCATAGGTAAAATGCCGCCAAATGCGGTATTCGCCAGCGCTATCCAGCACGGCTAAATCGGGGCGTGGATGGCCGTTGAACCAGTTTGCTTCGCCCAGCGAGTATTGCAGCCCATCCAGAAACACCACCTTGTCGCCAACGGCCAATGGCTTTTCAAAGGCATAATCGCCCCACACATCACGTGCCATACAGGTACGGGACACAAAAGTATAGGCATATGCCGTGGGGATTTCGGTTTCGCCAAGAACGGATAGGCGAATACCTGCCTTCATCACATCGGGTACATGGGCATTCGCCGAAGCATCCAGCACAGCGTTTTGCGTGCCTTCATTATTCTGCAAGCCAAGCACGGAGGCAACCAGATAACCGGCATCGTATACAACAGCCGCGCCTGGTTCTAAAACTGGCGTGATGTGCGGATAGGTTTTTTTGAATTCATTCAGCGCATGCACCAACACGTCCACATTGTAATCAGGATGGGTGATGAAATGCCCACCGCCAAAGTTCACAGTTTTCACATTGTGCAAAACATCCTTAAGCAATTCGCCGACATGCGTGATAAGACGCGCGGATTCTTCCGCCATGTTTTCACAAAGCGCATGCACATGTAATGTGTCGATATAAGCCCAATTGGCTTTGCTGAGTTCAGCAACTGCAACGCCGAAATGCGAACCCGCACGGCATGGATCGTATTTTGCGAATTTGGCCAACGACAGGGCAGGGTTCACACGCAGGCCAATCGTCACGCTCTTTTTATGTTTGCGGATGATGGGTGCAAACTGGTTCAGTTGTTCCAGCGAATTGAAATAGATATGGATGTTGTTTTGCAAGGATAGCAATTCGTGGATTTCTTGTTCGCTATAGGCCGGACAAAATGTGTGGATTTCTGTCTCGCCTTTTTTGTGGCCATCCTTTGCCCATCCATCTTTTACAAGGCGCGCTTCGTAAACGCCGCTTGCGGTAAATCCATCCAGCACATCGCCAATCATCTGGAAGATGGGCATCAGTGGGCAACCTTTAATCGCGAATAAAATCTTGGCGCCCGTGCGCGTTTTGATATCGGCCAGCGTCTGCAGATTATGTTTCAGGCGCGCCTCATCCACGACAAAAGCGGGTGTCTGTATAGCGCTGAGCTTGCTAATAATACGGTGATGCATGGTTATTACTTCGAATCCACTTAATTTAAGCTTTTTTATTAACAACCCTTTTGTAGTTATCATAGGATAATATGACTGCCTTCACCCTTTTACGCAAAGCTGGCTTATGACGCAATCCTTGCCCCTTCCTGTTCTGGCGACTGTGAAAGCAGCTTATGGCGACGTGTTCGGCAATCTGAAAGGCTTTCTGGGCAGTATCTGGCTTATCTTGTTGATGATGGTGCTGTTCGTTGAAATCCCTACGCTCATTATGACGCAGCAAATCTACAAATCCATCCATCCGGAAGCGCATACCACGCTTGATGACATGACAGGGAAGATTGATGTGCCATCACCCGAAAAAAGCCTGGAAGAAAAAAGTACGGCAGAAAAAGTGGCTGCATCAGAAAATTCAAGACCGGTGACAATCGAAGAAGCGCGACAGGTAAAACCCGAACATCTGGCGATTATCCTGGCGCTTAGCCTGTTCCAGATGGCGATGATATTTTCGTTCTCGGTCGCATGGTATCGCCAGCTATTGCTGGGTGAGAAAAAAGATAAAACCATAGTATTCAGTTACGGCAAGCCCGAATGGCATTTCACGTTAACCGCAATGAAATCAGGCTTCGCGCTTGCGCCCATCGTGTTGGTGTTCACCAGTTTCTTCATGGCTTCCATTCCTGAATTCTCTGGCGGCGAAGCAGTCAGTCTTGAGGATAATTGGGCTGTGTTTTTGGGGTGTGGCTTGCTGATGATGTTTGTCATTGCACGCCTATCCATGAGCTATCCGCTAACGGTCATGGGCCAGACAACCGAACCTTTTAAGCAATCATGGGTCATGACTGCAAAACATGTCTGGCGCATCATGCTTGGGAATATCTTGCTCGCGCTTCCAACCGTAGTAGTCGCGCTTGGCATCGTTATTGGGGTGAGCTTGCTCATCAGCTCCGCCCAACAGGGCATCGCAGGTGATGTCGCGCAGCAAGGTAACCGTTTGGGTTTTGCCGAACATGTGCTGTTTAAAGCGATTGGCGCAGCCTTTATCTTGTTCCTGTTCGGGCTTATGTCGGCATTCTATGCTCGGGTATATGCGTTTATGATACGTAGCCAACAGGCTTAGTCGTTTTCATCCAGTGTCACATTCAACGCTTTGCGGGCTGTTTCAAATGAAAAGCCGGCTCTGCACATCTTAGCCAATTCCTTTTTTGTGTCGGCGTTTTTATGTTTGTTATAGATGCCAAGGCCTTTCTTTCTGGCAAAGATGCGCGCTGATGCCAAATCCATTTCATCAAAGCTCTGGTCTTCAACAACCTCAACCATTTTTTCTTTAATGAGCTCCTTGCCTACGCCCTTATGCATTAATTTTTGCTGCATCTTCTGGCGCGATAGACCTGCTTGTTTTCCATGTTCGATAAACCGCTTTGCCAAATCACCATCATTAATCCAGTTCTTTTCTTCATAGCGATTTAGAATGGCATCTTTCCAGCGCATCGCATCCACACTTGCGAATTCCTTATCCGCATAGGCTGCTTTATCAATGTGCCGCTGCAATGTTCGTCCTAACATCCCGCGCGTTGCCGAATAACGCGTCACGTAACGTAATGCCAAAAACTCCAATCGCTCTTTGGTGAGCGGTATGACCTTCTTTATTCTGCGTTTAATTTTTTTTGGATTGTGTTCAAACATTGGCGGGGTGCTGAAATCAAAGGTGAAAGTAAACTATAACAGTATTTTAATGTTCTGTTAAGTATATGAACTTAAACATTTTTTAAACAGAAAGCCTGTATTCTGAGCATATATAAAATTTTAGGCAAACTGTATGATTGAAGCAATTTTAAGCGAAGAACAAAAACAACCAGTAGTTACGGCTACTAAAAAGCCGACCTATAACCGCTACTTCATCGAACTTCATGTGCCTGAAAACCGCGAGGCATCACGCGTATTGATGACCGAAATCAGCCGCCACGCCGCATTAGAATTTATTCAGGTGCTTCGTGACTGGATTGGCCACGAAAATATGACCAATGATTTATCCAGCGTATCTGTGACCGCCATGGGTCAGGTGATGATTGTGTGTAGCCACCGTCTCATCGATATGGTGCGCGAGCAGGATATCTGGGCTATTTCCCATATTCGTTCGGCTGAACAATCGGGCGATTTCCGCCGTATTTCCGGAAAAACCTAAAAATCCCCACTAGTAGTGTGCCATAGCTTGGCTATAATTGCGCCATGCTTAATCCTGTGTCATTTTCGTCATCAAAATCCGGAACGCGTCTGCTTATACTTGGCGGTGTGCATGGCAATGAAATCTGTGGCCCTGCGGCGATTGAAAAGATTCTCGCCCGTTTTAACTCCGGCGACATCAAAGTCGATGCTGGCCGCGTGACATTTGTTCCCGTGTGCAATCCGCGTGCTTATGCTGAAAACAAACGCTTCATCGATCGCAATTTGAACCGCGCCATGGCCAAACGCGCCGAACCAAAGGCATATGAAGAATTCCTGATGAATGAGTTGACGCCATTGCTGGAAGATTGCGATGTGTTGCTTGATATCCATTCCTACCGCGCTGGCGGGCCAGCCTTTGCATTCAGAGGGGATGATCATTTGCGTGACCGCGAAGAACCCTTCATCGCCGCGCTTGGCCTCAACCACGTCATTTATGGTTGGTCGGAAGCCTATGCCGCCAGCGGCGTGAAGATTGACCCGATTGAATCGGTTGGCACAACCGAATATGCACGCAGCAAAGGTGCTATCGCCACCACGGTTGAATGTGGCCAGCATCTGGATGCCAGTGCGGTGCCTGTCGCCATCCGTGCGATTGAAGGCGCACTGTTGAAATGTGGTATCGCCAAACTAAACGTGCCAGCGGATGAAGACAAAATGCGCCGTACGCGCATCAAACAATTGGTTTATAAGCAACGCAATGGTGTGTTTGCACAGCCTTGGAAGCATCTAGATGAAATCGCTGCGGGTACTGTCGTTGCAAGTTTTGATGATGGTGAAAAAATCACCGCACCATTCAGTGGCCGCATTGTATTGCCGCACGCCGATTGCCCTGTTGGGCAGGAATGGTTTTATCTAGGCGTTGATGAAACTTAGTGACGAGGCTTAGTCTCGCAACAATTCGTTAATCGATGTCTTCGAACGCGTCTTTTCATCCACGCGTTTCACAATCACCGCGCATGACAGGGATGGACCAGCCGAACCATCTTTCAGCGGTTTACCCGGCAATGATCCCGGAACAACCACCGAATAGCTCGGCACGCGGCCCATGAAAATCTCGCCGCTTTCACGGTCAATGATTTTGGTTGATGCGCCAAGGAACACGCCCATCGATAATACCGCGCCTTTTTCAACAATCACGCCTTCGGCAACTTCGCTGCGTGCGCCGATGAAGCAATCATCTTCAATAATAACCGGATTGGCTTGAAGTGGTTCCAAAACGCCGCCAATACCAACGCCGCCTGACAGATGTACGTTGCGTCCGATTTGGGCGCATGACCCAACGGTGGACCATGTATCCACCATCGTGCCTTCGCCGACATA
>CAZMQI010000007.1:0-80068 GCA_964568585.1 uncultured Rhodospirillales bacterium
GATGCATCGGCAGCCGCCAAAATGACGCGCGATGATTTGAACCGCGATTTGACCGGTGTGGTCGGCGAATTATTGACCGAACAAAAAACACCGCTCTCCGGCAGTGAACGTCAGGAACTGGTCACCAGCTTATTGGACGATATGCTTGGCCTTGGGCCACTTGAACCACTATTGGCGGATGAAACCATCAGCGAAGTCATGGTCAATGGTTCCAAACAAGTCTGGATTGAACAAAAAGGCCGTTTGACGCTGACCGATGTGCATTTCCGTGATAACGCACACGTTCTTTCAGTGGCACAGCGCATCGTGAATGCGATTGGCCGCCGTGTGGATGAATCAAGCCCGTTATGTGATGCGCGTCTGGCCGATGGTAGCCGCGTGAATATCATCATCCCTCCATTGGCGATTGATGGACCAGCCATCACCATCCGTAAATTTTCCAAAAAGAAAATTACTTTGGACGTTATGGAAAAATTTGGCTCCATCAGTCCACAAATGAAGAAGGTATTGGAAATTGCTGGCCGTTGCCGGCTTAACATTCTCATCTCCGGTGGTACGGGTTCAGGTAAAACGACCTTGCTTAACGCCATTTCCAAGATGATTGATAATACCGAGCGCATCGTCACCATCGAAGATGCTGCAGAATTGCAATTGCAGCAGCCGCACGTCGTGCGTCTTGAAACGCGCCCCGCCAATCTTGAAGGACATGGCGAAATCAGCATGCGCGATTTACTTAAAAATTCGCTACGTATGCGCCCTGACCGCATCATTGTGGGTGAAACCCGTGGCGGCGAAGCGATTGATATGTTGCAGGCCATGAATACGGGCCATGATGGTTCGTTCTCCACTGTTCACGCCAATCGTCCACGTGAAGCGTTGATGCGTCTTGAAAACATGGTGGGTTTGGCAGGCGTAAATCTCGCGCCACGTGCCATTCGTATGCAAATTGCCTCCGCGCTAGATATGATTGTACAGGTTAGCCGTATGCGCGATGGTTCGCGCCGCGTGACGTATATCAGCGAAGTATTGGGCATGGAAGGTGATGTGGTCACCATGCAGGATTTATTCACCTGTGAAACCAAAGGCGAAACGCCTGATGGAAAGTTGAACGTCGAATTCATCAATCATGGCCTTCGCCCGCATTTCTTGCCAAAAGCCGCTTACTTCAATCTCGATAAGCAATTATTGGAGATTTTATGAACCCCGATATGTTGATGATGCTGGGCGGTGGGTTCATCACGATTATCATGTTGATATTCGCATTAATGCCCGGTGGTGATAGCAAGACCTTGGATAAACGTATCAAGCGTGTTGCGGGTATTGAAGAAAAACCCGAAAAGAAACAGGCCGTAGGACCAAAGGTCGAACTAAAACGCAGTATTAAGGATAGCGGCATTCCCTTTCTTGATAATTTCATCAAGACCGCATTGCCTAACCCAGAAAAACTACGTAACCGTTTGGCGCGCACCGGTATGCGTATGACCATCAGCGAATATCTGCTGCTGACCGGATTAATGATCGGCATTTTCTTTATGCTGTTCCATGTTATTCTTGGCCAGAAATTGCTACCTGCATCATTATTATCGTTGATGCTTGGAATCTGGCTCCCGCATGTGTTTGTAGGCATGAAAGGCAAAAAGCGCTGCAAGGAATTCATCAAATTCTTTCCTGAATCCATCGATGCAATGGTGCGTGGTATTCGTTCCGGTTTGCCCATCAGCGAATCCATCAACGTGGTCGGCGAAGAAATGCCGGACCCTATTGGCTTTGAATTCCGCACCATTAAAGACGCCGTACGCATGGGCAGAAGTTTGGAAGATGCCATGTGGGATGTCGCCAAACGCGTGGATGTACCTGAATACCGCTATCTGATTATCGCGCTGTCCATTCAAAAAGAAACCGGCGGTAATTTGGCCGAAACATTGGCGAATGTCAGCGAAGTATTACGTAAGCGCCGCCAAATCAAACTGAAAATCAAAGCCATGTCGTCTGAAGCAAAAGCCAGCGCGATGATTTTGGGTGCATTGCCATTCATCGTCGCAACCGTATTGGGCGTTGTGGCAACCGAATACGTGATGCTGTTGTTCAATGATCCGCGCGGCAATATCTTGCTTGGCATCGCCTTTGGCATGCTTGGTTTTGGTATCTGGATAATGGCGCAGATGATTAATTTCGAGATATAGCACATTGGATTAACATGATTGATACAGGCACCGCCAGTTGGATGAGTTTCATGGACAATGATATGCTTGTCTATGCCGCTGGGCTTGGCGCATTCGTGGTCGTCATGCTGGTATGGCAGGCATTATCCGGAAGCGAAGTCACGGAACGGCGCTTAAAATCCGTTTTACAACGCCGGGATGATTTACGTGCTGAACTTAAATCGCAATCCACGCGCCGTGACGGTGTATTACAACAAGATTTCATCAAGCAGCTTGCTGCCAAACTAAAGAACACACCGTGGCTCTATTCTGTTGAACTACGTAAAAATCTTGCACGAGCAGGTATGCGTAACAAGGAAGCCGTTGGTTTCTTCGCCATGACCAAGGTAGGTATGCCGCTGGTGTTATTCCTGCTTGCTTTATTCTTAACCGCCGGTCTTGGCATCGCCGAGAAAAAGCCGCTGATTAAATTACTGATGATGCTGGGCATGCCCACCATCGCGTTTATGTTGCCCGATATGTGGCTGAAAAATACCATTCAAAAGCGGGAAGATATTCTGCGTAAATCGCTTCCCGATGCATTCGATTTGCTGGTCATATGCGCGGAAGCAGGTTTGGGTCTGGATGCCGCGCTTGACCGCGTGGCACGTGAAATAACCCAAAGCACGCCAGTTTTGGCCGAAGAAATTGGTATTACCGCGGTTGAGCTTGGCTTTTTGCCCGACCGTAAGGTGGCGTTGCAAGGCTTTGCTGACCGCGTGCAGTTGCCATCGGTGCGCGCTCTGGTGAATACCCTTACACAAAGCGAACGCTACGGTACACCGCTGGCGCAAGCCTTGCGCGTATTATCATCGGAACTCCGCGAAGAACGTATGATGAAAGCGGAAGAAAAAGCAGCCAAGCTTCCTGCAACCCTTACCGTGCCGATGATTTTATTCATCCTGCCAACGCTATTTATCGTATTGCTTGGCCCTGCGATTATTCGCGTATTTGATTTGAATAGATAGGTTACAGTCCGTTAACCTTAATTATTAGAATGGTTTAAATAGTGTTCAGATAATATCATATTCATATTTTTTAAGAAATTGATATGGCTGAACCAGTAATTCCAACACAGTATCAGGCTTATGCGCGCGACCCAGCGCGTGAAGCAGAATTACAGGGTATGGGTGTTCGTGATCCCGTTCTGGCATGTGTAGCATCTCAACTTGAGCAAGCAGACGGGTTTAAACTTCAACCGCTTCGTGTCAATCCCGGTGCCTATGGAGTGGAATTATCAGATCCGGATAAGCGCATAGAGGCTTATGCAACATATCATAGCAACCAAGGGGATTATTTGACTCTCCGCAAGCGAGATGCTCAGGATGGCATCGTTGATTTTTCGGTTGGGGTTGGTGGTGGAACCGATCCAATATCCCGAAATGGATCGAACTACCTGACTGATTTGTCGCCTGATGGAAATATTACTAAAGGGTCCGATATCGTTACTGGCACAAACCCGACAGCAGCAAGTGAACGACATGTGGAAGAACACCGCAAAAAATTGGACGCTATAGCACCCTGTTATCCAACAAGCTAACTTAAACAAGTATTTTTAAGGTTTAGTAGACGTATCTGGCGCTGCCAACGTTATTTATCGTGTTGCTTGCCCCTGCGATTATGCGCGTATTTGACCTAAATAAATAGAAAAGTAACGGGTCCGCCTTACACTTAATAAAAATAAATTATTAATGGATTTTTAGCGTGGCTGAGCGTGTTTTAAGAAGCAATGTGCTGAGTAATCAAGCTGCGAATAATCACTCCTATTCTGTCCCAGCCTCGGGGATTGTAACCTTGTCGCGTGAATTACTCGCAGACCTCAAAACGCGTGGATTGAATTATTTGCATGTCGCAAATAACGGTGAAGGTGGGCAGATGTTTGTCGTCGCATCAAAAAATAAATCATTAACTAATCAACTTCCTCAATCTGATATAACCAAGCAGCTTCAAGAAGGCCTTGTTGGTCTATCACAAATCAATACAGTCGGTATTCGTTTGGGAGAGGGCGGCCCTGTTATTTCATCGCGCCATTTGATTGTATCGCAGCAAGTATTACAATCAGGTCTTCTCGAACAAGAAGGCCTGGATTGGCAGTCGCGTCTGAAAACAGCCCCCGCAAATAGATTGGCGCCATAGCTATTACTGCTGCGTTGGCGGTGCTAATGGAACAACAGCATCAGCTGCGGGTGCCGCAGGTGCGGCAGAAGGCGCAGTCTCAACTTTCGGCTCTTCCTTCTTCACTTCAGGTTTTGGCATTTTTTTAACGGCTGGCTTCTTTATTACGATCTTTGGCTCGTCAGGCGTAATGCCCATCGCCTTTTGGCGCATCTTCCGGTAGCTGGCGATGTTTTTTTCAACAGCCGCACGCGGTAAATCCTGCATCGCTATTTTGCGTGCATCATTCTCACGTCCGGCCATACCATATGCCAGTGCAAGGTTCTGACGGTGTTGTACCGTCACGCGCGGGTCATCCACCAGTTTTTCAAATATCTCGATGGCCTCTGGAATTTGCCCGGCAAGGATGTAGGTAAAGCCAAGATTATTGCGTGTCGTCAACCGGTCTGGGTCGATGGACAGCGATGTTTTAAAGCTTTCAACGGCTTTTTCATAATGGCCGGGAATATCATCCGCCCGTGTATAGGCCATGCCCAGCATGTTCAATACTTCAGGACTATCGCCTTTAGCTCCGCGGTATTTATTCAGCTGATCAATCGCTTTATCATGAAGCCCAAGCGTCATCAGGTTTTTGGCAACGCCCATATTGGCATCTTCGTTCTCGTTATCCTGACGGATGATTTCACGGTAAGCCTGCAGTGCTTCTTGTGGTTTTTCGCGTATCTCTGCAACACGCGCCATACCTTTCAGCGCAGCGATGGAATTGGGGTTGGTGCTGAGCGCGCGTTGATAGAGCATGTTCGCGCTTGTTAAATCATTGCTCGCCAACATTTTTTCGGCAGTTTTCAGCAGCGTTGCGGTTGCTTCATCTTCGTCTTCAATTTCCTTTTCGGGGCGCTGTGCAGATGTCGGCTCATACAATTTGCGCTCTATGCTGGGACCTGTTGATTTGCTTTTTATATTCGATGTCGCGGCTTGTGGTTTTTCGGGCGCTTCTACGCTCACGCTGTCAGATGAACATGCGGCCATGCACATGCCCAGTAAAACAACAGAAAAAACGCTGTAAAAGCCGCGGGTTAGATGGGTCATAGAATGCCTATAATGAAGGTAAAAGTTTATCAAAGCTTAACCCAATTTTATAAGTAATGAAATATGCTGAAAGCTCGTTCCCACTAGCAAATGAATGAAGCAAAATGTCAAACGCACTCCCTATGTCAACGTTAATGCTAGAGCTGCCCCAGCTGATGGAGCGCCTGCATCGCCGCTTTTTAGACGTGGTTCGCCTTGAAATGACGAGAGTCGGTATCAGGGACATTAACCCGGTACAAATTATGATGCTTGCCACAATCGGCAACCAGGATATGGCCGTGCGCGATTTAATTGAACGTGGCTATTACCTTGGCTCCAACGCATCGTACAATATCAAAAATCTTGCTGAGGGTGGATATCTGGAACGTCTGACCGACGAACATGACAGACGTTCAGCACGCGTACGTATCACCCCAAAAGGTCAAAAGGTCATCGACCAGTTAAATATCCTTGGCGATAAAATCGGCCGTGATTTATTACCCAATGAAAAAGACAAGGATGACTATCAGATCAGCTTGCGTCTGATGCGTCGCTTCGAGCGCGAATGCTCGACCTTGATTCATGCATCAGAGTAGCTGGTTCGCCGCAGCATCAGAGGTGCGGCTTCGCCACATCATCTGAATAAGGGCGGCTGCGCCTCCTAGCGCCATAATCAAACACCCAAACCAGATCCACGGAATGAGCGGATGTGCCGTTGCGCGCACTGTCCATCCCTTAACGGTGTTATCAGGATTCTTCTGGGGTTCGCCCAGCACCAGATATAAATCCGACAGGCCATCGGTATAAATCGCTACATCGCTCAGTAATTTTTCACCTACCGGATAAAACCGGCGTTCAGGGTTAAGCGTTGTGATTAATCCCTTGCTATCCGTTACATGGAATGTGGCGCGTTCAGAGATATAATTGGGACCAGTGACATGGTCGATTTTGTCAAAAAAGAATGTCATCTGGTTCAGCTTCAATTCGCTGCCGGGTTTCATCAAATCAATGACTTCGGTTGATAGATGGCTGCTTGCAACCATGCCGCACAAGGCGATTGCCAGCCCGCCATGTGCCAGCGTCATAGGTAGTTTTTGGGGTAAGGTTAGTTTTTTGTTTTTAACAAAGCCCAAAATGGTCGCCGATAGCAGCCATGCTGCAAATCCAATGCCCAGATAGAAACGTAGCGCCTGTTGCTGGTCAATCGCCAATGCAAGCAGAACGATAGCGCAGGAGGTTAGGAAACAAACTTGCAACTGCGGAAAAATCCGTTTCAATTCATCGTGCCGCCATGCAAGGAACGGTGCAAAGCCCATAAGAAACACCAGTGGCATCATCAATGGCGTAAAGCTCGCTTCGAAATAGGGCGGGCCAACGGAGATTTGTGCATTATTGATAAGTTCGAAAATCAACGGATATAGCGTGCCAAGCAATACCGTCGCAGCGGCGGTCACCAGAAACAAATTATTCAGAACCAGAAAAGATTCACGTGAAATAGGCGCGAAGTTTTGCTCACTCGTGAACAGATGCCCACGCAGTGCGAATAATAACAGGCCAATGCCGGAGCTGACACCAATCAACAGCAATACAAATACACCGCGTTCCGGATCAAGCGCAAAGGCATGAACCGATGTGATGATGCCGGAGCGTACCAAGAACGTGCCAATCATCGAAAAGGTAAAGGTGATAAGGCCGAGTAGCACCGTCCATGTCTTTAACGTGCCGCGCTTTTCAACCACGATGAGCGAATGGAGAAGGGCAGTTCCCGAAAGCCATGGAATGAAGGATGCGTTTTCAACGGGGTCCCAAAACCACCAACCGCCCCAGCCTAGTTCGTAATAGGCCCACCATGAACCCATAGTGATGCCGATGGTCAGCGCACACCATGCAACCAGTACGAATGGACGAAGTACCCGTGCCCATTCACGCGTCACCTGGCCGGTCAGCAATGCGGCGATTGAAAATGAGAATGCGAGCGAGAAACCAACATAGCCCAGATACAGCATGGGTGGATGAAAGGCTAAGGCAGGATCTTGCAATAACGGGTTTAATCCCAAGCCTTCCGCAGGAGCGGGCACTAATTGAATGAACGGGTTCGATGTAAAGACAATGAAGGCAAGAAAACCTGCAACCAGTAGGGTTTGGGTCGCCAGAATACGCATGACCATGGTTGGCGATAGCGAAGAGCGCAAAATTGCCAGCACCGCGCCAAAAAAACTGGCGACTAATACCCATAAAATCATCGACCCTTCATGGTTGCCCCATACGCCGGTGATTTTATATAATAACGGCTTTAATGTATGGCTGTTTTGATAAACGGTGATGACGGAAAAATCCGATAGCACAAAGGCAAGGATAAGCAGACCAAAGGCTGTCGCAATTCCTGCAAACACCGCCACGCTGCCAATGCGCGTCATGCGGCGTAGCAACAAACTATGTTCCTTCGCAATGAACCCGCATATGGATGTTGCCACCGCCAATAACAGCGTCACGAACAATATATCTTGGCCAATTTGTGCGATCATTTTTGTACAATCATTTCTTTTGGGCCATTATGCAAAACTTGCTTCAATAGGAATAGAAAGGGATGATTTGAACATCTGTGCCTTGCCGCATAAAATCGCGCTGCTGGCGATTTTCCAGATTTGCAAATCGGCAAAACTATCTCCTGCATATACGAATGCTCTGGCGATATGGTCACGAATGAATCTGGCCTTATTGCGGCCTTTTAAGTTGGTGGTCCCGTTGCTGCCATAGGCAGCATCAAACAGCCCGAGGAATGACGCTACATGTTTTACAATGCGTTCATCGGCTGCGCTAACCAGATATAATTTGCGCCCCAGTGCCTTTTGTTCTTTCAGATAGCTGAGCAATTCGGTGCGGTAAGGGAAGGTTTCAGGATCCAGATCGATTTCTTTGGCAAGCCATGCCTTGGCAGCAGCGCGCCGAATGCAAAGCCAGACAAGAAACCACGGCAACAACCACGGCTTGGTCAGTACCAATTGCTTTATGCCAAGTACCAGCACATCGGTGTGGATGAGGGTTTCGTCAAGATCTACACATAAGGGTAGCAGTGGACCCTTATCATTTATAACTGGGTTACTCATTTGGTTTTGATATATAGATTTTCTGGGCCAGGGAAACGTCGTGCTTTGACGTCCATTTCAAGACTTTGTAGCGCGTGTTCTGCGTCCTGATACAAATTGGCATATGGTTTCACGAATTTTGCTTTGGCCCCTGGAACTAGCCCCAATACGTCTTCGGTCACCAGAATTTGTGCATCGCAGGCAGGGGATGCGCCGATGCCAATGGTAGGTATTGCAACACTTTGGGTAATCTCGCGGCTCACATGTTCCATTGTGCCTTCTACGACAATTGCGAATGCTCCGGCTTCTTCAACGGCCTTAGCATCGTGCTTCAACATTTCAATCTGGTCTTCGGTTTTGCCTTGTACCTTATATCCGCCCATCACATGCACTTGTTGTGGGCGAAGGCCAATATGGCCAAGCACAGGAATGCCGCGTTCCACCAGAAAACGTATGGTACTTGCCATTTCCGCGCCGCCTTCCAGTTTGATGGCGCCAGCGCCAGTCTTCTTCATCACGCGGGAACAATTCTCGAATGCTTGGGCGGGGGAAGCTTGATATGTACCAAATGGCATATCAACAACGCATAAAGCACGTTGGCAAAATTGTGCCACGCAACGGCCATGCGTCATCATCATTTCCAATGTCACACCCAAGGTATTGGGCATGCCGTATAATACCATACCCAAACTATCACCCACCAATACAAGGTCGGCATGCTTATCTGCAATTTGCGCGATGGGCGCGGTGTAAGCCGTCAGTGCCAAAAAGGGTTCGGCGCGGTTTTTCGCCGCTCTGATATCCTGCACGGTAAGTTTTTTGACGGGTGGGGGGGTATGAATGCTCATGGGCGCATTTTTACTAGCTTGCAGCGTATCGTGCAAAGGCATTTTATAGCTGAACCAAATAACCTTTGGTTTAGCTATAAGGCGGCAAAGCCGCCCGCTGGCTTATGCCAGCGCAAATCTAAATAAGAAAGCTTATTGTTTAGAGCAACTTGTGCAGGTGGGGTTTTGTTCAACAGCAATGCTTTTGCCTGCCATGGTCTGGCTATCCAGCATATAAAGGCTGGTGTGGGCGGCGCCAATCCCTGCTAATTCCTTCAATGCTTCGGCAGCTTGCATGACACCAAGAATGCCGACAATAGGGCCAAACACACCCGCTTCAGGGCAAGATGGCACCATGCCCTTGGGGGGTGTTTCCGGAAACAGGCAGCGATAACACGCATGACCTTTTCCCAAATACGGTTTGAAAGTTGCCAGCTGCCCTGCAAATCCCTGAACCGATGCACTGACGAGTGGCTTTTTTAATTGAATGCATACATCATTCAATAAAAAACGTGTGGCGAAATTATCGGTGCAATCGCACACCACATCGGCAGCGCTTAAAAAATCAACGGCATTGGTTGCATCAAGACGTGCATTGTGTGTTTGAAATTGCACAGCAGAATTGAGTGCATGAAGCCGTGCTTTTGCGGCTATGACTTTCTGCACTCCGATATCAACCTCCGTATATAGCACTTGGCGTTGTAAATTGCTTTCTTCGACCTTGTCGCCATCAATCAGGATAAGTTGTTTAACGCCAGCCCCCGCCAGATACAACGCCGCCGCAACGCCAAGCCCGCCCATACCCACCAATGCCACGGTGCCAGCACAGATCTTTTCCTGGCCATCAAACCCAAGGCCAGGCAAATCAATGTGGCGCAGATACCGTAGGCTGTTCAATTTTGACATCTATTTTTAAAAGTAGGGCTGTTTAAGCAGGAGGCAAGCCAGTCAATGAAATCATGCGTTGAGCTTCCTGCACGATGGTATTTCCCGTCGACCCACCATCGCCCATGATTTTACGTTCGAAAATAATTTTAAGAATACTGACAAAGCAGGAGATGATGCTGATGTCTTTAATGGTCAATTGTTTGTCCAGCAGCGTTTCACAAAACAGATGCATGAAGCGCGCCAGCGATGATGCCAGCGAGTAATTGCAGAAACCGGCTTTTGATTTAATTGCAAACCCTTTTTCAATCACGATTTTTAAATCGGAAGTGGCGGTAGTGTTGGGTTTCAAATGCGTTGCGATGTTTTCTAATTCAGAAAATTCGGCGAGGATTTCTTTAACGATTTCAGGTTCGAAATTGGCGACTACTTTTTCAGTTCGTTCAACCGTGACGGGAGTGATAATCGCGCCAAGGGATTTGCCCGGGCCAAGCTTCTTCTTCATCGACAAGTCGGGAGCGTGAATTACAACGCCATCTTCATCCGGGAGAGCATCTGCCATAGTGCACCTATTATCGTTTCACTTTTCTCTGTTTTCTGCGGTCTGGCCCTTTGGGCGGGGCATTCTTTCTGCGCCGACATGGACCGGTGTATTTAGGGGAAGCAATGAACTCGCGCGGATTATCGACCAGTTCGATAATTCGTTTGGTGATTTGCTTAACCGTGAATGGTTTAATCAGGTAGTCATTCGCGCCGATATTGCGCGCTTCGATGACCTGATGCACTTCGGCGTTGCCGGTGAGCATGATGATGGGGATGAACGGGTTCACGCGCGTCTTGCCGCTGCGGATTTGCTTGATGAAATCCAGACCGTTCATCTGCGGCATGCGCCAGTCGCAGAAAATAAAATCGACCTGATTACCATCCAGCATCTTAAGTGCGGATGCCCCGTCATCCGCGCGTTGGGTTTTTCCAAATCCAAGATTCTTGAGAACGTCCGCTACGAGCTTTTGCACGAGACGGTCGTCATCCACAATCATAACACTGAAATTTCGTAACTGGGGATCCATTAGAAAAGGCTTGCATACACTTGTTAGATTTTAAGGAATGATGATAACAAAAAAGAAACCACCCGCGCACTAAGAATAATCTTTTCATAGTTACTATTTTTTTTGTAGGCAAAAAACGTTTAAAAACGAAGGTCTATGCGCTGCTTTAGCGATTCATATTGAAAATGTTATGGTGCATTCATTGCGCTTAAAATCGACTGCATGTTGGCTTGCGGCGTTTTGCTACGCATGATGGTGCCCATCACCGCAATTCCTGCGGCGCCCGCTGCAAGGCACGATGCTGCGTTCTGTGCGTCAATGCCACCCAGCGCAATGACCGGCAATGTAGTTTTACTACAAATCTGTGTCAGGGTTTGAATGCCAACACCCACATATCCAGGTTTGCTAGGTGTATCAAATACAGGGCTGAACGTTACATAATCCGCGTTGCCTACCTGTGCGCGCTGAATATCTTCGATGCTGTGGCATGATTGACCAATGATCATGCGGCCGCACAATTTGCGGGTGTGGCCCACATTCTGTACCGTTGATAAATGCAATCCATCAGCTTGTATTTCTTTGGCAACATTGACATTGCGGCTGATGAATAGTTTTGCGCCATGTGCCGCGCATAATTTTTTTACGCGATGCGCTTGTTTAAGGAATGCGTCATACGCCGCATCATAGTCACGCAATAGAACCCATTTGCATCCAGCGAGCAAACTTTCTGTAATGATGTCATCGAGCGGTAAGGCTGCTTGCGCTCTGTCGGTGATGAGCATGACGCGAGGGTGTGGCAGCATCAGCTTTTACCGCTTTTGGTGGCAAGCCCGCCAACAGGACTGGACGCTTCGGCATGTGTTTTTTTGGCAATACGGCCAGCCATGAATGCTTCACGGCCCGCTTCCATGCCTTTACGCATTGCGCTGGCCATTAATACGGGATTGTTGGATTTAGCAATAGCAGTGTTCAGCAATATGCCATCGCAGCCATGTTCCATGGCAATCGCAGCGTCGGATGCCGTGCCGATGCCTGCATCCAGAATAATCGGCAATGAAATGCGCGCGCGAATAATATCAAGATTATAAAGATTGAGGATGCCTTGCCCTGAGCCAATGGGGGAGCCAAGCGGCATCACGGCGGCACAGCCCACATCCACCAAACGCTGACACGCCACAGGGTCGTCGCTACAATATGGTAAAACCACAAAACCTTTTTTGACGAGTGTTTCTGCAGCGCGGATAAGTTCAACAGCATCTGGTAATAATGTTTCACGATCACCAATGATTTCAAGCTTCACCCAATTCGTCTGCAATGCTTCACGTGCAAGCTCTGCGGTGAATACGGCGTCTTCGGCGGTATAGCAGCCTGCAGTGTTAGGCAGCAGTGTTAAATTACGCTCCGTAAGCAGTTGCTGCACCGATAAGTGTTGTCCCTGCAGATTGATGCGGCGAATGGCAACGGTAACAATTTGCGCGCCGGATGCAGCAATGCTATCCAGCATCACCTGTTGATTGGGGTACATGCTGCTGCCAATCAGCAAGCGCGAGGTAAATGATTTATCGGCAATGGTTAGATTGTCAGCCATCATCCGCCCACGAATGGTTTTACGATTTCAATCGCATCGCCATTATTCAATGTTGTTTCTGCCCATGCCGCGCGGGTGATGACTTTGCCATTGCATGCCACGGCTATGGCTTGCCAATGCGCTTGCGGCAATTGTTCGTTTTGCAAAAGTTCGGGAATGGTTTGCGCGGCTGTTTCGCGCTTCTCGCCATTCACAATTAAATTCAACATGGTCTTCTCGATTATTTAAAACGTTGCATCGTAAAAGGCGCGGCAATCTCCGGCAGCCTGTCCTTTAATATATACTCGCTCATGGCGGCTGCGAGTAGGGGGGTCATTAAAATCCCGTGGCGATGCTGTCCGGTCATAAAACTGAGGTTTTTTATGGCGCTTTCGCCCAAAATGGGCGCGTCATCGCGGCTGGTGGGGCGGAAGCCTGCCCATGTTTCTAACAAGGGCAGCTCCTCAATTCCTGGTAAGGCTTCCCATGTTTCGCGCAGCAAATGCAGGATACCACCTGCGGTCAAGCTGGCGTCAAAGCCCTTATCTTCCAAGGTCGCGCCGACAATCAATCGTCCATCGCTGCGTGGTACCAGATAAACCTGTGGTGTCCATACGACGTGTTTCAATAATGGCTGCCGCACATCCATTTGCATGGATAGCAATTGTCCCTTCATTGGGAATACGGGTGGTAATGCTTCCAGCGGTAATCCTTTGATGCTGCCGGACCATGCGCCTGCAGCTAGTACCAGATTTTCTACCGCGATGATTCCATCATTGATGACGATATGGGTAGCTTTGCCATTTGAAACTTTGATTTCGCTGACATCGGCATTGGCATGCAATTCAACACCTGCTTTTTTACATGCGGCGTGTAATGCATCGACCAGTGCACGGTTATCAACCTGATGATCCTGCGCGCTGTAAAATCCGTGCGTCACGCGCGGTGAAAAATACGGCTCGCGCTTTCTAAGCTCGCTGCGCTCCAGCCATTGAACTGGCAGGTTCCGCGCCTTTAAAAATTCAAACCGTTGCTTCAGCAAGCCTTCATCATCGCGTTCTGCTGCAACGAATAATGTGCCACTTTCGCGGTAGCCAATATCAAGCCCCGTATAAGCTTGCAACTCGCGCGCGAATTCCGGCCACATGCTTTGCGATTTTAATACGAAAGGAATGAGCGCGTCTTCGCCGGGTTCTGCTTCAACAACCGCCGCCAGCATGCCAGCAGCAGCCCAACTGGCCCCACGGCCAATCGCGCCCTTATCGAATACGGTTACGCGCATGCCCGCTTGCGCCAAGCGCCACGCAAGGCCAAGCCCCGCAACGCCGCCGCCGATGATATGAATGGTTTTGTGTGTCATAGCGCTGTGCAGAATATCGACTTATATCTGCAAACGCAAATGTGGGCGGCAACCCCCAAGTATTTACTGTGAGTTGCCACCCACACGCACTTTCCGCGAGTTCAATTAATTTGCATTAATCGAAGTTCAGCGGGAAAATCAGACTAAGCCCTGAGGGCTGTGGCGGGTAATACACCACGGGTGGCGGTGCATAAACGCGTTCACGGTAACGTTCCACATAAACGGGGCGACCACGTTCACGGTAATAAGGACGACCACGTTCATAGTAACGGCGATTATCATAATGACCGCGTTTATCGACATGTGAGCCGTTATAATAACCACGATCGCGGTATGAAACGGCTTGCGCTTCGGGCACGAATGTTACTTGTGCAAATCCGAGGCCGAGCAGTGCAGCGAAAGTCACTGCACGCAAGGCTTTGAGATGGGATTGGTTCATAACGTTTTCCTTTTTCAAAAGTTACGTATTTAAAAGCTACTTCACGCTTTTGTACAATTTAGGACCGCCGCTATTGCGTTTGCCCTTCATGTGGCCGTCACGCAATGTTTTCGTCCATTGACCTTTATAGGTGTTGAAGACGTTGTCGGCATTTGCCTGTTGGTCTGCTGGCATTGAATTATACAGCGATTCAAACGCAGGAATAAGCTCGCGCAGACCCTGTACATGCGATGATGCTACGCGTTCATAGGATTTGAACCCTTCAACCGCATTGCGGCTATTGCGGTTTGCCATATGGTCACGCAGCAAATTGTATGTTTCCATTTCATTATCACGCATAATGTTTGCGACGACATTCCATCTGCCTTCTTGGTTAGGCGTAATGTCTAATGCGTCATGCAAATTGACAATGCGTTGCTCAATCCGGTCTTCGCGGCGGTCTTCACGGCCTTGTGCAGTTTGTGGATATGAGTCGTTATTATAATGGCCACTTCCATAATAATCGCGGTCGCTGGTGCATGCGGATGTGGCAACCATCACACTAATCAGTGCGGCGGCAGGAAGAACAGAACGAAGTTTTGCGGATGTGTTTTTCATGATCATTACCTTGACATAAACGTTGTTGGGAAATTTGGATTATCGTGTGCGTGGATATGCGCGACCATTGTCATCGTAACGGCTGTCATCGTAGTAATAACGTTTGCCGTCCTGATAATAATAACAGCCATCCGCATCACAGTTCTTTGTGTTGCGACGTCCCTTCATATCATCATTCGATTGATACTGAGGATTTGGGTCGCGGTAACTGTTGTTGCGATGGTTGCCCGATGAAGACTGTCCGGCTTGAGTACGCATATGCCCGTTTTGGTCGTAATCGCGGTCACTGCAAGCAGAAGTAATGGCCATTACACACAGCAGTGCAGCGGCAGGAAGAATAGAACGAAGTTTTAATACGTGTGACATGGGGTTGCCTCATAAGGAGTGGAAGAAATTTGATGAGCGAAGAATGGCAACCTTGCCGAATTAAAAATAAGGATGCGATGGCAACATCTGCCCAATGCATCAAGCCGGCATAAATTTCTTGATGCGGAAAATTAGAAAACCGCATCGCTTTTTTATGTGCATCTTGATTAGATAAACGTGGTCAAGGGGTATCGCCTACACTGGCATTTAGAAGCGCTGTCAGTGTAGGTGCCCTTAGCCAACCTTCGCTTCCCACATTCTTTGCACCCCTTATATCGGAGCCATTTTTATGCAACATACCCTCAACACATTATCTGAAAACATTCGCGCGCAATCGGCTGCGCTGCTTAACAAAAATCTGGCATCTGCTATTGATTTGCATGCCCAAGTAAAACAGGCGCATTGGAATGTACGCGGCCCCGGCTTTATCGCTGCACATGAATTGTTTGATAAGGTCGCAACCCAAGTTGAAGATACCTATGACGCCATTGCCGAACGTATTGGCGCATTGGGCGGCACCGCACAAGGCACGGTTGGTGTTGCGGCAAAACAATCAACGCTTGTTCCCTATAATCTTGGTCTTGCCGATACGCAGGAACATATTTTTGCAGTCGGCGCGAGCATGGCTGCGTTCACTGGATCGTTACGTGAAGGTATCTCGCAAGCCGATAAGTTCGGTGACCCTGTTACCACGGATTTACTGACCGCAAATTGCCGCGAATTGGAAAAATTATTATGGTTTGTTGAATCGCATCTCAATCAACATGCCGAGCAGCAGAACAAGCAGCCCGAAAAAAAGCGCGCTTAGCTATCGTAAGATAGGCTTCTGGGAAAAAGTGGCGGACCCAAGTGGATTCGAACCACCAACCTCTGCCTTCGGAGGGCAACACTCTATCCAGTTGAGCTATGGGTCCCGCTTATTCAAAATACCAGAAACAGCTTGGTTTAAAAAGCATATTATTCCATGAAGCGGTTGCGCCACTTGGCGCAGAGCGCATGGTAAATACGCCTAATGCGGGACTGCAGCTGCCAATAAGGTCATGCAAATAATGGATAGCACAAGGCCAGTACCTGAAATCCAATCGGCATGTTCTTTTTCCCCACGTAGTTTCAGGTACAGCGATATCCAAAATGGTGCGGTCAATGTTATGGCGGTTACATAGGCGGGATTGGGTGTGGCCATCATCGCCAAGTTCTTGCAGGCTTGTGAAAAAATCGCGATGAACCCAACCAACGCGCCTTGCTTGGCGATGCCTGACATATCATGGATTGCTGCGCGCACGTTTTTACCTGCCTTTGCAATATTGGCGAGGAACGCGGCGCAGCCCAAGGTGAACACATAATATAACGTGTTGTTGGGGAAGGGCGCATGGTCCATCGCCATTTTGTTGGTAATTTCAAACACAATACCTGCCAGAATAACTGGCACCATTTCCAGCATTGCGGCTTTGGTCACCACGCATTGATTCAATTTCATCAGAAAATAGGTTGCCAAAGCTAAGCAGCCGATAATGCCAATTGCTTCAACAGGATTATGCAGCAAGGCATCCAATTGCTGCGGCCGGATAATCAGCCAGATAAGAAAAACGGCGGGCATAATAATGGGACGCAAGCGGAATGCCACCTGTGCACCGTATTTGGCCGATACGTTATACATGGTCATATCATGCATGCCGACAATACTTGCGCTAATCAGCGTCCCAACCCAATACAATGGGTCCGATGGCGGCTCGACAAAAAACGTAAGTGGCAACAGCACGATGCCGGGCATAAACAACCGCCAGCGGATAAGCCGTTCCCCCGGTAGTTGCCAATGACGGTTGAGTTGATTGACCGAGCTCCACAACCATGTGTGAGCAAGCGCCCAAAATGCAAATAACATACTCATGTGATGTTAGGCCGCCGCCTTATTGCTTGTCAGTTGCAAGAAGATATCTTCAAGATCTGCTTCTTTGGATGATACATCGATAATACCAAGTCCTGCATTTTGCACGGCATCAATCACCTGTCCTGCGGTCACATTGCTTGGCGGGTAACGCAAGCATAATTTGCGGCTGTCTTTCAGTATGCCATTGTATTGATGTAAGTTTGCTGGAACCTCGGTCATATCCCTGTCCACCGTGATATGTAATTCCTTGCTATCCAAACGCTTTAACAAGGTTGTTTTCGGTTCATTTGCAACCAATTGCCCGTGATTGATAATCGCAATGCGGTCGCATAATTCTTCCGCTTCTTCCAGATAATGCGTGGTTAGCAATACGGTGGTGCCTTTGCGGTTTAATTCGCGCACGTAATCCCATAATGCACGGCGTAATTCCACATCCACGCCTGCGGTGGGTTCATCCAGCACCAATACGGGCGGTGTGTGCACCATGGCCTTTGCTACCATCAAACGTCTACGCATCCCGCCCGATAATGTGCGTGCGTATGAATTTGCCTGCTTGGTCAATCCAACCGCTTCCAATAATTCATCGGTGCGGCGTTCTTTGGCGGGCACACCATAAAGCCCTGCTTGAATTTCCAACAATGCGCGCGGTGTAAAAAATGCATCAAGGTTCAGCTCTTGCGGAACAATCCCGATGGCGGATTTTGCCATGCGTTGATTGGTATCAATCGAATAATCCCAAATCTTTGCGATGCCCGATGTTTTAATGACCAGCCCCGCCAAGATATTGATGAGGGTGGATTTGCCAGCGCCGTTAGGGCCAAGCAATGCGAACATGCTGCCTTTTTCAATCGACAGATTGATGCCCTTCAACGCTTCTTTTTCGGGTGATTTTTTGCCGCCCTTATAGGTTTTGCGTAAATCATTTAATTCGATTGCATAAGGAGAAGTGCTGTTTTGTTGCATGATAACTATAAGGTGGACAGATGAAGCGGGCGCGCTAAAATAGAAGCTCCTTATATAGATAAGCATCCAGCCCTTTAAAGTCCACAGCCAGAACATTTAATAGCATGCAAAAATTCTCGCACAAAAAATCCGTTGCTCCGATTGAAGTGATTATAACCGACACACCGCAACTGTATTGCGATGGTGGCCGGGGTGATGGAAAATCCAGTGCGCTGGGTCATCCACGCGTGTTTCTCACCGTAAATAAGGAAGGTTTTGTGGATTGCCCCTATTGCGGAAAACATTACCAGCTGGCCAAGGGTGTGTCGGCTAGTTCCGCTCACTAATGTCGATAACAAATCCCACACTTTATCTGATTGATGGCTCCGGCTTCATCTTTCGGGCGTTCCATGCGCTGCCGATGATGACACGTGCCGATGGCACGCCTGTGAACGCGGTGATGGGGTTCTGCAATATGCTCAACCGTTTGCAGAACGAGGTGAAGGCCGTTCATGCCGCAGTGATATTTGATGCAGCACGCAAAACCTTCCGCAATGAAATTTATGCCGAATATAAAGCACACCGCCCCGAAGCGCCGGATGAATTAAAACCGCAATTCGCAATTGTGCGCGAAGCAACGCGGGCCTTCGGTTTTCCATCGATTGAAATCGAAGGCTATGAAGCGGATGATTTAATCGCAACCTATGCCAAGGTCGCGAGAGAGAAAGGCTGGAATGTCACCATCGTTTCATCCGATAAGGATTTGATGCAACTAATCCGTGATGGTGTTGCATTACAAGACCCGCTGAAAAATAAACCAATTGGCATCACTGAAGTATTTGAAAAATTCGGTGTTGCGCCAGAACAAGTCATCGATGTGCAGGCATTGGCGGGTGACTCATCCGATAATGTTCCAGGCGCCCCCGGCATCGGTGTAAAGACCGCCGCGCAGCTGATTACCGAATTTGGTTCATTGGAACAATTGCTGGAACGCGCGGGTGAGATTAAACAACCCAAACGCCGCGAGACGCTACAGAATTTTGCCGAACAAATCCGCATTTCCAAAAAACTGGTCACGCTGGATGATAATGTGCCATTGCCGCAACCGCTTGATACATTAGTGGTGGATGTTGATCACCGCGCTGGCCTCATCGGCTTTTTAGAAGCGCAGGGTTTCCGCACGTTGCTTGCGCGCATTGGCGCAGGTAAACCAGCCGAGCAAAATGCGCCAGCACCGCAAGCACCAACTGATGCTCAGCTACCAAAACCAACATCTGCATCCGCAGAGCTAATTAATGCGAAGCAAGATTACGCGCTTATCCAAGATATTCGTCATCTCGAACCTTGGCTGGAAGCAGCGCGTAAACAAGGCTTCATCGCGGTTGATACCGAAACCGATAGTTTAACGCCAAGCACCACGACGCTGGTGGGGGTATCGCTTGCGCTTGCCCCTGGTAAGGCATGTTACATTCCGCTGAACCACCTTGATCCAAAAGGTGCGGCCAAAGCGGGGGAGTTAGATTTGGGCGGCGAGAACCGCCCCAAACAAATGCCGTTACGCATTGCCATTGAAGCGCTGAAGACCGTGCTGAACGATGATAGCATTTTAAAAATCGGCCATAATCTTAAATTCGATATTCAGGTTTTGGCGCAGCATGGCGTTACCATCAATACCCTTGATGATACGATGTTGATGAGCTTTGTGCTCGATGCTGGCTTGCATGGTCACGGGCTAGATGAACTGGCCGAGTTGCATCTGCAGCATAAAATGATTTCGTTCAACGACGTGACGGGTACAGGCACAAAGCGCATCTCATTCGCCCAAGTGGAACTGGAACAAGCATGTAATTATGCCGCCGAAGACGCCGACTTCACATTGCGTTTGTATCAAGTATTGAAACCACGCTTGGCGGCTGAAAAAATGCAAACCGTGTATGAACGCATCGAAAAGCCCATGGTGCAAACTGTGGCACTGATGGAAAGCACCGGTATCCGCATCGATAGCCAATTCCTGCAAGAACTCAGCCGCGATTTCACCGCGCGCTTGCAGGTATTGGAAAAGCAGATTGTTGATGAAGCGGGTGTTACATTCAACATCGCATCACCTAAACAATTGGGCGACGTGTTGTTTGAAAAACTGGGCTTGCCGGGCGGCAAGAAAAGCAAGCTGGGTGCCTATTCCACCAGTTCCGATGTATTGGAACCTTTGGCAGAACAAGGCCACACCATCGTTGAAAAAATTCTTGATTGGCGTGGCCTTGCCAAACTGAAATCAACCTATACCGATTCATTGCCGCAGCAGGTTTCACCGCGCACAGGCCGCGTGCATACATCATTTAATCTAGTTGGCGCGGCAACGGGGCGTTTATCATCCACCGATCCGAATTTACAAAATATTCCTATCCGTACCGAAGACGGCAAATCCATTCGCCGTGCATTCATCGCCGATAAGGGCTGCGTGTTATTGTCGGTTGATTATTCGCAAATCGAATTACGTTTAGTTGCTGAAATCGCGAATATCAAAGCGATGAAACAGGCATTCTTGGATGGGCTTGATATTCACGCAGCGACCGCAGCGCAGGTATTCGGAATACCTGTTACGCATGTATCACCCGAACAACGCCGTCAGGCAAAGGCAATTAACTTCGGTATCATCTATGGTATCAGCAGGTTTGGTCTTGCCAAACAAATCGGCTGCACGCCATCGGAAGCCAATGCGTTCATTAAAGATTATCTCAATCGTTTTTCCGAACTGCGTGTGTTCATGGAAAAATGCAAAGAGGAAGCGCGAGAGAAAGGGTATGTGACGACGCTATTCGGCCGCCGCTGCCACATTCGTGGCATCAATGAAAAAAATGGCCCGATGCGTAATTTTGCCGAACGCCAAGCCATCAACGCACCCATCCAAGGCACGGCAGCCGACATCATGAAGAAAGCCATGACGAAGATGCATGAGGCATTGACGACGCGGAAACTTTCCGCACGCATGATGTTACAAGTGCATGATGAATTATTATTCGAAGTCGTAGAAGCGCAGCGCGAAGATACCACTGAAGTGGTACGCAGCGTGATGGAAGGCGCAGCAACCTTAAGCATCCCCTTAGTCGCCGATGCGGGCTTTGGTCTTAATTGGGCGACCGCACATTAAATATGTAATATAGATTTATAGCTGGTAGTCTTATCAGTATTCACGGGAGTTAAGGAAATGGCGGTAAAACTTCGGCGGGTGCTCGGGTTGCCACAACTGGTTTTCTATGGCGTGAGTTCCATGGTTGGAGCCGGTATCTATTCTGTCATTGGAGCTGCTGCTGGTATGGCGGAATCGCATTTATGGATCAGCTTTGCTCTCGCGGCGATCGCCGCATTTATCGCCGTTTTATCCTACGCCGAATTGAGCGCATGCTTTCCTAAAACTGGCGCAGAATACCAATATCTTAAAAAAGCATTTCCTAAATTAAAAGCATTAGCCTTTCTCGGCGGCTATCTGGTTATCTTAAATGCAGCGACAACCGCTGCTACCGTCTCCGTTGCCTTTGGCGGCTACCTAAATCATTTTATGAATATACCGATTGCCGCAGCGGCCTTTGGCTTACTATTGATATCTACGCTAATCAACATCGCAGGCATTCGGGAATCAGCATGGGCAAGTGTCGTCATGGCGATGCTTGAAGTTGGCGGCCTGCTCTTGCTCATTGGTATTGGATTGAATAGTGGTTTATCCGTTCCGTCATTCGAAGCGTTGCCAAAGCTTTCGGAGTTACACAGCATTTTTAGTGCTACAGCATTGGTCTTTTTTGTGTATATCGGGTTTGAAGCTGTGGCTGATCTTTCAGAAGAAACGCGTGAGCCAAAACGGATTGTGCCTTTGGCTTTGCTCATCAGTTTGATCCTTACCTCCATAATTTATATTTTAGTGGCATTTTCCGTACTTGCTATAAGCACACCAGCTCAGCTCAACGGCAGTACGTCACCTTTAACAACAGCCGTTGCAACCACAGCCCCTTGGGCGGGGCCAGTACTTGCGATTGCCGCGCTCTTTGCTACGGCCAGCACTGCCCTGATTTCGATGGTCAGCGTAAGCCGTGTTTTATTAAGCATGGCGCGTGATGGTGACATGCCAGCTTTTCTTGCAAAGCTGTTGCCAAAGCAACAAACGCCTTGGGTAGCTGCCCTAACTTTATTTTTTATTTCATGCCTTTTCTTGCCTCTGGGTGAAGTCAAGATATTGGCAAGTGTTTCATCGCTTGGTGTGCTGCTGGTTTTTATAAGTGTGCAAGCGGCCGTTATTCGCCTTCGTTTCACGCAGCCTGAAGCAGGGGGAGCGTTTCGTATTCCTTTTGCTATTGGAAAAGTGCCAATCATACCTGTGATAGGTATTGTTATTTGTATTGGGCTCATGATGCTCTATGAGCCGATTGTGTATGGCATTACTGCTGCCGTATTGGTTGCGGGGGTTCTTATTTTTGTTTTGCACAATCAGCAGCGTCGCCCAACGATATAATATTACCTGCCATTGTTTTCTTTGGCTTTTTTATGATATTCTAAATGTTATGACCCCGTAGCTCAGCTGGATAGAGCACGCGTTTCCTAAACTAAAGTCTGATTTCAACCTAAGCTCTTAGATTTACATAGTTCTTCTCGCTAAAATTAGGGTGAATTTTCCTTCAAGTAAGGCGATAGTAAGGTCGGCTTGCCTTGGTAAGGCCCCGTAGCTCAGCTGGATAGAGCACAGGTTTCCTAAACCTGGTGCGGAGGTTCGAATCCTCTCGGGGTCACCATCACTTCACTTTTTGGGATTATCAAAAAGATTTAATCTGTTGGGCTGGAAACGTCGAGCACAATAACCTCAATTCCTGATAGCCCATCAGCTTTAATGTTTTTCTCAAGTTCGGCTTTTAAGTCTAGTGGTGTTTGAAAAGTCTTTCTTGGTTGGCTAGGCAACTTAGTGGTTTTTGCATCGCGAACGTTTGCGCCAAACCATAATACCAAATATATTCCTGAACCACAGCAGTTTGCATCACGCATATAATCGGCGTGGAGCTGATCCTTGGGGGCTGTCCACAATTCAGCATTATTTTGTTTTTTTACTTCTAAGGGCAAAAAAACATGTCCAAGGCTTTTAGCTTTTATATCAATCCTCTTACGTTCGGGTGCCCGCGCCTCCGTTATGAGGTCAACTTCCTGTTTCAAAAGGCGCTCTTTAAGCCTCTCAACTATATAGTCACGGCATGTTTCTTCCCGTCTTGAGCTAAGTGTCGCACGATTTCCGTCTAAATTCCAGAAGTGTTGCCAGCCATCTAAAGCCCCATCTCTAATTTCTGTCTGCAAATCTTTCATATGATCGAGCACTAAAGCATTCAGGTCTGCTGTGGAGGCTGGTCTGCCATTATGCAGGGATTTTATTATTGCTTCAGCGGTAGGCCGTTTAAAATTTGCCTCAGCCCGCTTTTTAATTTGGTTGGCCTGCTCGTGCTTAAGACGGTTTTTCCATTTTTCAAGATTGGGGTCTTCAATAAATTTTTGTAACATTATAGTTGCTTCAGTTAGTGGTGATGAAGCAAGGACTACGATTAATTGTTCTACGAAGTTAGATTTATCCCATGGATGTCCATCTCCCCACCACGCTCCATTTGAAGGCAGTGCCGCAGGAGAAAAAGCTGCTGCGCATGATTTGAGTAAAGGTGCTATGATTTCAGGTTTGGTCATATCTTCTTTAAAGTGTTCGTCACGAATAATTTCTTTAACGAAGTTTAACAAATTCCAATGATAAGAAATATTTCTGTCCGAAATAATCTTCTGAAGTTGAGGCATGAATTGGTCGGTAAAAAATAAAGCTCCTAAGGCTATCCACAAGTCTTTTTCTAGTCCGTCTCCTTGCCAACTAGAGAGAACATCACTAACTAATTTCTTGAGTTCCTGCTTTGGTAAATGTTTTGCCGCTTTGTGCAGTAAATCTGCCAGTATATTCTCACTACAATTTGGAAATTCTCGCAATAACTGTGCCGCAAGCTTTCCTGCGAATTTCTCGCAATTCTTCTCATGACAAAGATTGTGTATGGGTGAGACGTGCTTTTCATCCCTTCGTAAATATACTCGAGAAATTTCTGTTAAGCTCCTTTCTACAAGCTCAGTTCTTTTTGCAGCAAGTAATGACAGCCATCCTCGCGGCTTATCCAGTTCCCATCCACCGTTAGTTTCTTCCGTGAAGTTTGTGTAATGAAAACCTATTGCTGACAGTAGTATTTTATCTGGCAGCTTTTCAATTTGATCCTTGTCTGCAGAATATAAAATATCCATTCCTGCTAAAACGCCGAAACCTACGGGATAATGTTTGTTCTGTGGTATTAATTTTAATATCTCGTCGAGTGAAGGTATTTTTTCATTCAGCAAGACTTTCTGAAATCCTCTAAAAGCAGCATTCGTTAGTTCACTACCTATATATCCACCCAGCCTATCTAAAGGTGTGTCGCCTTGAATATCATAAAACCTTCCATAATATATTTGACCAAGATACCCTAGGGCTCCCGAATGATTTCCATTCTCGATATCAGCTTTTTTACTGCGCAACATCTCTACGTCTTTTTCCTGCGTTTGTTTGCGTTGTTTCTTCCGTTCGTCTTGCTTCTCAGTAAATGATTTTATTTGATTTTCTTCCCTTTCTTGAATTGCGCGTATTTTTTCTGGATTGGTGAGATCATCCCATGCATTCTCTAGAGATGGATTTTTTTGAACTGCATTTTTAAAGACATCTATCAAAATTTTATGGCTACCGTCACGCTTTCTTGAAAGAACAAAAGCGCTAACAAATAGATTTTTTGCAATTTCTGGATCTGAGGCAGTTATAGCTTCCTCTAATAGTACATGAATTATTTTATCTGATACTGGAGCGTGTAAAAGCTGACTACCCAAAAAATGTAAATATACGTCTTTAGATATTTCTTCTTTCTTCTCCCGAATTGCATAACGGTATGTTTCAAAAATTAATTCTGATTTCTGGTTAAAATGCTTCTCGATCTTCTTGAGCGTTTCTTCATCAGCTCCCCGAGCTCGTAGTTCGTTAAATGGCATTGTCCATCGATAGAGATCTTTTTCGGAAACATTTAGATCTTTATTTTCTAATGCTCTTAGCAAAAGCTTTGCATGAATGTTGCCGTACACCTGGCGTCTTGTTTCAGAATCTTTGCTGGTTACTAGTTTTGCACTTACACGATCCAAGACTTGTACGATGTCTTTGTCTGGTATGGATTGCGGTAGCGTGTAGTTAGTAAAAAAAGTATAATGGCCAACTAACGATGACTTGTCTTCGATTATGTAATCTAACAACTCGTTAGTCGATAGATAAGCAGGATACAATTTAGCAAGCAAACGAGCCCTCATACTAGGGGCATCTTCTTGAATATTTTCCTCATGCAACTCTCTTAAAAGAATTCTCATTTCCTCGATTTGATCAGGACAGATTGCTATAAAAGCATCTAAGGCTTCTTCACGCTGCCAGCTACCTCGACTATTGTCTCGTACTATCTTAAGTAACGTTGGTCTTAGATCAGGAAGTGGTGTGCCGTATTCAATAATTTCACATATACTAGAGATAAGGTGGTTGTGGTCTTTATATTTTTCATTTTCAAGAATTTCTCTTAAATCATCCTCTAACTCAGGAATGCATAATGTTCCCATATAACGGCGGGAAGAGTAACCAAGCTGGTTTTCCGCAGAGTGGGCCCGGAAATAAGGATCATTTTCAGCAATTTGTACAATTTCTTTTAGAATCCTTCTCTTGATATCGGTAGAAAGATATGATGCATCTCCATAGAAAATAATTCCTAACGGATCTCTTTTTACATGCAGATCAGCCAGATGATTGGTAGCTGTTGCGAAGGAAGCAAACAGCCCTCTTAAATCTGGCACAGGTCTTCCGTCATCGCCCAGCATTAGAGCAAGAAGTCGCTCGGCGGGTAGAGCATTTTCTGTAACTTGCTTAGCTAGATACCTTCCCGCAAGGTATTCAGCGATAATTCTATGAAAGAAAGCGGATCTGCCATCTTCAATGACATGAAACAATCTGCGGCGTAAGGTTTCTTGGGCTTGCGATAAATCAATCTGAAGTGCAGATACAGAAAAAACTCCATCATTTGGACGGGTTGAGATTGTAGGAAATCCGCTAAGAAGCATGGTGGCTGCGATATAACCCGCTGCTTCTAATAGTTTTTCATCCGACCAACTGCCAGCTGCCCCACTCTTATGATGTTGATTATCTTCACTAACTAAAATCTTACAGGCTTGCTCAAATAATTCTGTTTTGGTTGTGGGCCATTGACCATTTTTTTGGATAATTGTGGATAGCAATTTCAAAGTAGTTGGATTTGCAAGAAAATCTTCAATGTTTCTATTTTTTGCTTCTTTTAAGAATGCATCGGGCTCATTAATGCCAAAAAGCTTTGCAAGTTGCATTGCTTCCTCGTCATCTAATAACTCTAATTTAGCAACAAATAGAGGCGTGTCGCTTGGTAATGCATAGCTAAGGATATCAAAATCTGTTTTTCCGAGCCAATCTGCTTCTCTACATGAAAGAAAAAACTTTGGGCGACCAAGTTCTTTTAGTTTTCCAACAACACGCTCCATTTTGCTTCGATTATCAATGCGTTCACTCCGTGTTTCATCAAGGGCATCAAGGTAAAGAGTTTTATCTTTCAACTCATCAATGCTGCTGCAGAGATATTCACTAACTGTTAAATACAGACCGTGTGTATCAGATTTTGCTTGATATTTAAAAGTTTCTGTTTTACCTGAGCCGGGAGACCCTAAAATTAAAACAGCATGTTCGCCTTTAAAGTCTTCCCAGAGCATAAATTTTTTTTTATTAGATCGAGCATCTCCAGCAAAAAATTTATATCTGCGCTTAATATCTATATAATGATTGCTCATTTTTCATCTAAGCCTAGGTTGGAATCTTAATTAAATTCTAAAGTAAATAGTTATTCAACAGCTTCGGCTTATATATTAGATGCTTCTATAGTTGCCATCTATTAGAAAAATAATACGCTTTCGGCTTTTCAAAAAAGCAACTATAACAAAGGTGGCCAATCTAATGATTAGCTGGGGCGTTCAAACCCTTATCAATAGCGGTACTTGGTGCAACCGCAATCGCACTCCTCGACTATGGTCGGGGAGGCGCACGTGTATGTCTAAGCCGCAAGGCCAAAGACGTGCGCGACCTCTCTATTGATGGGTTTTGAAACTCCCCGATCACCAGTCCTTGTGGGGAGTTGCGACATGAACTTTGCTTTTCCAAAGATTTTTAGTTCAAAAGTGGATGCGTGGAAGTTTTTACTTCTTACAGCATTAATTTTCTGCATCTTCTTTTTTGTTGTTGGTAGTTTTTCGACTGGGTGGCGGTTTGTGCTGGTGTTTGTTCTTGTAACTATTGCGTGGAATGCCATTTTCAAACCTTCACAATCCATACGCCCATGGCACCAAAGAGTGGCACTAGCGATGCTTTTATCATCTCCATTTGCTCTAATGGGCTATAGCAGCGAACCCTCCCCCTCTGTAGAAATGGCGGCCGACCAATCTAGCCCACCTTGGGATATAGATGCCGCCACATGGCTCAATAAAGCTGAAAAGGAAATGATGAGAAAAGCAGTTCACAAGATTTTACAGGACGAGCCTAGCTGCAAGACGGTAATTTATGGCGACAAGAGTGTAAATTTTAAAAATACTTATTACATTTCTTGCGAACGGAAAAGCGGCGAACTACCAGCATCTTTTAATGTCTGGTTTACAGTAAAGGATATAGCGGATGGTAAGGTGCTTACAGCACCAAAGGCGATTTCAGAGGATATTGCACGGGAGGCTTGCATAGATCAGATAAAAGCTAATGTAAGCCACCCTTCTACACTCGATATCCATCATGTTACCGGATATGCTACAACCGTCTATAACAATGGTACACGCGATGTTGTCCAGACATTCACGGCCAAGAATGTCATGAATCTAAAATTAAAGTTTGAAGCAAGGTGCCAGATTAGCCCCAAGGGAGAAATCAGTATAAAAATTGCCGAGGTGCCATAGCCAGAAAATTAAATGTAGTATGGGCAGCATTCTGCATGTCAGGGAGAGCTTACGAGGCTTTCTTAATGCCTTGTAGATAGCTATCAACAAATTTTCTGAAACCTGCTTCTGATAGCTCAACTTTGACTATTTTAGGAAAATTTTCCCAGTTATCTCCTTTCTTTTTGGAGAAAGTTCTAAACCACTTTTCAATAGTTGTTCCGTTTCTAATTGCTGATGAAGAAGAATTTTCTGAATTATCCCTGTTCTTTACTTGTAAGGTGGCCCATTCACCATTGGACTTTTTATGAATAAAATCGATTGCTTTAACAATCGATCCTGAGCACCAGACCCAACCGTGATCTTCTACTACACTGGCTATATACCTTTCCAGAATGTCACCTATCAAATTCTCTGCACCCATGGAAAGATTGTGTAATTCGACGGCGCGTTCAAGTTCATTTTTTGGCACATCGAAATACTTGTCTAAAATAAAACTGACCATTTCATCCGGTACAGTAGATGGGGGGCTGGGTGCACGTGGGTCGCGGCTGCTGATAAAGTTTTCCGCTTGTCGTCTGATATAATCTTCTGAACCTATAACTAAGTCTTTCCCGCCTCGTAATGCGGCGGCGGTTTCTGGATTATCAGTCAAAAATTCGATAAGTATGCTAAATCTGTCCGCAAGGGTGGGGCTAAGTTGCTTCATGATTTTCTTAGCTAACTCAGCCGATGATTTGTCAAACGACATGTGTAGATACCTCCGTTACCCAGAGATATTACAAGTATATTGAGTATTATGCCAGACTGCAGTCACGCAGCATCAAGTGCTGCAAATAAGTCGTCAGTGGAGAGCGCATTGTTTAATTTCTTTTTAGTGTCCTGTTCCCATGAGACATCGTCTGTATTCTTGTAGCGGGAATAAGGGAAATTTGATGGCGGGTTGATAGCTTTGCCACTCATGTGGGCAAGGATAGTTCTGCCAATAGCTTCGCCCAGTCCTACAGGCACAGCATTTCCAATTTGGCGATATTGATCTATCAGCGAGCCGCATACTTCCCAGTCATCAGGAAATTGTTGGATACGTTTATATTCCTGTATGCTCAGCGGGCGATGTTCCTCAGGGTGACAAATATCTGTAGCTGGCATTGCTGGATGGGTCACTAAAGTACAACTGGGTTTATCCCACGCAAGTCGTCGCAAAAATCCTGTCTTGCCGCCGCCAGAATAATAAGATTTACCGAGTGCTTGTTTTTGTAATTCAGTCGGTAGGTGTTTCCAATATTGGCCATTTTTTAGCATGCGATAGTAGGCTAAGCGGTTCTCTGGAAAGTCTATGTGCTTGGCTTGTGTAATATCAAGATCACCAATCGCATCCCTTAAAGTAAGCCAGCGGGGCAAACCAAATTCTGGGCTATCTGAATGTGTAGGATTCATATATGGCACTTTGCTACCATCTCGGTAACATATCATCACCACACGTTCACGCACCTGCGGAACACCATAATTAGCCGTATTATACAAGTTAAAGCTAACACTATAACCCCCGGTTCTTAGTAGCTGTATTATGTGCGCCAACGCTCCACCCGGTTTTTCGTTTTCTTGCAATGTGGCTTTATCTTTACCCCTTTGCGAGTGGGGGCGATGGTTGAGAGGGGCAGAGAGGATGCCGCGCACATTTTCTATGACAGCATACTTGGGGCGTAGTGAAAGGATAAGATCAATATAATTTAGGAATACATTCCCACGCACATCATTAAAGCCTTTTCGGCTTCCTGCTGTGGAGAAGGCTTGGCATGGCGGGCCACCAACGATAATGTCAACTTCGCCTGCATTTATTCCTGCATAATTCAAAATATCCGTTGGGCTATACGCAGTGATGTCTCCTATAAGGGCTATATCAGGGCGATTTGCAAGAATGGTTTGGCGGCAGCGTTTGTCTACTTCACAAGCGAGGGCAATTTCTATCCCGGCCTTTTCTAAGCCAAGATCAAGCCCCATTGCACCCGTAAAGAAAGACAATGCTTTTAGGGTAGAGTGCTTTACTTTGCTTGGCTTATCTAAGGGGTTTTCCTGCGTCCGTTTGCGTAGGTATTTTTCTAAGGAAGTTGGATCAACAACCCAAGTTTTTCCGATTTGTTGCCCCTTTAATGCTTTGTCTCGTAACAGTGTTCTTATTCGTTGTTCCGAAACGCCTAAGGTGCTTGCAGCTTCTTTTGAAGAAAGGAAGGGTATGTTCATGAGTTCGATTGAGAAACAAATTATATACCCAAAAATATAAGCCTATTCTAAACAATAACAAGGCGAATCAAGATTGTTTTTAATTCAGCAATATGAAGTCTGATGCGGAAATTAATTTTTCGACATGACATTAATTTCCAACATGAAGTTTCTACGCCATGTATGAAGCGTACATGAGCTTGAATGACCGACCGTCAGCCGACTTTTTATATTCTCGACCTTTTTTAATTTTCACCTAGTTGTCAGTAAGCCGAGTCAACCGAGTTGACCCAGTTTTTACTTGGTAAGTAAGTAAATAGGTAAAAGTTGAGCTTTCCCCTTTTTTCGATATATTAAGGAAAAACCCGTCCTACCCGGTCAACTCGGCTAAAGCTTTATAAATTGGGCTTCTTGCATTTTTAATGCGGTCTCAACCCGGCTTAAAATGGTGCGTCCTCCGTCCCCGGTTGCCTTGGAACAACAACCCAATCAACGCTCCCTTCCCAGTTATATTCAAATTTTGATATATTCCATTGCTTACGTGCTTCTTGTAACGGCGGAAGCAACCAGCCCCGCCCTCCGTTCCTGACTTTCTCGCAGCCCATGGCTTTCAAAAAACGACCAGCGCTAGTTTGATTTAACTTTGCCATTTTTTGGAATGTGGGTGATGGCAAAAATACACGTTCACCTCTCCATTCACCTGGCACCTCACCATCATAAAGCAAATCAAACCACGCCCTGTCTCCACCGCGCAGGGAACGCTGCATTTGTTCACTAAGGGCTGTATTCGCTGGTATATCGCGGCGTGGATGCCAATCGCCAAGTTCTAGATTTTGAAGAAAATAGAGCATAGCTGCAGCCCCACCATTTTCCATTTCTGTGTTTACTTCTTTAAACCAACTAAAGTTTTTAACAGCTTCAGTTGAAGCATCGAAAACTGCGAACCGCCGTTCATCAGCGGAAGCAGAAATCACCCAGCCTGAATTGGAAGCCATCATTACGTGAAGGTGATTAGGCACTTGAATGAGGTCTTTGCCTTTATTTTCTATTGCAATTGTTGGTTCCGTTATGAGACCTTTCAAAACGGCTTCTGCATCTTTGTCATTCGGCAATACTGCTTCATCGGCAAAAAGCATTACGCAGTCGCGCAAATGACCGTTGAACCTTCCTGTTAAATGCTGTGCAGAAACGATGTGCAGTCCATGTTGGCCAAAAAGGTTTTTTACCCAACGGCAGAATGTTCCCTTACCTGTGCCCTTGCCTCCGCGCAAGACCAGTGCCACCTCAGCTGGTTTGTCAGGGTTTTGAACCGACCACGCAACCCATTTGATGATATAGTCAAAAGCTTCTTTATCACGCTTAGCGAGCACCTGCCAAATATGCTGCTCCATTTTCTGCCAAGAGCCTTGCTGAGGTTCAAAATTAAAACCCTGCCATAAATTAAAAGTGTTTTCCGGTACGGTACCCTTGGGAATGAACTCGATCCGCTCATATTGCCGTCTGTTTGGGTGATCCAGCCAAAAATTACCTAAAGGTTTATAGATTGGGTTACCTTTCGCGTCATTGCCAGTTACGATTTTCTGATTCATATAACGATTTTTAAAATCGCTGAACGATTGCGTTGTTAAAGTTTTACGATGTTGGTTATCTCCAGAAATATCTTCCTTGAAAGAAACCACGCGACATAGACCGCCTTCATTTTCAACGACAAAAAACTTTGTGTTTAATAGTTGCACTGCCTTTTCCAAATCATTAGCAACTTCACTATGTCCGCTGACGTAGTTGAAATCATGTGGCCTAGGTGAAGCTGCTGTAAGCCACTTGTTGAGTGTGTTTTGTAAGCTGGTCACCCCAAGCAGGCTGCACAACGCATGAAGTCCGGTGGTTGGCTCGTTTGCCTCCACTTTTTTTAATGTGCCGCTAGCCTTGCGACGTTTATCCGCTTCTTCATCGTCAGCTAACGATGCAACAAAAACTGTCAACTCGTCTGCTTCATCAACATTGAAGCCAGCACGGAGTAATGCCCCGCAGAGTGCCATGCAGATATTATCACGGTTCCCTTTTGTTCGCGGATAGCAGCGAAGGATAACAGCTAAAAAAGCGCACAAATTGGTTTTACGGACAATTTCTAACCAAGGCATGCTTGGAAAGCTCGTGGGCATGCCGTTAAGCCATTTTAAGGTGACGCCTGATGGGTGAACAGATGGCGGCATCATTGTTTGCCCGCCATTCGCCCGTACTTCTAAAACAACAGCTTTTTTGAAACAAAGTTGATCCGTTTGCCCGGCGGTAAGCCTTAACTGAATCGTTTGTCCGCTATTGTCTGTACGGATTAAGCGATGCGTAATACCGGCTCCGTCCCTGTGAACAGCAGGGCAATCGGCAAAAAGATGGTCAGCAATTTTTGAAGCTTCATGCCAATCAAAATCAAGATCAATGAGACCGGAGCTGGGATCACCGAGTACAAAGCCGATGTTATCATCTGCTTTGAATACAGCTGAGGCTTCAGCAATGTCTTTGATACCTGCTGTCCAGCTTTTGAGACGCGGACGTTTTTCTTTCGCATAGAGTGGGGTAATCGCAATGCCTAATTGGATGTAGTGTTTAATCGCTTCATCAAGCGTGCTGGGGCTATTTATCATGGTTAGCCCTCCGTCGTATTAGATTTGGAGCGATCTGCCATAAATTTTTCAATGTCAGATTTCTTATAACGTACAGCACCAGCAAGCTTCGAATACTTTGGTCCGCCACCTTTATATCGCCAAAGTTCTAGGCATTTTTTACTTAGGCTCAGATAAGCCGCTGTTTGTTTGGTATCAAGATACTCTGGTTGTGGTAAGTGCCGTGGGATGTAATCAGTAAGCATAGGGGATTCCTTTTTATAAGGCTGGCCCCGGATATGCTGGATGTAGCGATATCACCGACAGGCCAGCGCTGGTTGAAACGCTGAATTCTGTCGGCCACTTCGTATCGCGAATTGAAGGTTCTGGGCCCCCGCTTTTGCAGCCCGCCGGTTGATGCTCTCTATGACATTTCTGTTCATGACTGATCAACGTAATCAGCATACACAATCTGAAATAGGAATTTCAACCAGTTTCGGCGTTCAAAAAGATGGAGTGCTTCCTATACTGTCCTAAACTTGACCAAACCCAGAAATATTCAATTAAATTGGTGCATGTATCATAATAAAAAAGCCCCTTCTACAGGTAGAAGGGGCATAGTTTTAATTTATAAATGTTCAGATGTTTAACTAAGGGTAATGGAATCACCTTCTTCAAACGTTGTTTTTAGCGACCAAAGAATTTTGGCAGCTTCAAATAACTTCTTGTTGCCCGCGTCACCAGCTGCAAGATGGATAAATTCAGCTGTATGGTACACATGCCAAATAAAGTCTTTTGCCAGTTCTTCGGGGTCATAACTTTTAGGTAAAATCATCGCTTGGCATAAGCAAAGAGCTTGCAAGACGATGAAGTCATTGCCGTTGTATTTTTCTCCATCGCCATCGTAAATCCATTTAAAAGCACGGCGTAGTTGTTCGTGAAGTAAATCCCAATGCGGCTCTGGATAAGTCTCTTCTTCGTTTAGTTCTTCTTGTTCTGACATGTGCGCTCCTGTTGTTGGGTTGATAATTTCTTACCCATAACCTCAGGACTAATTTTTTTCATTCCTACACTGTCCTAAGCTATCTTTTTCACACATTTTCAAATGCAGCTTTAAATAATCCGCCACTTTCTGCTGCTGCACGCGCAGATATTCAAAGTCCTGACGGATATAGCCAGCCGTAACGCTGCCCTTGGCGGGGCGGTGGTTCGTAAGCACATCAATATCGTAAGGTGATAGGCCTGCATTGTTTGCAGCAGTAGTATATGTATCACGCAAGCGGTGAGGTGAGGGTAGGCCTTGCCGTTGTTCTTTGGGTTCTTGAACAGGAATTAATTTGTTTCCCTTGCGACTGAAGGTTGGAAATACCCATGGGCAGTTATCACCGAACAATATCCGGTTCTGCCGTTCTCGGCGTTCAAGAATTTCAAGGCAGATGTCGGGCAATGGAATAGTAAACGCTCGATCTTCGCCGCCCTTCGGTTTGGGGCGATGAAGGCTGGCTTTGGTGAGGTCAATATCTTCCCACCGGATACTTGCAGCATCACGGCGGCGAATGCCCGTGAAAAGCACAAACAACTGATAGTCCCGGCGTACTGGATTTTTGATCTTCTTGGTCAGGTTAAACCAAGCAGGCAATTTATCTGCTGGAATAGGTTCTTGCCGTCTGCGTTCTTTGAACCAATGCACAGCGATGATGGGGCATGGTGGTAAGTGCTCATATTCCTTCATAGCGGTGTTGTATATTGCCCTGAAGTTTTGCATGGCACGGTTGGCTACAACATGCCCATGCTTTTCGCCAATCAGCGTATGGCGTTCTCTCACCTCGCTACGGCTGATTTTATCAATGGGTCTATCCCACCAATCCTTGAGGTAGTTATCCATCGTGAATTGATAGTTATTAAGTGTGCCCTCCGCAGCATCTTTTCTTTTCAAAAGGTCTTTATGTATTTGATAGCAGGAAAGAAGCGTTATGTTCGTCATAAGCTTGGCTGTTTGAATTTCAACAGGGTCTTGCCCTGAATCCATAGATGCAAGGATTTTGCGAGCTTCTTTGCGCGCTTCATCGGTAGTCCAAGTACCATGGCGGCCTATGTTGATCCTGCGGCTTTTCCCCCGGATATCTTTTTGAGCGATATAGGATTTAGATTGGCGGCTCACCAGCAACCCAAAGCCTTTTAAATCTGTGTCGAAGTAGAGCTTCTGCCCGTTTTCAGTGAGCGGCATGCGCTCAACTTCAGTTTTTGTAAGTTTCATAAGAGGCATCTGGCTGGCCGAAAATAAGGTTTCAAGTAAGGTCGAACCATATTTTCAAAGAGACAAAAGACAACAAGAAATTAGCCCCCTAGCGGTGTTTTAGGAAACAATAGAACAGCTTAGTACTTCAAGTGGTGTATCTACTCAAAAGAGGGTATATTTTTACATTCAAAAATTGGTCATCTAATGATGCGAGATAATAAAGAAAATCCTCCTAGATCAGAAGCAGAAATATTTGGTGATTTAGAAAAGCTCTGCGCTTCACCCGGTTATGCGCATGTGCTGGCATACTTTTGCTTTCGCGATAATATTATTGGTTTCAGCGATGAGCTAAAAAGCGATGACTATGCAAAAATGTACTCGACAGAAAGGCTTATAAGATCAGAGATATCGGTCTTGGTTGGTTTGATGGCAAAAAAGCCACTTGATCTGTCGTTCCCCTCACCGGATTTGTTTCAACAAATGATAGATAAAACTGACGAGCTACTAAAAGAAATGCATTTAGCAATGTCGGTTCCTTTTATGGGGATTTTCTTCAAAGCAATTGAAGAAAGAAAAACCAACTCTGATGTTAATCCGTTTAACACAGCAGAGGCATTGCGAGAGCCGATGTTTTATGCGGCTGAGTCTGCTTATACTTTTCAATATAGGGATTTATCAGTTCAAAAATACGCCAAAGATGAGGAATGGCTAAAAAAAGCTAAAGGGTTTTCTATGGCTGAAGTAAAAAAAGTAAGTTTAGCCATAAATGATTACATGAATAATAATATGATGAATGTTATGCGTTCATTGAGCGGTAAACGTCCGGATGAATGGACGTTGCTACCAGCATTTGAATTTTCAACAAGTGATATAATTGAAAAATCTGGCCTTGAAGAACAAACTGTAAAAAGGATACTTGAAGCTTTCGCATATCCGAATACTGGCAATCCAACTTTTACTGCATTGCATGAGTTTAATGAAACCAATGCAACCCCTTTAATTAAAATAGGAAGTGATAGATATATTCTATTTCAATATTACAGTTGGGTAGAGGCTACTTATGACACCCCTTTTTACTGGATGGGAGCGGATAAAAGTTATTTTCCCACGGCTGCAGAAAATAGAGGTCATTTTACCGAACAATTCACGGCAACGAGATTGAAGAGCGTATTTGGGGATGCCCGCGTATATTGTAACGTTGATATTTGGGATTCACCCAATAAAAAAAAGAAAAAGGGTGAAATCGATATCCTTGTTATTGTTGGTAATAGAGCCTTAGTAATACAGAATAAATCAAAAAAACTTACTTTGGCTGCACGCAAAGGGAATGACCCTGTATTGAAAGCTGATTTCAAAGCTGCAGTGCAAGATGCTTGTGATCAAGCGATTTTATGTTGTGATGAATTAATAAGCGGTGCACCAGTATTAACAGATGCTGATGGGAAGGAAGTGACTATTCCGACGGAATTAAAACAAGTGTTTCCAGTTTGCGTAATATCAGATCACTACCCGGCGCTTAGCTTTCAAGCCAGACAATTTATCAAAGCCAAAACAACAGATATCATTCAACCCGCCTTAGTTTGCGATGTATTTTTTATCGATGTCGTGACTGAAATGCTTACGACCCCTCTAAGGCTTCTGAGCTACTTAGAGTTAAGAGCAAAAGCTAATGATAATGTTATGTCTTCGGTTGAATTAGTAGCCCTAGGATATCATCTAAAAAGAAATTTATGGTTAGAGAAAAACACGATGCTTATGCTGGAAGACGATATTTCAGTGGGCCTTGATGTTGCAATGGCTGCCCGCAGGGATGGTATACCAGGTGTAAAAACTCCCCCCGGTATACTTACTAGATTAAAAGGTACAACCATTGGAAAAGTTATTGACCAACTAGAAAATCGTACAGACTCTGGCGCGATTGAGTTGGGTCTTCAGTTATTACAAATGAGCGAAGAGGCGTTGCTAGATTTGAATATGGGGATTGAGAAGATCTCTAAAGACGTTCTTAATGACGGTAAGCCACATGATATAACCCTGAATTTTGGAAGTGCCTCGAGCGGGATGACGCTGCATTGCAACAATTTACCAGATGTAATTGCAGTTCCGTCTCTACAGACTCATTGTGTTCGCAGAAAATATAAACAGAAAGCTAGTAGCTGGTATGGGCTGGCTATCGAACCTGGCACTCACAATGTGCGTTTTGGTATAAATATGCAATTTCCATGGGTGCAAAATGATGAAATGGATAAATCAACTAGTGAAATGATTGACGGAATGCCTCCTGCTAAATTTCGTGGTGTGCTAAAAGGTCAGAAAATAAATTCTAAACGACAAACTGGGCGAAATGCAGCATGTACCTGTGGAAGTGGAAAAAAATATAAGCGTTGCTGTCTAAGTAAATACGAGTAATTACTTGGACAAACCTTACTATGGCCTTACTTAAAAAATCCGCCATACTAGTACTTGTATAGTAAGGTCATAGTAAGGTCGCTATGTAGAACGCTGTAGGATTCTTTAGGAAGGCTTTTTCAATTATTCCAGTATTTATTGATAAATTCAGTGTTGAATGGTGCTCTCTAGGAAAGCGTAGTAAGACTCTTCTTGGTTTCCTAAACTCGGGGCCGGAGGTTCAAATCCTCTCGGGGTCACCATTTTTTTCTGCAATACAGCGCCGCGAGGGTTTTTAAAATGGCCTTCACCTCTTTGGAGGTCAGGCGGTAGTAGATGGTTTGCTTGTCACGCCGCGTGGCAACCAGCTTGAATGTGCGAAGCGATGCCAAATATTGCGAGACATGCGATTGGCTAGCGGTTTCTTTTTCCAATTCCACCAGTTCCCCCGCGCTTAATTCTCCATGCTCGGATAATGCACACAGCAATGATAGCCGCAGCGGATGTGCCATGCATTTCAATAGATACGTGGCTTTTTTTACTGCGATAGGTCAGTTTGTCGCATCCGGTTATGCTCCTTGATTTTTTATAGGCAGTGTATTATATTAATAAAATGTAATATAACAAGCATTCTATATCCAACATCGCGGTGTATAAATCACGGGCTTGAGAACAATTAAGGCATCCGAGTGGACAAAGCCGGTCCGTTCTCCGGTCTGTTCCCAAGGGGAATGTCTTGGAGCAATAATATCATTCACTGACAAAAGGAAAGACGATGAAAAACTATAAGCAAATTACGACCGATATTTCTGAATACATTGGCCAGTTACGCAAACTTGTGCCGGATGCGATGACGGGTTTCAGCCAGATGGCGAAAGGTGCCACGCAAACGGGCGCGCTGGATGAAAAAACCAAGGAATTTATTGCGCTGGCTATTGGTGTCTCCACGCGTTGTGATGGCTGCATCGGTTTTCACACAAAGTCACTGGTGCGTTTGCAGGCAACCCGCGAGGAGCTTGCAGAAACATTGGCCATGGCCGTTTATATGGGCGGCGGCCCATCATTAATGTATGCGGCAGATGCCTTGCGTGCATATGATGAATTTAAGCAAGCCGCAGCATAAAAAGCATTTTAACTTGATAAAAACTGCTTTATAACCACGCACGGAAGGTTGGCATGGACGACCTGCGCTTGCCAATCCGGCCAGATCCGAAAGGAAGCACCCGTAACGAGATGCATCGGGTCATGTTTCAACCTTCCACTTTTGTTACTCAGGCGCCGTAAGGCTCGCTCGCATTGGCTCGCGGCACCGCGGTCGCAGTGCTTAAGAAAGTTCAGGCGAATTTCATGCGTGTCACCATCTGGGTAACCGAACATCAAATTTCACAGCGCGTTGGCAGCTCGCTTAAGCTTGGGCTTAAAGACGACGCGGTCTTGGCAACGCCCATCCAATATTCCGATGAGAATATCAACGCAACGGATGTGCATATCGGCTATGGCATTCTGCGCGGTATGGCCGAAGTGTACCGTCGCGTCGAACACGCAGGTAAACACTGGTTTAATATCGATTTGGGTTATTTTGATCCAGGGCATTTTGAAGGCCAATACCGTATCGCGTATAAAGGCACACAGAACACATTCGATGCGCGGATTCAATCAGACCATTGTCCCGATATGGATCCGTGGAGAGAGGGTGGCCAATTCGCATTGATTTGTCCGCCTACCGAACACACCACTAGATTTTTTAATGTGAATGAAGCTACGTGGCTTGACCAAGCAACGGCGCATGCAACGCAATTGGGGCTAACCCCGAAAATTCGCCGCAAAGGTGATACGGAACATCTGGATGATGCCTTTGCGACCGCTGGCGCAGTGCTTGCGTTTAATTCATCCGTTGCGTGGAAGGCGCTTCAACTTGGCATCCCCGCGTTCAGCGATGTGGAACATTCAGTCGTCGGTTCATGGCATGGAACTATTCAAAGTATCGATGAGCTAAAAAAACTAAGCCGTGAAAGCCTGTTTCGCTTTATGTGTGCCAACCAGCTATCCTTGCTTGATATCCAGCAGGGCAAGCTTTTACCAATATTAAAACGCAGTATTCCACAGGCTTAAACCCTAACGATTAAGCCATTTTTTTAGTTGTAAAGAATCCAGCTTTATTCATGTCCCCAGCGTCCCTATTCTAAAAATTATGAGTATGCTTTTTGCCGATATGACCGAAGAAGACACGAGCGCAGCACCAGTTGCCTACCGTGTGCTTGCGCGTAAATACCGCCCCACTAATTTTGATGAATTAATCGGGCAGGATATTTTGGTGCGTACGCTGACCAATGCGATCGAAAGCGGACGTCTGGCGCAAGCCTATATGCTGACGGGGGTGCGCGGGGTTGGTAAAACCACCACGGCGCGTATCATCGCACGTTCATTGAATTGCATCGGCCCCGACGGGAAGGGTGGTCCCACTATCAAACCATGCGGTGTGTGTGCGAATTGCGAAGCCATCACCCAAGACCGCCATGTCGACGTATTGGAAATGGATGCTGCATCCAGAACTGGCGTGGATGACATCCGTGATATCGTGGATGGCGTGCGTTATGGTCCCGTATCTGCACGTTATAAAGTGTATATCATCGATGAAGTCCACATGTTGTCGAAAAACGCATTCAATGCGTTGTTAAAGACATTGGAAGAACCACCGCCACACACCAAATTCATCTTTGCCACCACGGAAATCCGCAAGGTTCCGGTGACTGTTCTATCACGCTGCCAGCGCTTTGATTTGCGCCGTGTGGATGCATCGGTATTGCAAGAGCATTTCAAGCGGGTATCTAACGCCGAAAAAATGGAAGCCGAAGATGAAGCCTTGGCGCTCATCGCACGTGCCGCCGATGGCTCCGTCCGCGATGGTTTAAGTTTGCTGGATCAAGCGATTGCCCGTGCCGAAACCAAAGCCGTTTCCGCGGATGATGTACGCGCGATGTTGGGTCTGGCCGACCGCGCACAACTTATCGCACTGTTCGAAGCATTGCATACGGGCTCACCTGTAAAGGCATTGGATATTGCAGGCGAACTTCGTGCATTGGGCGCAGACCCGCTTGTCATCCTTCATGACCTTGCGGATATCGCGCATACGCTGACGCGCGCAAAAATCTCCCCGCAATTGACGCAAGGTCAGGCATTGCCGGAACTGGAACGTAATCTCGCGCAAACGCTTGGCGCGAAGCTGGGCATGCCATCGCTGACCCGTACGTGGCAAATGTTATTGAAGGGTATGAGCGAAGTGCAACAAGCGCCCGATAGTCATCAGGCATTGGAAATGGTGCTTATCCGTTTAAGCTATGCCGCAGATTTACCACCGCCTGGCGATTTGATTAAGAAGCTTCAGGAATCCGGCGTCACCGAACATTCTGCACCGCGCCCTAATGGCGGCGGGAATGGTGCTGGTACACAGGCCATGCGTTCCCAAGGAAATTTAGCCGTTGCTGCATCAACCCCGCAACCGATTGCCGTACGTGCACAAGCCGCGCCACAAGCCGCAACCGCAACCGCGATTGCGTATTCACCAATACCTGAAAATTTTCAGGCGCTGGTGAATTTGTTTGAAGAGAAAAAAGAAATCACATTCTTCAGTCATTTATATTCCGAAGTGCATCTGGTGAATTTTGCGCCTGGGTTGTTGGAAATCCGCGTCACTGACCGCGCCCCGCAAAATCTTGCCGGAAAAGTATCGCAGTTTTTGACCGAATGGACTGGCAAACGCTGGATGGTCACCCTATCTGCTGAACAAGGTCAGCCGACCTTAAACGAAACGGCGAAGCAGCATAAGGCCAGCCGCATGCAGAATGCTGAAAACCACCCTTTGGTCAAAGCGGTGCTGGGCAGTTTTCCGGATGCGAAGCTGACGGCATTACGCACCAAGGTTAAGGAAGTCGAAGTAGTCGATGCACCGGCTGGCAAAGAAGAACTGGCTGAAATCAGTTTTGATGATGAAGAATAAGAAACACGTAAACAGGAACATAAAATGAAGAACATCGGTAACATGATGCGCCAAGCCCAAGAAATGCAGACGCGCCTTGCCAATATGCAGAACGACCTTGCAGCAGCGGAATTGCACGGGGCCTCTGGCGGCGGTTTGGTATCCGTGACGTTGAACGGACGCGGCGAAGCGAAGAAAATTACCCTTGATCCAAAGGTCGTTGATCCTGCCGATATCGGCATGCTCGAAGACTTAATTGTTGCTGCCTATAACGATGCACGCAAAAAAATCGAACAGCATGTGGAATCCGAAACGCAAAAAATCATGGGCGGCATGGCATTGCCACCTGGTTTCAAATTGCCGTTCTCCTGATATTTAAATGTTCGGCACGGATAATCCGCTTCAACGTCTTATTGCATTGCTGGCAAAATTGCCGGGCCTTGGCCCGCGCTCGGCACGCCGCGTTGCGCTGAGTTTAATGAAGAAGCCGGAGACATTGTTGAAACCACTTGCCGAAGCGATGCTGGAGACAGCACGCACCATGCGCCAATGCGATGCATGCGGAAATCTTGATACGCAAAATCCATGCGCGGTGTGTAGCGATACGCGCCGTGATCGTTCGATGGTGTGTGTGGTTGAAGATGTCAGCGATTTATGGGCGATGGAACGCAGCGGTATTTACAAAGGCCTGTATCATATTCTGGGCGGAACACTTTCCGCGCTGGATGGTGTTGGCCCTGATCAACTTCGCATTGCCGGATTGTTGCAACGCGTGGCATCTTCACGCAGCACAGAGCAACCGGTGCGCGAAGTCATCCTTGCGCTCAATGCAACGCTGGAAGGGCAAACAACCGCGCATGTGGTGGCAGAACAGTTGGAAACCACAGGCGTGTCACTCACGCGCCTTGCACATGGTCTGCCGATTGGCGGCGAACTTGATTATCTGGATGATGGCACCTTGATTGCCGCATTCCATGCACGGGCCAAGGCAGGCTAAGCCTAGCCAACTTCATGTCGTCATATAACTATTTTGGGGCGACTTTTGACTCAAAATAATCCTCAACCAGTTGGTCAACCGATGGACCGGCGGGTTAATTGATTTTTAACCCTAAAAACCTTGTTGCCCTGCAAAATAAGGCATAAGCTTTCTCTCATAACCCACATGGAGATGATGTTTATATATGCCTTTATTCTTTCATTCAGGCCTTGTTAAACATTTTGTAAGCATCATTGCTAGTAATACTACGAATGTCGCGCCCCTAAAGGTTAGGGGCTCGTTTGGTTTAACGTGCCCCGCAGATAAGGGCTAAACCGTGGATAAAGCAGAAGTGCATAGCGCCGCATTAGCAACCACTGAACAAGGCTCCTCCAGAGGATCGCAGGGCAGCGATTACTTTGATACGATTGCCTTCTCGGTCTTGGTTAATGCACGTGGCCGCGTGTGCATGCTATACGACAAGCCATTTAACGCCATCCCGGTGTGGGTTAAGTACCTGACAAAGCAGAGAAAATTGCACTTAATCTTTGATAATGGCATGGAATACACCATCAACTACATCATGGACGACAAATTTAACAAGATTTTCCTTAACCTGAATAAGCTGTTTATCGTCCGTTTTCAGGACATGAAACCAATTGAAGGCTTTGACACAAACGTCATTAAGGAATAGTATACTAATTAGGTGTGATATTAGTGGTATCTAATACTACGGAGATAGAAATGACTGGTTCAGTAGTTCAACTCAGCGGCAAAGCTCTCGAAGCAGAGTTTGGTAACTTCGTAAGTGCTGGCGTGGTTGGGTCGCGTGATTTTGGTCGCGGAGACGGCGAGTTTGTTCTGAGCAATCCTGCAGTGTTAGCACTCAACGATGTACTGACAGCTGCTGTACGTCCAGAACCTACTGTAGTAGCAAAAGGCCCAGCAAACAGATTTCAAGGTTTGAACTCCTAAGACGAGTTTCAAAATATAAACAAAGCCGCCCAGGAAATTTCTCAAACAGATTTCAGGCGGCTTTTTTATTGTCATTTTTATTCTCGGTCTCAAAAACTTTTTAAAACAAAGTTTCAACTGGAAAAATTTAAACAATCATTTTTGCAGGATGAGTTACGTCAAGCATCATCTTGCTAAATCACTCTTTTCAACCTATGGGAGTGTTTCACGTGAAACATTTTTGATAAGCGTTTGAATTACAACTGTATTTCAAAAATCGCTTATTCTGCTTTTGAAAGCGGCAATTCCACAATAAACAGCGCGCCTTTTACGGCGCCAGTTTCATCTTTGATATTTTGCGCGGTGATGGTTCCTTGATGCGCTTCAACGATTTGTTTGGCAATGCTTAAGCCCAAACCGGAATGCTTGCCGAATGCTTCGTGCTCTGGGCGTTCCGAATAAAAACGTTCAAATACTGCTTCCAGCTTATTCTCCGGCATGCCCGGGCCGTCATCAGCAACAGTGATACGTGCCATGCCGCGTTCTGTTGTCAAGCCGACACGCACCGTGCCATTGACGGGCGAGAACGATAACGCATTGCCGATTAAATTCTGGAACACCTGCACCAACCGTGTTTCTGCACCATGGATGGTTGCATGGATATCTTTGCCTGTTTCAAACACCACTTTGGGTTTTGGCGTATCATCAATTGGTTCATACAACGCAACGACCATTTCCAGCATGCGTTCCAATTCGATAGGTTTGGTCTTTGCTCTGCTCAATTCAGCTTCGATACGTGATGCTTGCGATATATCGGTAATCAATCGGTCAAGGCGCTTCACATCATCCGCAATCACCAGCATCAATTTTTGCTGACGTTCGGGGTCCTTGATTTTCAATGCGGTTTCAACTGCTGAATGAAGCGAGGTCAGCGGGTTTTTAATCTCATGCGCCACATCGGCTGCAAAATTCTCGGTGGCATGTAACCGTTCGCCAAGGGCTTTGACCATGGCACGTAGTGCAATCGATAAATCGCCGATTTCATCATTACGGCTGCTAAAATCGGGCAGTGTGGATTGCAGCTTCAATGCGCCCACTTGGCCGGATTTCAAACCTTCCGCAGCAGACGAAAGCTGCTGTAATGGTTTGGCGATGGTACGCGCAAGGTATAGCGATAACAAAATGGTAAGCACGAGCGAGAGCAAGAACAACCGCACAATATCAATACGCACGCCCATCACGGCCTGTTCAATCTTCACGCCAGCGCGGCTTAAAAATACTGCGCCCAACACGCCCTTATAGCGTTGTACAGGAACAGCAACGCCCAGCAGAATATGTCCGTTGGGCATCAGCCACACTTCGCCGTCTTCATCGCCATCCAGCGCGTGTTCTACAATCATATAATCTGCCGACGATGGATCGGTTTCTTCCTTATACGCCGCGTATTTTTTCGACCATGAATTCAAGCGGAACCATGCAACCGTATCTTCAAGATATTGCGATAGATGGTTGTCGGTGGAAGTGCCGGGCGGCGGAAGGATTTCGCTTTGCACGGTATGGCTGTGGCCGGGCATATGCTGCGAGTCACTAAATAATGTGCCGCGTATATCATAAAGCCGTGTTCTGGTTTCGGTGGTTTCCATCAAACGGCGCAGCATGGATTGCGCCAGTTCTGGCGATAGTAAATCGCGTTCGTCTTCGCTGTTGATGACGGCGCCCTCGCCAAGCGCGGCTGCAAATTGGCGCGCTTCCTTGGTCATGCTGTCCAATTCGTTTTGCACAAGACGGTTTTGATAGCCGTCGAAATACAGAATGCTAACCACCAGCAAAATCAGTGGCATCGCATTAACAGCAAGGATGCGTGCGGTAAGGGGCGAAAGGCGAGAGAACATGGGTGAACGGTGTAATGAAAGACGGTTAAGTTTTACAGCCTTTCACCCATTACTCAATACATTACTCTTTGTAACGGTAACCCACGCCATACAGCGTTTCGATGTGCGAGAATTCAGGATCGACTTCCTTGAATTTTTTGCGGAGGCGTTTCACGTGGCTATCGATGGTGCGGTCATCCACGTAAATGGATTCGCCATAGGCACTATCCAATAACTGGTCACGATTTTTTACATGACCTGGGCGAACGGCAAGCGCCTTCACCAATAAGAATTCGGTCACGGTAAGGTTTACGTGTTTACCTTTCCATGTGCAGCTATGGCGTGAACCATCAAGCACAAGTTCGCCGCGCACGATCACGTTTGCGGCATCTGGCGTATCATCGCCGCTGCTATTGGCAACGTTACGGCGAAGCAATGCGCGGATACGTTCAATCAGCAAACGTTGCGAAAACGGTTTGCGGATATAGTCATCCGCGCCCATACGCAGCCCCATCAGCTCGTCAACTTCTTCATCCTTCGATGTAAGGAAGATAACCGGCATGTTGGTATTCTGGCGCAGCTTGGTCAGGAGTTCCATCCCGTTCAGGCGCGGCATTTTGATATCAAGTACAGCCAAATCCACGGGCTTGTCGCGAAGACCGCGAAATGCTTCGTCGCCGTCAGCGAAGGTCCGAACATCAAAGCCTTCTGCTTCCAAAGCCATGGAAACGGAGGTCAGAATGTTACGATCATCATCTACGAGGGCAATTGTTTGGCGCATAATTTGTTAACTCCTAAGGCAGGTTGTTATAACACCAAATGTGGCAGCGCTATAGGGCGTAAAAACGGACGAATTGCGCCTAAAATAAGATGCGTTGCGCTTCAATGCGTTAAACATCTAAGGCACTGATAATGCATCAAATTTTATACATAATATCGAACTTTTTAAGCATAACGCTGGATAATCGAAGGCATGGTTCGATTATCTTTATGCATTTTTTATGTTGTATTTTTTCTGATCTCCGCGCCCCTTCGTGCCGAGCCGTCAGTCATACCTGCACAATTCGTTGCGCCGCTTATGCAATGGGTTTCCGTGCGGATGAGTATTCCGGTTGCACGCCTGCCCTTAGTGGTTGCCAGCCGCGAACGCATGATTGCAAAAATCGGTGACCCGCAACGCCAATCCGCACTCGCACGTGCATTATATGTGCCGGGTGAAGTTGTGATTGATGATGAATTCTGGGATGCAAGCGAACCGCGCACAGTAAGTTTTTTAGTGCATGAATTGGTGCATCACGCACAATTGGCTAGCGGCCGTTCCTATGCATGCCATAATGCAAAGGAATGGGAAGCATATAAGCTGCAAAATATGTGGCTTGCCGAACATGGCTTGCCGCCAGCAGTAGAAGAAATGTGGATAGCCCGCATGGCTGATTGCAATCTCAAGACCGTCATTCAGCGACTACACTAATAATCAGGCGACTGTACTTAAGAACCGTTGTTCGGTTCCCTGTAATACCAAGCATGTCAAATGGCCGGTAACATATGCGCCCGTATCAATCCCAATGCGGTTGATACGCTGCTCCGGTTTCAAGCGAATGCTGTGGCCATGCACCACCATCACATCCAGTTGTTTGTCAGACGATAAGAACGGTTCGCGCATCCACATGTAATGATGCGGATCTTGTTGTTCAAGTGGACGGTCAGGATGAATGCCCGCATGCACGAACATATAATCGCCATAGCGCGCAGTATAGGGCAGCGTTTCTAAAAACGTGCGATGCGCTTCGGGGAGTTTTTCTTCGAACTGTTTTCTTAAATGAAATAGCTCGTCAAAATCCTGTGTTGCGGATTGCACGGGGATGCCATAGCTGCGTAAGGTTTGCAGGCCGCCGTAATGGAACCAGCCGGGCGCAACGCTGTGATCCTTGAACAGGCGTAGCACGATGTCTTCGTGATTACCGCGGATGCATTGGAATTTCAAACGCCCGTAACTGCCACGGTTCAGAATTTCGATTACTTCTTTGCTGTTAGGCCCGCGGTCCACATAATCGCCAAGGAATACCACGACGCTTTCACCGCGATAGCCCAGGTGGTCGGCATCAATCATGCGTAGCATTTTTTCAAGCAAATCAGCGCGCCCGTGGATATCCCCAACCGCGTAAATCCGCAGGTTTTTGGGTATAGCTGGCGTAAAAGACGCGTTAGTGTTTTGGGGCTCCATCTGCTTCAAACTAAACGGCATTGTGAAAACGTGCAACCTCATGCTATTTCATTAGTGATGCAAGAAAAAAAAGAAACATTTACCGACACGATTCAAGGTTTTCATCTCGTTAAAAGTGGCATTAGGGGGCGCATCGTGCGCCTTGGGCCAGAGCTGTCAAACATTATCAATCGTCACGGCTATCCTTCGGAAGTCGCAGAACTCCTCGCGGAAACCCTCGCGCTCACGGCGGTGCTCGCCTATGCCTTGAAATACGAAGGCGTATTCACCTTGCAGACCAAGGGTGATGGCCCCGTCAGCATCATCGTTGCTGATTTAGGGCGCGATGGTGCAATGCGTGGCTATGCACAATATGATGCAGAGAAATTGAAATATGCCGGTGTACGAAGTGCATTGTTGTTGGGCAAGGGGCATCTGGCATTCACGGTCGACCCCGGCGGTAGCGCACAACGTTACCAAGGCATCGTCGATTTGATTGGCCGCGATATGGCGTCATGTGTGCAGAATTATTTCCGTCAATCGGAACAGCTGGATACGGCATTCCGGATTCACACTAGCCGAGATAAGGCCGGTACTTGGCACGCTGCCGCGATTATGTTGCAACGTATTCCCGATGGTGGCGGCTATGCCGCCAATAATAACGAGGCAGGCGGCGCACCGGCATCGGAAGAGCGGGCAGAGGATTGGCGCCGCAGCCTGATTTTAATAGAGACGACGACTGATTCTGAAATGTTGGATACAGCTCTTCCTTTGCCACAATTGCTGAATAGGTTATTCCATGAAGAAGGGCTGGAATGCGGGGATGTTTACGCCCTGAAAGACCAGTGCCGTTGTTCACGCCAGCGCGTTGCGATGGTGTTAAGTACCTTGCCACCAGCCGAATTGCAGGACATGATGGTCGACGACAAGGTAGAAGTGACTTGCGAATTCTGTAGCAGCAGCTATGAATTTGATAAGGAACAGTTAGCCAAGCTTGCTGCGGGACCCGGAATTAAGAATTAAGTTCAGGTTTTTGTACAAGCATATCGTTCACATTCTCGCGTTAATCACAAAGAGGTTTCTTATGAAGTATTCGGCTCAAAAATCATCGCTGGTGGTTGCAGTTGTCTCTGTGCTTGCCCTTGCTGGATGCGCGGGCACTGCGCCAACCGAATTTTCCATTCCGACCGGCGCGCTTGATAACAAAGAAATCCCGTTGGAGAATTTCTCGACCACCACACTTGCATCACGCGTGTTCGATGTCGTGAACCAGGACACTGCTTCTGAAGCCAATACCGGCATCGCTGGAAAGGTTGATCCAAGCGCCGTGGATATCCTTTCCGCCTATGCCGCCAAGAAATTCAAAGCAGGTGGCGGTGCCAACACCACGCGCCTTGTCATCCAAAAAGCTGAATTCACTGTAACGCCTGTTGAAACAAAGGAAACTGGCTGGTTATGGGATAACACCGTATATAAGGCCGAATTATCGACCAATATCAACGTGATGCTGGTTGCCAGCCGCCCTGATGGTTTGACGGCGCATATCAATGCAACGACCAGTCAATCACAGCAAACCAGCCTAGATGCGTCGCCAGAAAAACGCCGTCAGGTATATATGGAATTGATGGGTCGTGCCGTGCAGGCCATCAATACCGAACTCAACAAGCAATTGCCGCAATGGTTCGGCGACGTGGTTGTTCGGTAAGTTGCACCGGTAAGTTCATTGCCTTCCTCACCGCTCGTTTCAATTATCATCCCAGCGTATAACGGGCAGCAACGTATCGCGCGTGCGGTGAACAGTATTGTTCAGCAAAATTATACCAAGTGGGAAGCGATTATCATTTCCGATGATGAACAGGATTATGACAAGGTGTTGTCAGACAAAGGCATTCGCAGTGATAACATCACATTTTATACAACAGGAAAAACCGGCGCAGGTGCAGGCGTAGCCCGCAATATCGGGTTAAGCCATGCGAACGGTGATATAATTGCATTTCTGGATTGCGATGACACGTATGACTCAAGCTATCTATCCGCGATGCTGCCGCTTGCTGAAAAATATGGCGCGGCATTCTCGCAAATCCGGATGATTGATGATGCGAATGGAACGCCGATTGCGCTTGCCAGTCACCATGCGGATAGCGAGATGTTGTTGCCGCATGAAGTCACCACGCGTTCGATGCATACGTATATACCGGTGATGGTGAACCGAAGCAAAATCAATCACAGCTTTGCGCCATTGGAACGCATGGCCGATTATGTGTTTTTGATGCAGATGTTCAATACGATGGATTGCATCGGTTTTTCTGCTGCGCCGAGTTACCGTTATTATAAGCATTTGGGTTCATCCACGCAGTTCGCCAAAGATGCGGATGTCGTCGCGCAAAAATTCATCGCGGTGTTTGAGATGATTAAACAAAGCGTGGAAACGGGCGATGTTCAAATCAATAATCCCGCGATTAAGCATATCATCATGGATGATATGGATATGTTGATTGCTGCAGAGCATTATTTCGTAGAAGCCGCGCGCAGCAATCCCGATATCCAATTCTATGAGATATTGCCGGCGTTTATGAAAAAATGGCGATTAACGGCTACGCGGCGCAGCGCCAATTAGCAATCCGGCTATGCGTTCTTGCGCTTGCAAATCTGTCTTGAAACACCCTGTATAAAATTGCGTGACCAGATGCGCGTCTGCTTTATTCGCGCCACGTGTGGTCATGCAGGCATGTTCGGCTTCAATCAATACTGCTACACCCTTTGGTGACAGACCGGCGTGAAGCGCTTCGGCAATCTGCTTGGTCATGGTTTCTTGGCTTTGCAAACGTTTGGCGAATACATCCACCACGCGGGCAAGCTTGCTGATGCCAACGACTTTTTTATCCGGCCAATAAGCAACATGGGCAACGCCAGGCATGCTTGCCATGTGATGTTCGCAGTGCGAGACGAAATTGATGTTACGCATGATAACCGGTTGGTCATAACCCTGAATATCTTCAAAGAACTTGCTGACTAGTTCGGATGAGTCTTCTTTATAGCCATCGCACCATTCTTCCCATGCGCGTACAACGCGGGCAGGGGTTTCAAGAAGGCCCGGGCGGGATACGTCTTCGCCTAGATATGCCAAAAGCGTGCGAACGCTGTCCTCTGCCTCTTCACGGGTGGGGCGGGCGCCAGAGTCCTTGGGGGCATCTTTTTTGTTCATCTTGACCAACATATCGAATTATCCTGCTTTAAATTTTATGGCTTCAGGTGTTAATCTATTTACCTAATTCACTTCCAGTGTTTTTCAATCCGGAACTTAAATGTCAGAACAAAAAACCCCCGAGCATTTCATTCCGACCATCGCGGTGATTATTCCCTGTTATAACGAGGAAGCCACCATTTCCAATGTCGTACGCGATTTTGCCACGGTTTTACCCGGGGCTCAAGTTTATGTCTATGACAATAATTCCAGTGATAAAAGCGTTGAAAACGCTAAGAAAGCTGGGGCTTTAGTGCGTCTTGAAAAACAGCAAGGTAAGGGCAATGTGGTACGCCGTGCCTTTGCCGATGTGGACGCCGATATTTATGTATTAGTAGATGGCGATGATACGTATGACGCATCATCTGCGCCGCGCCTTATCGGCCAATTATTAAACGGCCCCTATGATATGATTAATGCCGCGCGGGTTGAAAAAAGCGAGCAGGCATACCGCAAAGGGCACCGTTTCGGTAACTGGGCGATTAGTACGATGATTGCGGTGTTGTTCGGAAAGTCGTGCAATGATGTGTTGTCGGGCTACCGTATTTTTTCAAAGCGCTTTGTGAAATCATTCCCAGCATTGGCGCGAGGTTTTGAAATTGAAACGGAATTGACCGTGCATGCCTTGCAATTGCGTATGCCTGTTGCCGAAACGCAAACACCATACAAGGAACGCCCCGAAGGTTCGGTAAGCAAGCTAAATACCTTCCGTGATGGCTTTCGCATCCTGTTCACTATCCTTTATCTGCTGAAGGAAGAAAAGCCATTGGCGTTCTTCTCCGCAATTTCTCTGGTGTTGATGATTGGTGCACTCATCCTTGGTGTGCCAGTGATTGAAGATTTTATGAAAACCGGTCTGGTGCCCCGCTTGCCATCTGCTGTGCTTGCAACAGGCTTGGTTATCTTGTCATCGCTGAGTGTAACATGCGGTTTGATATTGGATAGCCTGACGCGTGCGCGCCTTGAATTAAAGCGCCTTACTTATTTGCGTCACATGGCCCCTCATTACCATGATTAATAAAGAAACTGCGTTGCGGGTTATTAAATTCGGTTTCATCGGCGTGATTGGATTTTGTGTGGACAGTGCCGTGCTGTGGCTGTTCACAAAGGTTTTAAATTTTGATCCTTATTCGGGGCGTATCATTTCATATGTTTGTGCGGCGACCAGTACATGGATAGGTAATCGCTTGCTGACCTTTGCGGATCGCCCCAAAACATCGCTGGCGAAACAATGGGCATTATTTCTTGCGCTGAATGGTGTAGGTTTTGTGATTAATTATTCGGTATATGCTATACTGGTTGCATCATTTGCATATATCTATGCAAATCCGACATGGGCAGTGGCGGCGGGTTCGTTGGCAGGCATGGTGCTAAATTATGTCGCATCCACCCGTTTAGTTTTCCCAAAAACTTGAGAATTCCAAGAATAGTCGCCATATATACGGTATTGGAGAATTTAAATGGACATTAATAAATACTCGGACCGTGCCAAAGAGATTATTTCAGCCGCACAAGGCATTGCATTGCGGCTCAATAACCAGCGCTTCGTTCCGGAACATCTTTTAAAAGCATTACTCGAAGACAAAGAAGGATTAGTAAATAATCTTATCCGTTCGTCGGGTGGCGACCCGGGCGCGGTGGTATTGATTGTTGATGGCGAACTCGCCAAATTGCCTAAGATTACTGGCAGCGAAGAACTCTATATGGCGCCGGATGTTGCGCGTATTTTAACTGGCGCTGAAGATATTGCGACCAAAGCGGGCGATAGTTTTGTGACCGCCGAACGTTTGTTTCAGGCGTTGCTTGCTTCACCTTCCGCCATCTCCCGCAAACTGAACGATGCGGGTGTGACTTTGCAAGGTATATCCGGAGCGGTGGATGGCTTGCGTAAAGGCCGCAAAGCCGACAGCGCGAATGCCGAACAAGGCTATCAAGCACTGAAAAAATACACGCGCGATTTAACGGCGGCGGCACGTGAAAATAAACTTGACCCCGTCATTGGCCGCGATGATGAAATTCGCCGTACCATGCAGGTATTGGCGCGCCGTACAAAGAATAATCCGGTGCTTATTGGTGAGCCGGGCGTTGGTAAAACCGCCATCGTCGAAGGTCTGGCGCAGCGTATCATCAAAGGCGATGTGCCTGATAATCTGAAGGATAAGCGCGTCTTATCGCTTGATTTGGGTTCCTTGATTGCTGGAGCTAAATTCCGCGGTGAATTCGAAGAACGTTTGAAAGCGGTGTTACAGGAAATCAGCGCCGCTGCTGGCGAAGTCATCGTGTTCATCGACGAATTGCACACACTTGTCGGTGCAGGTAAGGGCGAAGGCGTGATGGATGCATCCAACATGTTAAAGCCAGCCTTGGCGCGCGGTGAATTACACTGCGTTGGCGCAACCACATTGGATGAATACAGAAAGCACATCGAAAAAGACGCAGCGCTCGCGCGGCGTTTTCAACCTGTGTTTGTTTCTGAACCAACGGTGGAAGATACCATTTCCATTTTGCGGGGCCTCAAGGAACGGTATGAATTGCATCACGGTGTGCGTATCACTGACAGTGCGTTGGTTGCCGCTGCAACGCTTTCCAATCGTTATATCTCGGACCGCTTCTTACCCGATAAGGCCATTGATTTAATCGATGAAGCGGCATCACGTCTGCGGATGCAGGTGGATAGCAAGCCAGAATCAATTGATGAAATGGATCGCAAAATCATGCAGTTGCGTATTGAACGCGAAGCATTGAAGAAAGAGACCGATGCCGCATCCAAAGATCGTTTGCTGAAACTGGATGATGAGTTGAGGACGTTGGAACAATCATCATCCGAATTATCGGCGCGCTGGAAGGCGGAAAAAGACAAGCTGAAATCATCGCAGCGTATTAAAGAAGAAATTGAACGTGCCAAAAACGAATTGGAACAAGCGCAACGCAAGGGCGATTACAACCGTGCGGGCGAGCTTACCTATAGCGTACTTCCTGATTTGGAACGGCGTTTGAAGACAGCCGAGCAAATGGGCGATAACGCGATGCTGAAAGAAGAAGTCTATGAAGAAAACATCGCCGAAGTGGTGAGCAAGTGGACAGGCATTCCCGTTGATAAAATGATGACGGGGGAGCGTGAAAAGCTGTTGAAGATGGAAGATAGGCTGAAGCACCGTGTGATTGGCCAAGATGAAGCGGTGACCGCCGTTTCAAATGCGGTGCGCCGTGCGCGGGCAGGCCTGCAAGACCCGCAACGCCCCATTGGGTCGTTCCTGTTCCTTGGCCCCACGGGCGTTGGTAAAACCGAATTATGTAAGGCGTTGGCCGAATTCATGTTCGATGATGATACCGCCATGGTGCGTATCGATATGTCTGAATATATGGAAAAGCATGCGGTCGCTCGCCTTATTGGTGCGCCCCCAGGTTATGTGGGATATGAAGAAGGCGGCGTGTTGACCGAAGCCGTGCGTCGTCGTCCCTATCAGGTATTGCTGTTCGATGAAGTTGAAAAAGCGCACGCCGATGTGTTCAACATTTTATTACAAGTGCTTGATGACGGACGTCTGACCGATGGCCAAGGCCGCACGGTCGATTTCCGCAATACCATCATCATCCTCACCAGCAATCTGGGCTCTGAATTCTTGGCAGTACAAGAAGGCGAAGCAGAAAGCGGCGGTATTTCGGGTAAGGTGCGTGACGCTGTGATGAACGCAGTGCGTAAACACTTCCGCCCTGAATTCTTGAATCGTTTGGATGACATTTTGCTGTTCCGCCGTCTAACGCGCGATAACATGACCGGTATTGTCGATGTGCAGCTTAAACGCCTGCATAAACTACTTGCCGACCGCAACATCACGCTGGAACTGGACGATAAGGCGAAGACATGGCTTGGCGATACGGGTTATGACGCTGTGTATGGTGCGCGTCCGCTTAAACGCGTTATCCAGCGCAGCCTGCAAGATCCGCTGGCGCAGTTATTGTTGCAGGGTCAAATCCGTGATGGGCAGCAATTGAAAGTCACAGCTGATGGCGATGGCCTTGTTATCAAAGGTTAATTGATGCTTTCGGGGTTTTGGTAAGCTTCTATTAGCAATTGGTATTTTAAATTCATCTGTCTCATTCCAAAAGGCGGAAACCAATGTTGCAACTTGATTCTAAAGCTTCCGCCACGCATCGGGCATCATCTGAAGCCGGTATCGCCATCGGCGTTGTCTTGTTCGTCATCGCATTGCTCGCGGTGATTAGCGTTGCGATGACTGCTGGCAATAACACGGTGGGTAGTACCATCGTTGCGGATACCGTCCGCAATAATATCAGAACCCAAGCTAATTTGGTTCGCAGCAAAATCCTTGAATGCAATCAATACTCGTTTGATCGAGGCGAGCTTGGCGATAAATATCCCTATGCGGATGCCAATGGCACCAGCTTTGGCGCTGTCGCACAACCTGTTGAAGATTTACATTGCATGGCGTTCGTCGCGGAAGGTACTTCGCTTCCTGACACACGCACCAGCCTATGGGCTGGCGCGCATGCCGCAACCCTACCCGCACCAAGTCCCGGCTTTGAAAAATGGTATTATGTGAATGCCGGTAATTCCGGCGGTCGTTGTATTCGTATTCAGCCCAATGCAGGTAATGCCAATGATGTGGGTGTTAAAACCGGTTTGGCGCAGGTGTTCAGTGCATTCTCCAGTCAGGAAGTCGTGTATGACAGCAACAGTACATCGCAGCGCTTCATTCTTTGGATAACCGCGCCACAAGGTACAGTCAGCGCCGATTGCTCAAGCTAGGAACATTATGGAAAAGCGTTTATCGAACGATTCAGGCATTGCCATAGGCATGATTTTATTCGGCGTCGCGTTGTTGGCTGTGGTGTCGGTGGCGATGGGCGTTGGCGGCAATAATATCGGTTCCGCCATTTCAATTGACCGCGCGACGGCAGATTTGAAATCGCAAGGCTTGCTCATCACCACCAAAATCCGTGATTGCTTCAGCAACGGTATCTCCAACAAAAAACTCGATTGTTCTAACAATACCTTTGTGCCCGCCACGGGTTGGACTCGCCCCGGATGCAGCCCGATTGATCCAACTGTGTTTTATCCATCCAGCACGGGTTCAGGAACGCCTGTTGAAAATATCGATTGCCCGTCTTTTGGCGGTGGTATTCAAAACCTATGGACAGGCCAGGCACCTGCCTTGTTGCCACCGCCCACGGCTGGCTTTGATATCTGGTATTATGTGAATGCAGGGGATAGTGGTGGCCGTTGCATCCGAACGCAGCCCTTGGGATCCACCGCCGATGATTCATCGATGCGCGCCGGGTTGGTTGAAGCCGCTGCAGGATTTTCTGCGGATGAATTGACCTATGTGCCTGCCAGCACATCACAGCGCTTCATTTTATGGATTACCAAACCAACTGGAACTATTAGTCCGGATTGTTCACCCTAATGGAACAACTCACTTCATCTGAAATGATGTCGGCGGTGTTTAATACCATGTTCAGTGGGCCATATGCGCCGTGGCTACCGCTTGGCATCATGGTGATTTTATTTTTAACTGCTGCGTGGGATGCAAAAACGGGCATCGTTCCTAATATCCCTTTGTTAATTGGTGCTGTTGCCATCATCGTTGGCCGCTTTATGGACAAAGGATATGGCGATGCCATCATCAATCTGGCGATGGGAATTGGCATATGGGCCATTCTTTGGGCATTCAATGAATTCTGGTATCGCTTCTTCCGGCGCGATGCCATCGGCATGGGCGATGCGAAATGGACTGCATTGGCTGCCGCAACCTTTGGCTTGTTGCCAAGTGTATTGGCATGGTTCATCGGGTCGTGGATTTCGATTATCTGGATCGGGCTTTGCTATGCCGTTGGCCAGCGCATCCGCAAAGTTTACTTTGCGCCGTTCCTGTTCTTTGGATTAATCATCGGAATGCTGTTCACCAAGCATATCGTCCAGCTGCCGTATCCGTATAACTTCTTTTAAGCACAGACTTTAAGCAGTGACTTCTGAAGGCTTATCAATTCCGGATGGAATGCCACGCAGTGGCTTCATGTACAGCAACAATGCCGCTGCAACATAAATGGATGAGAACGTACCAACGACAATACCCCATGTGATAGCAATGGAGAAACCGTGCAATGCCGGGCCACCAAACAGCACAAGCGGCACGATGGCAAGCAAGGTGGTGAGGGATGTCATGAGGGTACGTGACAGGGTTTGATTAACAGCGTTATTGATAATCGTTTTCAGGGTCGCATTTTTATCCTTACGCAGGTTTTCACGGATACGATCGAATACAACCACTGTATCGTTGAGTGAATACCCCGCCAGTGTTAATAATGCAGCGACCGCCGTTAAATCGAATTCAAGGCCAAGTACGGCATATAAGCCGATGGTTACAAACACGTCATGGAAAATGGCAATCACCGCAGCGACACCGAATTGCCATTCAAAACGAAACGCCACATAACAACCAATCATCAGCATTGATAGGCTGAGCGCAAGAATAGCGGCATGGCGCAATTCTTCACCTACGCGCGGCCCAACAACTTCCACGCGGCGGTATTCATAAGCGGTACCCATCGTTTCGCGCACTTTGGCGATGGCCTTGTTCTGTGCATCTTCGTCGCCATCCTGACGTTCCATGCGGATAAGCACATCTTTGTTGGTGCCAAACTCCTGTAGCTCTACGCTGCCCAGTCCCAGATTATCCAGCGATTTGCGTAATGCAGCGACATCAACAGCATCATTCGAACGTGCTTCGATTAAAATGCCGCCCTTGAAATCGGTGCCGAAATTCAAGCCCGGTACAAACAGCAAAACAACTGCTGCAACAACCATCAAGGCGGTGATGATAAACGCAATCTGGCGCTTTGCCACAAAATCGATTTTGGTGTTTTCAGGGAAAAGACGAATAGGGAATTTCATGATTGTTTCGCTTAACGTTAAGGAATTTAATATTAAATGGGATAACGGCTTTTGGCGTAACCTTCAACTTGTATGTTCGTTGCGTTGAATCACGCTGCTTTTAAGCCCATTTACGGCTGGTTTTAGCATCGCGGCGGATTTCGATGATGCGGTGGTTATTGGTATCGCAAACCAAAAGGCGGTTTTCACCATCCGCCCAGATACCAGCAGGTTCAGCAAAAGGCAGGCACACATCATCGGTACATTGCCATGCATGGTCATCCATATCGCTTACCGAGCGTGTGTTCATATCAATCAGCCGTAAGGCGCCGTTATAACTATCAGCGACCAGAATACGGTCATCATCGATTAAACAAATGCCCAGCGGGTGCTGCATAGTGGCATCTGCTATTGCGCCATTGCTATGGCCGAATTCAAACAACCCTTTGCCGACGATGGTGCGGATTTTAATCTCATCCATATCGATGAAACGGATGGAGGATGTCTCGCTATCGGTGAAGAATAATTTGCTTTTATCACTATTCAGGGCAAGGCCAGATGGTTGCGCCATATCGGTTGTTAGCGGGTTGCCATCACGCAAGCCTTCATTACCACTGCCAGCTACAACGCGCACAACATGTTCTACTAAATCGATCGCGCCGATTTGGTGTGTGCCTGCGTTGGAAAAAAACAGAATGTGATTTTTCAATTCCAGATCCCAAGGGGAGGCGAGGGAACGTCCAATCGCTTTTTCAAACTTGTTAATCAGCATCATGCCCCTGGTGCCTGTGCCGCATAATGTCGTTATTGCCCCCGTAAAACGGTCAATGCGTCGTATCGCGTGATTGCCAGTATCTGCTACGTAAATTGAATCGTTATTGGCAATCAACCCTTGCGGGGAATTGAATGTGGCCGATGTTTTATCGCCGTCATCACAGCCAGCGCGGCCAGCACCATAACGCTCTATTTCTGCGCCATTATCATCAAGCAATACGATTTGATGATGGCCACTATCGGCAATCATCCATTGCTTGGCTTGGCCTGGCAGCGGTTTGATTTTTGCAGGGAAGCGCAGAGTGGTTGGTTTGATTTCCGGTTGTGCCCATGTAAAGGCTGCAGGTTTCAACACGCCCTTTGTTTCATATACATCCAATGCATCGCGCACGGCATTCAATAAGTGCAGCGGTTCCGGTTCGCCCGTATTGACGTAAGCGATATACCCAAGCGGGTCGATGAATACCATGGTTGGCCATGCATGCACATTATACTGTGCCCACAAGATATGATTTGGATCATGGATGATGGGATGATGGATGTCATACCGTTCAATCGCCATCTTCACATTCTCGACATCTTTTTCGGCTGAGAATTTGGGGGAGTGAACGCCAATCACCATCACTTCATGGCCGAACGCTTTTTCAATCTTTGCCAGTGTTGGCAGAATATGAATGCAGTTGATGCAGCAGAATGTCCAGAAATCCAGGATCACCAGTTTACCGCGAAGCTCAGCCAGCGAAAGCGGCTTATCGGTGTTGAGCCATACGATACCTTCACGGTTGATTTCTGGGGCGTGGATGGGGGATTCTGTCAGTTCCATGAGGAGTAAGATAACCGACAAACCCCGTAAAACAAGCTTGTTTTTGGCGGATTTTTGCGTCTTTACCAATCATCAAGCTTGTTTTGCAAAACTATCCTGCCCGTCATGTTAAATTGGGCAGATATGGAAAATATTCTTAGCGACCTGCGTATCAAACAGGTCGTCACCATCACCAACCGCAGTATTGATTTGAAGCATCTGCTTTCAGCAGAGCGTGCCGCGCGTGGCAGTTTCTATGCAACCCGTGTCGGGTTCGTTGCCATCAACCCAAAGGGGCATCGCCTGGCACGTTCACATAACGGGTTTCCCATCGGCATTACCGAAACACGTGAACGCTGGAGCAAGGGACAAAAAGATTTCTACCATCTGCATGCCGAATGTTCGGGCGTGTTCCATGCCTTACGTGATGGTTATGCGTGCAATAAGGCAACGGCTTATGTGACGCATCCGCCATGTCCCGGTTGTATGCGTGTATTGATTACCACAGGATTTAAACGCGTGGTGTTCAGCGAACAGGCCTTGCTGGAACGTCAGGATTGGCGTGATGATATGTTGCGTAGTTTTCAGTTGGCGCATGAGCATGATTTAGAACTCAGCATCTACCGCGATAAAGAACGCAGTTTGAAGCATGCCGATATTACGCGCACCGAATTGCAATTGAAAAAAGTCTATGATGAATTAGTGCCGCAAGCACGCTGGTCTTCTGGCGATGTGAGCGAGATATCCAGAGCCACTAAACCCGAAAGCGGCGACTGGATTGAACAGCCTGTTGTTAAAGCATTGTTGCAATGTGCCAAAGACGGCGTTGCATTGGGCGGCAAAGGCATTGTGATGGATGCCCAACCCGAATGCCGCGCGGCAACGGCGATGATACAGGCAGGTGTTTCTGAAATCATTATCTGTAATCTTAAGACCGATGCGCGCTGGGCGGTGCCATTGGAAGTAGAACGCGCGCGTGACATGTTGCTGAATGATGCAAAAGTAAAAATCACAGAAACAGATGATGCGGAAAAGGCACTGAGTGAAAGCAGGGTCGCTGAATTCTTGAATGCCAGCAGCCTGAATTTAAAATCCAAAAAACTTGTGCAGAATTAAGTTCCTGCACGCCTGAATCTCTTGAACAGCCCCTTACCTTGCTGAATTTGCCAAATCAACAGGGCGGGTGCCATCACGAAGATGTCGCGTGTGCGACGAATAAGAGCAAGTGCAATGCACACCTCGGCGGGAATGCCCAGCATCTGGCCAAATACCAGTAATGTACCTTCCTGTACGCCAATACTGGCTGGTACAAAAAATGCTGCACTGCCTGTGGCCATAATCATCGCTTCAAGAATGATGCCATCGGTGAATGGCCCATGATGGCCAAGGAACTTCAAGGCTATCCATATTTCAAATGCACCCACCCACCAGCCTAAAAATGACCATAGGGTACAGCCAAATACACGCTTTGGCCGCGAATAAAATGCCATCACTGCGCGGTCCAGCTTCGCACCCGATTGATTTAGCGTTTTGAATTTATCATGCGCGACCTTGTTAATCAGCTTGGCAATGATTTGAAACCCGCCAGCACGCTGCAGAAATATTAAGGCGCATAAAATGAGTGCGGATATACCAAGCCCAAGCGCCCACTGCAAAAACATGCCCTGTTCCGGCACGCGCTCAGAGAAAACCCAGAGCCCCATAATCACAAAGATGAAGGTGGTAAGCACTGACAAGGTTGTTTCAACCACAAGGCTGCCAACACTGGACGCCATAGGCATTCCCGATTTGGTCAAGATGCCAAGAGATGCTACTTCGCCGCCGATGCGCGCAACGGGCAATAGTGTGTTGACGGCTTCGCGTACCCACAAGACCCATACGAATAGCAATAAATCAGGACGACGATGTTTGGGCCATAATAATTGCCAGCCATACCCCGCAATTGCCATATGCGGGAAATGCATCAGACACACGACCACAACGCCCCAGCCTGCGGCAGCGAAGGTAGAAAAAATCAGTTCCGGCCCTTCATGGATAACAAGCCATGCAGCAAAGCCAAGCCCGAGAAAACCAATGATTAGCGTGAGGAGTTTCATTTAAGAAGCGCGAGTGCTTGTTGGTGCAAGGTTGGGTTGCCAGTGGCAAGCACGCAACCTTGCTGAGTTTCCGCGCTATCAAAATCGAGTTCTGCGCCGCGCCAGTCGGTCATAACGCCGCCCGCGGCTTCAATCACCGGAACTAATGCCGCGTAGTCATACAATTTCAGGCTGGTGTCGATTTGAATGTCGATAAAGCCGCTGGCTAGTAATCCAAATGCATACGCATCGCCGCCCCAAAGAGAATATTTGGAAGCATCTTCCAGCGGTTTGAATTTTTTTCCAAAAGCTTCATTCTTGCCTGTGAACATGCCGGGTGCTGTTGCATTTAATACCGCTTGGGACACTTCCGTACATGTTGTGCGCGTTGTCACGCGTTGATCATTAAACGTGGTTGGGTGACCCACACCGCCAATCCAGCGTTCTTTCAAAATGGGTTGATCAATCACGCCCATAACGAATTTTTTGTTGTGGGTCAGCGCAATCAATGTCGCAAATACCGGCATGCCGCGGATGAATGCTTTGGTGCCGTCGATGGGGTCGATGACCCAGCTCCATTCAGCGTCCATATTGCTGGAACCAAACTCTTCACCAAAAATGCCGTCATCAGGCCGTTCTTTTTTCAAGATGTTGCGAATGGCTTCTTCTGCGCCTTTATCTGCCACGGTCACGGGCGTTGCATCTTCCTTGTTGTCAAAACCGACTTTGCGGAAATACGGGCGAATGACATCGCCGCTGGCATTGGCCAGCTTGTGAAGCAGAGGAATGAAATCAGCAGGGTGTTTTTTCATGGGTTTTGTTTATCATTATTTGTTCAGGCTTGTCTTCACCATTATTACAAAAAACTTGCCTGTATTGGCGTTAAGTTGCAAGATTGATGCACATGACAAGCCATAATTTTCCGTTTTATCAGACCATCAAAGCATTAAGCCAAATGTGGCAAACGCCATTCGTGTTGCTGGATGTGGGATGCCATGGCGGCTTACATGACCTTGGCAAGCATTTTGCGGAACATCTTGCCGCATACGGTTTTGATTTGGAAAAAGATGAAATCACCAGATTGAATGCGGCGCAGGATAAACCAAAAGGCGCGGAATTTTTTCATATCAAGCTGGTTGGTCCGAATGATGGCGCAAATGATTATGGGGAAAACCCCGATGCGCCGAGCAGTGATATCATCGAACGCAGCTCCGGCTATAAGGCATGCAACATGCTTGGTGTGTTTTCAGTACAGCAAAAGAAACAAATTCAGCCGCAGGAAATGACTATCGATGAATTCGCACAGCAAAAAAATCTGTCACATGTCGATTTCATCAAAACCGATACCGATGGACATGATTTCTCGATTTTAAAAGGCGCAGCCAGCTTGCTTAATAAAACCGTGTTGGGCCTGCAGGTTGAATGCGCGATTAACGGCACGCAAAGCGATGACTCCAATTTATGGCGCAATACGGATAAATTTTTACAGAGCCATGGTTTCTCGTTATTCGATATGCGTGTGTTTCGTTACAGCCGTGCAGTGATGCCCCGTGCATTTGAAAGCCCCGATCCCGCGCAAACCGAAAAAGGGCAAATCAGTTGGTGCGATGCGTTTTATTTCCGCGATATAGGTGCGGCCGATTACGAAACGCGCACGGGCTTTATCCCAACACTTGAACAAATTTTAAAACAAGCAAGTCTGCTGGAGTTTTTCGGCTTTCCCGATTGCGCCGCAGAGATTTTAATAAAATATAAAAATGAATTAAGCGCCTTTATGAATGTTGATATGGCGTTAAATGCGTTGACACCGCAGGATATGGGCAAGCTTACCTATGCGGAATATATGGCTGTATTCGACCATATGATTAAGGCAAAACAGATCTATCCGTTTGGCCGCATAAAATTACAAAAATAACAAATTTCGGGTCTTGAAATCCGTATTCCGGAAATTATAATTAATGGTGTCGCCGCAATGCCCATGATGGGGTTGTGGCGTTTCATAGAGGCTGACCAATAGTGGTGGCTTCAACCGCATATCGCTTTTAGGAGGATATTATGCGCACCTACGACTTAACGCCCTTATTCCGTTCAACCATTGGCTTTGACAATCTCTCGCGTCTCATCGACAGCGCGATGAAGGTGGATGAAGCTGTTCCTGCATACCCGCCCTATAACATTGAAAAACTGAATGATGATGCGTATCGCATCACTATGGCTGTGGCTGGATTCAGCGAAAGCGAACTTGATCTCGTGACGCAAGACAATGTCCTGCTCGTCACGGGTAAGCAAACGAGCGATGATGCGCCCACTGGCCGTGTATACCTCCATCGCGGGATTGCAGCACGCTCGTTTGAACGTCGCTTCCAGCTTGCCGACCATGTGAAGGTCACCAGCGCAAGCCTGAAGGATGGTTTGCTCCATGTAGACTTGAAACGTGAAGTGCCTGAAGCAAAGAAGCCACGCGCCATTAAAATCGAAAGTGGCGATGGTGTAAGCACAAAGACTATCGACCAAACCGCTAATTAATTATTGGCGCAATAAAAACCCCCGGTTCATCACCGGGGGTTTTGTTTGTTCGTTTGAATCTGAATTAGGTTTTAATATCGAGCCTACTGCCGCGGTCTGGCGTTACCGGTGAAGCCGTACTGATAATCGGTGGTTTTGGCGGCGGCGTTTGTTGCACGGGCGGCAATACGGTTTTAGGCGGCTTGATGATATTCGATGATGTCGAGATAATGCTCACGGCAATCCCCTTAAATGATTTTCAATATGCCTGTAGTGTAGCATGCACGTGCTTAGGGAGTTTTTAAGAAACGATACAATGTGACGTATTTACTATGTTGTTTTGGCGGTGTTTTGATTAATCCGCTAACGATGCGTAAAGATTAGCTAAACAATTGATTACGATTAGCCAAACCGCTGCCTCTTTTAACCACCTTTTTGATTTTATTAAATGTTTTCAGGCTAATCTGTTGGCCTTCTTATGGTTATTCCAATTTTCTGAGTGGTTCTCCTTGTCGCTGTATCTTGGCATTGATCTTGGCACTTCCAATAGTGTCGTCGCAGGATTGCTGGATTCCAAAATCCGCATCTTCCGTCCAGCTGACGGCGGCGAAACGTTGCCTTCAATGATTTATGTTGATAAGCGCGGACACCGTTTATTCGGTCGTAGAGCGCATGATCAGGCATTTGTGGCGCCAGAAAATGTCGCTGCAGGGTTTAAGCGCCTGATGGGTTCAAACACCACCATTCAAATTCCCGGCGCAGATTTGACGCTTACGCCCGAGGAATGCAGTGCGGAAATCATCAAACAATTGATTGGCCAAGTGTTCACCGAAATCGGTCAACAGGAAATCGATGGCGTTGTGATTACCATTCCTGCCGCCTTCAACCAGATGCAATCGGAAGCGACCTTGCGTGCGGCTGAAATGGCTGGAATCAAACGCGTTGCGTTATTGCAAGAACCAGTAGCCGCCGCGATGGCCGCGATGGCAGGCACGCCGCGTGAAGGGCATTTTCTGGTTTACGATTTGGGCGGTGGTACATTCGATTTGGCATTGGCGCACAGCAAAGATGGCGAAGTTAAAATCGTATCGCATCAAGGTATTAACATGCTGGGCGGGCGCGATTTCGACCGCATGATTGTTCATGAAGTTGTGCGCCCATGGCTGAAGGAAACCTATAACCTTCCTGAGGATTTCTTTCGTAATAAAGAATATTCGCGCTTGATGCGTATTGCTGCACTTGCTGCTGAGCGCGCCAAGATTGACTTGAGCCTTGTTGAAGAAACACAAGTCTTTGCCAGCGAAGAAGAAGTTCGCATGAAGGATTTGGCAGGCACTGATATTTTCATTGATGCCACGATGACAAGAAAAGTGTTCGAAGGGCTTATTAAAACGCCGGTGAACAACACTATTGATCTTATCCGCAGCGTGTTGGAAGAAGCCGAATTAAAGACCGAAGATTTAGACACAATCGTCTTCATCGGTGGTCCGTCGCGCATACCGCTGATTAAAGAAATGGTGGGTGAGGCATTGCATGTGCCCGTGGATCTGAAAATTGATCCGATGACTGCCGTAGCGATTGGCGCTGCATACCACGCCGAAAGCCTGACATGGGAAAATGTGAGCGTAAAGGAATCTGCAAAAGATGGCGCAGAGCAACAACCCGCCGTAGAAAAACTGCAAGCCAAACCAAAGCCCAAAGAAGCCCGGGTTGAAGTTGACAAGAAACAGACAGGCCTTGATTTGGCGTTTGATTATTCAGCGCGCACTGGCGCAGATAAAGCCAGCGTGCGTGTGGTATTGCGCGCCAAGCCTGCCAAGGCCCGCTGGATGCGTGCATTCCGCAATGACGAGCATGAAGAATGGCAATCGCCGCTGTATAAATTGGAAGACGGTTTAACGCTTACGCTGCCATTACCACATGTTGGCAAGAATGATTTTACGATTTCAGTATTCGATGAACAGCGTGACCCGCTGCCGCACGGCGATCGCAAGATTACCGTAACGCGCACCGCTGCATCGGCTGCACAAATCCCTGCTGCACAAACCATCGCTGTTAAGTTGATGGATCGGAAAGCGGGCGAAAATGTTCTGGAGCCATTAATTACCAAAGGCACACAATTGCCAGCCGAAGGCAAAGCGATTTTCAGAGCGGCACGCGATTTAAAGGCGGGTTCGCAAAACGCACTCGCACTTGAATTATTCCAGCTGGAATATCCGGAAAAGGTCGAATTGAACCTTTGTATCGGTACATTCTTCATCACCGGCAATGATTTACCGGAAGGCTACATCATCCGCAAAGGTGAGCCCGTGACATTTAACTGGCAAATGGATGAAAGCGGTATTTTGCGCTCCACCGTGCGCTTGCCAGCACATAAAGACGATGGCAAAGAACATGCGGAAGGCGAAGAAGTAAAGGATGAGGAAGATCCAATTGAACTCATTACGCCGCGCTTCTACTCGCCGCAATCCGCCGCAATTGCCTATGATGCAAAACACGGCACTCCATTTTCCCGCGCGATGTTGAAGCAAGCGGAAGAGGATTGGGGTGATTTAGCCGCAGCCATCGGCCCAGCAGCAGGTGCAGATATCCAATTACTGAAAGACAGGATTGATGATCAAAAAGAAATTCTCAAAGACAGCCTTGATGATAGTGAAGTTATTCGCCAGGTATCTGAAGAAGCGCGTTTTTTAAGACAGGATATCGCACGTACCAGCCGCAAGCATCTCATCCCGCTGTTGCAACGCCGTTTGGGCCGTTTGCATGCTATCTTCAATCGGGTGGCACGTGGGTTTGCCAATGCGGAAGAACTGGAGCGCTTTGAAAAAGCGGTTGCCGATATCAATGGTGTATTGGATGAAAAGCGCGAAGCGGAACTGAATTACGCCGAACGCCGTCTTGAAGATTTGACTGATGATTTCTTTGATTTATCATGGCGCGACCGTAATTTCGTGCGCTTGTGGTTCAATCGTCTGAAGACTGAAAGCTATCTGTTCCCCGATTTGGAAGAGTTCCAATCCATGGTCGATGCAGGCGCGGCCCATGACCGCGATAATGATGATGAAGCCTTGCGTGACCTTGTGAAACGTATGTTCGATATTCGTGTGCGCCTGGCTGCAAGCGATACCGTTAGCGAACCTGCTACGCTCATGCGCGGCGAATAAGAGTATGCCCATGATTTTAGTTGCGTTGGTCTGCAAATCGCACTTTTTTGCGCTTCCGGTACGCACGTACTTAACGTACGCTTGCGTTCCGGTTCTCAAAAATCACGATTTTCGCCTCAACACAATAAAATCCTGAACAAACTCTAATCTCTAGACCTTCACCTTTACCCCCTTTAATATAAAGCATGTCAAAAATTCATCCTGTCATTATGTCTGGTGGGTCGGGCACGCGCCTGTGGCCAATATCCCGCGCTTTATTCCCCAAGCAGTTTTTAAAACTGACAACTGAACACACATTATTACAAGATGCTGTGTTACGTGTGAGTGATGCATCGGTTTTCGCCGCGCCCATCATCATCTGCGCTGAAGAACATCGTTTCATGATTGCCGAACAGTTGCGCGAACTGAATATCAAACCACGTGCCATACTGCTGGAGCCAAGCCCGCGTAGTACGGCGGCAGTTGCGGCGGTAGCCGCACAATTCCTTGCGCCAAGCAAGGAAGACCCAGACCCATTATTTTTATTAATGCCAACCGATCATGCTGTTGGAAATGTGCCAGCCTTTGTGAAGGCGTGTAAAGATGCAGCATTAGCGGCATTGGATGGCTACCTCACAACCTTTGGTGTGTTACCGCAACGCCCCGAAACCGGTTATGGATATATCAAGCCAGGCGATGGCGTTGGCGTTGGCAGTGTCCGCAGCATCGCATTATTCGTTGAAAAGCCTGATGCGGCAAAGGCCGAGACATTCGTGAAGCAAGGCTATTTATGGAACAGCGGTATGTTCCTGTTCTCCGTACGCAGTGTGGTTGAAGAACTCACCCGTTTGCAGCCAGAAATTATGGCCAAGGTGCACGACTCGCTAAGCAAAGCTGTGCGTGATCTGGATTTCATCCGTCTTGATAAAGATGCCTTTGCCAAAGTACCGTCGGTCTCCATCGATGTTGGCTTGATGGAAAAAACCCGCAAGGCCGCGGTGGTTCCGGTGGATATGGCATGGAATGATATTGGGTCATGGCAAAGCATGTGGGATATCGCCAAAAAAGACGGCGATGGGAATGTAGCAAAAGGCGATACGCTGCTGGAAGATTCAAAGAATTGCTATGTGCATAGCGATGGCCGTTTAACGGTAACGCTTGGCACTGAAAATCTGGTGGTCATCACCATGGATGATGTGGTGATGGTGGCGGATATGGACCGCGCGCAGGATGTGAAGCTGGTGGTTGATAAACTAAAAGCCAAAAAACGTCAGGAAGTGCAACATGCCCGCCGCGTCTATCGCCCATGGGGCTGGTATGAAAGTTTAAGTGAAGGTGAACGCTTTCAGGTGAAGCGCATCATGGTGGAACCGGGTTGCAAGTTGTCTTTACAAAGTCATCACCACCGTAGCGAGCATTGGGTAGTCGTTAACGGGACTGCCTTAGTTACTAAAGGCGATGAAGAGATTGCTATTCATGAAAATGAATCCATTTATCTGCCGGTAGGTACAAAACACCGTTTGCAAAACCCGGGGAAACTGCCATTGATGGTGGTAGAAGTGCAGTCTGGTTCCTATCTTGGGGAAGACGATATTATCAGGTTTGAAGATACCTATGGTCGCGCGTAAGTTTTCATTTTTAATAGTCTGTTTCATTTTTTGTTGTACTCCGCTGCTTCACGCAACTGAAACTGGTGGCGGGTTGTCGTCGGCCGTGAAACGCACAGGCATGCCCGTGCCGCGCTTTGCTAGCTTGAAGAGTGATGAAGTGAATATGCGTTCAGGCCCAGGACAGCGTTATCCGATTGTCTGGGTCTATAAACGCAAAGCGATGCCCGTTGAAATCACCGCCGAATTTGATACATGGCGCCGTATCCGCGACGTGCACGGCGCGGAAGGCTGGGTTCTACAGGGAATGCTTTCGGGTAAACGCATGGTGCTGGTGGTGGGCAAAACCATGCAGCCGGTTTTCAAGAAAAACGAAGCCAATTCAACGCTTCGCGGGCAGGCAGAGCCCGGCGTTCAGGGCAAGGCCATTAAATGTGATGAACAATGGTGCAAAATCGAATTTGATAGCGTAAAAGGCTATATGAAACGGGAAAGCCTTTGGGGCCTTTATCCCGCCGAAAAAATTGATTAGCCGTTCAATTGTATAACCCAATAAACGGCATATATTATTTGGATGATGATGTCGTTAAAAAACAAAACCATTCTGTTGATTGTGACAGGCAGCATTGCTGCGTATAAAGCGCCAGAACTCATCCGGTTGCTGGTCAAAGAAGGTGTGCGCGTTATCCCCGTATTGACCAAAGGTGGCGCGCAATTCGTGACACCGCTTACGCTGCAAACACTTGCCGAAGAAAAGTCATATTCCGAATTATTCTCCCTCACCGATGAAGCGGAGATGGGGCATATCAAACTCAGCCGCATTTCGGATCTTGTCGTGGTGGCACCCGCCAGCGCGGATTTCATGGCCAAGATGGCTTATGGCCTTGCCGATGATCTGGCCAGCACATTGGTGTTGGCCAATACCAAACCAGTATTGATTGCACCTGCCATGAACCCACAAATGTGGGCAGCCGCCGCAACACAGGATAATGCAAAGACGTTGGCAAAGCGCGGCGTGCAATTCATTGGCCCAGCATCAGGCGATGTTGCATGCCATGAAGACGGCGTTGGCCGCATGAGCGAACCAAGTGAAATTTTGGCGGCAATCAAAAAGCAATTCACGAACAGCGCTGCATTAAAAGGCCAACCTTTAAAAAATAAGCGCGTCATCATCACCGCCGGCCCCACCGTGGAAGCGATTGACCCTGTGCGTTTCATTTCTAACCATTCATCGGGCAAGCAAGGTTTTGCGATTGCCAATGCGTTGGCACAGGCAGGCGCGGATGTAACGCTTATACATGGGCCAACAGCGCTGACACCATCAAACGGAATTAAGAAAACGGTTTCTGTAACATCAGCCGATGATATGGCCAAAGCGGTGCATGCGGCATTGCCAGCCGATATCGCCATTTGCGCTGCCGCTGTTGCTGATTGGCGCGTGAAGCAAACCCAAACCAATAAAATCAAGAAGGGTGCGAAGACGCCGACCTTAACACTGGAAGAAAACACCGATATTTTGTTGTCGCTTAGCCAGCATAAGAGGCGCCCGAAATTAGTGATTGGCTTTGCCGCTGAAACCGAACAATTGGAAAAGAATGCGGTCGCCAAATTGGCACGTAAAAAATGTGACTGGTTATTGGCCAATGATGTATCGAACGATGTCTTTGGCGCAGATACCAACCAGATTCTGTTTTTAAGCAGTGGTAAAAAACCGGAAAAGTGGGATAAGCTGACCAAGTCAGATATCGCAGAAAAGCTGACGCAGAAAATTGTATCTTATTTTAAATGAGGATTATATGACCGGGGCAATTCCACTTCAAATTCAACGTTTGCCACATGCGGCGGATTTATCATTGCCTGCTTACGCAACCGAACAATCGGCGGGAATGGATTTATTGGCCGCCGTTGAAACCGATACCATTTTGGCGCCGATGCAACGCACACTGGTTCCAACCGGTATCGCGATTGCATTGCCAGCCGGATATGAAGCGCAGGTGCGTGCACGTTCAGGTCTGACCATCAAGAACGGATTATGTGTATTGAACGGCCCCGGCACGGTGGATGCCGATTACCGCGGCGAGATTAAAGTCATTCTGGCGAATTTGGGCAGTGAACCATTCGTCATCACGCGTGGCATGCGTATCGCGCAGCTGGTGATTGCAACTTATACCCGCATCAACTGGCAGGAAGTGCCGGAACTTACCGCATCATCGCGGGGTGCTGGTGGGTTTGGTTCCACGGGAACTTAAGCCCTGCACACGGTCAAGCTGTTTAAGTGCTGTGCCGCGTATCCATCCCATAGTCATTTCATCACAAGCGCGATCAACATTTGAAATTACGTATAAACGTTCAAGCGTTGCGCGGTATTCATTGCCGTGTTTTGCAATGAAACTTGGCCAGGCAACTAACCGTTCATGATAGCCTTCCAAGGTTGCCTGATCGATGTGCGGCGATAGAATAATTGCTTGCATGGCACGGCTTACATCATCCACGCACGGCATGGTGCTGGATGCCGCATCTTCATTAATAGCATCAATATCCATTAATAATTTAAGCGCAGCTTGTCTGCTTTTTGCATCAGCTTGTGAAGACGTTAATCCGCTGGGTGAAACAATACGTTGAATAGAAACCTTTGTAGGATCCAAGCATGCAATGAGTGCGCGGATTAATCGTTCCTGCTGATAATATCCTGCTTCAACGAATGGATTATCTTTAAGTGTGCGGCGTGCGCGAACTAAATCTCCAATCTGGCCAAGTTTTGTGTCGAGTTCGTATACACGCCTTGCATCAACCGCAGCTTCCAATTCGCTGGTGGCTGTCACAAGCCAAGCAGCGTTGGAGAATGGTCCATAAGATTGTGGTGCTTTTTTTCTTAATTGCAACATAAGCATATTCAGTCACAACAAATGTGACTGGGCTAGATATAAAATAGTTTCAATCCTGCCATACGGGGATTAAGACGCTTTTCTAACGCCTTCTAGGGCTACAATCACATCGGCGGCAGTATTTTTCTTAACTTCTTCAACTGTCACGCCTTCAGCTAATTCACGAAGAATAAAGCCAGGTTTGCCATCGGTTGAAATGTCAAATACACCCAGTTCAGTGATAATGCGGTCAACACAGCCTTGGCCGGTCAATGGCAAGCTGCAACGCTTCACCATCTTGGCTTCGCCCTTGGCGGTATGTTCCATCACGATGACGACGCGCTTTACGCCGGCCACCAAATCCATCGCGCCGCCCGGTCCTTTGACCATCTTGCCAGGTACAAGCCAGTTGGCAAGATCACCATTTTCGGCAACTTGCAATGCGCCAAGGATGGACAAATCGATATGGCCGCCGCGTACCATCGCAAATGATGTCGCGCTGTCAAAATACGATGAGCGTGGCAATGAGGTGATGGTTTGTTTGCCAGCATTGATCAAATCCGGATCTTCTTCGCCTTCAAACGGGAAGGGGCCAACGCCAAGCATGCCGTTCTCGCTTTGCAGTGATACATCCACACCCTGTGGGATGTAGTTGGCAACAAGGGTCGGAATACCAATGCCCAGATTTACATAGAAGCCATCTTGTAATTCGGCGGCGGCTTTTTCAGCCATTTGTTCTCTTGTCCATGCCATGATTTATGCAGCCTTTTTTCTGGTGGTGCGTTGTTCAATACGTTTTTCATAGGCCTTGCCTTGGAAAATACGTTTTACAAAAATTCCCGGAGTGTGGATTTCATCGGGATTCAATTCGCCCGTTTCTACAAGGATTTCGACTTCGGCGATGGTTGTCGAAGCACACATCGCGCAGAGCGGGTTAAAGTTACGCGCGGTCTTATTATAGATAAGGTTGCCTTCGCGGTCGCCTTTCCATGCTTTGACAATTGCCAAATCAGCGCGGATACCGCGTTCCATGACATAGGTTTCGCCGTCAAATTCACGGGTTTCTTTTCCTTCGGCAAGCTGGGTGCCGACCGCGGTCTTGGTATAGAATGCCGGAATACCTGAGCCGCCAGCGCGCATGCGTTCAGCGAGCGTACCTTGCGGGTTGAATTCCAATTCCAGTTTTCCGGAAAGATAAAGTTCAGCGAATAATTTGTTTTCACCAACGTATGATGAAATCATTTTACGGATTTGACCTTTTTCCATCAGCAGGCCAAGTCCGAAACCATCAACACCAGCGTTGTTGGATACGATGGTAAGACCCATGACACCGCTTTCACGAATGGCAGCGATACAATTTTCAGGGATACCACATAATCCAAAGCCGCCTGCGGCGATGACCATGTTGTCTTTCAAAAGGCCCTTAAGGGCACTGGCGGCATCAGCATATACAAAGTTCATGAAGCATTACCCGATTGCGAGTTGTTCTTAAATTAAGGAATCGCACTATAAAAAACAATGAAGCGCTTAACAAGCCAATGATTGACATATCTTATCAAGGCCTTAAGGTTGGCCCCATCCAATCACACCTCAAAAGTTCAGCAAAAATGAGCGCCCCTATATGAGTGACAGCCCAGCCAAGCCCAGCGCATCCATCGCCAAGCGCCCGCGCCCACTTTCCCCGCATCTTCAAGTGTATCGTTTGCCGTTGGCGGCGATAACGTCTATCACGCATCGCGCAACCGGCGTTGCTCTGACAGGTGGCGCAGTTGTCTTAGTCGCTTGGCTGTATGCGGCTGCAAATAGCCCCGAATGCTTTGCATGGTTGCAAACCGCGTTGATGTCACCCATCGGGTTGGTGTGCTGTGCAGGATGGAGCCTTGCATTATTCTATCATCTTTGCGCTGGCACCCGTCATTTGCTGTGGGATGCAGGCATCGGCTTTAAAAAAGAAACCGTATCCATCACCAATATCGTGGTGATTGCATCTGCGGTGCTGCTAACCGCTGCGGCATGGGCACTTGCTCTGCCAAAATTACCAATTGCATACTGAGGCTGACATGAACTCCAAAGCACAATCATATAGAAGTGACTTAGGCCGCGTACGCGGTTTAGGTTCTGCCAAAGAAGGTACGCATCATTGGTGGGTGATGAAGGTTTCGTCCTTCGCGCTTATCCCGCTGACCCTTTGGTTTGTATATTCGGTCTTGCATTTAATTGGCGGCGACCAAGCCGCCGTGCAGGCATGGGTTAAACAGCCGGTGCAAGCGATTACGTTATTATTATTCATCGGCTTTTCACTGCATCACAGTGCTAATGGTATCCAAACCGTGATGGAAGATTATATCCACACGCCATTTCTAAAAATTGTTTTGCTGGTTGGTAACAAGCTGCTTCACGTTGTGCTTGCCGCCGTCGCTGCATTCTCGATTATCACTCTTGCACTGAAAGTCTAACGCATGCCCGCTTACCAGATTATTGATCATCATTATGACGTTGTTGTTGTGGGTGCGGGTGGCGCAGGCTTACGCGCAACCTTCGGCATGGCCGAAAAAGGTTTGAAGACCGCGTGTATCACCAAAGTTTTCCCGACACGTTCACATACTGTTGCGGCGCAAGGCGGCATCTCTGCTGCGCTTGGCAATATGGGTGAAGATGATTGGCGCTTTCACATGTATGACACGGTGAAGGGTTCCGATTGGCTTGGCGACCAAGACGCCATTGAATATATGTGCCGCGAAGCCATTCCGGCGATTATCGAATTGGAACATTACGGCGTTCCGTTTAGCCGTACGGCGGAAGGTAAGATTTACCAGCGCGCATTCGGTGGTATGACCACCAATTACGGGAAGGGCATCGCGTATCGTACCTGCGCTGCCGCTGACCGCACAGGTCATGCGATTTTGCACACCCTTTACCAACAATCCTTGAAGCACAGCGCAGAATTTTTCATCGAATACTTCGCCATGGATCTCATCATGGATGATGAAGGCGTATGCCGTGGCGTGATGGCATGGAATTTGGACGATGGCACCATCCACCGTTTCCGTGCACAAACGGTTGTACTTGCAACGGGCGGTTATGGCCGCGCATATTTCTCATGCACTTCTGCTCATACCTGCACGGGTGATGGCAATGCGATGGCGGTTCGTGCTGGCTTGCCGTTGCAAGATATGGAATTCATCCAATTCCATCCAACTGGCGTATATGGCGCGGGTTGTTTAATCACCGAAGGCGCACGTGGCGAAGGCGGTTATGTAACCAACGGCAATGGCGAACGTTTCATGGAACGCTATGCGCCGTCTGCAAAAGATTTGGCAAGCCGCGACGTGGTGAGCCGTTCGATGACCATTGAAATCCGCGAAGGTCGTGGTTGTGGTCCCAAGAAAGATCATATCCATTTGCATCTTGAACATCTTGATCCGAAAATCCTGCATGAACGTTTGCCGGGCATTTCCGAAACTGCAAAAGTGTTTGCTGGCGTGGATGTGACCAAGGAACCAATCCCCATTCTGCCGACCGTGCATTATAATATGGGTGGTATCCCTACCAATTATCATGGCGAAGTGGTTCGCCCAACCAAAGACAATCCCGATGCTATCGTGCCGGGCTTGATGGCGATTGGTGAAGCGGCATGCGTTTCGGTGCATGGTGCGAACCGTTTGGGTTCGAACTCGCTCCTCGATTTGGTGGTGTTTGGCCGCGCGGCTGCGATTAAAGCTTCGCAAGTTATCAAGCCGAATGCACCGCACAAGGTCCTGCCTGCATCCAGCGTGGATGGTATCATGGCGCGCTTTGATAAATTGCGGAATGCGAATGGTGGCACAAAGACCGCCGATATCCGCGATAAGATGCAGCATGTGATGCAAACCAATTGCGCCGTATTCCGCACTGAAGAAACATTGAAGACGGGCGTTGATGGTATGGCCGCATTGCTCAAACAGCGCACAGATTTGAAGGTTTCCGACCGTTCACTCATCTGGAATTCTGATTTGGTTGAAACGCTGGAATTGGATAATTTGCTGGTGCAAGCGATGATTACGGTATCCTCCGCGCACAACCGCAAGGAATCACGTGGCGCGCATGCACGCGAAGATTTCAAAGACCGCGATGATGTGAATTGGATGAAGCACAGCGTTGCCTATATCGATGATACAAGTGGCAAGGTGACGATGGATTATCGCCCCGTGCATTTGTATACCATGAGCAAGGATGTGGAAGTCGTTCCGCCAAAACCACGCGTATACTAAACGTACAGCCTATCCGCCAGGCTGCCAGTCTTTTTCGTTGGTTTGGATAATCAGGTAATCCGGTCTGACTGGCTGGTTTTCGCGTTCGACACGGTACATGGCTAGCGCTGATGTATCAGGCGGTTTTTTCATTTTCAGCCGGATTTCTTCTACCGCTGCTGGACCGATTGAATCAATCACCACCATTTTGCCTTCATCTAAATCATGAAAGAACTCTTTGTCCGCAGGTAGCAGCATGACTTGTTGCGGATTAACAATCCGATCAACTTCAATTTCTGAATCTGCGCGGTCCACAGGTACGCGTCCGGTAATGGCGTGTACCAATAATTTAAAATGTCCCGGTCTGATTTTGCCGCCTGTTTTTGCAAGACGTTCAATTTCCTTGCTTGAATGAACCATGGTGTAGATGATTTTGTCCAAGTCGCAATCATACCCGATGCCAACAACCAGCGCACAATGCTCATGCTCCGATGGACCAGATGGGTCTTGTGACATATGTGGAAAGTTACAGCGCACGAAATCGCCAACTTGTGGTTCTCTTAACCCTCGGTTTAACTCACTCATGGTTCGCCTAAAAAAAATGCCTAAAATATATGAGTGGAATTTATCAAATATGCATGCCCTGCGGGTGGGTTGTATTACTTTCGGCGCATAACAAAAACCCTGCAAAACTGTGCGTTTCGCAGGGTCTTAAACCTTAATTTCTAACGGTGAGTAGGTATTAAGCGGCTTTTTGCGCGGCAAACATATTCAGGATAGTGCCGATGAGCTGTGTATCCAATTGACCATCTGGCGATACGCGGTCAACCAGTTGTGGCAAGATTTTAGCAAGTTGCGTTGATGTTTCCTGCGGTGTCATGTTTGCGGCGGTTGCGATGTGTTGAACTTGTGTTTCGCCAAGACCTTGCTGAACCTGTTCGGCAGTTACTGGCAAATTCTGTCCGGTTGAAACCCATGACTGTACAATTTGACCAAGGCCATTTTTTTCGAAATTTTGTACGATAGTGGCGATGCCTTGTACGCCACCATTTTGTTGCACATAGCCGATGACCGCTTGCACAAGCGGACCTTGCTGGCCATTGCCGAGAGTTTTAATTGCTTGTTCCAAAATGATGTTCATCAGATTCATGGCGGTTCCTTATGTTATGGATTATGAGCTTAAGCTAGCGGAACAGGGGTGGGGCTGTCGAATCATGCATGCGGGCTTAATAAAACCGGTGATTTTGAGGTTCAATTGGGCAAGAAAGTCATTGAAGTTGCGGCCTGCACTTCATATTATGAACGCAATTCATTTCCTGCCCCTTACCTCATTGAAATCCTGCATCGAGCTCTTATGGTTGAACTTACCCTTCCGGCGCATTCGAAAATCCAAACCGGTGTTACACACCCCGCAGTTGCTGGCGCAAAGAACCCGCGCAAATTCAAAATCTATCGTTTCAATCCGGATAAGAACGACAATCCAACCTTGGATACGTACACCGTTGATATGGATGATTGCGGTCCGATGGTGTTGGACGCCCTGTTATATATCAAAAACAAAATTGACCCGACGTTGACTTTCCGCCGTTCATGCCGCGAAGGTATTTGCGGTTCATGTGCGATGAACATCGATGGCCAGAATACCTTGGCGTGTTTAAAGGCGACCGATGATTGCCATGGCGATGTCAGCGTATACCCATTGCCGCATCGTCCGGTCGTGAAGGATTTGATCCCTGACGTCACGCAGCTTTACGCGCAATACGCATCCATTCAGCCTTGGTTACAAACCCAAACGTTGCCACCACCAGATAAGGAACGGTTGCAATCGCAAGATGAGCGCAAAAAGCTTGATGGATTGTATGAATGCATTCTGTGCTTCTGCTGCTCCACATCTTGCCCCAGCTATTGGTGGAATGAAGAACGTTATCTTGGCCCCGCAATTTTGCTGCAAGCCTACCGCTGGATTGCCGATAGCCGCGATGAAATGACGGGCGAACGTTTGGATAATCTGGAAGATCCATTCCGTTTGTACCGCTGCCATACCATCATGAATTGCACCAATGCTTGCCCAAAGGGTCTTAACCCCGCGCAAGCGATTGCAGAAATTAAGCAATTGATGGTCGAGCGCCGCGCCTAAAAAAAGAAGCGTTTAATACGAATTCAAAACATTATTGACCGTTTTGGCGGGGTGTGAAAAGCTGTTGGCATATTAGCACCTCTTATTCACATTCGTGGAGATACCCGCATGGTCATGGATACTGTTACCGCCGATAGCGCATCCGCAACTGCAGATGCAAAAAAGCCTGACATTCTGGCTTGGTTTGATTGGGCGGAACGGTTGACCACGGGGCTTGGACAGAAAAGCGAATTGAGCGTTGCAGACGAAAATAATTTTGATGCCGTGTTGTTATCGCTGCTTTCATCACTGCACAACAAACCCGGTGCGGATACCAGCGGAATTCAACGCGAATTAAAATCTACAGGTGTTCGGGTGCCTGAAAAACTTGCTGTGAATGCAGGGTCGGTTGTGGCCATTGAAACCATCACGCTATTCATGCTGGAACGTTTGGCAACGCGTGATGATGAACGTGCGTTTGATATTGCCGAAGATTTGCGTAGCATTTCGCGTAACGGCATTTTTGCAAGCCAGTTGCAAATCTTTCAAATGGGATTAGCGGCAGGCAATGAAACTTTGCGTCCCGTTGAGCCATTTGGAAATAAAGACGAACTGGTTGCAAACGCGAGCAGAGAGCGCAGCTTCAAGCCGGATAGCTTTGCAGCGAGCGTAAACCAGGCTGCAAAGCGTATGATGCATAGCTATTTCAAGCCCGCACAATTAAACGCGGCTTAGGATTGACCGGGTTCGTCGTTCTCGGGACCTCTGCGACGTGAAAGGCCGCTATCACTTCTTACAGGTCGTGGCGCACCGCCAGCAACGATTTCAACTTTAAAATCTGGTTCGTACCACGCATCAGGGATACGGATTTTTCCTCGATTATCCCGCTCACCCTCATAGGCTTCTGCATAAGAAGTATCATCGGCTATTTGCTCACGAATAGGTGGCAGGCTGCGTGGGTCACGTTCTACATCTGCGCGCTGTGAGGGTATGCGGCGCATACCAAATGGTTCGATTTCAGCAACCTGCCATTTATCACCATTCTGGCGAATGCTGAAACGAACGCGGGCGCCTCCATTCAGTATCACGCCTTCTGGAAGATTTGAGATGTGAACAAATACATCACGTTCAACCCCAGGAATTGGCCTTTCGGGTTCAACAAAGGTGAAGCCTTTGTCAGGATGGAAATCCCTTTTCAATCGACCTGTATAGGGCAGTTCATCCGGTGCATCGGTTCCTAGATCTTGGTCATCGAAATCATCACCTGATACATATGCTTGACCACGTGCAGGTGGTTCGGCACGTCCCAATACTTCGCGCGCTGCAGGAATAATACTTGCGGGGCGTTCGGGCGGTTGTGCGACTGCTGCGGTGGGCTGAGCGGGCGGTGCTGGTGGCGCTGGTTCTTGTGCTGCTGGCGCAGTTGCCGCAGGTTTTGGCGTTATTTCTGATTTGCCAATGTTGTCTTCGATGGCTTTAATCAATCGTCCAATCTCAGTTGAGCGTGCGATTTCTCTTTGTCTTTTTTTGGAGTCATTTGGAAGTGGTGGCAGTTTTGGTGCTAGCCACGCTCTAAGTTCTGAACCTAAGTCGTTACGTACTTTTTTTCCAGGAAGGCTGACTATAAATATATTTGAACCGATGGACTTTCCTGTTGGCCTGCCAGTTGCGCCACCAGCCGATGCTGCTGGGTCATCAGCTTCAATATCTGTAAAATAGACCGGTTTATAATCCGTACCATTCCATACAACTGCTACCGCTTGGCTTGCCGCAGGCGTGATAATGACGTTTGCGGGGGCGGTGGCGGCTTGGTTGTTCCAAAGCGTATAGATTGTATTGCTATCAAGTTTAAACTCGGTCGGTGATGCCATAAAAAATTCCTTAAATGTTATAGCCCGCAATATACCAAGCAAATTTGAAAGTAAATTGATGTTTTGATAACATCTGTTC
>CAZMQI010000008.1:0-39596 GCA_964568585.1 uncultured Rhodospirillales bacterium
GGTATGGCCAAGGTACTCGCCGCTGAAGGCGTGCATGTGATGATCAACGGTTTTGGTGATGCCGCAGCGATTGAAGCTGAACGCGCGGGTATGGAAAAACAATATGGCGTGAAGGTGCGTTATAACGGCGCCGATATTTCCAAGCCTGACCAAGTCGAAGCGATGATTAAAGCGACCAACACGGAACTGGGTTCAGTGGATATTTTAGTAAACAACGCGGGCATTCAATTCACATCACCAGCTGAAGATTTCCCGCTTGATAAATGGGATGCGATTTTGGCAACTAATCTATCATCGGCATTTTATGGCATTAAATACGCATTACCGTTCATGCGTGCCAAGAAATGGGGCCGTATTGTCAGTACAGCGTCCGCCCATGGCCTTGTCGCTTCCCCGCACAAAGCTGCCTATGTCGCAGCAAAGCACGGGGTTGTTGGTCTTACCAAAGTTGTTGCGCTTGAAACAGCTGGCTCCGGCATCACCTGCAATGCGATTTGCCCGGGCTGGGTTCTGACCCCGCTGGTTCAAAAGCAAATCGATGCCATTGCTGCCAAAGATAATATCAGTAATGATGCTGCCAAAGAAAAACTGCTCTCTGAAAAACAACCATCCAAACAATTCGTGACACCGGAAGAGCTGGGTGCATATCTGGTATTCTTGTGCGGCGACGCTGCAGCGCAAATTACCGGTTCTGCCATGACCATGGATGGCGGCTGGACGGCACAATAAGCACTGCAAAAATCTCACTTAAAAGTAGACATGACTGAAACATCAAAAAAGATTGTTAATCTCGCGCTGCAAGGCGGGGGTGCACATGGTGCATTCACATGGGGCGTTCTTGAACAAATGCTTCTTGATGGACGTATAGCATTCAAAACAATCAGCGGCACCAGTGCGGGTTCCATGAACGCAGCTGTATTTGCCTATGGCATGGTCAAGGGCGGACCGGATAAGGCCATTCAATTGCTTGAACAATTCTGGCGCAGAGTCAGTGATTCCGGCCGTTTTGGTGCCTTTGCCGCATCCAACACCATGGACCAGTTTCTTGGCCCCATGAAGATGATGGCATCCGGCGCATTCGCCAGTTTTGATATGATGTCAAAATACTTTTCGCCCTATCAACTAAATCCGCTTGGGCTTAACCCGCTGAAAGACGTGCTGCTAAGCCTAATCGATTTTAACGAGCTGCGTAACAGCGATGCGATTAATCTGCATATCTCCGCAACCGATGTGCTGAAAAGCAAATTGAAGATATTCACCGGTCATGAAATCACGATTGATTCCGTTTTGGCATCCGCGTGCTTGCCGCAATTATTCCAAGCCGTGGTCATCGATGGCAATTATTATTGGGATGGCGGCTTCATGGGTAATCCCAGTCTGTTTCCGCTTACCGAATGCACGGCTACCAATGACATCATGATTGTGCAGATTGACCCCATCTTCCGTGATGCGGTGCCGCGTACTCCTGAAACCATCGCTGACCGTCTGAATGAAATCAGCTTTAATTCACCTTTATTGGTTGAATTGCGTGGCATGCATTTGATTAATACGCTTGTATTAAATGGTCATCTGAAGGAAAGCGAATGCGGGTTACGTAAATTGCATTTGCATATGGTTGGTGATGAAAAAGTAATGTCGGGCCTGCCCTTGGAAAGCAAATTCAATCCGGAGTGGGGGTTTTTGCAATTGCTTCGTGAAGCCGGAAAAGCCGCCACTAAAAAATGGCTATCCGCACATTTCGACGATCTTGGCAACACGAGCACACTCGATATCGATAAGCTGGTTGGCTAGTTAAATAATAGCCTATTCATTCGCGCAGATGGCTTCCGGTGGTAGCAGCACTTGTTGCGGATTGATGATGTGCTCAATCCGGTAGATGTCCCACGGATTTTTGCGTTCACTGTTTTTTATTGATGACAACAACAGCAAGCGATGTTCAACCAATCCATCGCGGCGGATACGGCTTGCGCCGAATAATGAATCATCAAGCGGTGTCGCGCGCATATGATTGAGCACATTGGCTGTGTCATCAGCTTGCACCACTTTCAAACTTTGCAGAAAATGCCTGACGGATGAATACACACTCGCTTGGGTATCGGTAGGCATCGCGCCACGATTACGCGCTGCAAATTTGGCTGACCATTCACGCGTCGGACCATCTTGGTTCCAGTAAAACGGTGAAACCGTATAAAATGCCGGTAATGGTTTATTGCCCAATTCATGCACATCAGATGACGATAGCGTGGTGAATGCAACAGGATGCGCCGCTTCGTGCTTTTGTGGCCAATGATTGAGTAGATGCAAGACATCCGGTCGATCAAATGCAAGGAAGATGACATCGGCCTTCACATCTTTGGCCTGCTCAAGAACGACGGAAAGCCCGCTCATACGTTTTCCGAATTGTGCTTCGCCCACCAGTTCCGCACCGCTATCGGTGATGCGTTTTTTTGCGATTTTAGCAAGATCGCAACTATAGCCATCCTCGCTTTTGATAATGAACCAGCGTTGCTTCTTTGATTCTGTAACCAGGGACTGGATCAAATTCGCGGTAAGTGTGTCGCGGCTGTACAGCCATGCGAGGCTGTTATTGTGGCATGCCGCATCACGAAAGCGTGTCGAACTTGGGCTGGAGGTCAGTAAAATCTTTTTCTGTTCTTTGAAATAATCTTGCAGCTTTGATGCAATCGGGCCATTGGGAACATCCACCACGGCATCCACACCTTGCTTGCTGAGCCAGCTTTCACTGATATGCTGGGCAAGATCGCTGCGGTTTTGGAAATCGGCATTGATGACTACTACGGGTCTGCCATTCACGTTGTTGCCAAGATCTTCAACGGCTAATTGTGCTGCTTCAACCGAACCAAGGCCGGATGATGCCGCCATGCCGCCACTCATATCGGTAAGCACGCCAATTCGTACCGCATCTGTACGCACAGTTTTCTCCGGCGCCGCCATGAGAGGCGTTGCGAAGGCGAGGAGAGCAAGAAAAAATGCGTGACATAACAACATGGAAATATAATAGCTGTGAACTATGTCAAAAATCAGAATAAATCTGAACTGAAGGCATTGACAGAACCGCAAAAGATGCACAAATACAACAACTTAATCTTCAGAGGATAATATCTATGACGGCTGGTCAATATACCTATGTAATGAAAGGCCTTTCCAAGGCCTATCCCGGTGGCAAAAAAGTACTCGATAATATCTTCCTGTCGTTCTATCCCGGCGCGAAAATCGGTGTGCTCGGTGTCAACGGTTCGGGTAAATCCACCCTGATGCGTATCATGGCAGGCATAGATAAGGATTTCACCGGCGAAGCATGGTCCGCCGAAGGCGTGAAGGTCGGTTACCTGTCACAAGAGCCGCAGCTTGATCCAAAATTGAATGTACAACAAAACATTGAACTTGCGATGGGTGATGCGAATGCCCTCCTCAAAGCATTCGAGGATGTGAGCAACAAGCTCGGCGAAGTCACCGATGAAGACGAGATGACCAAGCTGATTGAAGAGCAAGCAGCCTTGCAAGAAAAAATCGAGAATGCAGGTGCATGGGAAATTGGCCGCACGGTCGAATTAGCGATGGACGCCTTGCGTTGCCCGCCGGGCGATGCAGATGTCAGCGTTCTATCTGGCGGTGAAAAACGCCGCGTGGCATTGTGCCAATTGCTGCTATCGAAGCCTGATATGCTCATCCTCGATGAACCAACCAACCATTTAGATGCGGATTCCGTTGCATGGTTGCAGCGCCATTTGGCCGATTATAAAGGCACTGTCGTCATGGTTACCCATGATCGGTACTTCCTTGATAATGTGACGGGCTGGATTTTGGAACTTGATCGCGGTCATGGTATTCCTTACGAAGGTAATTACACATCGTGGCTGGAACAGAAACAAAAACGCCTCATCCAGGAAGGCCGTGAAGAAGATTCAAGACAAAAAGAATTGGCCAAGGAATTGGAATGGGTGCGTTCATCGCCCAAGGCACGTCAGGCGAAAAGCAAAGCGCGTCTTACTGCATACGAAGATCTTCTCAATAAAACACAAGACGATCTATCCGGCACTGTTAAAATTATGATTCCAACACCACCACGTCTTGGCGAAAACGTCATTGATGTCGAGAATATCAATAAATCCTATGGCGATCGGTTGCTGATTGAAAATCTTTCATTCCGATTGCCACGCGGCGGCATTGTGGGCGTGATTGGCCCCAACGGCGCTGGTAAATCCACGTTGTTCAAGATGATTACTGGCGTCGAACAACCCGATAGCGGCACGTTCAAGGTCGCGGACAGCGTTAAACTCGGCTATGTCGATCAAAGCCGCGATGCGTTGAAAGATGATAACACCGTATGGCAGGAAATCTCCGGTGGTCATGATGTCATTGAGCTTGGCACCAAGAACATGCCATCGCGTGCTTACGTATCAACGTTCAATTTCAAAGGCACCGATCAACAAAAGAAAGTCGGCGTGCTCTCTGGTGGTGAACGCAACCGCGTGCATCTTGCCAAGATGTTGAAAACCGGCGCAAACGTCTTGCTGCTCGATGAACCGACCAATGATTTGGACGTAGACACGCTGCGTGCACTTGAAGAAGCCCTAGTTGATTTTGCTGGCTGCGCTGTGGTCATCAGCCATGATCGCTGGTTCCTCGATAGGCTTGCCACGCATATTCTGGCATTCGAAGGTGACAGTCATGTCGAATGGTTCGAAGGCAATTATCAGGATTATGAAGCGGATCGTCGCCGCCGTCTTGGTGCCGATGCCGATCAACCACACCGGATTAAATATCGTCCGCTAACACGTAAGTAGGTAATAAAATGAGTACACCAGAAAAACATGAATTTCAGGCAGAAGTTGGCCGCTTGCTCGATATCGTCGTGCATGCGTTTTACAGTCAGAAAGAAATTTTTCTGCGCGAGCTCATCTCCAATGCTGCCGATGCGTGCGACAAGCTGCGTTACACTGCCGTCACGCAGCCCGATTTAGCGCCAGCGAAATTCGCCATTCATTTGATTGCGGATATTCAAGCCCGCACGCTTACCGTGTCCGATAACGGTATCGGCATGACGCGGAACGAGATTGTTGAGAACCTTGGCACCATCGCGCGTTCAGGAACAAAAGCGTTCTTGGAACAAATGAGCGGTGATACAAAGAAAGACATGAATCTGATTGGCCAGTTCGGTGTGGGCTTCTATTCCGCATTCATGGTCGCCGATAAGGTTGAAGTCATCAGCCGCAAAGCAGGTGAGGCGGAGGCTTGGCGCTGGGTTTCCGATGGCAAGAGTGCCTATACCATGGAGCCAGCAGCAAAAAACATCGCAGGCACCGACATCATCCTTCATCTGAAAGATGATGAAAGCGAATTCATGGAACAAGATCGCCTGAAAGCGATTGTCACCGCATATTCCGATCATATTGCCGTGCCGATTTATTTTGGCGACGATGAAGCCGAAAAATTGAACCGTGCATCTGCATTATGGATGCGTTCGAAGAATGATATTTCGCCGGATGAGTACAAGGAATTCTACCATCATGTGGCGCATGCCTATGATGAACCCGCGCAAACCATTCATTGGCGCGCCGAAGGCACATTGGAATACACGGGCTTGTTGTTCATCCCCACGCAAAAGCCGCATGATTTATTCGATCCGCGCCGTCATCACCGCGTGAAGCTATACGTAAAGCGTGTATTCATCACCGAAGCTGCGGAAGGTCTATTGCCGCCCTATCTGCGCTTCCTGAAAGGTGTGATAGATAGCGAAGATTTACCACTCAACGTCAGCCGCGAGATGCTGCAAAACAACCCCGTGCTTGCCAAAATGAAGAGCGGTATTATCAAGCGCGTCTTATCGGAGCTGACCAAGCTTTCCGAAGATAAAGAAGCATATGCAAAATTCTGGGCTAACTTTGGCGCCGTGCTGAAAGAAGGTCTTTACGATGATTTCGATCACCGTGACGATTTGCTGAAACTGTTCCGCGCGTACACAACCAAAACATCTGCACAAGATAAGCAGCTGGTGACGCTGGAAGAATATGTGGCGCGCATGCCAGCCGAGCAAGATGCGATTTATTACATCACCGGCGAAGATGCCACAGCGCTTGCCAATTCCCCGCAGTTAGAAGGCTTTAGAGCCAGAGATATCGAGGTGTTATTGCTCAGCGATGCAATCGATGATTTCTGGGTGACCAATATGGGCACTTATAAGAATAAGGTGTTCAAGTCGGCAACGCGCGGCGATATGAATCTTGATAAGATTAAAAAAGTTGAAACACCACCAGAAAACCAACCGACATCTGATAGCATCGCGGCGCTCATCAAATCACTCAAAGCAATTTACGGTGATGAAGTGAAGGATGTCCGTACTTCCAGTCGTTTGACCAGTTCGCCGGTGTGCATCGTTGCAGCCGATGGTGAGTTGGATATCCATCTTGAAAAACTGCTTCGCCAGAACAAGGCGGCAGGTCTTCAAAGCGCTGGTCTGGTCTCGCGCCGTTTCCTTGAAATTAACCCAAGCCATAGCCTGATTGTTAAGATGGCGGAAATGGCGGCAAACGCGAATAGCGAAGAGATGGCTGATTTAGCGTGGTTATTGCTTGATCAGGCGCGTTTATTGGAAGGCGAGCCATTGTCAGATCCGCAGGCATTTTCGCAACGTTTGACTAGACTCAGCCTTAAGGCCGTTGCATAAATACGCCTTCAAAATCTCCAAGAAAGCATCCCCATGGCGACTGACAATAAAAAAGACGTGAAGAAAATTGTGCTGGCATTTTCCGGCGGGTTGGATACCTCGGTTATCCTTCGCTGGTTGCAAGATAATTACCGCGCCGAAGTTGTCACCTTCACAGCCGATCTGGGTCAGGGCGAAGAAGTCGAACCCGCACGTAAAAAAGCCGAACTGTTGGGTGTGAAGGAAATCTTCATCGAAGATTTACGCGAAGAGTTCGTAAAGGATTACGTATTCCCGATGTTCCGCGCGAATGCCCTATATGAAGGCATGTATTTGCTCGGCACGTCCATTGCACGTCCGTTAATCGCCAAAAAGCAAATCGAGATTGCGAATAAAACCGGTGCCGATGCGGTAGCACATGGCGCAACCGGTAAGGGTAACGACCAAGTTCGTTTTGAATTGGCATACTATGCATTGAAGCCGGATATCAAAGTTATCGCGCCATGGCGCGAATGGGATTTGAACTCCCGTACCGTGCTGCTCGAATACGCTGAAAAGCATCAAATCCCCATTACCAAGGCAAAGTCTGGCGAAGCGCCATTCTCCGTTGACGCAAACTTGCTGCATTCCAGCTCGGAAGGCCGCGTGCTTGAAGACCCGTGGGTTGAAGCAGATGAAATGGTGTATCAGCGCACGATTTCTCCAGAGGCCGCGCCGGATAAAGCCGAATACATCGAAATCGAATTCGAACGCGGCGATGCGGTTGGTATTAATGGCCAACGTATGTCACCAGCAACCTTGCTGACCAAGCTCAACGAATACGGCAAGAAAAACGGTATCGGCCGTTTGGATCTGGTTGAAAACCGTTATGTAGGTATGAAATCACGCGGTGTATATGAAACACCGGGCGGCACCATTCTTTATGTCGCGCATCGTGCGATTGAATCCATCACGCTTGACCGCGGCGCGGCACATCTTAAAGATGATATCATGCCGCGCTATGCGGAACTGGTGTATTTCGGTTACTGGTTCTCCCCAGAACGCGAAGCATTGCAAGCGCTGATTGACCACACACAAACCAATGTGAACGGCGTGGTTCGTTTGAAACTGTATAAGGGCAACACGATTGTGGTTGGCCGTAAATCGCCAAACTCCCTGTACCGTCTGGATTATGTGACGTTTGAACAAGACAGCGTTTACAATCAGGCCGATGCAGCAGGCTTCATCAAGCTCAACGCATTGCGCTTGCGCTTGGCGACCATGGCGAAGACGCGCACGAAATAATATTATTTCTTCGAGGCTTTCAGCGTGTTGGATAGAAGGCACGCAATCGTCATTGGGCCAACACCGCCGGGTACTGGCGTAATGGCTTTGGCATTTTGCGCGGCCTCGGCATAGGCCACATCACCAACTAACTTCGTTTTGCCATCGCATTCGATACGGTTGATGCCCACATCAATCACCGTTGCGCCTTTTTTAATCCAATCGCCTTTAATGAATTCGGGTTTACCGATTGCGGCGATGATAATATCCGCGCTGCGGCACACGCTTGCCAAATCCTTCGTCTTGGAATGGGTAATGGTCACGGTGCAATCGGCTTGTAGCAATAATTGGGCAATCGGTTTGCCAACAATGTTGGAACGGCCAACCACAACTGCGTGTAATCCTTTTAAATCACCCAAGGTTTCTTTGAGCAAAATCATGCAGCCCATCGGTGTGCAGGGCACCAACCCGTCTTGGCCAACCGCCAGTTTTCCTGCATTCACAGGGTGAAACCCGTCTACATCCTTGGCGGGTGAAATGCGTTCCAGAACCTTTTGCGCGTCAATACCGTTCGGCAATGGCAATTGCACAAGTATTCCATGAACTTTTTGATCTGCATTAAGCATATCAATCAATGTCAATAAATCCGCTTCGCTGGTGGTGGCTGGCAAATGATGCGGGAAGGATGCCATGCCGACTTCCGTCACGGCTTTTTCCTTGTTGCGAACATAGACTTCGCTGGCAGGGTCTGCGCCCACCAATACAACGGCTAAGCCAGGTTTGGTGGATTGCTGTTTTACCTGTTCAGCGATATAGGCACGAAGCCGCGCAGCCGATGCTTTGCCATCAATTACCAAAGCTGTCATTGCACAACACCAGTTGTAACGGCGTGTGCAGCCAGCGGCCCATATTCACGCAGCAGAGAACGGATAAGCACAACCAGTAAATACAAGATCAAGAATGACCAATCAAAACCACGATAAGGCGGGATAACTTTGCGGATGGGATCCAGCAAGGGTTCGAATAGACCTTGCATGTTTTGCCAGATTGCACCTGCGATGCGGCCATAAGGGCTAAGCACACCGAAAAATAACAGCAGGCTGAAAAGTCCGTAAATCGCCATCATGGTTTCCAGAAAGCCAAGAAATATGTCGATGACATTGAAGAGTGAAAGCATGTGAACCTTTGGGTTTGATAAATACAGTGCTTAGAATAAGGCCATGCTTGACAAAAACAAGGGATAAGCTGATAACAGGCGCACTCATTAGGGAGTAGCTTCCTGCGGTTTCAGCAGGGTTTGCGCCAACACAATTGCTTGTTGAAAGACAGCATGGTGCAAGCGGTATATAGTTTTTTAAAATTATATGTTTCGCGAGACTTTTGATTAACCACCGCCTTCCTGCCGGAAGGGGCCTGGATTAATCAATTCGTTTCTCGCTTCCGGCAACATATAAGCCCAATTGGGTGCCGGAGTTTTTCTTCATGACCTTTGAACCTCTTGTTATTTCCAGCCTCATGGTCGCGCTCGCCGAACTTGGCGATAAAACGCAACTGCTATCGCTTTGCCTTATCTGCAAATACAGAAAGGCATGGCCGATTATTCTCGGCATTTTCTTTGCTACTATTCTAAACCATGCGGGTGCGGCATTTTTTGGTCAGGTGATTACGCAAACCATTGGCCCTGATGTGCTGCGCTGGATACTTGGCATATTATTCATCCTGATGGCGGGCTGGGTGCTTATCCCCGATAAGATTGATGATGTCAGCGTGAAGGATAGAGGCAAAACGGATATCGCTATCTTTATCGCAACTTTTGTCACGTTTTTTATGGCGGAGATGGGCGATAAGACGCAGATCGCGACCATTGCCTTGGCCGCTAAATACAATGCATTCGTGATGGTCGTGGCGGGTTCAACGCTGGGCATGATGGCGGCGAATGTGCCCGTGGTGTTGTTCGGGCAAAAAATCATCGCCAAATTGCCATTAAAGATTATTCACCGCGTGGTGGCGGTGCTGTTCTTGATTATTGGCGTGTTGGTGCTGTTTGGTGATGCGATAACGCTTTAACCGACAATTTTTTTGATGGTTTCAGCAAGGGATGCTTGTTGCACGTCTCTTTGTTCACGGGTGGTTAGGTTCTTTAGTGCCACAACGCCCTTGCTGTTTTCATCACTACCCATAATTAGGGCAAATTGTATGCCGGATTTGCTGGCATATTTCATTTGCTTGTCCATCTTATCGGTTTCCAGATAAATCTCGGTATTAATGCCAGCCGCACGGAGCTGCGTTGCAATGCGGCGGTAATCGCTGGAAAGGCTTTCATCCATCATGGTGATAAGGATTTTCACGCTGCTCGCCGCTTCACCCGTCAGCCCTGCGCCGCGCATTTGTTCAAACAAACGCGTCAGGCCGATGGAGATACCAACGCCAGGCAATTTCGATTTGGTGTAATAGCTGGCCAGATTGTCATAACGGCCACCTGAACAGATACTGCCGAAATTTTTGTGGTCATTGAGGAATGTTTCGTAAACCGTGCCTGTATAATAATCCAATCCACGTGTGATGGCAGGATTAAAACGAATGACATCACCCGCACCCATATCAGACGCTGTATTCAATAATAATTCTATTTCATTTAGTCCTGCTTGTGCTTCAGGTGCATTTTCACTGCAAAGATTTCTAAAGTTACGCAGTGTTAGAGTATTGGCTTGAAAATTATCGGCAACTTCATTTTTCATTACATCAATCAATGGTAATATTTTGATATAAAGATTGCCCAGAATTTTTTCTAGATTTTGTTTAACTGCATCCCAGCCGATTTTATCGGCCTTATCGATTTCGCGTAGAACCTGCGCTTTGGCTTCAGCTTCGGTCACGCCAATGCTGTCCAGATAACCCTTTAAAATCTTGCGGTTTGACACATTGATGGTAAAGGCGCCAATCTTCAAATCACGGAAAATATCGGCAATTACCACGGGCATTTCGGCATCATAGGCAGGTGACAGGCTTTCACGGCCAATCACGTCGATATCGCATTGATAGAATTCGCGGAAGCGGCCTTTTTGTGCGCGTTCACCGCGATAGACGCGTTGCATCTGATAACGGCGAAATGGAAATGCCAATTCATTCTGGTGCTGCGCTACATAACGGGCGAGGGGAACGGTAAGATCAAAGCGCAATGCCAAATCCGGCGCATGTCCTTCTTTAATCGAACCAGTGGATTGCACAAAGTAAACTTGCTTTTCGGTTTCGCCGCCGCTTTTGGTCAGCAGGATATTCGTTTCTTCAAACACCGGTGTTTCGATGGGAAGGAATCCGTACCGTTCGAATTTCTGGCGAATGGTGTCCAGCATTCTCTGGAATACAATCTGCTCGCGCGGCAGTAATTCCATGGTTCCGGTTGGCGTTTTAGGCGTGATGATGGTCTGGATCATGTTCGTCTTATATATAGAGGAGGTTTAGACGTAGCGTTTCGGTGCATAAAAATCCACAAGCTTGCACAAAGCACTGTCATTGCGGGGCTAGCTACACTGCCTAGTCCCTCACTCCTTTCGGTTTCAACACGATGCCACTAAGGATTTGGAGATAATCGTAAAACTGGGGTTTACCATTCAATAACTGTATCTTAAGCGAGCTGTGGCAAATTTAGACACTATGAAAAATCCATCAGGCACCCACATGAGTCCCCCATCCCTTTTTCGCGATTTGAAATTGAGCGATTTGTATATTCGCCTCGATTCAAATGGCTCTGCCGTTTATCAAGGCCAGAAGAAAGGCAAGCAACGCGTCAATGCCGTTGTGCCCCATCAGTTTGATGATGAAGTGCGCCAGATCACCGAATTTGTGCGTAACCAAGGCTTGAAAGAAGACAGTATTCTGCAATTCAAAGGTGTACGTATGCGTATGTCCCGCCAGAAGATGGCGGATGGTGAAGACTGGATGTGTCTTCGCGTTATTAAAACCGAAGTTCCAAAGATGGATAAGCTGGGCATGGTTCCGGCCTATGTGCAGATGCTCCGCGAATTAGGAAAGCGTGACGGCTTGATTATGATAACGGGGGCAACGGGTCACGGTAAAACTACAACGTCGTGTGCATTACTAATTGATTATCTGACCGCGCATGGTGGTATCGCTGTAACGATTGAAGATCCTGTTGAATATGTTCTCAAAGGTCGCCATGGTGAAAGTGGTTTTGCATTTCAGGTAGAAGTAGGCGGTCAAGAAGACTGGGCCGTTGCGATTAAGCGCAGCTTGCGCTGGGCGCCACATTACATTTTCGTTGGTGAAATTCGTACGCCTCAGGCCGCAGAACAGGTTCTGCGCGCTGCGACTACAGGTCACTTGGTGATTACCACCGTGCACGCAGGGTCTGCCGAAGAAGCATTGATGGGTCTCATGCATCTTGCTGAACAAGGCATGGGCGGTAGCGCTAATCACATTCTTGCAGCGGGCCTAACCGCAGTTGTCCACCAAACCATGTCGGAAGCCGGGCCATCGGTGCGTATGGCCATTACCGAACCAGGTAATATGGGCGATCCTGTACGCTCGCTCATTCGTGAAAACAAGGTTGGTATGATTACCACCTATCTTGATAAGACATCAGCCAAGATGCTGCGCTTTGGTGAAAAACAATGAGCAAACTTTTAAAAGATTTATTGTTCATGGATTTGTATGTGCGCCTTGATCGGCCAGCACAACCACGTTACCGCACCCCGCAACGCGATAAGAATAATATCTGGATTCAGCCGCTGCATTCCGATTACGCAGAAGACGTTGAAAGGCTGGCAGCAAAATTCCGTTCCGAAGCCGATAATGTGGAAGTTGCTTTTACGTATGATGGCATGCGTTTCCGTCTTGCCCACCAAGGCATGGCGAATGGCGAAACATGGGCTGTGTTGCGCCGCATTAATCCAACGGTGCCAAAGCTTGAAGGCCTTGGCTATGCACCGCATATCGCGAATTACATGCGTAATCTTGGCCGTCGTGACGGCTTGATTGTGTTTTCTGGTGCTACGGGTCACGGTAAAACCACCACCTGTTTCTCGCTGATGCAGGAATATTTGAATAGCTATGGCGGCGTTGGGATGACCGTTGAAGATCCCGTGGAATACATTCTGGAAGGTCCGTGCGGCGATAAAGGCTATTGCTATCAAATTCAGGTAGCCAGCGGCGAAGATTGGGCGACCCCATTGAAACGCACCTTGCGTTGGACGCCGCGCTACTTGCTGGTGGGCGAAGTCCGTTCCCCTGCGGCGGCTGAGCAGATTTTGCGCGCTGCGACCACAGGTCACTTGGTACTCACCACCATTCACGCAGGTTCGATTGAAGACAGCTTGCTGGGCCTATTGCAATTGGCCGCGCAAAATCTTGGTGGTGCTGCCAAAAACGTACTTGCCCAAGCGCTGACCGCAGCTATCCATCAACAACTTGGACCGCAAGGTCCGCATATCCGTTATGTATTCACCGAAGAAGATAATAACGGTGACCCCGTGCGTGCACTTATCCGTGAAGACCGCATCGGTATGATCAATACATATATCGAACGTCAGATTGCACGCATGGCGCAATTGTCGCAGGCTTCCGGCATCAACGTGCCGAATTCGCTGAAGAAATAAGCCTTATTTCGATTTTTCCTGAACGTATTTCCGCCCATGTCCTACATCGGTATTGATGGGCATGTTCTTGGCGCATAACGGGCAATCTTTTTCATCCCATGCATCGAAATTCACGTTGATTAGTGCAAATAATTCGGGTGGGTTCGAAACATCTTCTGGCTTGATGCCGCCGCGGTTGCACAATACGCCAAGCCCCATGATATTCGCGCCAATCTTGCGTGCAACATCGATAACCTTTTTAACAGAACCGCCCGTCGTCAAAATATCTTCGACAATCAAAACTTTTTTGCCAGCGGATAATTTGTCATAGCCGCGTTTGATGACAAACTCATCGCCATCTTTTTCGGCATATACACCCAATACTTCGCGGCCCGTGATTTTGGTAAGATGATAGGCAATCCATTGCGATAGAATAACGCCGCCAACCGCAGGCGCGATGACTACTTCGATGCCTTTGCTGGCAAAGTGTTTGGCGATTTCTTCGCATAGCATGGATGTGACTTCGGTATGCGGATAAATGGCGTCTTTGTTGAAGTAGGTCGAACCATGCTTGCCGGACGTATAGACCAGATGGCTATCGGTAATGACTGCCTGAATTTTTTCTAATGCATCTTTGATTTGTTTATTCATAAGCTAGGCTTTCTGCTGTCCATTTAAAAATTCGTCAATCCATTGCCATGCTTGCAGGCGGAATTCCTCCTTTTCCTGCAACAACTCGTGCTTGGCGCCATGCAGTAAATGCATTTTACAATTCGGCAGCATCGATGCAACAAAGGTAAAGCCGCTGGTTTCCACCAACGGGTCATCTTGCGGGCCCATCACCAGATAGGGGATGCGCGGTGCGCCCCGTGCTAAATCCAGTTCTAGCCGTTTGACCGATTGCAGCAAAGCATACAACCAACCATAGGTCAGCCCGCCGACTTTCAATTCCGGTTTGGCCAGCAATTGGGATTTCAGATATTGATAATGCGCTTCGCTATGTGTCAGTGGGTTGGTTTCAAAATCCCCCGCTGTTTGGTCGAAATCCTTCTGGTCAATCGCATAGGCTTGGTCAAAACCAAGCCATGCCGCCACTTTAATAAGGATTCTGGCCGCACATGGTGGGATTGGCGCGGTTTTAAACGCGTGCAGCATCGATATCAGGATAACCGATTTGATGGAGGCGTATTTGCGACCACGTTCCAAGAACCAGCGAAGGCCAATATGCGCGCCCATCGAATGGCACATCAGCACAATCTTCTTCTCGTTTACTAGCTCGGCTTTGAATAACCGTTCCAGATCTTCAACCAGTAAATCAAAACTAGGCAACCATGTCTTCTTCCGGTCGATTAAAAAGCGCGATGATAATCCCTGGCCGCGCCATTCGGGAATGACCACATTATATCCGCGCTCATTCAGGCTGCTGATGACCTCTTTGTATTTTTCAATCCATTCACCCCAACCCGGCAAAAGCAAAATGGTGCCAACCGCTTTTTTCGCAGAGGCACTTTTGCCGTAGCGCATTTCGCCATCATACGAGCAGGGGAGGAATTCGAGCAGCAGATTCATGAGCCCTATATTACCTAATCGTGAGCGTATTGACAGGGAGAATTGCTTCCCTAAATTGTGCCCAATGCTTATTTTTGATACATCTTCCCCGCCGCCAAAACCCATGCAGAACGCTGTCGTCGCGCTCGGCAATTTTGATGGCGTGCATCTGGGCCATCAGGTCGTGCTGGAAAAAGCGCGGGAGCAAGCCCGTAAACATGCCAAACCTTTTGGGGTTGTTACGTTTGAACCCCATCCGCGCAGCATCTTCGCACCAGCCGATGCCCCGTTCCGTATCACACCCGCGCATACCAAGCACCGCATTCTGGCTGGCCTTGGCGTGGATGTCTGTTTTGAAATTCCGTTCACTTATGAATTCTCCAAGCTTACGGCCGATTTATTTGTCGAAGAATTGCTTATCAAAAAATTAAATATCTCCCATGCGGTGGCAGGACATGATTTTGTCTTTGGCCATAAACGTGGCGGTACTATGCGTTTATTAAAAACGTTGATGAAAAAACATCATCTGCATGTCGACGAGGTCTCGCCCGTGACCGATGCATCGCATGTGCTCTGGTCATCCACCCGCATCCGCGAATGTCTACAAAAGGGTGACCCGAAAAATGCAGCTTTGGTGTTGGGCCGTAATTGGGAGATTGAAGGCACGGTGATGCAAGGTGCCAAGCGTGGTCGCACCATCGGCTTTCCCACTGCCAATATGGAGCTGGGTGATTTTTTGCGTCCGCGCTTTGGCGTCTATGCCGTGACCGTTTCACATGCAGGCCAACGCTATAAGGGTGTCGCCAATATCGGCCTCCGCCCCACGGTGGACGGCACGCGTGAAAGCCTTGAGGTATATTTGTTCGATTTTGAGGGCGACCTCTATGGCCAAAGCATCCGCGTGGGGTTGGTCGATTTTATTCGCCCGGAGCAGCGTTTTGAGGGCTTAGACGCGCTAAAAGCGCAAATCGCCAAGGATTGTCTTGTAGCAAAACAGATGCTGGCATAATCTCGCTTTTGTTAATTTTTCTGTCAAAAATGCATCATGTCCACTGATTATAAAAATACCGTTTTCCTTCCTAAAACCGATTTCCCGATGCGCGGTGAATTGCCGCAAAAGGAACCAAAGCTCCTGCATTACTGGCAGGACATCAATCTGCAATCCCTGATTGCGGGCGGTAATACGGGCAAAGAAAAATTCATCCTGCATGATGGCCCACCCTATGCGAATGGTAATCTGCATATCGGCCATGCGGTGAACAAGATTTTGAAGGACGTCGTCAATAGAGCCAAGCAAATGCAAGGCTATGCCACCGATTACGTCCCGGGGTGGGATTGCCACGGCCTGCCGATCGAATGGAAGATCGAAGAAAAATACCGCGCGCAGAAAAAGAACAAGGATGAAGTGCCGCTTTTGCAATTCCGTCAGGAATGCCGCGAATTCGCACGCGAATGGGTGGGTATCCAAGGCGCGGAATTCCAGCGTTTAGGCGTGATGGGCAATTGGGCCGACCCCTATACAACCATGACCTATGCGGCGGAAGCTGGCATCGTCAAAGAAATCCATAAATTCGCGATGAATGGCGGGCTATACCGCGATGTCAAACCCATCATGTGGTCAACGGTTGAAAAAACCGCACTGGCTGATGCCGAAGTTGAATATCACGACCATACGTCAACGGCTGCGTATGTGAAGTTTCCAATATCCTCAGTGAGCAAAGATGGCGTTGCTAGTGTCCTAGTGGTGGATATAAAAAATTCAAAATTACTTAATCCTCTTCAAAATGCTTATGTGGTTATTTGGACAACAACACCTTGGACTTTGCCAGGTAATCGTGCAATCGCGTTTGGAAATGATATTGATTATGCTGTGTATGAATGCTCGAAAGTTGATGAGCTAAGTAAAAGTAGGGTCGGTGAAAAATATGTCATCGCGCAAGCACAAAAAGAAAATTTTGAAAAACAGACTGGCACCGTTTTACAAGAGTTAGTGAGCTTTAAAGGTAGTGATTTGGGCAAATTGAAGGTTGCTCATCCCCTCCGTGATTTTGAAAAAGACCATTATACTTTCGACGTGCCATTATTCGCTGGCGACTTCGTCACAACCGAAACTGGTACTGGTTTCGTGCACATTGCGCCAAACCACGGCGAAGACGATTATCTATTGGGCAAAGCGCATCGAACAGAAATTTATGGCGAAAGCGGTGATTTGGGTAAATCCGATTTCGTCGATGGGGAAGGGCGTTATAAACCGCACACCCCGATTTTTGCGGGTGAATACATCTATAATCTGCAAGGCAAGCCGGGCGGTGCGAATAAAGCGGTACTGGCAAAGCTGACGGAAGTCGGCGCATTACTTGCCAGCCATTCATTCCAACACAGCTACCCGCATTCATGGCGTTCAAAAGCGCCGGTCATTTTCCGCACCACGCCGCAATGGTTCATCTCGATGGAGAAGAATGATTTGCGGAAGAAAGCGTTGAAGGCGATTGCCGATACCGATTGGGTTCCAGCGATGGGCGAAAACCGTATCCGCGCAATGGTTGAAACGCGCCCCGATTGGTGCATCAGCCGTCAACGTGCATGGGGCGTTCCAATCGCGATTTTCGCGCATAAGGTCACGGGTGACATCATCCGTGATGACGCAGTAAACAAACGCATTGCAGATGCCTTTGAACAAGATGGTGCGGATGCGTGGTTCGCACGCCCAGCACAGGAATTCCTTGGCGATAAGTATAAGGCCGAAGATTACGACCAGATTAAAGACATCGTGGATGTGTGGTTTGAATCCGGTTCAACGCATGCGTTTGTTTTAGAAGCACGCGGTTTTTCTGTGCCAGCAGATTTATATTTGGAAGGTTCCGATCAACATCGTGGCTGGTTCCATTCATCCTTATTGGAAAGTTGTGGCACGCGTGGCTTTGCTCCGTTCAAAGCTGTATTAACCCACGGCTTCGCATTGGATGAACAGGGCCGCAAGATGTCGAAGTCGCTGGGCAATGTCGTCGCCCCGCAAGAAGTGATTAAAGAAATGGGTGCAGATATTTTGCGCCTATGGATTATCAGCACCGATTACACCGAAGATTTGCGCGTGGGCAAAGAAATCCTCAAGCAATCGGCTGAAACCTATCGCCGTTTGCGTAACACGCTGCGCTATCTGCTTGGCGCGCTGGATGGTTTTTCTGCCAAAGAAAACATCGCAATTAAAGAAATGCCGGAATTAGAACGTTGGGTATTGCACCGTTTGTTTGAAGTAAATGCCAATATCGAAAAAGCGATTTCGGAATATAAATTCAACGCCATGTTGACGGAGCTGCATAATTTCTGCGCTGTTGATCTCTCCGCGCTGTATTTCGATATCCGTAAGGACAGCTTGTATTGCGATAACCCGAATGATGCGCGTCGCCGTGCCGTTCGCAGCGTGATGCATACGGTTTATGTCGCGCTTACCAAATGGCTTGCGCCGATTTTGTGCTTCACCGCGGAAGAAGCATGGCTGGCTGGAACGCATGCCGAAAAATCGGTTCATGCGACAACCTTTGAAAAAATCCCCGCTGAATGGCGTGATGATGCCTTGGCCACGAAATGGCAACGCATACGTGCGCTACGTTCCGTTGTGACGGGTGCAATTGAAAAGAAGCGTGCGGAAAAGGTTGTGGGTTCAAGCTTGCAGGCAACCCCGACTGTCTATGTCAAACAAGCCGATGCGGAATTGCTTAAAACCATCGATTTTTCCGATATCTGCATTACCTCGCATCTACATATTTCAACCGATGTTGCGCCAGTAGATGCGTTTACGATTGCAGAAACGCCCGATGTCGCTGTCATAGTGAATGTCGCAACTGGCGCCAAGTGCGAACGCTGCTGGTGCGTGAAGGACGAAGTTGGCAAAAGCAAAAAACATCCGACGATTTGCGTGCGTTGTGAAACTGCGGTTGAACAGATGGCTGTCGCTGCATGATTATTCAGCGCAGCAAGATTATAGCATTAGTGCTATCGGTGCTTATCACGGTCGTTGATCAGCTCAGCAAAAATGCTGTGTTGCAAGCCATCGCAACCGAAGGTGTCGCAAAGCCCATCACCTCATTCTTCAATCTGGTGCTTGTCTATAATCACGGCATCAGCTTTGGTTTGTTTAACGATACGCCGGTTGAAGCACAGCCTTTTATTTTTCTCGGCATCGCTACAGTCATTTCGTTGGTGTTGCTGGTGTGGTTGTTTCGCACCCACAGTGCATTGATAGCAACCGCCCTCGGGCTGGTGATTGGCGGGGCGATTGGTAATGGTATTGACCGCGTCATGCATGGCGCGGTGATTGATTTTCTCGATTTTTACGTCACAATCGACGGGGTAGCGCGTCATTGGCCGGCTTTTAATGTGGCAGACAGTGCTATCGTTTGCGGGGTTGGCTTGCTTTTGCTCGATAGCCTTGCTTTTGACAAAAAGACACTTCAAAAATAAGGGCATGAAATCACACATGAAGACTAAAAATATTCTCATTGTTTGTGCATCGCTCCTTACTATTACTGGTGCGCTCACGGGGTGTCAGGAAACACGTGAAGCGGTCGGTCTTGTGAATACGGCGCCCGATGAATTCGCGGTGATTGATCACCCACCATTATCGATGCCGCCAGATTTCGATTTACGCCCGCCACGTCCCGGGGCTGCTGCACGTAATGCCATTAATCCATCCACCGCAGCTGCCAAAGCGCTTTACGGCGAAGGCAAAATGGAAACCGTTCAACAGCAAGGCGTAAGCTCGCTCAACATGCAGGCATTAAGTCCAGCTGAACAATCCTTGATTAGCCAAACGGGTAGCGCAACTGCCGATCCGCGCGTGCGTTCAAAGCTTGATAAGGAAGCTGGCCAGCAAGTGGTGGGTAGTCGCCGCTTGCTGGATGCCATTACTTTCTGGAAAGATCCCAAGAAGGGCGAGCAAGGCGTAGCCGTAGATGCAGCCGCAGAAAAAGAACGTCTTGATAAAGCCAAACGTGATGGGTTGCCTATCAACGCGACAGGCACCCCCGCGATTGAGAAGAATAATTCAGTAGTCGTCCAATAGGATTAAGTATGCGCCGTTTTTGGCTACTCACGCTCGCCTTGGTTTTCACAAGCGGTGTAGCACAAGCCGCCGTGTTCAATGCCAAGACAACAACCCTTGCAAACGGTTTACAGGTGGTTGTGGTTGAAAACCATATGGCGCCTGTGGTCACCCATATGATGTGGGTCAAGGCAGGCGCCGCGGATGAAGAACATGGTGTATCGGGTATCGCGCATTATCTTGAACATCTGATGTTCAAAGGCACGGAAAAAGTCCCCAACGGTCAATACAGCGCGCGCATCGCACAAGTGGGCGGGACAGAAAACGCATTCACATCGTGGGATTATACCGCATACTTTGCCAGTGTTTCAAAAGCCAATCTGCCGATGGTGATGGAGCTGGAAGCAGACCGCCTGACGCATCTCAAGATTATCAAAGAGCTCGCAGCGCCAGAGCTGGCAGTTGTGCTTGATGAACGCCGCCAGCGCGTGGATGACGAACCGTTTGCGCCACTGTTACAGCAAATGGCCGCAGCATTATTCCCGCACCATCCCTATGGCATCCCCGTGATTGGCTGGAAAGAAGAAATCGAGAAATTCACGGTCGATGATGCCAAGCGTTTTTATGAAACATGGTATCAACCCTCCAATACCGTGATTGTGGTGAGCGGTGATGTGAAGGCTGACGAGGTGTTTGCGCTTGCCAAGAAGACCTTTGGCGCATTGCCAACCAAAACCATTGCGCCACGAAGCCGTGCGAGTGATCCGTCATTTAAAGGCAATGCCACCATTATTCTGGAACACGAGCACGTCAAGGAAACGACAGTATTGCGTTCCTATAAAGTCACGCCATCGCGTAAAGACCAGGCGCAATCGCTCGCACTCCAGCTGCTTACTGAATTGCTTGATGGTTCGGATGCATCCTATCTTCCCAAACGCCTCATCCACGACAAAAACATGGCCAGCAGCGTGAGTGTGAATTACGAAAGTGATTTATATGATGATGGGCAATTCTCCATCTCCATGGTCCCAAAAGGAAATGTGACGAAAGAACAGCTATTGGCTGAAATGGACGTTGCGTTGCATGACTACGCTAAAAAAATCCCTGCTGAAGATGATGTGAAGGCTGCAAAACGCGGCTTGCAACGTATGGCGGTGCTGGCGCGCGATAGTGTCATGGGGCCTGCACAAACCATCGGCGTTGCACTTTCCACCGGCCAAAGGCTTGATGATGTCGAAAGCTGGCCGGAACATATCGGCGCGGTAAAAGCCGAAGACATACAAAAAGCACTGCAAACCATTCTGGATAGCCCAAGCGTGACCGGTATCCTAAAGCCCAAGGAAGGTGTTGCTCCAACCGCTGCGCCTCCACCGGCCCTACCAGCCGGAGGACCAATCCGATGAAACGCATTGCATTATATATTGCCATAGCATTAGCGCTTTTGTTCCCGCAGCCATCCTTGGCAGCAGATGTACAAATATTCAAAAGCAGCAAGGGGATTACCGTGTGGCTTGTTGAAGATCATACACTGCCAATCGTGTCCATGTCCTTTGCATGGAATGGCGGCATTGAACGTGATGAAGACGCAAAACAAGGCTTAAGCTATGTCGCAGCCGCCATGTTGACCAAAGGCGCAGGCAATGACGATGAAAATGCATTCCAGAAGAAGATGCAGGATAACGCCATCAGTCTGAATTTTCAGGCACAGCGCGATAATTTTTTTGGCCAGATGCGTAGTTTGAAAGAAACATTACCCATCGCACAGGAGTTGCTGCGTGCCAGTATCATGCAACCGCGCTTTGATGACCAAAGCCTGATGCAGGTGAAGGCGCAGAATATCAGCACATTGAAGAGTTATCAGTCCGATCCGGATTGGCTGATGTCACGTTTGATGATGCGCGAAGTATTCGCTGGCCATCCCTACAGCAAACGCACCTTGGGCACGTTGGCAACCGTGAATTCAATTACCAAAGATGATTTGAAAGCTTGGCACAAACATCTCTCGCGGGATCATTTGCTGGTGAGCGTAACGGGCGATGTAACCAAGGAAGAACTGGGTAAGCTGGTTGACCAGATTTTCGGCGATTTGCCAGAAAAAGCCAACCAAACAGAGCCAGCCGAGGCCGATTTAAAAGGCCAAGGCGAAACCTTCTTGCTCAATTACAAAGGGCCCCAAAGCAGCATCATCGTGGCATGGCCTGGCATCAAACGCGCCGATAAAGACTGGCATGCGATGGAAGTCATGAATTACATTCTAGGTGGCGGTAGTTTTTCGTCGCGCCTGATGAGCGAAGTGCGCGAAAAGCGCGGCCTCACTTATGGAATTTCATCGGGCATGTCATTATACGAACATGCCGCGACCTACACCATTCAGGCGTCGTTTAAGAATGAAAACGCAGGCAATGTGCTGGACCTTATTAAAAAAGAAATCAGCCGCATGCGAGATACAAAAGTGTCGGCTGCTGAAATGAAAGCAGCAAAAGATTATCTGATTGGTTCCTACGCATTATCGCTGACATCTACCGCGCGTGTCGCCGGACATTATCTTGAAATCCAGCGACAGAATTTGGGTGTTGATGCACAGCAAAAGCGTGAAACTGGGTTGAATGCAGTGACTGCGGAGGATGTGCAACGGGTTGCCAAACGTATCCTGCAAGATGCTGCACAGATCACCTTCTTTGTCGGCCAGCCCAAAGGGATAACCCCTACCAAGACGTTCGACAGCGTCGAATAACTCATAACTATCTGAAATATATTATTTATTTATGACCATTGGCATTAGCCGTCTGTCAATAGGTTCAGGGTTAATATGTCTTCATATTCAATGGCATAAGCCCGGGATAAGTATATGGCTATTACACCATTTGTATTTGCGCCGTTTGGGACGCCTGGCAGAGATGCGTCAGGCGAGCGCACGAGCGCCGAATTATCCTTTACCAGAAATTTCGACATTACCAAACCCGCCGTCATGGTGTTTTTTGCTCATGGGCACCATACAAAACTGGAACGCGATGTCGTGGGCAAAATGAATGTATTGGCGCAATTAGAAAAAGCAGGATTGAATGCCGTGCTGATTGCACCGCAACTTGCTTATAATGATAAAGATTCTGGACCTGGACGATTTGCCGAACGCGGATTTGCCAATCGGTTTTTCGATGAAGCTGCGCTAAAGCTGGCACAAATGCATGATCAGCAACGGCTTCATCAAACACGTCCAAGCCCGCAAACCATCGACACATTCCGCAGCATGCCTATCATCATGGTCAGTTACAGTGGTGGATATGGTGCAACGAATGCCATCATCAGCAATGCCATGAACGAAGTGCCACGAATGAATATGGATGCACGCGGCCAGATTACTGAACAAGCACCACTGGGCCAACGCATCAAAGGCGCGGTTTTACTGGATACATTGTATGGCGGTGCAGACATATATCAGCGATTTGCTGGACAATCCCATCGCCCGTTCGTCATCAGCAATTATATTGCAACAGATGGAAAGGATTTGACACGCATCACCAACCAATCCATGGAACGGCATTTTGCTGCAAAAGGTCAGCTTTCAGATGGCGCCGTAACGCCGCAACGTAATGTCAGAATAATGCAAGAGTATGGAGATCACTTTACATTGGTGCAGGATAGGTTGGCGAGCTCATTGAATCATGTTTCGGGCTATCGTGTTGCGGGTCCTGCACCTGCTACAACGGCACCACAGCATCATCGCGGGCAACCTGAACGCATTCCAATGCGTATTTTTTCAATCAACGATACGCCATCATCCAGAGGTTAAGCGAAGTCCACCATCACGGGCACGTGATCGCTGGGCTTTGGTTCCCAACCGCGTGCTTCACGCAGGATGCTGGTGCTCTTTAGTGAGCCAATTAATGGTTTGCTACACCAGATATGATCAAGCCTGCGGCCACGGTTGGATGCCGCCCAATCACCCGCACGGTAACTCCACCACGAATAAAGCTTTTGGTCATGCGGCACAAAATGCCGAACCGCGTCATACCAGCCATTCGATGTCTGTAAATGACCAAGTTTTTCAACTTCGATGGGGGTGTGTGAGACCACGTCCAACAGCTGCTTATGTGACCACACATCATGTTCCAGTGGTGCGATGTTCAAATCCCCCACCAGAATTTTACGTGTTTCATGGGCGGATTTCTTTTTCCACCAACCGCTTAATTCATCCAGCAATTGCAGTTTATGCGCGAATTTCTCGTTCTGCTCGATGTCGGGAATATCACCGCCTGCGGGTACATATAAACAATGCACCTCGGTTTTATCAGGCAAGGTTGCATAGATGTGGCGGCAATCATCCTTGCCAGCCCAACGTTCGATGGAGGGATTGCTAAGCGGTACGCGGGAAAGGATGGCAACGCCATTATATCCCTTCATGCCGTGAATATGCTGGTGGACATAACCAAGACTTTTAAACGCATCACACGGGAATAATTCATCCGGTGTTTTGGTTTCTTGCAGGCACACCACATCCGGTTGGTGCTCGGTCATGAAGCGTTTCACCATATCCTGGCGAAGCCGTACGGAATTTATGTTCCATGTAGCAATACGCATGTCACCCGTCGCTTACTTAATTGATACGACCGCCGTGCATATTCGGATCACGGTAGAAGAAGGTGGAGGAGGGAATGTTGACATCCATAACTTGATTGTAAATCGCAACGCGTGTTTCAACGCCTTGGGCATCAACCACACGCCAATTCTTCAGCTTTAACGGCTTATCCTCGAATTCCAAGGTGATGGAGCCTGCAGCAGGATTATCCTTCTGGGTAAGTGTCATATGCAGGGCAGCAGGATATTTTTTCAGTTCCGTCACGGCGATTTCTGCGCCGTTCAATTTCAAATCATCACGCAGGATGATATCGGCAAGCGATGAGCCAATCGGAATGCTGGAACCCGTTTTGGCTTGGCCATCCCATACATGCATAAACGCGCCATCTGCTACTAACAGATTTTCATTCGGCGGGTTATATTCAAGTCGCATCTTGCCGGGGCGCGAAATCGCGACCTTGCCATTGGCATTGCTGCCATCGGCCATGGTCTGTGTGAAATCGGCGCGCATGGTCTTGATGCTGTTCAGATAGGTTTGCAGACGATCAATTTCGTCCTTATCGCCTGTCTTGATTTCTGGCACACCATCATCTTCCGGTTTGGCAGGTTTGTTTACGCTGCCAGCCTTTGAAAGCTTTTGCATCAGCGAATTGCCGGGGGAATAGGTGCCATCCTTTGCAACTTCAGCGAAGCTGAGCAAAGGAACAGAGCAAAATAAAACGATAAGCAGGATGTGTTTCATGAGCGTATTCTAAGAGTTTCCCTTTTACCAAAAAGCAACGTAAAACCTATTCTACGATTGATATAACCTTCTTGGAACATAATTGTGTCTGTTTCGTGAAAAAGGCTTGAATCAAAAATGACCGCACGATTAGCGCGATAAGGAATGATTGTTGGTGTTGCATTATTCGCTGTTAAGAATTCAAATGCTGCCGTTTCATTCTGGTTATAGGTCTTGAAATCCCAATCCGCCGGTGCGGGTTTATCCCAAATAACCATTCCGCCGCTTTGTGGATTTAGATTAGCTTCATCCGGCGTAATCCAGAAATTGATATTAATGGTAGCAAAATCTGCATGTAATCCTATGCCTTTCATGCGGCTGTCATATTTAAATGACCAAAATTGAAGCAGCGACATATCCGACAGGATTGAAGGAAGAGACGTTTTAAGTTCTTCAATAATTTGTGCAAGCAAGGGGGAGCCGAGGCCATGTTCGGGCAAAGCCCCAAGATAACCATTTTTATACACCCGTTGCCAGATGGTGGAGCCCAATGAAAAATTTCTTAAGCGGCGTAACGCATCAAAGGTTAGAAAATCGTCGACTACCAATATTTTTGGCGTCTTCTCGTTCCACTGCTTGATGATGGATGGCGCGGCAAGATTTGGGTTTACGGCATGCCCATCCATGCGTTCAGCTTCCTCAATGATGTAACCTTTTATACGGGTGTTCAAATAAACCAGTTGTTCTTGATCGTGCAAAATTTTATGCGGTGTGGCATTGTCGCTAGGTTGATATGTGCGTTCCGCATAACACCGTAAAGCTGCAAATCCTTCTTCACACGAACCCATTTCGCATAAGGTTGTACCAAGATTTTTATAAGGTATGGCAGGTTCAGGATTTGCAGATATGGCTTTTTTAAAGAGGTTTGCAGCTTCTTCAAGGTTTCTGTGCAACAAGAATATGCGGCCAAGTTCGTTTAATGCAATGACATTACTGGGGTCACGCTGCAAGACACGATTATAGGCGTTTTGTGCTTGCTCGATATTCCCATTTTGAAATTCAATGGACGCTTGCCCAAGCAACTGGTCGATATCCAATTTTTTGTTTTTAAAAAAGAACATATCGGGCGTCGCAGATTATGTATGCGTCAATCATCAGTCATCATGAATGCTGCGACCTAAAATCTCGCGCTTGCCCACATGGTTTGGTGCGCCCACAACGCCTTCCTTTTCCATTTGTTCCATCAACCGCGCCGCGCGGTTATAGCCGATTTGCAAGTGACGTTGAATAAAGCTGGTGCTTGCCTTGCGTTCGCGCAGCACGATGTCTACTGCCTTGTCATACAGCTCGTCGCCGCTGGAGGTGTTGCCACCAACCATCGTGCTTTCGCCATCGCCGCTTTCGGTCTCTTGCGTAATTTCTTCAAGGTATTCGGGTTCTCCCCCTTGTTCCTTCAGGAATGTCACAACTTCTTCGACTTCCTTATCGCTTACGAACGGTCCATGTACGCGTGTGATGCGACCACCGCCAGCCATGTACAGCATATCGCCTTGGCCTAGCAGTTGTTCCGCGCCTTGCTCGCCCAAAATAGTACGGCTATCGATTTTGCTGGTGACCTGGAAACTCACGCGTGACGGGAAGTTTGCTTTAATCGTACCCGTAATCACGTCTACCGATGGACGCTGGGTTGCCATGATAAGATGGATACCTGCGGCACGCGCCATCTGCGCCAAACGTTGAATGGTGGATTCAATATCCTTACCCGCGACAATCATCAAATCCGCCATTTCGTCCACGATGACGACGATGAATGGCAAATCCTTCAAATCCAATGGCTGGTCTTCGAAAATCGGCTTACCGGTATCAGGGTCGAAACCGGTCTGCACTTTACGCATTAGTGTTTCGCCGCGATCGCGTGCTTCTTTGACGCGCATATTGTAACCATCAATATTACGCACGCCCAGTTTCGACATGGCACGGTAACGTTCTTCCATCTCGCGTACTGTCCATTTCAATGCAACGACAGCCTTCTTGGGTTCGGTCACAACGGGGGCAAGTAAGTGAGGAATACCTTCATATACCGATAATTCAAGCATCTTGGGGTCAACCATGATGAAGCGGCATTCACGCGGGCTGTAACGGTACAGCAGCGATAAAATCATCGTGTTGATGGCAACCGATTTACCAGAACCCGTAGTACCTGCAACCAATAAGTGCGGCATGCGTGCAAGATCAGCAACCACAGGGCTGCCGCCAATATCCTTACCCATGGCGAGTGGCAGTTTGCATGAGCTTTCAGAATAGGCCTGCGACATGATAAGTTCACGTAAGTAAACCGTTTCACGTGTGCGGTTCGGCAATTCAATACCAATCACATTGCGGCCGGGCACAACGGCAACGCGAACTGATAACGCGCTCATGGAACGGGCAATATCATCGGCAAGGCCAATCACGCGCGATGATTTAATACCGGGTGCTGGTTCCAGTTCATAAAGGGTAACGACAGGGCCGGGGCTAACTTCAGTAATTTTTCCTTGTACGCCGAAATCACCCAAAACGCCTTCGAGCATGCGCGCATTCTTTTGTAGATCCGCTTCGCTGAGCTCCTCGGCGACATTGCGGTCGCCATCCGGCATTTGCAGCAATTGCAGGGGCGGTAATGCTTCGCTGCCCTTTTCCCGCGTGAAATCCATGCGTGTTTGCACGGGTTTCTTTGGTTTCTTGGCAACCGCTTTAATCTTGGTTTTGTTGTTTGATTTGGCTGGCTTTTCTTCAACTACGTCGAGCAGGCTTTCATCTTCGTCATCATCATCAGCCTGTAAATCCAGCTTAGGCGCTTCGCTGACATCCCTATGCGTAACGCGGGCATAGGCGGTTTGCATCGCCCACCACATGAACGCACCGATATGGAGGATGATGCGTTGAATAAAACGCAATACCACATGCCATTCATCCAGTGATAAACCGCAGCACAAATACAGTGACGCCAGCATCAATACGATTTGCAGAACCGCGATGGTCAGCATGATGAATTTGGGCAGCATGTAATGTTGTGAAATCGCCAGCGTGAACTGGCCGATAAATCCACCAATCGGAATGCTTAAGGGGGAGAAGTTGCTACCAAGCCCGATGACAAGGGATTGCAGCGCAACGGCAGAAAAGCTGAGCGTTAGAACGGCCGCAGCTACACGTAGCAAGAACGGGCTAAGCCCGCGAAGCGTTGCAATACGCCATGCCCAAGCAACCAGAATGATGACCAGAAGGTATGAGCCAAGCCCGAAGCTTTGCTGCAATAAATCGCCGGTAAAGCTGCCGGGGCGACCCAGCCAGTTATGGATGTTTTCAACGCCTGTATTGGCTGCCGTGTTTAGCGACGGGTCATTGCTGTTATAGGTGAGCAGCGAAATCCACAATGCAGCCGCGACCGCGAATAGCAAGATGCCACCGATTTCGCAAATCCGGCGCACAAGGAATTCACGTAAAGAATCGGGCAACCATTGGCGGTTTGATTTGCTGCGCTCATGTATAACGCGGTGGGATAAAATTCTGCTACTCATTTAAAACTCTAACCATTCTAAAATATTGCCTTGGCTATCCAAGCATGCTGCGTAAAGCGCGCCGCCCAACTCACCCGTCGCACCTTTGCCATCATCAAGGGTCAGCACGAAACGGTTTTTCTCTGGCGCGGTTTGCGTCAATGCCTGGCCGCGCACAATGCGCGCAAAAGGCTGATAAGCGGTTAACGCATGAACGTCTTCTTCGGGCCAACATAATAAATCATGCTGCAGGTTCAGCGAATAGGCGGGGTGCAGTCCAGCGGGCACAAACGCCATATCATTCTGCTTACGCTTATATTGCGTATAGGCCGCTGTTTTCAGGTCAGCGAAGAATTCGGCGTGGCCAGCATGGCAGCTAATCACCTGTTTGATGTGGTGTGTCCATTTATTCATATGGATGAGGCCTGCCTGTGCAATCTCCTCAATCGGCGTGAGGTCATAAGCACCAGTATACCATTCAAGACCATGGCGTGTTGCTTCGCGTAGCCACTGGCCGGGGTTTTTCTGGAATGGCAGCCGCAATGCTTCATGCAGCAAATTCTCGCCGCGTCCATGAAGGAAGGTCACGTCGCTCGCAAAGAAACCGGGAATAGCGATGACGCCATTGCGGAATGTAATCAGCTCGTCAATCAATGCGACGGCTTCGCCTGTCCAATGGGAATGGCCGCCAAGATAATTACCAAGATATACGATACGGTCACGGGCACGTAATTTGTGTGTGAGCACGTCATGTAATTGGCACAATGCGCCATAACGGCCATACACACTGCCCACGACCCACACGCGTTGCGGCCTGCCCAAAGGGGCAAGATTTTCATCACCCTTCAAGCGGGGGATTGCATGAATTCCGGTATCGAGAGGCATAAGCCAATAATGGTGCGAGTGGTTGATTCGGTGTGACGTTTAGACTAATGCGCGAATCAAGTCAGGCCAACGATTGGAGCCCAATTACACACAATAAAAAGGGCGTATCCTTGTGGGATACGCCCGAAGTTTTACCACCTTAAACGGTTCGAAGCTTAGGCAGCTGCTTTTTCAGCAATCTTTTCTGCCTTAGCAGGCTTGTCTTTACCCAAAACAGTTTCCAGCTTTTCAGCGGCCTTGCCTTGGTCAATCTTTTCAATCGCTGCCAGTTCGCGTGCCAAACGGTCTAATGCCGATTGGTAAATCTGACGTTCGCTGTAGGATTGTTCTGGCTGTTCGTTGCCACGATGCAAATCACGTAACACTTCTGCAATCGCAACTGGGTCACCGGAATTGATCTTGGTTTCGTATTCTTGTGCACGGCGGCTCCACATCACGCGGCGGATACGCACGCGGCCTTGCAGTGTTGCCATAGCATCCTTCATACGATCCTTGGATGACAGACGACGCAGGCCTGAAACTTCAGCCTTAATCACAGGAACCTTCAAAATCATGCGGTCGTTTTCAAACGAGATTTTGTAAAGCTTCACGCTTTCTGGCTTCATGGTCTTGTTGAGTGCAGGCACGGTTGCTTCTTCAACGCCAACCACAAGGCCAACGCCGTGAACCGGGTACACAACAAAGTCACCCTTCTTGAATTCGGATAGCTTGCTTGCTGGTGCGGCAACTTTCATAGGAACGACCTTAGCTTCGACTGCCTTAGGGGCAGGAGCTTTGATAGCTACAGCGGCTTTAGGAGCAGCTTTAGCCTGGATCTTCGCGCCAATCTTCGCACCGATAGCGGTTTTAGAACCTTTAGATTGTACTGATTTAGAAACGGTTTTTGCTGCCTTCGTAGCCATGTGGACTCCCTCTAAGAAACAGAACCAAAAGTTAATTATGTGAAAAATAACACCACAGAAATTAACACCAACGCTTTAGTCATAGCCTGACTTTGTGCTCAAATTTTGTGCGTTCAGTGGGAAAGGTATAAGAAAAGCGCTACAGATTTCTATCTATCTGTTATCAAACGCTTTTATTTTTCGGAAAAGACGAGAGGCTGCATGAGCCTCCAAACTTTTATCCCAAACCTTAATAAAGCCCCTTAACCCCAAACGCGCCAATTACTCAATCACAACGCGAATATACCACTGAAAGTATTGATTTCAAAACCTTTCATGCAGGTTTTTAGTTTCGTTAGTACTTTTTTTACCCGGGCAGTGGCAGGTGCAACACTTCGAGCAAGCTGGGTGAGGTTTTAACCCGACCTACGCAACAGCCTTAGCCAGACGTACCACGTTATCATCCTTGCTCTCAGCGGCCATGATGCCAGCAACCATGCGGATAAGACCAGCATACTTCTGGTCAGCAGGGCGGCGGAAATCATAGAGGATGCGATCTTCGTATCCGGAGATCCAAAGTGCTTCTGGGTTACGACGTGCAATCACCAAATCGGCGATGGTTTCTGCTTCATATGGGGAACGGTGGGACTTCATGATGATGAGACCATCACCAAAAATACCTTCCAATGTCGCGCGAACATCTGGCGTAAACATTTCTGCAACCGCGTCTGGTAATTTCAATCCATCAATCACGCTCACGACTTCCATCTTGCCCCATTCGGTGGACATGGAGAAACGTGACTTCGATGTATCGGATAGACCCTTCATCGCATTGGTGTGGATACGCCATGCTTCTTCAACCGGAAGCGAGAACGCTTTGTGGCCTTCGATGTCGCGGCCTTGGAATACATATTTGAACTTGATGCCCATGCGGCGCAATTCTTCATGCAGAAGATGCAGCGTTTCAGCATTGTCATTCACATGGCTGATAATTGGCGTTTGGTTTTCAATCGTCAGGAAGTTTAAAGCCGTCAAACGCTTGATGCTTTCAAGGCTGGTCTTCATCCACTTGTAGCCGATACCGCTTTCATTCGGAATGTAATCGCCGTTTGCATCACGTTCCAGGAATTCATCAGGATGCGTGAAATGTGCAACGATATTGATATGCATATCTGGGTAGCGTTGGTTGATGATTTTGAAGGTATCAACGAATGCTTGATCCGCACGTTCTGGGCGGAATGCCAGTTCTTTTGAACCCATACGCATAATGTGGATTTTCGCTTGGCCAGCAGCTTCCATGAAGCGGTAGAGCGAGAAATTAGGCAGCACGAGTGGGTCGCCGCCGGAAAGCAGAACTTCGCGGATTGGATAACGCTTCGCGCCAGTTTCCGGATCAACGCCGCCATTTTCTTCCAGCGTGTCATTGTAGTTCACAATGTAATCGCGCAATTCTTCTGGGCGGATGCTGGTCTTGCCTGTGTCTTTATTGAACAAATCCAAACGGTAGCAATAGCGGCAATGTGCGGAGCAAGTAGGGGATGCATAACCAAGCACGATTTCATCGTATTTGTGCAATAGCTTGCCGTGATACCCGCTATTATCACCAGGGGTATAACGCATCTGGTTCGATGGGTCTTTTGCGCCAGCAATATCAGCAGTTTCTTCAAGACGTGGCAAAATCAATGCGCCAATGGCTTTGGAAGGCGGCATCAGTGGAACTAGGACGTCACCATCCACGGTCTTTAATTCTTCACCCATCGCCAAAGCTTGGTAATGCGGGTTGATACCGAACATCATGCGTTTATCAACGCCGGCATCTTTCATCTTTTGGAATTTTTCTTCGCCGTAGATTGCAAGCATCAACTTGGAAACACGCGCATGTTCAAAACGACCACGTAGTGGGGCAACATGCTTTAAGCTAGATTTTGGAACGGTGACATCGACCTTCATTTTTGGGGCGGTGGCCATTTATTCAAATCCTCTTATAAATTCAGTTGGCGATTCAGTGAGCTAGAAACCGGTGTGCTCAAAAAGTGCGTGATTGTTAACTGATTTGGGTATGATTTGTCACTTTGTAGGTTCGCAACTGCGAAGAGAGCGTTTCTATTGCAATTAATTGAAATAACCCTGTTTTTTCAAAGACTAGATGCATTCTTTGTTCGCAAGCTTGGTGGGCAGTGCGGGATAAAATTACTTTCGCGAAAATAAAAATCAGTGCCATAACATACCGCGACATGCACATGAGCCCGAAACAATAATCTGGCGTGCATGGTGTAATAAACGTGCAGCAGAACTATTCGCCGAATAATCCGTTGAAAGATGCTGTGCTGAAATATAAAAGTGTATTTGAAAAAACCTTGAAAGGACTTTGCCCTCATGAAATTCACTAACATCCGTGCTGTCGCGCCTTCATCCACATTGCTCACCAATGAACAATCAAAGCGCCGTGAAGCAGAAGGTAAGAACGTATTTAAGTTTGGTTTTGGCCAATCGCCATTTTTACCATTGAAGCGTGCACGTGATGAGTTGGCAAAATCTGCTGCAGCAACAGATTATACTCCGGTGGTTGGGTTGCAAGCCTTACGCGAACAAGCTTCGAAATTTCATAATGAACTCTGCGGTTTGAAATCAACAGCAAACGACATTCTCGTTGCATCAGGTTCCAAATCCATTCTGTTCACCATTATGGCTGCATTTGATAAGGCCGATGTGCTTATCCCAGCACCAGCATGGGTATCTTATGAACCACAAGCGCATTTGCTGAAGCACCCTGTTGTGCGTGTACCAACCACATTCGCTGGTCGTTGGCGCGTTACTCCGCAGGCATTGGAACAATGCTTGAAGACACGTCCAACCCCATCTGCACCTGCATTGTTGGTATTGAACTATCCTGGTAACCCAGAAGGTTTGACCTACACCGCCGCTGAACTTAAAGCGATTGGTGACGTATGCCGCAAGTACAGTGTATTGGTGATTGCCGATGAAATTTACGCATTGCTTAACCACAAGGCGGAATACAATTCACTCGCGCACACCTATCCAGAAGGCACCATCATCACCACCGGTCTTTCTAAATGGGCAGGTGCAGGCGGCTGGCGTTTGGGCCTTGCCATTCTGCCATCCGACATTGATCCGGAATTTAAAAAATCATATTGCGGTATCGCGTCGGAAACGTATTCCTGTGCGCCAGACCCAATCCAACGCGCGGCAGTGGTTGCGTATCAAAACGATGCTGAAACCGCACAATATCTGCAACAGCAACGCGAAATTCTTGCCAATATCGGCAATCGTTTCCAAAAAACATTGTCAGCAGCTGGCATTGATGTTCACGCACCTGAAGGCGGCTTCTACCTATACGTAGATTTCTCCCCGATGCAGGAACAGCTTCGTGCCCAAGGTCTACAAACATCCGAACAAATGTGCGCCAAGCTCATTCAGGATACCGGCGTTGCATTGCTGCATTCAGCTGGCTTTGGTCTTGCTCCTGAACATTTCTCGGCACGTCTTGCTTATGTTGATTTCGGCGGCACCAAGACCGAAGAAAATGCAGAAGCGATGCTTGCGGATATGCGTAACGGTGCAACGGCAGATGCAGTTGTACAAAAATATGCCCAGCACGCATTGGAAGGCGCACAGCGTCTTGCGGATTGGGCTGCATCCGTTGCCAAGAGCCAAAAGAAAGCGGCGTAATATTCAAGCGCGCCCACATTAGTGGGCGGGGCGGCGGTCGCCGCCCTTGAAGCTTTCTTTGCTAACCAATAAAAAAGGGGCGGAAAATTTCCGCCCCTTTTTCATTGAACTTTTTGAACTAGATTACTTTCCAGGATTTTTGCTGAACAGAGTTTCAAACTTGTTCTTCACGCCCTTGAAATCATCGGCATCCGCTGGCGCTGGTTTCTTGCGGGTGATGTTCGGCCATTGGTTGGCGTAATCGCGGTTCATCTCGAGCCACTTTTCGGCAACCGCATTGGTATCGGATACAATAGCTTCAGCTGGGCATTCTGGCTCGCACACGCCGCAATCGATGCATTCATCCGGGTTGATGACCAGCATGTTTTCCCCTTCGTAGAAACAATCTACGGGGCAAACTTCGATGCAATCCATGTATTTGCAACGGATGCAAAGCTCAGTAACAACATAAGGCATACCAGAAGTTCCTTTAGGCTAGACGAACGTGTGAATGTTTGAGATTATAAGAAAGAGGGTATTCGTTTAGCGTTTCTTAAAGACGAAATCCAGACATTTTTGCTGTTTTTGCCACTGATTTCTAATGTGGATTTCTAGTGCATTGCAGCAAAACGATAAAACGTTGATGGGATATTTGTATGTTGGCTTACACGCCTGAAATTGCAACGAACACTGCGCCGCTTTACAAAAAAGTCGCCAAGGTTATTCCTGAAATCGAATGGCCGTTCCACGCCCCTTATATTGCTGAAATCAACCGCCTGAAGCGTGAACAGGGTGCAGTGATTCTGGCGCATAATTACCAAACACCGGAGATTTATCACTGCGTTGCTGATTTCGTTGGTGATAGCTTGCAATTGGCGCGTGAAGCCGCGGAGACCAAAGCATCCACTATTATTATGGCCGGTGTGTACTTCATGGCCGAAACGGCAAAGCTGCTCAATCCCGATAAAAAGGTTTTAATCCCCGATGCAAAAGCAGGCTGCTCGCTTGCTGAATCCATCACGGGGGCTGACGTGCGCTTGCTGCGCGAAAAATACCCGGGTATTCCTGTGGTCACCTATGTGAACTCCTCGGTGGATGTGAAGGCTGAATCTGATATCTGCATTACCTCTGGCAATGCGGTGCGCGTCGTTGAAGCGATTGCCAAGGAACGCGGCGTGAATAAGGTCATCTGTCTGCCGGATGAATATCTATCCAACTACATCGCCAAGAATACCAAGGTTGAAATCATCAGCTGGAAAGGCCATTGCGAAGTGCATGAACGCTTCACCGCGCAGGAACTACGCGAATACCGCAAAAGCTACCCGGGCGCGATTATCCTTGCACATCCTGAATGCCCGCCCGATGTCTTGAATGAAGCAGATTTCGTTGGCTCCACCTACCGCATGAGCAAGTATGTGAGCGATAACAAGCCCGCCAAGGTTATTATGATCACCGAATGCTCAATGAGCGATAATGTCTCGGTTGAAAACCCAGATGTTGAATTCGTGCGCCCATGCAATTTGTGCCCGCATATGAAACGCATCACGCTGCCCAAAATCCTTGAATGCTTGCAAGGCGGTGGCACCGAAGTGACGATTGCTCCGGAACTTGCTGCACGTGCAAAACTGTCAGTAGAACGGATGTTGGCGGTACCTCATGGTTGATCCAAGCAAGCTTACGGAACTGCGTAACAAAATTGACGGAATAGATAACCAGCTGCTCGATTTATTACGCGCACGCGCGAATGTGATTGAAGAAGTGCGCGGCGTGAAGGGCAAGCAAGCGGTGTATATCCGCCCGGGCCGCGAAGCATCCATGCTACGCATTCTGGTCAAGCAACCGATGGGGCATTTGCCGCCCGGCCTTATCCACCGCCTTTGGCGCGAGATGATTGGCGCCTTCACATTACAAGAAGGCATGATGAAAGTCGCGCTGCCCAATGGTGGCGGTGAAGAAGGCTTCTGGGATATTGCTAGAGACCATTTCGGCAGCTTTACACCAATGCAAGGTTTCGCCAACCCAACCTCTGCGTTACGCGCGGTGCTCAGCAATACACATCAATTAGCCGCGCTGCCCTTCCCACGTGAAGGGGATGGCGATATCTGGTGGCGGTTATTGTTAGCAGAACAGGAAACTGTTCCGAATTTATTCTACGCATTCCCGTTTGATGGCGTGCGTGGCAATGCACGTAAAACCGACCACCAAGGCATGGTTATTGGTGCCATCCCACCCGAAGCGACAGGGCAGGATCGAACCGTATTAGTGCTTGAATGGCAAAACGTTGCAGATAAGAAATCTGCCGATGCGCTATGTGAACATCTGCCATTCACCAAAACCGTACATATCTTCACGCCTGCTGGCATCGAGCCCGCATGCAGTTGGATAGAGCTGGATGGCTTTATCGAGCGCAATAATCCGCAACTTGCGGCATGGTATCAGGAACATAAGCGACATTTGATGCGTCATAAAATTATCGGCGCGTACCCTGTCCCTATCAAATAAGAGTTTTTAATATGTCATCGCCAAAACCGCTCCCATTTTTAGAAGGTTTGGAAGGCTATATCACTCCGCAGAACAAGGTGGATGACACAGGTTTCAAATACCGCCTGTGCTACAACGAAGGTGCCTTTGGCCCCAGCCCCAAAGCGCTGGAAGCAGCCAAAGCCGTGCTGGCGCAAAGCCATCGTTACCCTGATATTAATTACACCGATATCCGCAAGGCGATTGCCAGCAAATATAATCTGGATGCGGGCCGCATCGTCATGGGCGTAGGTTCGGATGAACTCATCACCGTATTGGTCAACGGCTATGTGAAGCAAGGCGATGAAGTCATCATCAGCCAATACGGATTTTCGCTATATGAAGTCGCAACCAAACTGGTGGGCGGTAAACCCGTCTTCGTGCCCGAGAACGATTTGCGTATGGATTTGAACGCGATATTAAACGCCGTAACGCCGCGTACGCGCATGGTGTTCATCGCTAATCCCAATAACCCCACAGGGGATTGTATATCGCGCAGCGACATCCACGCCTTCCTTCGTGAACTGCCGGATGACATCATCTTTGTGTATGATGCAGCCTATGCCGAATATATCGATGATGAAGATTATTCGGGGGGCTTTGAATTCGTGGGCGAGGAAGGCCGCGTTGTGGTCCTTCGCACCTTCTCCAAAATCTATGGGCTTGGCGGTTTGCGCGTCGGCTATTCCTATGCATCCAAAGCCATCACCGCATGTATGAATTTGGTACGCAAACCATTCAACGTATCGCGCGTTGGCGAAGCAGCGGCGATAGCCGCGCTAGGGGATGACGAGTTCGTTAAAAAAAGCCGCATCCATAATGTGATATGGCGCGAAAACCTGTTTAATGCGCTGATTGAATTCGGCACGCGCCCTTATGACAGCAAGGGGAACTTCGTGCTAACCCGCTTTAAATCACCGGCGCTGGCGGCGGCGATGAACAATCATTTAAAGACCAACAGCATTTTGGTGCGGCCAATGGCGGGTTACGGCCTTCCTGATTGTTTGCGCTTTACAGTCGGCCAAGAACACGAAATGCTTGCCTTGTTCGCGGCACTTAAATCATTCAACTGGAATTAGTTATTATGGGTACAGATACATTAGGCATCATCGGCATGGGCGCATTCGGCGAATTCATTCTGCCGCATCTGGCCAAACATTTTGAAACCCGTATCTACGATAAACAGCGCACACCAAAGGACATGGCTAGCCTTGCCAGAAAACATAAGGTGCAGGCGGTTGCCACATTAAAGGGGTTAGCAGATGCCGATGTCATCCTCATTGCAACGCCCGTGCGAACCTTTGAAGAAATCGTGCGGGAATTAAAACCCCATCTTCGTAAAGGCCAATTGGTGGTGGATGTGGGTTCGGTCAAAGAACTTCCCGCTAAAATCCTGAAGAAACATCTGCCTGCGGGCGTTGATATCATCGGCTTGCATCCGCTGTTCGGCCCGCAATCGGGTAAGAATGGCATTAAGGGCCTTAACATCACTGTGTGCAATGTGCGCGGTAAACGTAATGCCAAGCTCATCAATTTCTTCAAGAAGAAGCTAGGCTTGAATGTCATTGAAACTACGCCAACAAAGCATGACAAGGAACTTGCCTATGTGCAGGGTCTCACACATTTAATCGGTAAGGTATTCGTCAGCCTGAACCTTGCCCCGTTCAAACAAACCACCAAGACCTATGAGTTGCTGAAACAGATGGTGGAGATGGTGCGCTACGATAGCGATGAATTGTTCCGTACCATTGAGCGCGATAACGCATACACCGCGCATGCCAAGCGTGACTTCTTTGATGCGGTCAAAAAGCTGGAAAAGAAGCTCGGAAATAATAAGCACTAATTATTTAACCGCCAGCATCCGCAGCACCACGCCTCTGGCGGGTTCTGGGTTGCGTTCATCGGGTACGCGTTCCACTTTGCTGAACCCTGCTTCGCGTAACACGCGGCCCAGTTTTTTCTCATCAAAGCCGTTCACATGGCCCATGCCGGGAATATGGTGTTCCTTGGGGTTCACCCAGCCGCCGAACATGCACAGCATCGCGTTTTCAAACGGATCATCCGGGAAGAAATGCAGCCAAGGCACATTAGCCTTTTCGTTCCAATCGTCATTCACAATGCGTTCCGCCAGCCAACGGATGTCAGGACATGTGACGTCAAGCACGCCGCCCGGTTTGGTGATGCGGTAAATTTCCTTCAGCACATCGGGCATTTTGAATTTATTGATGTGTTCAATCACATCGCCGAGGAAGATTTTATCCGCCACATTGCTTTCAATCGGGTAGGGCGTGACCAGCAAATCATGCTGCAAATTCACATGCGGCCATTTATGCAAATCCATACGGATATCTGCAAAGACGCGTGGGTTGGGGCCGCTACCAATATCGATGATCATCAACGCGCCTTATTAGATGTGGCCAGAGTTAAATGTGAATCGGGCGACCATCCACCGCTAATGCGGCTTCCTTCACGGCTTCATTCAAGGTCGGATGGGCATGGCATGTGCGTGCAATGTCTTCACTGGATGCGCTGAATTCCATCGCCAATGCGACCTCGGCAATCAACGTACCCGCATCAGGGCCAAGGATATGGCAGCCAAGCACCTTATCGGTTTTGGCGTCAGCCAAAATCTTTACAAAGCCATCAATATCGTTCATCGCGCGTGCTCTGCCATTGGCGGAGAAGGGGAACTTGCC
>CAZMQI010000008.1:39606-80032 GCA_964568585.1 uncultured Rhodospirillales bacterium
AACTTTGAAATTGATGCCGGCTTTCTTTAGTTCGTCTTCAGTCTTACCCACGCTGGCGATTTCCGGCCATGTGTACACAACGCTGGGGATTGCATCGTAATTGATGTGGCCTGATTGACCCGCCATCATTTCCGCGCACACAACGCCTTCATCTTCGGCTTTATGGGCGAGCATCGGGCCTGCAATCACGTCGCCAATGGCGTAGATGCCAGCAACATTGCTTTCAAAGTTATGGCCAACCTTGATGCGTTTGCGCTCATCAAGCTGCACGCCAACAGCTTCCAGACCCAGACCCTCGGTATAGGGGCGGCGACCAATGCATACCAATACGATTTCGGCTTCCAGTTTTTCTGCGGTACCGCCAGCGGCTGGTTCAACGGTCAATGATACTTTGTTGCCTTCTGTTTTTGCAGCCGTCACCTTGGATGACAGGCGGAATTTCATGCCTTGTTTTTCCAAAATCTTTTTTGCATTGGTTGCCAAATCGGCATCCATGCCGGGCATTAAACGGTCAAGGAATTCAACCACGGTCACTTCAGAACCAAGGCGTTGCCATACGGAACCAAGTTCCAGACCAATCACGCCTCCGCCAATCACGATTAGCCGTTTTGGAACAGCAGATAGCGACAATGCGCCAGTGGATGATACGATTTGCTTTTCGTCAACCGTAACGCCAGGAAGTGGCATTACATCGGAACCCGTCGCGATGAGGATTTTTTTGGCCAGAATGGTTTCTTGCTTACCATCTGCTGCGGTCACCACAACCTTGCCAGCCGCAGCAATGCTGCCCTTACCCTTGAGACGGGTGACCTTGTTCTTCTTGAACAGGAAGTCGATACCTGCGGTGTTGTCTTTCACAACCTTGTTCTTGTGCGCCATCATCGCATTCAGATCGAGCGTGACGGAACCCAGCTTCACGCCGTGTACTGCAAGGCTGTGCATGGCTTCGTGATATTTTTCGGATGAAGTCAGAAGCGCCTTGGATGGGATGCAACCAACATTCAGGCATGTGCCACCCAGCGTATCGCGCATTTCAACGCATGCGGTTTTAAAACCCAATTGGGCTGCACGAATAGCAGCAACATAGCCGCCAGGTCCGCCGCCAATAACGACGAGGTCAAAGGATTGTTCAGACATTTTGTTTCCTATGCAGTGTTGTGATGATTAGCCCTTCGCCCGAGCGGTTGTTCAGCTAAGCAGAACAGAGCGAATGGCGAATTAATGATTAGAGGTCGAGCAGCATGCGTGCTGGATCTTCCAGGCATTCCTTAACCTTCACAAGGAAGGTTACCGCTTCGCGGCCATCGATCACGCGGTGATCGTAGGAAAGTGCAAGATACATCATCGGGCGCACCACGACTTGTCCATTCACGACAATCGGGCGTTCCTGAATTTTGTGCATGCCCAGAATACCTGATTGCGGGGTATTCAAAATCGGGGTGCTCATCAAGGAGCCATAGATACCGCCATTGGTGATGGTGAAGGTGCCACCCGTCAACTCATCCATCGACAATTTACCATCGCGTGCTTTCACAGCCAGCTTGCTGATGGTTTTTTCAATGTCGGCAAAGCCCAATTGGTCGGCATCACGAACGACTGGAACTACCAGACCGCTTTCGGTGCCAACGGCAACGCCAATATCATAATAATTCTTGTACACCAAATCATCGCCATCGATTTCAGCGTTCACAGCTGGCAATGCCTTCAATGCCTGAATGCAAGCTTTCACGAACAGCGACATGAAGCCAAGCTTTACGCCATGCTTCTTTTCGAAGTTTTCGTTGTACTGCTTACGCATCGCCATCAAATTGCTCATATCCACTTCGTTAAACGTGGTGAGCATCGCGGCGGTGTTTTGTGCTTCCTTCAAACGGCGTGCGATGCTTTGACGAAGACGTGTCATGCGTACGCGTTCTTCTTGGTCACCGCGGTTACGTGGACCAGATGGTGCTTTTGCAGCAGTAGGCGCAGAACCAGCTGGCTTTGCCATATAATTCTGTACATCTTCCTTGGTCAAACGACCATCTTTACCGCTGCCTGCACCAACCGATGCAGGGTTGATGTTGTTATCATCGGTCATCTTGCGAACTGATGGTGAAAGTGCAGCGTTTGATTGTTGTGATGCAGCAGGCGCGGCTTGTGCTGCGGGAGCTGCAACGGGTGCCGCAACAGGCGCGGCAGTTTTATTCGCATTCGCAGCAGACGCTTTAAGTGCAGCAGCATCGGCTTCGCCAATCGTGCCGAGCAATGCGCCAACAGCGACGTTGCCACCTTGTTGCACATTAATTTCGGTGATCACGCCAGCAGAGGATGCGTTCACTTCCAAGGTTACTTTATCGGTTTCAAGCTCAACCAGTGGTTCGTCAACACGAACCACATCGCCAACTTTTTTAAGCCATTTGGCAACAGTGGCTTCAGAAACGGATTCACCAAGAGCGGGTACGCGAATTTCGACGGGCATATGAAAAACTCACCTTTAAGGGATATGAATAGGGTTCCGCATATTCCTAAAAATCGCATCATTTTACAAGCTTATTTGACTAAGCCGCTTATCTAAAGGGCTGAATGAACTGCAGATTTATACCCTAAAATGCAACGAGCGCCTTTCGGCGGCCCAGAAATGCAACGAGCGCCTTTCGGCGGCCTAGAAATGCAACGAGCGCCTTTCGGCGCTCGGGCATTAGTTTGATGGTTTGACAAAGTTGGGAGATTTATTTCCCCAGTGCCTTATCGACCAGTTCGGCCTGTTCCTTGTTATGACGTTTCAGATAGCCTGTTGCAGGGGATGCAGCGTCTGGGCGGCCAACATAAATCGGGCGATCCTTGCGTCCGCAATCATTCAGAACAGCTTCGATGCGGCGATCGGCGAACAGCCACGCGCCCATATTCGCTGGTTCTTCCTGACACCAGACAACATCCGCTTTTGGATAACGCTTCAGTTGTTCGGCAAGTGGCTTGGCTGGGAATGGATATAGTTCTTCCAAACGCACAATCGCAACATCCTTGATACCGCGTGTATCGCGTTCTGCAACAAGGTCATAATATACCTTGCCGCTGCACAGAACAACGCGGCGAACTTTTTTCTCATCCACTGCGGTGCTGACTTCAGGGATAACGCGAAGGAACTTCGTTCCCGGGCCCATATCTGCGAGCGCGGATACGCATGCTTTATGACGCAGCAATGATTTTGGTGTCATCAAAATAAGTGGTTTACGGAACGGTCTGCGGATTTGGCGGCGCAAAATATGGAAATAATTTGCGGGCGTTGTGCAATTGGCAACTTGCCAATTATCTTCTGCCGATAATTGCAGGAAGCGTTCAAGGCGTGCGGAGGAATGCTCTGGGCCTTGGCCTTCATAACCATGTGGCAGCAGCAGGGTAAGGCCTGACATACGTAGCCATTTGGTTTCCGATGACGCAATGAACTGGTCGATGATGACTTGCGCGCCATTGGCGAAATCGCCGAACTGGCCTTCCCACATCACCAACGCGTGTGGTTCAGCAAGTGCGTAGCCATATTCAAACCCAAGCACCGATGTTTCAGAAAGTGGGCTATCGATGACTTCGTAGGTCGATTGTTTGCCGGGACGTACTTGTGACAATGGCACGTGTTGCGCTTCATTGGTTTGGTCAACCAGAACCGAATGGCGCTGCGAAAATGTACCACGGCCACAATCTTGTCCTGATAAACGCACGGGCGTTCCTTCAATCACAAGTGCGCCGAATGCGAGTGCTTCTGCGGTTCCCCAATCAATGCCTTGGCCTGTGCTGGTTGCCTGAAGGCGTGCCTCCAACTGCTTGGCGATTTTCGGATTGATATCAAAGTCTTTTGGCCATGATGAAATGCTTTTGCCGATTTCCTTCAGCACGTTCAGATCAACCGCCGTGTTACCGCTGCGGTCTTCACCGGATGCGATTTCAAGACCCGACCATTGGCCTTCCAGCCATTCGGCTTTATTGGGCTTATAACTTGGCGCGGATGCAAAATCTTTTTCCAAACCATCAACAAAATCCTTTTGGATTTTGTCGGTTTCTTCCTGGGTCAGGCTTTTTTCTTCAACCAGTTTACGTGCATAAAGTTCACGCGTGGTGGTCAGATTCTTAATCACCTTATACATGCGTGGCTGAGTGAAGGCGGGTTCGTCACCTTCATTATGGCCTTGGCGGCGATAACATACGATATCCATCACCACGTCTTGCTTGAATTCCTGACGGTATTCCATTGCGATGCGTGCAATGCGCGCCACGGCTTCTGGATCATCCCCGTTCACATGGAACACGGGTGCCTGAACTTTTTTGGCAATGTCGGAACAGTAGTAAGATGACTTCGAATATTCGGGGTTGGTTGTAAACCCGACCTGGTTGTTGATGACGATGTGAATGGTACCGCCAGTGCGATACCCTTTCAGTTCCATCAATTCCATGGTTTCAGCAACAACGCCTTGGCCTGCGAACGCAGCATCACCATGCATCAAAATACCGACGACACTGTCAAAATCCTTATCTTCCAGATTGCTGGTTTTGCCGGCGCGTTGTTGTTGCTTGGCGCGTACGCGGCCCATGACGACTGGGTTCACGAATTCCAAATGCGATGGGTTAGGGGATAGCGTGAGGTGGAGTGTCTTGCCGTTGAATTCACGATCCTTTGAAAGACCCATATGGTATTTTACGTCCCCCGAACCTTGTACGGATTCAGGATAGGCTGGCGTTCCTTGGAATTCTGCGAACATCGCGGTATAGGATTTTCCAAGCACGTTGGTCAGTACGTTCAAACGGCCACGATGTGCCATACCGAATACGACTTCCTTCACACCTAATTCCGCTGCACGCAACAGAATAGTATGGATGGCAGGAATGGTGGACTCGCCACCTTCAAGCCCGAAGCGTTTTGTGCCGGGGAATTTCACGGCCAAGAACTTTTCAAAACTTTCCGCTTTGGTTAGCTGTTCCAGAATGGTGGTCTTTGCGGCCTTATCGAAGCTTGGCGGGGTGCCTTCAATGTGCGATTGCAGCCATTGCTTCTGGTCATGGCTTTGTACATGGATGAATTCATATCCAACGCTGCGGCAATAGGTATTGCGGCATACATCCAGAATTTGTTTTAGTGTTGCGGTTTGCAGACCCAATACGCCATCAATGAAAATAGGCTTATCCATATCCTCTGCGGCAAAGCCCCAGAAGGCAGGATCAAGTTCAGGAATGACGGCGGGAATTTTGATGCCTAACGGATCAAGGTTCGCCATCATATGGCCAACCGCGCGGTGCGCTCTAATCATCATCAACGCACGCACTGATTGCCGCGCAACGGTTTGTGCATCTTCGCTGGTGTTAGCGGCAGCAGCAAGTGCGGCGGCAGGTTTCGTATCTTTGCCATGACCACCTTTAACGGGTGATGTGAAATCGCCAGTTACGCCGATGACTTTTTTATTGGTTTGTTTGTCCCAGCTTGCGCCGCGCAATTCTTTTGCAATGTTGGGCCCGTCTTCTTTGATACCTTCGAAAAATCCCTGCCAGCTTGAATCAACGCTGCTGGGATCGGTTAGAAAACGTTCATATAATTCGCCGATGAAATCAGCGTTCGTGCCATAAAGAAAGGAAAAATTTGCCCCATTGGAATTTGATTGCGACATGAGTTGTGCCTGACCCTGCTTATAAGGTGTTGATTTTTGAACGCACACCATAGCAAGAACCCAACCGGTTTTGCAAATGCGAGACAAATTGAACAACTTGTGCGCTAAACCCCTGATAAACCACCCAATGATTTGATGGTGGTTTTTAAAAAAATACCACCCAAAATACTGCATTGCACTTCATGCATCGCAGCAAAACGATGCAGGCAGCGCCTGCTTAACAGCGGTTTAAGCGTGTTATGGGATAATCAATCTCGGGTAAGTCATTAGGCTTATCGGGGCACACCCCAAAGTAACAAACATGGGAGAGCGTTATGAAAAAGGAAGTACTTTTCATCGTGGTTCTTGTTGTAGGCGTGATTGGTTATTTTGTTATCGGATAAGATAACAAGCGCACCTAACAAGATGTTAGAGGCAAAACATTAAAACGTGAGAAAATTAGGAAGGCAGCTCGCTCTAGGCGACACAAGGCTGCCTTCTTTGTTTTCTCGCGTTTCGTCTTTTTAAAAGTGCGTTTTAAGCTGCTTTCTTGCCTTGAATAGCAGCAACCATGGTTTCACCAAGCTTAGCTGGATTGTCAGTTACAACAAATCCTGCTGAACGCATCGCTTCCATCTTGTCTTGTGCAGAACCCTTGCCGCCGGAGATGATTGCGCCCGCATGGCCCATACGACGACCCGGAGGTGCCGTTACACCAGCGATGAAGCCGGCGATTGGTTTCTTGATTTTTGAACGCTTGTAGAATTCTGCGCCTTCTTCTTCTGCGCTGCCGCCGATTTCACCAATCATGATGATGCCTTGCGTTTCAGGATCGTTGAGGAACAATTCCAATGCATCGACAAAGTTGGTGCCGTTGACTGGGTCGCCGCCGATACCGATGCAGGTTGTTTGGCCAAGACCGGCAGCTGTTGTTTGTGCAACTGCTTCATAGGTCAATGTACCGGAACGTGACACGATGCCAATTTTACCGCGCATGTGAATATGGCCTGGCATAATACCGATTTTGCATTCGCCCGGGGTGATGATGCCGGGGCAGTTTGGCCCAATCAAACGTGTCTTGGTGCCGGACAATCCGCGCTTCACGCGCACCATGTCCAGAACAGGAATGCCTTCAGTAATGCAAACGACCAATGGGATTTCTGCATCCACAGCTTCCAAAATCGCATCAGCTGCGAATGGGGGTGGAACATAAATGACCGACGCATTCGCGCCGGTTTTTGATACGGCTTCATGCACGGTATCAAAGATAGGAAGGTCCAAGTGAACACCGCCACCTTTACCAGGGGTTACGCCGCCAACCATCTTGGTGCCGTATGCCGCAGCTTGCTGCGAGTGGAATGTACCTTGCGAGCCGGTAAAGCCCTGACAGATAACTTTGGTTTCTTTGTTTACGAGAACAGCCATATTAGGTTTCCTTGATTATGATTTCAATTAAGCAGCTTTTTTGGTGACAGCGGCCACGATTTTCTTCGCGCCATCGGAAAGATTGTCGCCCGATACAATTGGCAAGCCGCTTTCAGCGAGCATCTTCTTGCCAAGGTCAACATTGGTACCTTCAAGGCGTACAACCAATGGAACGCTCAGCTTCACTTCCTTCGAAGCTTCGATGATGCCGTCCGCGATGATGTCGCAACGCATAATGCCGCCAAAGATGTTGACGAAAATTCCCTTCACGTTTTTATCGGAAAGAATAATCTTGAATGCCTTGGTCACGCGTTCTTTGGTCGCGCCGCCGCCAACATCGAGGAAGTTGGCAGGTTCGCCGCCATACAGTTTCACGATATCCATGGTGGCCATCGCCAGACCTGCGCCGTTGACCATACAGCCGATATTGCCATCCAGCTTCACGTAGTTAAGATCGTTCTTGGTTGCTTCGAGCTCAGCTGGATCTTCTTCGCTTTCATCGCGCATGCCCGATACTTCCTTTTGACGGAAGAGGGAGTTGTCATCGAAGTTTACCTTGGCATCCAATGCAATCACATCGCCTGCGCCCGTTACAACCAATGGATTAATCTCAACAATCGCGCAATCCAACTCGTTGAATGCTTTCCACATGCCAAGCAGGAATTTAACGCAGTTATTGACCTGTGTACCTTCCAGGCCCAGACCGAATGCAACTTTGCGTGCATGGAATGCTTGCATACCAGTTGCAGGATCGATGGAGAATTTCTGGATTTTATCAGGATGCTTTGCTGCAACTTCTTCGATGTCCATACCACCTTCGGTGGATGCCATTACGGTGACGCGGCTTGTTGCGCGGTCAACGAGCAGACCCAGATAAAGTTCGCGTTTGATATCGCAGCCTTCTTCGATGTAGATGCGGCCAACTTTTTGTCCCTTAGGACCTGTTTGATGGGTGACCAAGGTCATGCCCAACATGCGCTGTGCTTCCAGCTTTACGGCGTCGATGCTTTTGACAACTTTTACGCCGCCCGCTTTACCGCGACCACCAGCATGAATTTGTGATTTAACAACCCATACGGAACCGCCTAAATCCTTGGCGACTTTTTCTGCTTCTTCCACAGTGAACGCCGCGCCGCCACGTGGCACGTTGACGCCGTAACGACGAAGAAGTTCTTTGGCTTGGTATTCATGAATGTTCATTGGTCTGGCCTATATATATAAGGGGCATGCACAAGGGATTATTGCGCTGCAAAAGAAGGCCTTGAAATAGCGTGATTTTAGCGCTCATGCAAGGGGCTTCCCTTGTAACCGTTACCGAACAGGCAAAAGATGCAATAATAGTGCTGCCACAGGCTGAATCGCTGCGTCATACGCTTGCGTGGTTTGGGGATTATCTACCCGCCTGAAGGTCGGGGATTTGAGCTAATCGACAGAACGAAAAACAGTATCGATAAAGCGACTACAACAAGGCTGCCTGCAAATGCAAAAAACAGCAGCACTTGGGGCAGACCCTCGCGGGTGAAACGCAGGTTGCGATAAGCGGTTTCCATCAGGGATTTGAGCCCTAATCTGTTTGGATCCGCAAGTCCGGGATAGCTTGCATCAATCAGTCCGGTTTGCAGGAAAATATTCGAAATCAGTTTCAAGAACTGGCCGTGACTGCTACGCATATTCTTGATGTCTTCGCCCAGTTCGGGGTTGAACATGAAGCGCAACACTTTGCTGGTCTGCGATTTTTCTTTTTGATTTCCGGTCGGGGTGCCAGCAATCGGGCGTTGTCCCTTAAATGGACCGCCTTGTTGTTGATTGAATGGGTCGAAGTTTTGTCCGAACATGATGCTATATTATCCTTCTAAGTCAAACTGGTAAAGCGTTGAATTAAGATTCTGGTACAGCCGAATTATGAAATACCTGCACGTGCGGCATGACCTGCGGCAACCGCCCCAGAAATGTCGGTTGGGTACAGGATGAAATGTGAGTTAATGGCATTGGCAATCGCAGCCGTTTGGGCTGGGCTGGTGATAGCAGCAATTGAATTCACGCCGCTTATGGCTTGGCTATAACGCTGTGCTGCGTCTACGCCTGCATTTAAGGGTGGGGCGTGGGTAGCAGCCATTTGTTGGATATCAGGTGATACGGGCGCTCTGCCTGTATCATTAATTGGCGCAAAATGCGGGCTGGATGAAGCTTCCGGCAATGCCAAACGCGGTCCTGGCTCCGGGCTTACCGGGGGGGGAGCGACGGCGGAGGGGGGGGGAGCCGCTGGAGGAGCGGCTGGTGGAGCAGTTGGTGCTGTTGGGCCTCGCGGCGCGACTTGCGATCGCATATTCGCACCTGCTTGCCCGCTTCGTCCGCCACCTCCGCCACTAGGTGTGTGTCCTGACATTTGCATACCTGCGCTCAGTGCAGCGCCGCCAAGTGATCCTGCAAATTGGCTCATCATTGCAGAACCCTTTTCAGCAACAGCGATGGTTTGTGCTGCATCACCCATGTTTTCTTCATGGCTGTTACCACCAATCCAACGGGTTGCGTGTTTAGCAAATGTATCCATCACCTTAAGTGACATGTTAAGGCAGGTATAAAGCATCGACACATACATGTTGCCGAACGCAATCTTCGCCACCACATACATACCGCCTTTGAATGCGCCAGCGCTGGATGTAATCGCCTGATAGAATGTCGTGACCAAATGCGCTGCAATGTTGAACAGCAAGATTGATGCGATGAGGCCGAAGATGGTCATCACCGGCCGTAAGAACGTATGAATGATGATGTGATAGCTCGGCTCGACTTTTTGTCCGGCGAACCCTTCGCCATAGGGCGTGAGATAGGCAAGCGCCATCAACGGCGCGCATGCAAGCGATTCAACCACCAGCGCAAGCCATGTCATGACTGATAGTACAAACTTCATGAACGGTAACATCGGCGTAAAGATACCAATCAGGATACCCATGCTCATCAACGCGCTGGCAAATGCCGATAGAACCGGGATGGCCATTTGCGCCCAGAACAATCCGGCTTTCGGACCAAACGCCTTGCTTTCCTTGCTCGCGACCTGCGATGAATACATGGCGTGTTGCGGTTCATTGACGCCTAAATCCACGGCGGCACCCACGCAGTCGAGCGCCGTTCGGATCATTCGGTGTCCTAAATCCACAAGCTCGGCAAGCGGACTATTCCCTAAATCGATATAGAAGGCGACGCTGCCAGGTGACCAAAGCCCCGATACAACGCCCAGCTGATCCATGAACAATAAAAGCAAGTCAACGAATTTACGGCCAGCAACGGTGTTACCAATCATATTGGAAACAGCACCACCACCAGAGATATGCGATTGATATTTTCCAACAATCCATTCCGCCATTTTATAGAAGGCTTGTTGTACAGGTTCAGGGCGAATGAGTTCCGATTTAGGGCCTGTGATGATAGGTAGTGTATCCGTGCCAGAAACGCGGTTACTACCACCTGCTGCTAATTGCAGGAAGTATGAACCAGCTTCAACCCAGCCAGCGCCCGCAGAACCTGCACCCGAATTCCAACCGCCACTCACGGATTCCAATGTACCAAGCGCGAGCGCTAATCCCATCGCAGGTGCTGGGCCTGGGTCTTCATTATATTCTTTGGTGCCTTGCAGGAATTTTTTCGCAGGCTCCTGCATCTGCTGAATGATTTGTTCAATACCCGCAACACCTGCTGCGGCACCGGGCCCCATCGAGAAGATGATGACGCTTCCGCATAACGCTTCGTATTTTTCAGTACCGTATAAAATCGCCGGGCCATAGCCGCGACGGGTAATCATATTATTTGCGCCACCGCTGCTTTTTGATGCATTCAAATTGATAAGATGCATGCATGCGCCGATTTTCGCAGCTTCACGTGCAATCGCACCAACGTCTGGCATATGCGGGGTTGGGCTGGTACCAGCGCCAGAACCTGCTTCTGAAAGGAAGGCCCACCACACACGGCTCGCCATGTTGGAGCCCCACTCGATGACTTGCAGCGTGATGTATTGCGCCGAATTCAATCCAGAGGCGAGCGGAACAAGCAAGCCAATTGCAATCACAAGACGAATAGGTGCCCATACCTGATTGGTGCGTTTACCACCCACAACACCTTGGTGTGCGGTTTCGCCAGTCATAATCAACAGGTGATACAAAAGAATTACGCTGGCGACGATTAGTAATGCGTTGCTGTAAATGCCAAGCGCGCTACGCAATGCGGCTGCGTATTGCATCGATGAACCAGGATCGGCAATCGGGCCAGAGCCATTGCCGCGGAACATCTGTACCCAGCCACTGCCCGAACCATTATCAGCGTCGAAGATTTGCGCTTCAGCAGGCGAAGGAGCGATACAGAAAACTGCTGCCAAGAAAACGAATGCAGCAAGGAATGACGAGAAAGAATTTTTGAAATGTGCAAAGCCACGCGCACCGCATGCACGTGAACACTTGCTGCCTTCAGCAAGAACGGGTAACTGAATTCCACCGTTAAGTTGCATCATCTTTTTTCAAACATTTATGGAATAACTTCAGCGTCTTAGGCACAGTGTGACTCGTGCAAAATGCGGCTTGGTTGTTCCTTATGTCCAAAGATTAAAGGACAATAGTTGATGAGGGTTTAATGTGTGCAGGTACGGTTAACGACCTGTAAAGACAGGAGAAAAAAGCCACCACATCAGGCAAAGTGGCGATTTCACAGTCGAAACCAAGGCTTTTTATGGTTTAAGACCGTTAACTAGCAAGCTAATGGCTTGTTTATGGCGCAGGCGATGGTGTCACGGCCACGCGATGTCTGTTTGCCAGGGCGCCTGCATTCAGTTCAACCGTATCTGGCTTTGTGACGCCACTATAAGTGAGGGTGGAGCCTGCTGATGTAGCGGTAGGGCCTGGATCATCGGTGCGATAAACGTGTGGCGCAACTGTCCGCGCATTCATACTGGGTGCAAACGTCACACTATCTCCGGGTCCCATCGTAAGTGCGGAATAATCCCATTCCAGTTTACGAACGCCGCCTTCATTTATCGCGCGAACCGGTGCGCCGAATCTTGTAAAATTAGTCAACACACCAGTGGTGCGTGGCACAGATGATTCCAAGCGATCGCGTGCTGGTGGTAATGCGGCTATAATTTCAGTGCTTCCATCACGGCGTGCTTCGCGATTTCCCGGCCTTGCAAACTGTTCGGTTGCAATTCGTTGTTGTGCATCCCCCGCTTTTTGTAATCTTATTTGTTCAGGCGTTTGTACAGGATTGGTTGCTTCATTGTGCACTTGAAGTGCGGCATAACCAACACCGGCCGCGCCCAATACAACGGCGCCTTTTTTTCCTTCTCTCAACGCTTGTTGCCAATTTCTTGCCCAATCTGCTCGCGTACCAATTAATCGTCGCGCTAATGATGGCTGGGTATCTGCTGCTGGAGTAATGGTTGCATTTCCTGCTGGTGCAGCAGGTGCGGGTGCAGCAGGTGCGGGTGCAGCAGGTGCAGCAGGTGCGGGTGCAGCAGGTGCAGGCGCGGCTGGTGCTGCAGGCGCGGCTGGTACTGCTTCTGGTGCTACGGGTTTGGGCGGACTCCACCAATTGCGAACACTTTGTACAAACCCACGTCCGGCATTGGTGCCAGTTGCTGCTACAACGTCGTCTGCAACAACGCCAGCTGCTGCTGGTGCAGCTCGTGGTGCTGCAGCGGTTTCAGCTTCAGGTGCGGTTCTTCCCAGCGCAGCAGCGGCGCGCGTTAAAAGTGCTCTTATTACACTCGGTGCTTGTTCGGCTCCCATATCGCATACTCCAAATATCTTTATATATATGCATTATACATAACAAATTGCTGTTAAGCATGAGTTAATCAAATTCCTAATAGTTTCTGAATGATATTAAAATAAGCCAATGAAAATATGAGTTTATAAATTAACCAAGATAATAAACCACTTTTTAGACAATAAAGACTTACTCTTCTGTGATTATTCAGGAGAATAGTAGTGGCTGGTTTTTGGGGCGCATTGGGCGGCAGTTTTGTTGGCGGCCTTCTTACACTGCCTGTGTACGCAGTTGGTAGGGCTGTGGGCATCGATATCAATCCAGAATTAACTAAAGCCATCAAGAGCGGAAAAATTGCCGAAATGGTCACTGAAGGTGCGGCGATGGTGTTGACCGGCGCGCTTGCTGCTGCGCCAATCGTGTTAACCGGCGCCGCGCTATTATCTCCCCCGGGATTGATTGCCTTGGCTGCTGGTGCAGCCATCGCCTATGTGGCGGGTGATTCAATCAGGCAGGCCGCGCATTTCGTAAAAGGTGCGGTTCAAGAAGTTGCCGCTGAAATTTCTGCACCTGCTGCTCCCGTAGGCCCATCAAGTAATGTTCCTGCGCGTGCTCCAACGCCGGATGTTGGACCTCAATCATCACTCGACAATACGGTAAGGCCCTATCCTGCGGCAGCAGCTACAGTTAATTTAGCAGAAGTTACCCCGCCAGTGGCAGCACCAGAAACAACGCAGCCAGCTCCTGTTAGAACTGCAGAAGCAACGCCAGCAAAACCATTAAACGCCCCAGCCGCTAGCGTATAATCATCCCAGCGTATAGTCATCATGGCATAGAACTAAAAAAGCCGGGATTTCTCCCGGCTTTTTTATTGAGCTTTTATTATTAAGTACGCTATGCCTTTGGCAGTTTCATATCAGCTAGGCGTAATTGAATTTGATTAATCTCGCCGCCATTTGCAGGGATTGCAGGTTGTGCAATGCCTGTTGGCAATGGAATATTTGCAGTTCTGCCAAGGGTAGCCAATCGTCCCACATTCGTATGCAATTGTTGTTCAAGTGCAGCTTTTCTTCCTGGGTCGGTGGTTAATTGATACTCCGCTGCGTCACGAGCAATTTCACCTTGAAGGCTATCTGCTTCGCGTTCGCGTGACGCAAGTTGATCTTCAGTACGGGCAATCGCACTTGGCGCTGCGTTGGTGATAATCATCGCGCCGGGTTGATCCATGGATGTGCCTTGGCGCTGCTGATATCCTTGGGCCGCCAGATTTTGATTTTTGTCTTGCGTGCCGCTGCGTTGGCTTGCCTGCTGTGCGTTTTGCTGGTCCCTTGAAGATTTGCTAGCCTGAAGTTTCTTGGAAATTGCTTCAAGCGGTGCGCCGACTACTGATTGTGGAATGCCCTTAAACTGACCCAATGCCGACTGACCGCCAATCGCCGTTGCAATTCCCATAAAGTTTTGATGATCATCATAGCTTTCTTCCTTCGCACTTGCATTCATCCAGCCAAGGGCGTGTTTAGGAATGTGCTCAATCATTTTGAATGATGTGTTAGCCGCCACATAAATCAGGCCAACATATACCACGCTGTACACCAGCTTTTGAACAAACTTCATACCGCTGTTTTCATAAAGGCCAATACCGCTGGTCGCTTCATAGAACATAGCGTTCAGGAATTTTGCGGCGACATAGAACATCATCATCGCGGCAATCAAACCGAATACGCACAATATCGGGCGTAAGAAAATCTGGAAGATTGAAATAAATGCTGAGCGGGTATTGGGTCCGGCAAATCCTTCACCATTTGGCGTCAAGAAGCCGAGCGCCATGAAGGGGACGACAATCATCGCTTCAATCAAACTGCCAATCCACGTCATGATGGAGAAGAAGAAGCGTGTGAACGGGAATAAGGGTACGATGAATGCTAAAATCACGCCGGCAAGCAAGAACAATGATGAAATCATCATGATGACAGCTGTGGCTGCCGTGGATAAGCCTGCGGCAACTCCGCCAATACCAGGAATAAAGCTTAAAAGGCCACCCGCAGCTGTTGTAAGCATTGCGATGCCAAGGTAATCAAGCGCGAGGCGTATTTTCTTGTGGCCAAGTGCTGCGATTTCACCAAATGGATTGGTCGTGCCGCCCAAATCACCGAAAGCTTTTTGTGGGTCATTCGTCCATAGCCCGATGGCCGCTGCACCGCTGTCAAGATAGCCAAGCAATTTATCAATGGTCAGGCCGCCGACCGACGTTGCATATTTTACAAAACTGTTCAGGTCATTGTGCTCTCTTACAACAGATTGTTCGAGCCCAACACTGGGCCCAGTGGATGCATCCTGCGTACGAATGGATTGTTCATAGGCTTTGATAAATTGAGTATAATCCTTGCATGGGCCAGCTGTTTTTTCCGCGCAAACTACATCCATATTGGGTCCGGATACTTCCGGAATGTTCAAGCCCCCGGTTGTAACTTGCCCTTGCGCTCTGGCAATTGCCAAGAACCATGTGCCTGCAGATGTCCAGCCACGGGTATTCGCAGCGTTTTGTACGGCATTTAAAATATCGGAGAGCGCACTCTTGGCAACGGATGAATTTTTCAACGCGCTTGTCAGTGATGTTTGATAATTCTGAACAATCGTATCAAATGCAGACGTATCAACGGTTGGTTTTTCACGCGCATCTCTTTTGAATGAGTCTGCTATTTTGATGGCTTCTTGCATAATCTGGCCATCGGCTTGATTGAACTGATCATTGTTAATTCTTGTCAGCTCAATCATTCGCTGGGCTTCGGTAGTGCCTGTGACAATCCTTGGCATTTTAAATGAAACTTCACCGCATACATTGTCATACATGCGGCTTTTGAAAACGACTTTTGGAAAATTACCAGTTGTTTCCGTTATTTTTGTAACCATCTCTTTGGGGTTTTCAGATTCCATCGCATAAAAGTTCGTCAAGCGTTGGCATACATATGTTTTAAGCAAAGCTTCTGAAATACCAAGAATACGTGGTGCAATCGCATCCGACAGGGTTTGGTTTTCTGTCAATTTCTCTACGAAGACTTTCCATCCCTGGCTGGCAAGTCCCGACCCCCATTTGGCTATTTGTAAAACGATGTATTGGCCGGAATTCAAACCTGTATCAAGTGGAACGAGTAATCCTATTGCAATGACCAACCGTATTGGCGCCCAAAGCTTATTTGCATTTTTTCCGCCCACCTGTCCGGTCTGTGCGGATTCCGCAGTCATCTGAATCAGTTCATAAAGCAGCTTGATCGAAGCAACGATAAGCAACGCGTTGCTGAAGAAGCCCATCATCCCACGCAATGCGGCCATGACTGCGGTTGGCCGTTCAACGACTTCCTTGCCGTCTTTTACATAGGTAACGCTGTTGTCATTTCCATTTTCAGTACCTTCGAAAAGGAAGCTGATGATGCGGCAACCCCAATCAAGATTTCCAAGGCAATCGAACATGCCATCACGTGGACCTCTCGGCCCATATTCGGCAGCTTGTGCATGTAAGGGGGCGAGGCTGAGCATCGCCAGAAACAAGAACGGTAGTAATTTAGAAAAGAGGCTTTTCATACCCTTATAGTACCACGCAAGTTTTGAAAGTATTCCCGTATACCGACAGTATAAGGTTAATTATTAACAGTATGGTTAACAAAACGTAACGCTGAATAATATGAAGCTGGTGATAACTCAGGCGGACAGGGACATGGGTGGCAGAAGCTATAATCTTCTAAATACCTATAGCGCAATGGAAATTAGACAATAATATAAGCGCCCAGACTTTGTACACGACTTCGCTTCAGCATAAACCCATCAGGCGCACCATATATGAAAACCTTAACGGATATTCGCACCACCTTTTTAGATACCTTTAAGAGTGCTGGTCACACGGTCGTGGAATCGAGCCCGCTGGTGCCGCGCAATGATCCAACCTTGATGTTCACCAATTCCGGCATGGTGCAATTCAAAAACATTTTTACTGGCGCAGAAACGCGTCCTTATACGCGCGCCACCACGGCGCAAAAATGTGTGAGAGCTGGCGGCAAGCATAATGATTTAGAAAATGTGGGTTACACCGCGCGCCATCACACCTTCTTTGAAATGCTTGGCAATTTTTCATTCGGCGATTATTTCAAAGATACTGCGATTGAACTCGCTTGGAATCTCATTACCAAAGAATATGGCCTGCCGAAAGAAAAACTGTTGGTTACCGTATTCGCGGATGATGACCAAGCAGCTGGCTATTGGAAAAAAATCGCTGGGCTATCCGAAGATAAAATCATTCGCATTCCGACATCTGATAATTTCTGGCAAATGGGTGATACAGGCCCATGTGGCCCATGCTCTGAAATTTTTTATGATCACGGGCCAAAAGTTGCTGGCGGCCCCCCGGGCAGTGCAGATCAAGATGGTGATCGCTTCATCGAAATCTGGAATTTGGTGTTCATGCAATATGAGCAATTAGAACCAGGGAAGCGCATTCCGCTTCCTAAACCATCCATCGATACCGGCATGGGGTTGGAGCGTTTAGCTGCAGTATTGCAAGGCGTTCATTCGAATTATGAAACCGATTTATTTATGGCGCTTATTAACCTGTCATCCGATTTGACGAAGGTGAAGCCTGATGGTGCAGCGCTTGCATCCCACCGCGTGATTGCCGACCATTTACGCGCATCTTCGTTCCTTATTGCAGATGGTGTTATGCCGGGTAATGAAGGCCGCGGCTATGTGCTGCGCCGTATCATGCGCCGTGCGATGCGCCACGCGCATATTCTGGGTGCGAAGGAACCATTACTGCATCGCCTGCTGCCCGAACTTGTGAAATTAATGGGCGCGGCATATCCCGAACTCATTCGTGCACAGCCACTGATTTCCGAAACATTGAAACTGGAAGAAACGCGCTTCAAGCAAACGCTGGATCGTGGTTTGAAATTATTGGACGAAGAAACGACAAAACTGTCCGGCAAACCACTTGCGGGTGATGTTGCATTCAAGCTGTATGATACCTACGGTTTCCCGCTCGATTTAACGCAGGACGTTTTGCGCGGCAAAGGGATGACGGTAGATACCGATGGTTTTACGGCGGCCATGGAACGCCAAAAAGCCGAAGCACGCAAAAGCTGGTCAGGTTCAGGTGATGCTGCGACATCGCGCATCTGGTTTGAATTGCGTGAAGAAGTGGGCGCAACCGAATTCCTAGGCTATTCCACCGAAAAGGCTGAAGGCCAGGTCAGAGCATTGGTCGTGGATGGAAAGAAAGCGCAAAGCGCAGCACAAGGCCAGAAGGTTTCGGTTATCATTAATCAAACACCGTTCTATGGCGAGTCCGGCGGGCAGGTGGGTGATACAGGAGCGATGACGTTTAGCGATAGCTTGGTCATCCGCATTGATGATACCAAGAAAGAAGCTGGCGATGTCATCGTGCATCACGGCGTAGTTGAAAAAGGCGCCGTTAAAATCGGCGATGGTTTAAACCTTATCGTCAATCATGCGCGCCGCTCTGCCATCCGCGCTAATCACTCCGCAACCCATTTGATGCATGAAGCATTGCGCCGTGTGCTTGGCGAACATGTCAGCCAGAAGGGTTCACAAGTCACCCCTGACCGTTTGCGCTTCGACTTCAGCCATTCCGTGAGCATGAGCGCCGAACAGCGCAAAGCCGTGGAAGACATGGTCAATGACCGCATTCGCGCCAATGAAGAAGTGATTACGCGCATCCTTACACCTGATGAAGCGATGAAAGAAGGCGCCATGGCTTTGTTCGGCGAAAAATATGATGATGAAGTGCGCGTGCTCAGCATGGGCGGTTTTGAAGAAGGCAAAACCAAGCAATTCTCCATGGAACTATGCGGTGGTACCCACGTGAAACGCACGGGTGATATTGGCCTTTTCAAGATTGTTAGCGAAAGCGCAGTCGCTGCTGGCATTCGCCGCGCGGAAGCGGTGACGGGCCAAGGCGCGCTTGCATATTACAATGAACAGGAACGTATAGTTCAGCAATCCGCAGAAGTCTTGCGTGTCAACGCAGGCGAAGTTGCAACGCGTATTGCGGCATTGGTTGAAGACTATAAGAAAATTGAAAAAGAATTATCAAACGTCAAGCGCCAAGCATTAATTGGCGGGTCGGGCGCAGCACAAGATGCCGGCAAGAAAATCGGCAATGTCACTTTTATTTCGCGTATCATGAATGATGTGGAAGCAAAGGAACTGAAACCGATTGCCGACGCGATGAAGCAAAACCAAAAAGAAAAAGGCGTAATCGTTCTGCTGTCATCGTCCGACGGAAAAGTTTCACTGCTGGTTGGCGTGACTGCAGATTTATCAGCAAAAGTCAGCGCGGTGGATTTGGTGAAGCTCGGCGCGGAAGCATTGGGCGGCAAGGGTGGCGGTGGGCGTCCCGATATGGCGCAGGCTGGCGGCAATGACCCAAGTAAGATGGATGCAGCTATTGCTACAATAGAAGATGCGGTTAAAAAACTTAGTGCGGCATAAACAACATATATAGTGAGATCATGAAAGCCCCATCGATTAAGCAAGTTGGTTTACTTTTAGTCGTCATCGGCTTATTCGCGTTTTTTATCATCAAAAGCCAGTTGCCTGAAGTAGTTGAAATTATCAAGCCCAGCAAAGGCAAAGCGATTGAGGCGGTTTACGCAACCGGTATCGTTGATGCCGTCGATGTGGCACGTGTTGGCGCGCAGGCCGCAGGCCGCATCGTAAAGGTGTTGGCGGATGTCGGCGATGAGGTTAAGCAAGGCCAGGCACTTGCCATGATGGATGATGAAAAGGGCCTTCAGCGCAAAAAGGATGCAGATGCACGATTACACCTTGCCGAGCAAGAACTGCAACGTCAGGCCACGTTATTAAAACGCGGCTTTGCAACCCAGCAAACAGTACAAAAAGCCGATACAGAACTACAGCAAGCCAAAGCCGCGGCAGACGGTATAGAGAAGGATATCCGCGATATGGCCATTCTTGCGCCGATAGATGGCACGATTATCAAGCGTGACGTCGATCCTGGCCAAAGCGTTCCTGCGAATACAGCGCTGTTCAATATATCATCTATTAAAAAACTCCGCATCGTATCCGATGTTGATGAGCGTGATATCCCGCGCGTAAAAATTGGCACACGTATTGCTGCAAAAAGCGAAGCGTTCATTGGCGATGTATTTGAAAGCAAGGTCGATGTCATTCGTCCGGTTGGCGACAGCGCCACGCGTACGTACCGTGTGGATTCCTATTTGCCGGATAATACGAAGCTCATGGCGGGAATGACCGTCGATGTGAATATTGTCCTAGACGAGCGCGATGATGCGATATTGGTTCCGGCTGGCGCGGTGGTGCGAGAAAAACCCCAGGGCGGCGAACTTGGTAACGCCTATTTATGGGTAGTGCGTGATGGTAATTTGGCTCGCCAACCAGTGGATGTGGGCGCGGTATCCCCTGATAAAGCAGAGATTAAAAAAGGCATTGATGAGAATGACCAGATTGCTATCCGCCCTGATAAAAAATGGAAAGATGGCAAGCGGGTCATGACCACCGAAGCTGCCGCTGAGCAGAAAAAACTAAACGTCTTTGATCCACCCACACCATAATGCTTCCTCTCTCCCTGCAAATTGCCCTGTCACATTTGCGGTTTCGCAGACGGCAAATGCTCGTCTCTGTATTCGGCGTTGCAATTGGCGTCGGCTTCTTCATATCTATTTCCGGCATGATGAATGGTTTTCAGGATTATTACCGCACGGAAATTATTGAATCCAATCCGCACATCATTATCACCGATGAATATCGGCAATCCCCATCACAGCCGTTAGAGCAAATTGAAAAAAATGCAGTGCTGCAAATCAACCATAAGGTGGCGCGTGATCCTGTGCGTGGTCTATCTAATGCACCACAAATTATGCAAAGCCTGAGTGCTATTCCGGGTGTGCATTATGCGCCAACCCTGCGTGGGCAAATCTTGTTGCGCCGTGCTGGACGTGATTATGCGGTCTATGCACTGGGCATTGATCCTATCAAGGAAGTCGCTGCATCCAATCTTGCTAAAGACATGGTGGTGGGCAGTATCGGCAGCCTTGGCGCAGTACCTGATGGCGTTATTTTGGGCGTGAAGCTTGCGGAAAAAATGGAAGCAGAACTTGGCGATACCTTATCGGTCGCGGCGCGCGGTGGCCGTGCCACCTTGCGCGTGGTGGGTATATTCAAGACTGGCCTTGAACAACTCGATGTCAGTCAGGTCTATGTCAATATCACCAAACAACAATCCATGCAGGGGCGCGCTCGCATCATTAATGAAATCCGCGTGAAGCTGGATGATATTAAACAGTCCATCCCGATGGCAGAGCAATTAGAGGCGCGTTTTGGCTATAAATCCGCACCGTGGGAAGAAACCAATAGCCGCATTTTATCGGTGTTCGTTTTACAAAATGCCATCATCTATGCAACTGTCACGGCTATTATGATGGTGGCAGGGTTTGGTATTTATAACATCATCTCCACCATCGTGATGGAGAAGGCGCGCGATATCGCCATCATGCGTTCCATCGGCTTATCGCAATCGGATGTCGTGCGTATTTTCCTTATTCAAGGGCTGGTGGTTGGGGTTATTGGCTCGGTTGTCGGGTGTGGTATGGGCTATCTCATGGGGCAAGGCTTGCACATGATACCGGCACCCGGTGCAACAGAACCCGGGCAAACCCTGCGCGTAACAATGGAAGCGTGGCGTTTTGGTTTAGCATCCGCCATTTCATTATCAATTGCGGTAATTGCGGCGTGGTTGCCATCACGAAAAGCGGCGCAGACTAATCCCCTCAATATTATTCGTGGGGCAACATGAGCAATCCAGCCAATCCAACTGTTTTGCAAACCATCCATCTTGGCCGCGTAATAACCGAAGGCGAGATTAGCACCACATTGGTTGATGATATTTCGATAAATGTGAATAAAGGAGAATTTGTTGCCATTACCGGCCCGTCGGGGTCGGGTAAATCATCGCTGCTTTATCTGCTCGGCTTGCTGGATGTGCCAACGACGGGCGATGTATTGGTTGATAATATTCCAACCGCGCATCTGGATGAAGATGACCGCGCAAAAATGCGGCTATCCCATTTTGGCTTTGTATTCCAATTCCATTTTCTGCTACCCGAACTAACCATCCTTGAAAATGTGCTGGTGCCGATGCGTAAGTTGCAACAGGCAAGCGATGAGCAATTGATTGCAAGTGCCAAAGAAACCTTGGCAATGCTTGATATGAAAGGTCAGGAATATAAATATCCATCGCAATTATCTGGCGGGCAACGTCAACGTGTGGCCATCGCCCGTGCGCTTGCTAATAATCCACGCATCTTGATGGCGGACGAACCCACAGGTTCATTGGATAGTAAAAACGGCCATGCGGTGTTTGATATTCTACAGAATTTGAGTAAGGCGGGGCACACGGTGATTGTGGTCACGCATGACCCGCATTTTGCATCGCTGGCATCGCGCAATATCAAACTGGTTGATGGTAAATTGGTAGATTAAGGTACGGGGTATGGATCCCAGCTGGTGATATCAACGCCCGCAATCGACAGTTTGCTATCCTTGATTTGAATGGGGACGTGGATGGTTTTTGCTTCGGTCGGCGGGGTCTTGGGGTCTTCCAATAATTTGAATGCTGCTTTAATCACGCTCGCCATGATGGGCTGAACCTGGTTTTGGTCGCGCAGCACATCAATCGCCTGTTCATAGCCGCTAACCGTGCTGTTCAGTGTTGCATTTGGCTGCAGGTTTTTATCCAGCGTCAAATGGCCTTTGCCATTCACCAGCAACGAACCCCAGTTCAGGAATACACGGTCAAGCTCGATACTGCCTTCGGCATCTCGCCATGCTTCGATGGATTTTGTGTCATCCCACATCGGTGATACGCCTTTTAACTTCGCTTTAAAGCTGAGTTCTTGCACCAGATTGCCCAGCGCAACCTTGTGGCTTTCATCCAGTCCCAGTGATGTTAAGCGCACTTGTACGAACAAACCATTATCACGCTTGCCGTGCGGCTTGAATAATGGACGTGCAACACTCACCATCAAGGCTTTGGTGGTGAAGGTGTAGTTGGCTTTATAGGAATAGAATTTGCTCGCGCTGTCAGATGTCGCGGTAATGCGGAATGGGGTGAGCGGGTTAACCGATAGTTTTAAATCAGGAACCGAAATCCGGAATGCATCGGGGCGTTCATATTTGAAATCGTTGCAACGCAAGGTGACCGCGAAAGGAAAACCGCCAACGGATACATCAGGTGAGATGCTTGCGCCTGCAGCTGCTTGTTCTCGTTGCCAAGCGCTATACCGCGCAACCACACTGGCCTTCACATCAAACCAATAAAAGATATAGGCGATAAGAAGGGCAACCAAGATGCCAAGAGAAAGTGCCGCGCGCCGATTCATGATTCTACTTAGATAGTTTTACAAAAAATGTGTTGTGGGGTTGTCGTCCTGCCCAGATACTAGCCAAACTCCGGCTAAAAAGAAAACCCTCATTTAAACATCATGTCCACGCCATCAGAACAGCATCCCCAAGCTGTAAACCAGCATCGTACTGCCATGAAGGGTATGGTTTTTGCGTTCTTCGGCTTCCTGTTTTTCAGCTGCCAAGACGCGTTAATGTCGATTGATACGCAATACTATCCTTCGCTGCAATTAACATGGCTAAACTGTGTCATGGTGCTTGCCACATTGGTGACTATCTTGCTAATTCGCAAAGGTTGGCGCGGATTGAAAGTGGTGCTTCATACTGACCATTTAAAAATCCATGTCATTCGTGGCGCATTGCTTGCGGTTGGAACGGTGCTGGTCTTTATTGCCATCCGCGATGTGCCATTGCCGAATTTCTATGCCATCATTTTTGTCGGGCCACTTTTGGCGGTGAGCCTGTCAGGAATTTTTTTGAAAGAACCCATCGGGTTTGCAAAAATGATTGCGCTGCTCACGGGGTTTATCGGGCTTGTCATCGCGTTGCGCCCGGGCAGTGAAGGGTTTAATACGCACAGCATCTATGTGTTGATTGCCGCATGTTTGTTTGGCGCGACGGCATTGCTGGGGCGGTTTTTAGGTCGTAAGGATACCGCGTTATCGCTCATCTTTTATCCTGTCACCTTATTGGTTGTGTTCTTTTCGATTCCGGTGGCGTTGGAATTTCAACCGATAGCGACGCAGCATATCCCGCAGGTGCTGCTGACAGGCGTGTTCACGACGCTGGCATTTTTTTGCAACGCACATGGGTATAAAATGGCACCGATTTACCTGATTGCGCCGTGCCAGTTCCTGCAATTTTTTTGGGGAACGATTGCCCACGCGGTCATACATCATAAATTGCCGGAACGCGCCGTAGTGCTGGGCGCGATATGTATTATTCTAAGCAATGCGCTGATTATCTATCTGCAATATCGCCAGCAAAAGAAAGCAGAAGCGCTATGAAAAGCCCATCCGTTCTTCTTGGCATGATGTTATCGGCGATTGCATTCGTCTTCTTCACTGCGTTTGATACGGTTACAAAGTATTTATCGCAAAGCTATTCCGTGTTTCAGGTGATGGCGGTGATGTTTGTGACGGCAACGCTGCTGATGACGGCGTATGCCCATATCAAACACAAGGCAGCCGCCAAAACCGTTTTGCAAATCCATAAACCGAAATTGCATATCGCGCGGGGGCTTGCACAAATCGCCGGGCAGACATTTGCGTTTATGGCATTGCCGCATGTATCGCTGGCTGAATTCTATGTAGTGATATTCACTGCGCCGATTATCGTCGTGCTGATTTCATCAGTCACGCTTAAGGAGAAAATTGCCAATTATATATGGGTGGTATTGGCAGTGAACTTCATCGGTGTACTTATCGCCATGCGCCCGGATAACGGCGTGAATATATGGACACTGGTGCTATTTATGGGCACGTTCATGCTGTCATGTTCATTGGTGATTTTACGCAAGATGATGCAGACGGAAAGTTCGGAAATCGCAGCGATTACAACGGCGGGCGCATTGGCGATTGGTTCGGTCATTCCGGCGTTATTTGTGGTTCAGGATGTCACGCTGCATGATGCGCTGCTGATGGTGCTGGGCGGTGTATTCTTCTCTGGCGCGCAGACATTCTTGACCACTGCGTACAAGCTTGCGCCAACGGCCTATTCAAGCCCACCGCAATTCTTGCAGCTCATCTACGGTGCTGTTGCAGGGTATGTGGTATTCGGCGAAGTGCCGAGCGTGTGGATTTATATAGGCGGTGCGATTGTGATTAGCGCCAATGTATTTTTAATTATGCGGCCACAGCAGGAACATGCTGGCCAAAACAGTTAGTTTTGAATTTATTTTGTGAAACAATTGCTTATCGAAAATGTTTCACGTGAAACACACGCAGCAGTTGAAAGCAGTGATTTATCAAGAATTCTTTTGACAAAAAAACGCTAGCAAAAATGTATTTTGCATTTTTACAAACACAAAATTTATTTCAGAGATTTTTGTAAAATGACCAAACGGAGCACTGTTGAATCTTTGCAGCGTAATTAGACGCGTTTGACAGCAAGCACCGCGTTCAATCCACCAAATGCGAAGGAGTTGCTGATGGCTGCATCAATCTTCATCTTGCGTGCGGTGTTGGGAATGACATCCAAATCGCATTCTGGATCTTTTTCAACAAAACTGATGGTTGGTGGTGCGATTTGATTTTTAATCGCAAGGATGGTTGCAATCATTTCCAATGCGCCTGCTGCGCCTAACGCGTGGCCGAACATCGATTTGCTGGATGATAGCGGGGGAATAGTATCGCCAAAGGCCAGCTTAATTGCCTTGGTTTCAGTTGCGTCATTGCTGCGTGTTCCCGTACCATGGGCATTGATATAATGAACATCAGTGGTATTCAGCGATGCGTCACGCAAGGCTGACTTCATGGCACGTGCCATGCCACCCGCATCGGGCGTTGTGATGTCTTTTGCATCGCTACTCATGCCAAATCCGGCAAGTTCGGCATAGATGGTCGCGCCTCTGGCCTTTGCGTGTTCCCATTCTTCAAGCACCAAGCACGCTGCGCCTTCGCCCAGCACCATGCCTTGACGACCAAGCGAGAAGGGACGGCATGTATCCGGAGCGACCACGCGTAATGCTTCCCATCCTTTGAGTGTACCAAAGGTAAGGCATGCTTCGGAACCACCCGTGACAGCAACAGTCATCATGCCGCTGCGTACCATGTGGAATGCGGTGCCGATGGCGTGCGTTGCCGATGCACATGCGCTGGCAATGGTGTAGCCAGGACCAAGGATATTGTGTTCCATGCTGATCTGGCAGCCAGCGGCATTCGCCATAAGGCGTGGAACGGTGAAGGGATGTACGCGCACATTCGCGCCCACTTGCGCGCCTAATGTGCCGCCCATATTGATGAGCTTGGAATAGGATTCTTCGAGTGTGTTCTGTCCGCCAACGCCTGTGCCCATGATGCATGCGGTTTGTTCGGCCAGTTCGCCTTCGAACTTTAGTCCGCTATCGGCAATCGCCTGACGACCTGCTACCATCGCCAATTGCGAGAAGCGGTCATACATGGGCAGTTTCTTGGGGTCAAAATGTACTGCAGGATCAAAGCCTTTGACCTCAGCGGCCATCTTATTGCCAAGGCCTTCGGTCAGGATGTTGCTGATCACCTTGATGCCGGTTTCACCATTTTCAAGCGCATGTTGGAAGTCGGCAAGAGATTGACCAATTGCCGATACGACGCCAAGGCCAGTGATAGCAACGCGCTTCATGAGTTCGTTTCTTGTAAGAGAGGTGGCTTAAGCGGCAGGTTTATCTTTTTTCGGGAACAGCTCGGCTTCGGAGATGATGCGGCCTTCCTTCTTGGCGAGGATAAGTTTTTCAACAATCGTCACCACTTCACCAACGGTTTCGAATTCCATATTGGTGGAATTGGCGTTGAACGGAATTTGCACTTCGAACTTGTCTTCGAGTGCGAATACGATTTCCACTACATCGAGTGAACCGATTTGTAGCTCGGATAGCTTTGCTTCCGGAGAAAGCTTGGTGCGGTCAATCATTGCCTTCTGGGCCACGATATCCAGTACTTCGTCTACAATTTGGCTCATAATCAGGTGCTCTCAGGTGAAAAAAACAAAGGGAATTATTAGCTACTCTTTTTTGAGGTTTCAAGGTCATTAACCTTTTCCTCAAGACCGCCGATACGTTTACTCATATTTTTAAGGCGTGCCAAGTGTATCATTTGCTCCATGAACCGTTCGCGCGGCATAGCAGGAAAGCCCATATAAATCGACTTTTCTGGTAGGTTGGTTGCCAATTGGGATGCAGCCATAAGGACGGCATCATCGCCGATTTTAACATGATCTGCGACGCCTGCGCGTGCGGCGAGCACGACCCGGTTGCCAATAATACTGGAGCCAGCAATTCCGGCCGTACCGCAAATCAGACAATTATCACCAATTTCAACGTTATGACCGATTTGCACCTGATTGTCGATTTTGGTGCCATTACCAATACGTGTATCGGTGATGGTGCCACGATCGATGGTGGTACATGCACCGATTTCAACATCATCGCCGACAATAACAGCGCCAAGCGAATGGATGCGATTGATGACGTTATTAAATGCTTCGACTGTGCTTGATTTTCCTTCCTTGGCAACTTCCACACTGCCGCGTTCTGGCGTCACGAAGCTAAAGCCATCAGAGCCAATCACAGAATTGTAATGCAGCACAGCGCGGTCACCAATGACCACGCATTCGCCGATGCGAGCACCAGCATGAAGCAAGCCATCGTTGCCAATGCGTGCATATGCGCCAATCGTTACCTGGGAAATAAGCGTGGTGTTATCGCCGATTTCGGCGTGTGCGCCCACAAAACAAAATGGACCAATTGCAACGTTCTTTCCGATTTTTGCTGTTGCATCAACTGCGGCAGTTGGATGGATGGTACGCGGTGGGATGTCTGGGCATGCGAATAATGCGGTGAGCGTGGCCATTGCAAAACGCGGGCGTTCCACAAGAATGGCACCGCTTTTCTGCGTATTGTTTCCTTGGCCATTTTTTTGGCCAAATTGCTCTGTAAAAGTTTGGGCGAGTTCTTCTTGACCCTTTGCCAGAATGACGGCTCTGGCGGGGGTGGATTCAAGATGATGGTGCAGCGTTTTATCGAATGCCAGTACCAAGTCATGTTCACCTGTTGCATCCTTCGGGTGGACAAGGCGGTTAACAACCAGTTCGCCGTCGCCAATTACACTGCCGCCAAGGCTTTGTGCAATCGACTGCAAGGTGATGGATTGGGAGATGGGTTTTGGCACGAAGTGGGGTTCCTTAAGGAATTATGTAACCCTTGTCACAAAGGATGGGAGACATTAGTCTGGCTTTTCTTAATAGGCAAGGCTATCAATATCGGGTGTTTTTGCCATCATATTCAGCTATTTTTATCAAGGTTTTCCTATGCTCATCCCCCGTTCGTTTTCAGCATCTTCTTTTTTGAAATATCTTTTAATTGCTGTGCTGGTGCTGGGTAGCGGCGCAGGTGATGCATACGCAAAGACCAAAACCGCAGCAAAGAAAGAAGCTGCGCCAAGCGATGTCGCCCAATCAAAAAACGGCTGGCAAGTCGGCATGATTAAAGGCGAGAAGGGTGACTTTAGTTACTGCCTGATGCGCGCTGAATTCAACAATGATTTATCCTTTGCCGTCGCATTATCGCCAAAACAGGAAATCAATCTGGGTATCGGCGTGCCAAAAGCCGGCTTTACCAAAGACGAAAAACATCAGATGAAAGTATCTGTTGGCAGTTATAGCAAGGACGCCGTTGCGATTGCAGCAAATCCTGAATTGCTGCTAATCCCGATGCATGAAGACAAGCCATTGATGAACGCTCTACGTAGCGGAAAAGTTATTGTGCTGACCGGCAAGGCGGATGAAACCAAATTCGGTTTGAAGAATATGGACAAGGCATTGGCCGGTTTGCAGGAATGCGTTGATGTGGGCACAGGCAAAAAGCCGATGCCAAAAGAAGCAGCAGCGCCAGCCGGTAAAGATGCAGCAGGCGCCAAAGGCAAAGGAAAGACCGCCGTATTCCCGCCAAGCTTGAAAGCATTGCTGTTGAAGGCCGGATTGAAGGATATGGAAATTGTTGACATTACCGACCCCAAGAAAGCACCCGTTGATTTTGGATGGCGAACAAACGGATTATTCGGCGGTATGCGCGAACGCCCTGTTCCAGCCGAAGCCACTATCGAAAAAATGACCGAGCTGATGGAAGGTGGATATAAGAAACAATGCACCGGCACATTCACAGCGACGAAGGGTGATGTTGAAAATTATCCTGGCATTCAAATGCGTACGATGAATGTAGGCTGTGATATGAAGGAGCGTAACGCCTATGTTGCGTTGTTCATTTATCTGACCGACAATCATCTGTTCACAATGTTCATGCATGAAGGTGATGGCGCGAATAAGGAAAATGCAAACAAGGCACGCGATCAGGTTGCAACCTTGCTGCGGGCTATTGCAAAGGAACCGGCTCCTGCACCCGCAAAGGGAGCTGCGCCAGCAACGCCTGCCCCTGCTGCTTCGGCACCAGCAGCCCCTGCGCCAGCCGCCGCGACCCCATAATTAATTTGATATTAAAATATACCTGAATATCCATGCGTATATTGGGGGCGTATATTGGGGTTTGTTCGCAAGCCGAATAGAACCTTAATGGATTCTTGGCACATTTAACTTTTGTTAAGTCTGATTATCTAAGATGATGCGATACTGATTTAATAGCCGCTGATTTATTTGCGTGGCGCATCCTTTTTAGACATGGCTCATGGCTGAACAGAATAACTCCTTAAGTATATTGTTAGCCGCAGGGGATGCCGGATATGTCTGGGACATTACCGAAGACCAGATGCGCTGGACGGGCTCGCTTCTTTCTATTTTTGGGTCATCCGATAATGCCGTACATATAAAAGGTGCGGATTTCCGCCGTCGTGTCCATGAATCGGATGTTCAGGTATTCAATGCGTTCATGCTGCAATCGCAGGCGCAGCGTCTTGATCGTGATTACCGTATCAAGCTGCATGATGGCACAACCGCATGGGTGCATGAACGCGGCCAAGTCATTTTCTCGGAAGACGGTGTCCCGCTGCAAGTGCGCGGCGCATTACGTGTGATTACTGCACGCAAGATGCTGGAAATGGATTTAACGACGCGTATCCGCCGCGATCATTTAACAGGTTTGCCTAACCGCACTCATTTGCTGGAAATGCTGGAAGGCATGATTGCGGCCATCAAAGGCAGCGATAAATCGCTCGGCTATGTCGTGATGGCGATTGATAACATGACGTATGTGAATGAAGCGATTGGCCCTGATGCGGCTGACCGCGTTATTCTTGGTTCGCTAAAGCGTGTGCAGGATTTGATTCCTGATGTGATTGAAATAGGCCGCGTTGGCGGTGACCAATTCGGCATTATCCTTCGTGATTATGACAGCAAACGTCTGTCGGAGCTGTGTGAAAAATTACTCACCTCCTTCCGCGAGCAACCTGTGGATAGCCCCGTTTGCCCTGTGCAGGTTTCGGTTTCAATGGGCGGCGTGACCGTGCCGACATCCGTGACTACGGCGTGGGAAGCAATGATCCGTGCCGAGCAAGCGCTTCGTGATGCACAGCGCCAAGGCCGCAACGCATTTGTGGAATACCAGCCATCCGAAGAACGCACTAAATCACACCGCCGTTCATTGGAAATTGGCCAGCAGACCTTAGCCGCATTAAAAGGTGATGGCGTGCGCTTGGCATACCAACCGATTATCTGTGCAAAGACCGGCAGGATTTTATCATTCGAAGCGCTTATCCGCATGGTCAATGAAAAGGGTGACTTCATTCCCGCCGGTTTATTCATTCCCGTGATCGAACAGCTTGGCCTTGCCAATATTGTTGATAGAAAAGTATTGGATATGGCGATTGATGCGATGGTCGCTGACCCTGAACTGGTCTTGGCGGTGAACGTATCAGGATTGACCGCATCGCAAAAAGGCTGGCCCGATATTCTGCGCGAAAAGTTCGCAGGCAGAGAACATGTGGCCAAACGCCTAATTATTGAAATTACCGAAACCGCTGCGATTCTGGATATTGAAGAAACCAAGCGCTTTGTCGATACCGTGCATTCATTGGGCGGTGAAGTTGCGCTGGATGACTTTGGCTCGGGCTTCACATCCATTCGCTATCTGCGAACCTTGGCCGTGAACACCTTGAAGATTGACCGCGAATTGCTGAGCAATGTGGTGAATGACCCCGACCAGCAGGTGATGGTGAATACACTCGTCGCGCTTGCCAAAGGTTTGGGTTTGGAAACCGTGGCCGAAGGCGTTGAAACCGAAGATGTTGCGGCATGGCTCCGTAAAGCCAATGTGGATCATATGCAGGGTTATTATTTTGGAAGGCCGGAAGTGGATTTGCCAGCCAATATCCGCAAACGCTATGACGAAAAGCACGGCGTGAATAGTAGCAAGAAAGCTGCTGCAGGCTAATTAGCAGGATTAATAAATAATAACCATCATTGTTCAGCCTAGATTAAGGCCTGATTGATAAAGTTTTCCTGATAACTATGAAGGATGCTCATGACTGAGTCAGCGCCAGCCAAATCCCCATCACCAAGCGACCAAAAAACATATCAGTCGTTATTTGAACAATATGGCAATGCCATGCAATCAATGAGCGATTGTTTGCGCGGCAGCACGATAGCTAAGTGGATGGGTGCAACTATTGCTCATGATGTGTTGGGCGTTTGCAGTACAGAGTCCGCTGACCTAAACAAAAAAGGCAACGCTTTGGAAACCTTTATCAGCCGCGGTAACGCGCCGAAGCCATAATCGCAAACCCTAGCGAAGTTTTATTCATCATCCTTTTTAGCAAGCGCGCCGATTTGCTTTTGCAAATCATCAAGGCGTTGCTGCATTAAACGAATGGATGCTTCATCTTCTTCAGGTGCATCGCTAGGCGAGTTTTGTACACCCGTTTGAACACTACGAAGGTGGGTTGGTGCAGCGGATGATTGCGCTGAAGCTTGTTGTGCCGATTGTTCTGCCTGTGCTTCGGGTGTGCCAACCGGATGTTGCGATTGATTGCCTTGCGCGAAGGGTGAGAACATACGCATCGTCTGTTCGAACAGCGCAACATTCTGCTTGGTCATTTGTTGCATCTGGTTGAATGGAAACAGACCGCCGAAGCTGTTGCGGAAAACTTCCTGCATCTGGCCTTGGTTCTTGGTTAGTGCTTGCATCGCGAAATCAAGATAGCCAGGAACAAGCCCCTGCATGTTGCCGCCGTAATAGCTGATAATCTGGCGAAGGAAACCGGTAGGCAGGAGACTTTGGCCGCCCTTTGCTTCCTGTTCTACGATAATCTGGGTTAATACGCTGCGTGTAATATCGTCGCCATTTTTGGCGTCAAAGACGATGATTTCTTCACCGTCTTTAATCATTTTGCATAAATCATCCAGCGTCACATATGAACTGGTATCCGTATTATAAAGACGGCGGTTTGCGTACTTTTTAATAACGATGGGATTCACTTTAGCGGAAGTAGTGTTTGTTGAGTTCGGGGGCGTATTTGTCATAGTTGGTTGCACCATCATGAAAGCCTTCATCTGTACGAATGAACGAATTGGTATTGAACAAACAATAAAGACAGTTTAATCCTTTACGTGTGCTTTCGCAACACCAGAAATTCCTCAAGCCTATCATGGACATGCGAGAGCTATCACGCTGAGAAGCAAGAAGGGGGCCAAATGTCACGCACGAAAACGGCATCACGCAAGAAATCTTCTCCTGACCAAAAAGCTCCGCAGGAAAATCCCGCAGCAAGCTTCAAAAAAAACGATTCCGAAAAGAGTCATGATTCAAAAAGCAAGAGCGGTGCTTTTAACCCCAGCAGTTTCACTGGCGGTGCTTTCGGGTATGATAGTCTGGCCAAGCAAACGCTGGATTTATGGCGGGACCAGTTGGCGCATTTCCTCAACAACCCCGATGCTATGAAGGATGCGAGCAAGCAGACGGACGCGGCGGCAACGCTGCTATCCCCGCAGATTTCGCAGATGTTTTCGCCGCTTTTTTCAGGCGGTATGGATTTATGGCTGATGATGCTGGAGCAATTGGGTAAAGCAGCGAATATGAACACACCCACACATGGGGGCACGCCAAGCAATGACCAATTTAAAACGAAAACCACACAACCCAAAGAAGCTTACCAAGGCGGAGCTACGAATAGGTCCGCGGCCGCTTCCGCTTTATCTGGCGCTAGCACATATGCTGTGGCTCAGCTTGCCAGCCGCATCGCAGATCTTGAAAAACGATTTGCCGAATTTGAAAGCGCTGGAAAGCCTTCTGCCAAAAAACCTGCAGCAAAAAAGAAAACAGCTGCGGGAGCACTTGCAAATCTTAAAGGGGCAAATCTTAAAGGGCCAAATCTTAAAGGGCCAAATCTTAAAGGGGCAGCAGCAACAACAACACGACGCAAACGCTGAACCAGCATTTGATGAGGCGCTGCATAGCCTTGCAGCTACGCAATACAAAACATTCCTTGATGCGCTGACGCGTTATCGTAGTTCGACAATCGCGCGGGAAGCAAACGAACCGCCTGTGGTGTGGAGTGCTGGCGGCACCCGTCTGCTTGATTTCTCTGCCAAGAAATATAGTAAGCCGGTGGTGCTGGTTATTCCGTCGCTCATCAATCGTTACCATGTGCTGGATATCGATAAGGAGCAAAGTTTTGTAAGGGCCTTGGCGGCGCAGGGGTTTCGCCCGTTGCTGCTGGATTGGGGTGTGCCCGGAAGTGAAGAAGCTAATTTTTCATTCGATGATTACCTATCCAAGCGCTTGTTCTCCGCACTGAACCTTGCCAAAAAAATGCAAGGCGGGCCAGTGCATGTGATTGGTTATTGCATGGGCGGGTTATTGGCGGCGGCGTTGGCGACCCATGCTAGTGATGCGATACGCAGTTTGACGTTCCTTGCAACCCCGTGGGATTTCCAAGCCGATGGCGGAGAGCAGGCAGCGCGCGTTAAAAAAATGTTGCCGCAGATTGAACCGATATTGCAGACACAAGGTGAGTTGCCTATTGATGTGTTACAATGTTTTTTCATCAGCCTGCAACCTTTCGCTATTCTTGATAAATTCTTGCGCTTTGCCGCGATGAAACCGCGCAGCACGGAAGAGCGCGCGTTTATATTGATCGAAGACTGGGTCAATGAGGGTGTGCCATTGGTAGGCAAGGTTGCGCGCACCTGTTTGCAGGGGTGGTATATCGAGAATACGCCAGTATTAGGCACATGGAAGGTTTTGGGCAAAGCCATCCGCCCGCAGGACATCAAGCTGCCCAGCCTGCACGTTATTCCGCAAAATGATAAAATCGTTCCGCCCGCCAGCGCAAAGGTGCTTGCGGGGGCCATGCGCCAAGCCACGGTTATTCAACCCGAATTCGGGCATATCAGCATGATGGTGAATGGCGCAGCGCGAGATAAGGTCTGGCCGGAGCTTTTTAGCTGGCTTGCTTCTCATTGAACCACGCCCTATTTTAGCCAGCATTCCGACTTTAGTTATCACTCACTATTTCTTTAAGGAATTCATATGTCAAAATCTGTTGTCATTGTTTCAGGTGTTCGCACGGCGATTGGTTCATTCGCGGGCACACTCGCTTCGGTTCCAGCTGTCACGCTTGGCGGTATCGCGATTAAAGAAGCGCTGGTTCGTGCAGGCGTGAAAGCAGAAGAAGTTAGCGATGTGGTGATGGGACAAATTCTTACGGCCGCGCAGGGGCAGAATACAGCGCGCCAAGCAGCGGTTGCCGCTGGCATTCCTTATGATAAAACAGCGCTTACCATCAATCAGGTTTGCGGTTCGGGTTTGCGCGCTGTTGCGATGGGCATGCAAAGCATTCTTGCCGGTGATTCAGATATTGTTGTTGCGGGTGGTCAGGAAAGCATGAGCTTATCGCCGCACGCAATGCAGCTACGCAATGGTGTGCGTATGGGTAATGGCGAGATGGTTGATACGATGATTAAGGACGGGTTGTGGGATATATTCAACAACTACCACATGGGTCAAACCGCAGAGAATGTTGCACAGCATTACCAGATTACACGCGACATGCAGGATGCGTTCGCGGTGGCTTCGCAAAACAAAGCCGAGGCGGCGATGAAGGACGGCAAGTTCAAGCCCGAAATCGTTCCTGTGACCATCAAGGAAAAGAAGGGCGACCGTGTTGTCGATACGGATGAAAACCCACGCGCAGGCACAACGATTGATGCGCTTTCAAAACTCAAGCCAGCTTTTGTGAAAGAAGGCGGCAGCGTAACCGCAGGTAATGCTTCCAGCATCAATGATGGCGCAGCAGCGTTGGTATTGATGAGCGAAGAAGAAGCCAACAAACGCAAATTAAAAATCATGGGCCGCATTGCATCATGGGCAACGGCGGGTGTTGATCCGGCATTGATGGGTACGGGCCCCATTCCTGCAAGCAGAGCAGCGTTGAAGAAGGCCGGATGGAACATTCAGGATCTCGATTTAATCGAAGCCAATGAAGCGTTTGCCGCGCAAGCCGCAGCAGTAAATAAAGAAATGGGCTGGGATACCGCACGCGTGAATGTGAATGGCGGCGCAATCGCGCTTGGTCACCCGATTGGTGCATCAGGGGCGCGCGTTCTTGTCACATTGCTGCATGAAATGGAGCGCCGTAATTCTAAAAAAGGCCTTGCCACATTATGCATTGGCGGCGGCATGGGCATCGCCTTGTGTGTAGAAAAGTAATCGGCGTAGAAAAATAGTTGGATGATAAAATCTAAAATCAAATCGGGAAAAACAAATGGCTAGGGTTGCGATTGTTACAGGCGGTATTCGTGGAATTGGTGAAGCGATTTCAGTGGGCCTTCATGATGCGGGTTATAAGGTGATTGCGAATTATGCATCACATGACGAACGCGCCAAAGCGTTCAGCGCAAAAACCGGTATCGCAATCGCCAAATGGGATGTGGGTGATTTTGCAGCCTGCCAAGAGCATGTTGATGCCATTACCAAAGAATATGGGCCAGTTGATATTCTGGTCAACAATGCTGGCATTACGCGTGATGCGCCGTTGCACAAAATGGCACAGGATGCGTGGGAAGATGTAATCCGCGTGAACCTGTCATCGGTCTTTAATATGACGCGCGCCGTCATCAATTCGATGCGCGAGCGTGGCTTTGGCCGTATCGTGAATATCGGTTCCATCAACGGCCAAGCAGGACAATTCGGTCAGGTGAATTATGCTGCGGCAAAAGCGGGCATGGTTGGTTTCACTAAATCCCTGGCTTTGGAAACAGCAAGCAAGGGCATTACGGTGAATGCCATCGCGCCAGGCTATATTGATACGGAGATGGTTCAATCGGTTGAAAAATCAATCCTCTCAAAAATCATCTCGAAAATTCCGGTTGGCCGTTTGGGGCACACGCAGGAAATCGCCAGAGCGGTACGTTTCTTGGTGAGCGATGATGCGGCCTTCATCACCGGCTCCACCATGACCATTAATGGCGGCCAATACATGGCTTAAGTGACGCGCAAAATTCTAACTAGCCTGTTGGCTTTTTGCGTCTTTCTCCGCTTCCGGTGCTCACGTACTTAAACGTACGCTGCGCTCCGGTTCTCGAAAATCACAAAAATCCTTAAGGCTAGCGAATTTTTCATCGTCACTTATAATACGGATATGAATAACCCTTCTAGTAACCGCAGCTATCCCACACAGCCTTGGCCGGCCATAGGCGTTGTCGTATGGGATGGTGACAAGACGTTAATCATCAAACGCGGCAAACCGCCCGGCCTTGGCCAATGGGGTATCATTGGCGGTGCGTTGGAAGTTGGCGAGACGCATTTTGAATGCGCGGTACGCGAAGCACGCGAAGAAGCCGGAATTATCATCAAGCCCTTTGCCATCATCACCGCGATTGATGGCATTACCAAAGATAGCGATGAGCGGGTGCAATATCATTATTCTATCGTCGAAGTGAATGCGAAGCTGGTGAGCGGTGATGCAAAACCCGCAAGCGATATTACCGAAACCCGCTGGGTCACATTGGATGAACTCCGCAGTTTGAATGTGTGGAGCGAGATGTTACGGGTGGTAGAGCTGGCATATCAGCAAAAAAGCTTATAAATCAGGGTTTTTTGCCCCTTATTTTTTCTCATCACTCATTAACTTATCTGTTTTAGAATTTCGGCACCCAAGGAAAGCATATGTATCCTGACGTCGTTGATCTCCGCGAATTTTATGAAAGCGATCTGGGCCAGATGGCACAGAAGCTGGTGGATAGTGGCGTTCGCAAACTTTGGCCGAACATTGCCAACGAGACATTATTGGGTATCGGATATGCGACACCTTATCTTCGTCCATTTTTAACTGAAGCTGCACGTGTGCTTGCATTCATGCCAGCGCAGCAAGGCATCACATGGTGGCCACGCGGTGGTGCGAACCTTACCTGTTTGACAGAAGAAACATTTTTGCCGCTGCCTGACAATTCTATCGACCGAATTTTAATGACGCATATGGCAGAGAATACCGAGCATATTGGTGATGTGCTCAAGGAAATGAGCCGCGTGCTTTCCAGTAATGGCCGTATGATTGTGATGGTGCCGAACCGCAGCGGGTGGTGGGCAAGCCAGCAACGCACGCCGTTTGGTTTTGGATTTTCATTTTCGTTGCCGCATATCCGCAGAATTTTGACGCATCATGGATTTCAGGTTGAACGGCACGCACGCGCATTATATATGCCGCCATTCGGCACGCGGTTCCTTGCACCTTATATGAACTGGATTGAAAAGAACTGCGATGCGTTTTTGCCGGGTCTTGCTGGTGTATTGTTGATTGAAGTGAGCAAGCAGGTCTATGCACGGCCCGTATTAAAACAAGCAAACCGCGAGCAAATTGTGAAGAAGCCAGCCTTTGTCAAACCCGATTTAATCCCTATCCCCGGATTTGGCGAGCCCAACCCGACACGGGTAGGCGCGGAGGGATTGGATGACTAAGATGATGACTGATAATAAGCTGACACTTGAAGCGGTTGCTAAAATCAAAAGTGCGGTGGATGGCAATGGTATCGATCCCGCCAAGGTTGAATTGCTTGGCAGTGAAGAAATAACCTTGACCGTTCACGCGCAGATGAATTTGAAACTGGAAATGGCGCGCGAACGCGCGACCTATCCGGGCGCATTTAAAAATACCAAAGGACTGCCAAAGAGCCGCGCCGAAAAGATTGCGAATGAGAAAGATATTGAAGAAAAAGTAACCGAATTAAAAACGTCGGTTGAAACAGGTGGATTGTGGAGCAAGGACGCAGCGCGGCAATTGCTGCTGGAACCTGGCCAAGCATGGGGTCTTGAAAAAGCCGATGTGATTATCGATAGCATGGCCAAAGCATTTTATTGTGATACACCATGCACCGCGTGCAATGGTGGCGCGTTCATAGCATGCCACACATGTCATCAAACGGGTCATGTGCCATGTTCGTTTTGTCAGCAAACAGGATTGGAAACATGCCAAGGATGTAATGGCTCTGGCATCAACAGTGCGTATCCCGACCAATACTGCACGTATTGTAATGGAAGCCGTCAGGTGTATTGCCGTGAATGTCGCGGTCAACGTCAAGTGCAATGTGTGCAATGTCGCGGCCAAGGCCGCATCAAATGTAATACCTGCGGCGGTAATGGAACATTCACGACAGAAGTAAATATCCTGCCGACTGCAAAAGCAGAATTTCTAATCACGGATAGTGCGGGATTACCCGGCGGCTTCCGCAAAGCCATTGCGCGTGCAGGCATTAAAACGCTGGCCAAAGGTCATGCAACGATTGCGGTAAAGGAACTGACGGCGTCCGAAAGCGGGCAACCTTATATTCCCTATACCGCTGAAATGCCTTACGCCGAAACGCGGCTGCGTATTAATGGCAAGCCGATGAAATGCGCGTTGCTGGGGCACAAATGCGTCATCCTTGATTTGCCGCCGTTCATCGATATGGCGATTGAAGCCAAGATCACGCAGTTTGAAGCACAGGCAAAGCAGGCGGATACGCTGGCCAAAGCATTGGAATTACGGGTGTGCCGCGAAGCATTTGGTCTGCTGCAGCTTAAACATGCTGATGCAAAAATGTTGCGGCAGTTATATCCGGCTGGATTATCCATCGAGATGGCGCAACGGGTATTGGATGTGATGCGTAAATTGGTACATAGCCAGACTATCATCGCACGCATTGCGGTAGCGGTTGTTTCGGTATTGTTGTTCGTTGCGGTGGATTATTTCATCATCACATCCGGCATACGGTTGAATATCGCTTCTGTTGCCAAGCCCATCAGTGCATTGATATTTGATATTAGTATTTGTGTTGGCGGATATTTCCTGCAGAATTTGCTGCTGCGTTTTGTTGCTGCTAAACGGTTGCAGCAAAAATTGGGCAGCGCAGAAAAAGTCAGCATAAAAAGTATCGGGGGGCAAAGCGCAGGCGGCGTTGGAATCATCGCGGGATGTGTTGTCGCTGCGCTTTATATTATCATGCTGTTTGCGCTACAATCCGCGCCGGCATGGCAATTAATTCTTGCGCGTCCATTTGGTTAAGAACCAATTCATAATCTCTAACTGCGGCGTTAGCTTTTCAGCGCTTTCTGCGCTTCCGGTACGCATGTACTAAATGTACATTTGCGTTCCGGTTCTCGAAACCATCAGAAAATCTTTAGCCGCAGCGAGATTCTGAATAGTTTCTAAAAAACGCCAAAAATGGCCTATTTCGGGCACAAATCACGCTAATAAAAATTGCTTGTCGCACCCTAATCATTCTGCCAGATTAGCGGCAGGTAATGAATGCGCTTTGAAAAAATACTAAGGCGCAGTTAGCTTGATGTTCTTCAAGCGTGACTTTAAAAAGTCAGGGATAAAAACAGCACAAGCGTTTTTCCCAAATGAAATGCCAAATACAATTGATTACGACAGTAAACGACACGTAACTTATAAAAGGAATTAAGAGCATGAGACCAGGTCAAGGCCAACGCCGCGGTGGACGTCGCAATGAAAATCGTCATGGTGGACATGGTGGAGGAAACGGTGGTCAGCACCGCTCCAGTCAAGGTGGACAAGGTCAGGGTCAAAACCGCTCGGCTCAATCACTGCGTAACCAGATTTTTGACAGCAACGGCCCCGATATGCGCGTTCGTGGTAATGCGTTCCAGGTTCATGAAAAATATCAAGCTTTGGCCAAGGATGCCTTGTCGTCAGGGGATCGCGTATTAGCTGAAAACTATCTGCAGCACGCTGAACATTATTTCCGCATCATCGAAGCGATTAACGAAGCGACCGCCGCCGAACAACGTGCGCGCCAAGCGACATGGGAAAGCCAGCCACAACCGCAGCAATATGGTGCAGATGGCCAGCCGCAAACCGGTGATCAGCCGCAAATGGGGCAGCCCCAAGATGGCCAACCCCAAGATCAAAACGGCAATAATTATGCTGGCATTCCCGCCAAGCCCGACGCCGGAACGGGAATGACGAGCTGAAGTCAGGAGCCACATCACTTTTCATTGGGCTTCTCCAACACAAATTGGATCTCGTGCTCACATAAGAAGAAGGAGTCTCCGG
>CAZMQI010000009.1:0-56777 GCA_964568585.1 uncultured Rhodospirillales bacterium
GGTGGTACGGGTCAATTCGCACGCGTCATCATGGAATTTGAACCACTGGAACCAGGTACAGGTTTTGAATTTGAAACCAACCTTAAGGGTGGTGCCGTTCCAAAAGAATACATCCCCGGCGTTGAAAAGGGTCTGGAATCGGCAAAGAACACCGGCGTTATCGCTGGCTTCCCATCCATCGATTTCAAGATCACCTTGGTCGACGGCGCATACCATGACGTGGATTCGTCCGCGCTCGCATTCGAAATCGCTGCACGTGCAGCATTCCGTGAAGGTATGCAAAAAGCCGGCCCAGTATTGCTGGAGCCAATCATGAAAGTTGAAGTAGTAACCCCAGAAGATTACATGGGCGATGTTATCGGCGATTTAAACAGCCGTCGTGGTCAGGTGCTTGGTATGGATCAACGCGGTAACGCCCGCGTAATCGAAGCATCCGTGCCGCTCGCAGCCATGTTCGGTTACGTTAACACGCTGCGTTCTATGTCGCAGGGTCGTGCAAGTTATTCGATGGAGTTCCATCATTATGATCGGGTTCCGCAGAATGTCGCTGATGAGGTAAAGGCCAAATTGGCAAGTTAGGATGCGGTTGCATCCGTATCCCGGCGAAAGCCGGGATCCAGTAAAGAAGTAAACAGGTTTAATTAAACGTCGTAAAATAAACGGAGAGAAAAATGGCAAAAGAAAAATTTGATCGCAGTAAGCCTCACTGCAACATTGGTACCATCGGTCACGTTGATCATGGTAAAACATCTTTGACGGCAGCGATTACCAAAATTCTCGCCAAGTCGGGCGGCGCGACATTCACCGCTTATGACCAAATCGATAAGGCGCCAGAAGAACGCGCTCGTGGTATTACCATTTCAACCGCACACGTTGAATACCAAACAGCAAACCGCCACTACGCACACGTCGATTGCCCAGGCCACGCCGATTATGTGAAGAACATGATCACCGGTGCTGCTCAGATGGATGGCGCGATTCTCGTTGTATCCGCTGCTGACGGTCCAATGCCACAAACCCGCGAACACATCTTGCTTGCACGTCAAGTAGGTGTTCCTGCGATTGTAGTATTCATGAACAAAATGGATATGGCTGATAAGGATCTTGTGGAACTGGTTGAAATGGAAATCCGTGACTTGCTCAAGTCATACAAATTCCCAGGCGATGAAATCCCTATCATCAAGGGTTCAGCTCTTTGCGCGCTTGAAGACAAGCAACCAGAAATCGGCGAACAAGCAATCCTGAAGTTGATGGAAGCCGTTGACAGCTACATCCCACAACCAAAGCGTGAAGTTGATAAGCCATTCTTGATGCCGATTGAAGACGTGTTCTCCATCTCGGGTCGTGGTACGGTTGTTACCGGACGCGTTGAACGTGGTATTGTTAAAGTTGGCGAAGAAATCGAAATCGTTGGTATTCGCCCAACCCAAAAAACTATCGTTACCGGCGTTGAAATGTTCCGCAAGCTGCTCGATCAAGGTGAAGCAGGCGACAACATCGGTGCATTGCTCCGTGGTACCAAGCGTGAAGAAGTCGAACGCGGCCAAGTATTGGCTAAGCCAGGCACCATTACGCCACACACCAAGTTCAAAGCAGAAATCTACGTTCTGACCAAAGAAGAAGGTGGCCGTCATACGCCATTCTTCAACGACTACCGTCCACAGTTCTACTTCCGTACTACCGACGTTACTGGCGAAGTCATTCTGCCAGCCGGTACGGAAATGGTAATGCCAGGCGACAACATCGCGATTGAAGTGAAGCTTATTGCTCCGATCGCTATGGATGAAGGCCTCCGCTTTGCTATTCGTGAAGGTGGCCGCACGGTAGGTGCAGGCGTTGTTGCTAAGATTATCGAGTAATCTTAGTTAAGGTTTGCGGGGGCCAGCGAAAGCTATCCCCCGCCAATACCTTAAGCTTTACCTTAAGTTTTTCGGGCGGTTTTTTAATAATACCGCTTTGGAAAGTAAAGGTTCTGGGTTATATAGGTGCGCTCTTTGAAAAAAAGTGGACCTAGCATTTTATGACAGAGGACTACCGGATTGTCCGGAAAGTCTGTCAAGTGAAAGTCTTTTTGGCTATTTGCTTTTTGGTTTTGTGTAATGACTGCATGAATCGGAAGGCCGAAGACCAAGGAGCAGGAAAAAGAAGAAAGCGATTCTCATGGAAGCGCAAGTTATCCGTATACGCCTTAAGGCATTTGACCACCGTGTGCTTGACACATCGGTGAGTGAAATCGTCAACACGGCAAAAAGAACCGGTGCACGCGTACGCGGCCCTATTCCTTTGCCAACACGTTTTGAACGTTTCACCGTGAACCGTGGCCCACACGTTGATAAAAAGTCACGTGAACAATTTGAAATCCGTACCCATAAACGCCTTCTCGATATTCTTGAAGCAACGCCGCAAACGATTGATGCGTTGATGAAGCTCGATTTGGCAGCTGGTGTGGATGTGGAGATTAAGCTTCAGGCTTAATGGAGAGAATTATGAGAACAGGTATTGTTGCAAAAAAACTGGGCATGACGAAGGTCTTTGATGAAAAAGGCCAACACATCGCTGTTACTGTATTGCTGATGAAGGGTAACCAAGTTGTTGCCGTTCGTTCAGAAGAAAAGAACGGTTATACCGCTGTGCAAATGGGCTTTGATGATGTCAAAGCAAGCCGTGCTACTAAAGCTTCGCGTGGCCACTTTGCAAAAGCAAACGTGTTGCCAAAGCGTAAGCTGGTTGAATTCCGTGTATCAAAAGATGCGCTTCTTGAAGTCGGCGCAGAAATCAGCGCAGAACATTTTGTGCCAGGTCAATTTGTTGATGTCACCGGCACCACCATTGGTAAGGGCTTCCAAGGTGTTATGAAGCGCTACAATTTCGGTGGTATGCCAGCATCGCACGGCGTATCCATCACCCACCGTGCACATGGTTCAACGGGTAACCGTCAAGATCCGGGCCGCGTGTTCAAGAACAAGAAAATGGCCGGCCACATGGGTCAGGTTCGCGCAACAATCCCAAATCTTTCTATCGTGCAAGTTGATGCAGCGGAAGGTTTGTTGTTTGTAAGCGGTTCGGTTCCAGGCAGCGAAGGTTCATTTGTTATGGTACGCGATGCTGTGAAGCGCGCATTGCCAAAAGCTGCACCAAAGCCAGCGGGCTTAACCGGTTCTGCAAAACCTGAAGCAAAAGCTGCACCAGCAGCCGAAGCACAAGCCGAAGCTCCAGCCGCAGCCGCTGAAGAAAATAAGGAATAAGCCATGAAGCTCTCAATTAAAAACCTACAAAACAAAGCCGTTGGCGAAATCGAATTGAACCAAGACGTATTTGGTTGTGATGTTCGTCAGGATTTATTGGCACGCGCCATCCACTGGCAATTGTCAAAGCGCCGTTCGGGCAATCACAAGACCAAGACGATTGCTGAAATCAGCGGCACCACCAAGAAACCTTGGGCACAAAAGGGTACGGGCAGAGCACGCCAAGGTTCATTGCGTTCACCGCAATTCCGTAAGGGTGCCGTGATTTTTGGACCCGTCGTTCGTTCACACGAATACGATTTGCCAAAGAAGGTTCGTGCTCAGGCATTACGCACCGCGCTTTCCGCTAAACAAGCTGAAGGCAAGCTCATCATCATCGATACCGCTAAAGCGACTGGCATTAAAACCAAAGCTATGGCCACTGCATTGAAATCGCTCGGTGCAAACGATAGCGTGCTGATTATCGACGGTGCAAACATCGACAAGAATTTCGCGTTATCGGTACGCAACATCAAGCATGTTGATGTGCTGCCAGAACAAGGCGCGAATGTGTATGACATCATCCGCCGCGATACCTTGGTGCTTACCAAGAATGCGGTTGAACAATTGACGGAGCGCCTCAAATGAACAAGAAGACCCCAAAAAGCGCTGAAGCCAAGAAAGCTCCTACAGCACAAGAATACAACACCATCATTCGCCCAATCATGAGCGAAAAGACGACAGCTGCATCGGCGCACAACCAGGTTGTGTTCCAGGTATGCACCAGCGCTTCCAAGCCACAAATTCGTGGTGCGGTTGAAAGTCTGTTTAAGGTGAAGGTTGTTGCGGTGAACACCCAAATCCGCAAAGGCAAAACAAAGAATTTCAAAGGCCGTCCTGGTCTGCGTCCTGATATCAAGCTGGCTTATGTCACGCTTGCTGAAGGCCAGAGCATCGATGTTGCTACCGGTATCTAGGAGCTAAGACATGGCATTAAAGACCTATAACCCTATTACACCATCTACGCGTCAATTGGTGCAGATTGACCGTTCCGAATTATGGAAGGGTGGACCTGTTAAGTCATTGGTCGAAGGTATTCGCAAGACTGGTGGCCGTAACAATAAAGGTCGCATTACCACGCGCCATATTGGTGGTGGTCACAAGAAGCTTTACCGCAAGGTGGACTTCAAGCGTCTTGACCATGATGTTCCAGCAACCGTTGAACGTTTGGAATACGATCCAGGTCGTACCGCATTCATCGCGCTCATCAAATACACCGATGGCCGCGTATCCTACATCCTTGCTCCCCAACGTTTAAAGGTTGGTGACACTGTTATTTCTGGTGCACGCGTTGACGTGAAGCCAGGTAATGCTATGCCACTTAAGAACATGCCAGTTGGCACAATTATCCATAACGTAGAAATGCGTGTTGGTAAGGGTGGTCAGATTGCACGTTCAGCTGGTGCGTATGCCCAGCTCGTTGGCCGCGATAACGGTAAGGCACAAATCAAAATCACCTCGGGTGAAGTTCGTCTCGTTCCAGAAGATTGCATGGCAACGGTTGGCGCAGTTTCAAACCCAGATCATTTCAATATTTCACTTGGTAAAGCTGGCCGTAACCGTTGGAAGGGCACACGCCCAACCGTACGCGGTGTTGCCATGAACCCGATCGACCATCCACACGGTGGTGGTGAAGGTCGTACTTCCGGTGGTCGTCATCCTGTGACGCCATGGGGTAAGGGCACCAAGGGTACCAAGACACGCAAGAACAAGCGCACCTCACTGAACATTGTTCAGGGTCGCAAGAAACGTAATAAGGGATAATAGGAGCTAAAATGGCACGTTCAGTTTGGAAAGGCCCGTTCGTTGATGGGTACATGTTGAAGAAGGCGGACAAGGCCCGCGCTTCAGGCCGTCACGAGATCATCAAGACCTGGTCACGTCGTTCGACCATTTTGCCACAGTTCGTTGGCTTGACCTTTGGTGTATATAACGGCCACAAGTTTTTGCCGGTTTCAGTAACCGAACACATGATTGGTCATAAGTTCGGTGAATTCGCTCCGACACGTATTTTCGTTGCTCATGGTGGCACCGAAAAGAAGACAGAAGAAAAGTAAGAGGGTAACGAATGAGTAAGTCAGCAAACCCAAGACCGGTAGCAGATAACGAAGCGATGGCGATTGCCCGCTCCGTTCGCTCTGGCGCACGTAAGCTCAACCTTGTCGCGCAAATGATCCGCGGCAAGAAAGCTTCGGCAGCGTTGACCATGCTTGCGTTCAACGAACGCCGCATTTCAAAGGAAGTTTACAAGGTTCTGCAATCCGCAATCGCGAATGCAGAAAACAACCATCAACTCGATGTGGATCGTCTGGTTGTTGTGGAAGCAACCGTGGGTCGCGCATTTGTACTAAAGCGTTTCCACGCACGTGGTCGTGGTAAGAGCGATGGCATTGAAAAGCCATACAGCAACCTTCGTATCGTGGTTCGTGAAGTTGAAGAAGTAAAGAAAGTTAAGCCAATAAATAAAAAAGCAGCGAAGACCGCTGCTAAGCCAAAAGCTAAATAAGGGGCGACAATGGGTCAGAAAGTTAATCCAGTAGGTCTGCGTTTAGGCATCATCCGCACATGGGATAGCCGTTGGTATGCAGCTAAAGAATACGGCAGCCTTCTTCACGAAGATTTCAAGATTCGTGAATACCTGACCGAAAAACTGAAGCAAGCAGGTGTTGCACGGGTTGTGATCGAACGCCCAGCCAAGAAAGCTCGCGTGACCATTCACTCGGCTCGTCCTGGTGTGGTGATTGGTAAAAAAGGCGCGGACATCGAAAAGTTGAAAGCCGATATCGGCAAGATGACCGCTTCTGAAGTGAGCCTCAACATCGTTGAAATCCGCAAACCAGAATTGGATTCAACGCTTGTTGCAGAAAACATCGCACAACAGTTGGAGCGCCGTGTGGCATTCCGCCGTGCAATGAAGCGTGCAGTGCAAACTGCAATGCGTCTTGGCGCACTTGGTATTCGTATCAATTGCGGTGGCCGTTTGGGCGGCGCTGAAATCGCACGTATGGAATGGTACCGTGAAGGTCGCGTTCCATTGCACACACTTCGTGCTGACGTGGATTACGGTGTTGCAACCGCGCAAACTACTTATGGCGCATGCGGCGTAAAAGTTTGGATTTTCAAGGGCGAAATTCTGGATCACGATCCAGGTGCTGTTGAACGTCGTCAATTAGAAGGATCTGCATCACGCACCTAATCGGGTCGTAATCGGAAAATAATTTAAGGGTTAAAGAGATGTTGCAACCAAAGAAAACAAAGTACCGCAAAGGCCATAAGGGCCGTATTCACGGCGCAGCAAAAGCTGGTTACACACTGGCATTTGGTTCGTTCGGTCTAAAGGCGATGGAACCAGAACGTATCACCGCGCGTCAGATTGAAGCTGCCCGCCGTGCGATTGCGCGTCACATGAAACGTCAAGGCCGCGTATGGATCCGGATGTTCCCGGACGTCCCAGTATCACGCAAGCCTGCTGAAGTACGTATGGGTTCCGGTAAGGGTACCCCAGAATTTTGGGTAATGCGTGTCCATGCTGGCCGCATCATGTTTGAAATCGATGGCGTCAGCCCGCAAATCGCACGTGAAGCATTTGAACTTGCATCGGCCAAATTGCCGATCAAGACCAAAATGGTCACGCGTATCGCGGCATAAGGATTAGGAGTTAGACATGGGTTTAGTAAAAGCATCAGATATCCGCACCAAGTCAGACGACGAGTTGGAAGAACAACTCAGCGTTTTGCGTAAAGAACAATTCAACCTTCGCTTTCAAAAAAGCACAGGTCAATTGGCTAAGGCTGCGCGCACTGGTCACGTGAGAAAAGAAATCGCACAGGTTTTGACCATTCAAAACCAGCGTCGTGCAGGAGCTGTTGCAGGTAAAGCAGCGCCAAGCACAAAGAAAGCAAAAGGTTAAGGAGTTAAATTATGCCACGTCGTGTTTTACAAGGTGTCGTTGTTAGCGACAAAGCAGACAAGACCATCACCGTTCTCGTTGAACGTAAGGTTATGCACCCGATTTACAAAAAGTTCGTGAAGAACTCGAAGAAATATCTGGCGCATGATGAAACCAAGCAAGCCAAGCTCGGCCAAACAGTAGACATCATTGAATGCCGCCCAATCTCCAAGCGTAAGAAGTGGATGTTGGTTGGTGGCGCTGAAATCGGTTCCGCTGCTCCAAAAGTTGCAGCGAAAGCTCCGGTAAAAGAAGCCAAGAAAAAAGTTGCGAAAGCAAAGTAGTTTTTTAGTTAAGTAAGGAAGACGGTCATGATCCAACAAGAATCAACCCTCGAAGTTGCCGACAATAGCGGCGCAAAGAAGGTGATGTGCATTAAAGTGCTGGGCGGTTCCAAGCGCAAAGTAGCTTCCGTGGGCGACGTTATCGTTGTGTCCATCAAGGATGCCATTCCGCGTGGTAGAGTTAAAAAGGGCGACGTGCATAAAGCCGTTATCGTTCGCACCAAATATGATGTGAAGCGTGATGATGGCTCGACCATCCGTTTTGACCGCAATGCCGCAGTTCTGATTAACAAGGATCGTGAACCTATCGGTACCCGTATTTTTGGACCCGTCGTACGCGAACTTCGCGCGCTCGGTTTCATGAAGATTATTTCGCTCGCTGGCGAAGTTTTATAAGGAATTGAAATTATGAAACAGAAGATTAAAAAGAACGACAAAGTTATCGTGCTTGCTGGCAAAGACAAAGGCAAGACAGGTGAAGTGTTGGCCGTGATGCCAAAGGAAAGCCGCGTATTGGTTTCGGGCATCAACATGATTACCCGTCACACCAAGCAAAGCGCACAAAGCACCGGCGGTTTAGTCCGCAAGGAAGCATCGATTCACGTTTCAAACGTTGCACATGTTGACCCTAAATCGGGCAAGGCAACACGCACCAGCGTGAAGCAATTGGGCAACGGCGAAAAAGCACTGGTTGCTAGAAAGTCTGGCGAAGAAATTCGCCGGGTATAATTTAGGAGAGCGTTATGGCTAAGGTAGAAGCAAGATTAAAACAGCATTACGAAAAGGTTGTGCGTCCCGCATTGATCGAACGTTTCAAGTATGAAAACGTTATGGAAGTGCCGCGCATCGAAAAGATCGTAATCAACATGGGTGTTGGCGAAGGCGTGAACGACAATAAAAAAGTCACACAAGCTGCTGAAGAACTGACCCTTATCGCCGGTCAACGCGCGACCGTTACGCGTGCTAAGAAAGCAATCGCAACCTTCAAAACCCGCGCAAAATTGCCGATTGGTTGCAAGGTCACCTTGCGCCGCGCACATATGTATGAATTTCTGGACAGATTGGTAAACATGGCATTGCCACGCGTACGCGACTTCCGCGGTATCCCAACCCGCAGCTTTGACGGCAACGGCAACTACGCTATGGGCCTTAAAGAACAATTGGTTTTCCCTGAAATCAATTACGACAAGATGGGCGAAATTCGTGGCATGGACATTGTGTTCGTGACATCAGCTAAAACCGATGAAGAAGCACGAGCATTGCTCGAAGGTTTCTCCATGCCATTTATGAAATAGTTTGTAGGAGTAATAAGAATGGCCAAAACGAGCGCTATTGAACGTAACAAAAAACGTGAACGCATGGTAAAGGGCGGCGCCGCAAAGCGTAAGGCTCTTAAGGCAATCTGCGCGAACCGCGAACTGCCGATTGAAGAACGTTTTGCTGCAACCATCAAACTTGCACAAATGCCACGTAATTCAAGCCGTACACGTGTTCACAATCGTTGCGAATTAACAGGTCGCCCACGCGCCTATTACCGCAAGTTCAAATTGTGCCGTATTAAATTTCGCGACTTAGCATCCATGGGAAGAATTCCTGGTTGCGTTAAGTCCAGCTGGTAATGGAAGGAAAGTAAGCATCATGACGATGACAGATCCAATCGGTGATATGCTCACCCGCATACGTAACGGACAGATGGCAAAACTGGCGACAGTTGAAAGCCCTGCATCCGTGTTTCGTAAGCACGTATTAGAAGTTTTGCAGCGCGAAGGTTACATTCGCACTTTCAGCGAAGAAGACCGTGGTAACGGTAAAGCTTCGTTGATTATTGAATTGAAGTATCACGAAGGTGAACCTGCTATCCGCCGTATCGACCGTGTGTCGACACCGGGTCGCCGCGTTTACGCTCGCATTAAAGATTTGCCACGCGTGTATAACGGTCTTGGCATTTCCATTTTATCAACACCGCAAGGTGTGATGTCGGATAACGAAGCCAGAGCTGCCCATGTGGGTGGTGAAGTGCTTTGCCGCGTATTCTAATTTTAGGTTGAACGGGGAAGTAACATGTCACGCGTAGGTCAAAAACCAGTAGCATTACCGTCAGGTGTGACGGCAGATATCAAAGGACAAGCTGTTGCCGTAAAAGGCAAGCTCGGCACGCTCAACATCACCGTTGATAGCGATGTGGAAGTGAAGCTTGTGGATGGCAAGGTTGTCCTTGCTCCGCGCGATGAGTCACGCCAAACCCGTATGATTTGGGCAACATCACGCAATTTGCTCGCGTCGATGGTTGAAGGCGTTTCAAACGGTTTCAAGAAAATCCTCGAAATCGAAGGCGTTGGTTTCAAGGCCGCAGTACAAGGTAAGGATTTGGTGTTGAACCTTGGATTCAGCCACGAAATCCGTTTCCCAATTCCAGAAGGCATCGCAATCAAGGCTGAAAAGCCAACCTTGCTTTCCATCACCGGAATTGACAAGCAACGCGTTGGCCAAGTTGCTGCGGTTATCCGCGGTTACAAGCGTCCAGAGCCTTACAAAGGCAAAGGCATCCGCTACCAAGGCGAAAAGATTCAGCGTAAAGAAGGCAAGAAGAAGTAATTAGATAAGCGCGCTGTGCAAAAACATAGCGCAACAAAAGAAAGTTTAGGAGCTACCCAATGTTGACTAACAAAGATAGATTTGCCCGTCGTAAGCAGCGCGTTCGTACGCGCCTTGCACGTTTGACCGAGACCGGAAAAGGCCGTTTGCGCCTATCGATTTTCCGTTCCAGCAAGCACATGTTCGCGCAGATCATTGATGACACCAAAGACGTGACCGTCGCTATGGCTTCGACCATGGACAAGGATTTACGCAAGTCATTGAAGACCACTGCAAACAAAGATGCAGCGGTTGCAGTTGGCAAGTTGCTCGCTGAGCGCGCGATTAAAGCTGGCGTTAAACAAGTTGCATTTGATCGTGCTGGTTACCTTTATCACGGCCGCGTAAAAGCGCTCGCTGAAGGTGCTCGTGCGGGCGGATTAGAATTCTAATTTTTGAACATTTAGGTTTTGAACAGAGGGTAATTTAATGGCGCAACGTCCTAAAAAACAAGAAGACGACAAACGTTCGGATAACCGTGGTGGCGGCGATCAAGGCGAAAACCCGTTTATCGAAAAACTGGTTGCTGTAAACCGCGTTGCTAAAGTGGTAAAGGGCGGTAAGCGTTTTGGTTTTGCTGCATTGATGGTCATTGGCGATCAAAAAGGCCGCATCGGTTTTGCTCACGCAAAAGCACGCGAAGTTCCCGATGCTGTTAAGAAGGCAACCGAAGCTGCTAAGCGCAACATGATCCGCATCCCACTTCGCGAAGGTCGTACTATCCATCACGATGTATACGGTCACTTCGGCGCAGGTAAGGTTGTGCTTCGTACAGCTCCTCCCGGTACCGGTATCATTTCCGGCGGTCCAATGCGTGCAGTATTCGAAGTGCTCGGCGTACAAGACGTTATTTCAAAGTCGGTTGGCTCATCCAATCCGCACAACATGATTCTTGCAACTCTGGAAGCGCTGAAATCAACCGTCAGCCCACGTCAAGTTGCAAACCGTCGCAACAAGAAGGTCAGCGACATTGTTGGTAAGCAAAAAGAATATGGCGGCAAACTTGATGCAGAAGCTGCAACAAAAGAATCCGCTAAAGAGGAGTAGACTATGAAACTGAACGAAATTCGCGATAACAAGGGTGCACGTAAACGCCCGATGATTGTTGGCCGTGGTATCGGTTCTGCACAAGGCAAGACATCCGGTCGCGGTGTTAAGGGGCAAAAGGCGCGTACCGGCGTTCGCTTGAAAGCGTTCGAAGGTGGTCAGATGCCATTGTACCGCCGTATGCCAAAGCGTGGATTCAATAATCCAAACGCGGTGCAATACGCCGTGATGAATATTGGCGCTCTGCAAACAGCGATTGATGCTGGCCGTTTGAAAGCAAACGAACCCATCACCCAAGAAATGATGATTGTTGCTGGCGTAGTAAGCAATGCAAAGGGCGGCGTTAGCCTTCTGGCTAAGGGCGTTCTCAAGACCAAGATCAATGTGGTTGTTGCCAGAGCTTCAAAATCAGCTGTAGCTGCTGTTGAAAAACTTGGCGGTAAAGTGACCATCGCTGGCACCGAAGCGGCTGCTGCTTAAGGCGTCGTCTTACGCACTGCACAAATATCATACGATTATGGAATACCGGCGCACGTGTTTTTAAACACTGGCCGGTATTTTCATTTGGACTATATGACATTATCACTGTAAATTTCTGTCCACTTCATAACTTTCACATCCGAGGAACGCATGGCCTCCGCCGCAGAGCAACTAGCCTCTAACATCAATCTTGGTACCTTTGGCAAAGCGACCGAACTGAAGCAACGCATCATGTTCACTTTGCTTGCGCTGATTGTATACCGTCTTGGAACCTATATTCCTGTTCCTGGCATCGACCCCGTTGTCTTGGAAGAATTCTTCCAACAGCAATCGCGTGGCGTACTGGGCATGGTCGATATCTTCGCTGGCGGCGCGCTTAGCCGTATGACCATCTTCGCGCTCAGCATTATGCCGTATATTTCATCTTCGATCATCGTGCAGTTGATGACCGCAGTGCTTCCGCAACTGGAAGCAATGAAGAAGGAAGGCGAAGCTGGTCGTGCCAAGCTGAACCAATACACGCGCTACCTCACGGTTATCCTTGCGCTTATCCAGTCTTATGCATTGGCAACCGGTCTTGAACATATGATGGGGCCATCAGGTCCTGCTGTGATTGAAGCCGGATTATTCTTCCGCATTACCACAACCGTCACGCTGACTGCAGGAACCATGTTCCTGATGTGGCTTGGCGAGCAAATCACCAGTCGTGGCATTGGTAACGGCACATCGCTGATTATCTTCTCAAGCATCGTTGCCAGTATCCCGTTATCCATTGCCAACGCATTGGAATTGGGCCGCACGGGTGCTCTATCTGCCGGTGTCATCATCTTGCTTATCGGTATCATTCTTGCGGTGATTTACTTTGTGGTGTTCATGGAACGCGCACAACGCCGCGTTTTGGTGCAATATCCAAAACGTCAAGTCGGCAATAAGGTGTATGGCGGGGAGGCAAGCCATTTGCCACTCAAGCTGAATTCCTCTGGGGTTATTCCGGCGATTTTCTCTTCGTCGCTCTTGCTCTTGCCGCTTACAGCTATCGGCTTTTTGGGCGCAGACGCTTCATCACCTTGGGCTCAATGGATTTCGCAGCATCTTGGTCATGGCAGCCCGCTGTTCATGTTTCTTTATGCGGCGCTCATCATCTTCTTCAGCTTTTTCTACACAGCGGTTGTATTCAACCCGAAAGATACCGCTGATAATCTGAAGAAATATGGTGGTTTCATCCCTGGTATTCGTCCTGGCAACAACACTGCTGATTATCTGGATCACATCCTTACCCGTTTGACGGTATTGGGCGCGGTGTACATGGCGATTGTGTGCTTGCTGCCAGAATTTCTCACTGCAGAGTTTTCAATCCCGTTTTACTTCGGCGGCACCAGCCTGTTGATTGTTGTGTCGGTGACCATGGATACGGTTGCGCGCATTCAATCACAACTTCTGGCACACCAGTATGAAGGCCTAATCAAGAAAGCAAATCTTAAAGGAAAACGTGACCGATGAGCGCATCTGCTGAACCGATTATTCTACTTGGACCCCCAGGCGCTGGTAAAGGCACACAGGCCCGCCGTTTAGAAGAACAGTATGGACTTGTGCAGCTTTCAACGGGCGATGTATTACGCGCTGCTGTAAAAGCAGGAACATCACTTGGCCGCGAAGCCAAAACCTATATGGATGCAGGTAAGCTTGTTCCGGATGATTTAATTATCCGGCTCATTGAAGAATGGATGCAAAAGCCTGAAGCCAAAAAAGGATTCATTTTGGACGGTTTCCCGCGCACCGTGCCGCAAGCCAAAGCACTGGATGCCATGCTGCAAAAACGCAGCATGAAATTAAAGGCCGTTGTGGAAATGAAGGTTGATGATGCTGCATTGGTAAAACGCGTATCAGGCCGTTTCACATGTGCTAAATGCGGTGAAGGCTATCACGACAGCTTCAAGCCACTGAAAAAAGCCGGTGAATGCGATAAGTGCCATAGCAAGGAATTTGTCCGCCGCCCTGATGATAATGCGGATACGATGAAGACGCGTTTGGAAGCATACCATGCACAAACGGCGCCCATCATCCCTTACTACCGCGACCAAGGTATCTTGGTGCATGTGGACGGTATGGGCGAGATGGATGATGTCTATGCCGAGATTAAAAGCGTTCTAAAACTCGCTTAGTTTTTCTTCTCTTCTTCCAGATATTCCAGCGATTTGCCGAATGTTTCCGGCAATTGGGATAGCGCAATCAGCGGCAAAATATAACCCGCTGCGCCCACAATCATCACCGCATCCAATAACGGCATGTGATTTTTTAGGGCGCTGAGCGCCATGGTCATTGGTACAACCGATGCCCGTGCAAAGTTTGGAACAGCCGTTGCAACCGTTGCACGGAGGTTGGTTCCAAAACTTTCGGCAGAAATCATGGTCATCAATACCCATCCGCCTGCACCAAAGGCCATGAAGCCGTAAATCAGTTTTACATCCAGATCGGAAAGCGGGCGCGGCAAGAATAATAATGCCAATGAGCCAACAACGGAGATTAAAACAAACAGCGCAAATACGGGGCGCCGCCGTTTAACAATCTGGCATAATAAGATGCTGCAAAAATCGCCAAGCGGCAGTGCGATGTTGCAATAGACCATGAGAATAGCAGTTGCGATAATCGGCAGACCTGCACCCGGCAGAATTTCCTGCGAAAAAGTCATGAGGATTCCCAGCACGAACCATGTGGGAAGGCCCAGCATCATGCACCAGAAGAAACGCATGAAGCGTTCACGCGATGTAAACAGCATGCGGATATCACCTTTATTCGGGCAATGTGCGACGTTCTTGAAAATATCCGATTCCATGATTTTCATACGGAACAAGAGCAACACCAAGCCCATGCCACCGCCAATCATATAGCACGTACGCCATTCAAACACTTGTGCGGTAACGCCAGCAAACAATGCGCCCGTAACACCCAACGCCACCATGAAGCCAACGCCAAGCCCGCGTTTTTCTTTGGAGAGAATCTCGGAAATCAATGTCGCACCAAGACCCAGTTCGCCCGATAGCCCAAAGCCAGAAAGGAAACGGAAAATAGCAAAACTTTCAACATTGGTAACAAAGCCGTTGGCGAGTGTTGCCAATGAATAGGTAAGAATAGAAATGAACATCACGCGTGTTCGGCCCAATTTATCGCCCAAGACACCAAATACCAACCCGCCGATCAGCATGCCGACCATTTGTAAATTCAAGAGCAGAATACCGATATCCATTTGTTTATCTGCTGGGATGCCAAGGTCTTTAAGGGCAATCACTCGGCTCGCAGCAAAGACCCAGATATCGTAAACGTCGACAAAATAGCCGAGCGTCGTGACTAAAATCGTCATCATGATAAACGAGTTCTTTTTTTGAATTGCAGTGTTTTCCATGGATTGCGCGGTCATAATTAAAGTGAAACGAAATGGCGAAGACAACTAAAGGGGTCATAAGCATTAACAGTCCGGTAATAGAAGGCTGTCCTTAACCGCATGTCAATCCTTTCATGGCATGAATATGTAGTATTCATAAGAGTTTTTCTTCATGTGCATCCCATCCGTTTGAGGAATTTTCGCCGTGCCGGAACCACAACTAAAAATATTGATTGCTGACGACCACTTTCTAATCCGGCAATTCGTGAAACGCACCTTGATGGACTCGGGCATGGAAAATGTCGAGCTGGTCAATGATGGAAACGAAGCTGTTGATGCCATCAATGTATCGATTGAAAAAAAGGATTTATACGACATCGTGTTCCTTGACTGGAATATGCCAGTCATGGCGGGCATTGATGTGCTGGCCTATATCCGTGCCAAGCCTGAATACCAGAACTCCGCCGTTGTGATGTTCACCGCTGAATCCGAAAAGCAGAATATCATGAAGGCCATCAAGATGGGCGCGACATCCTATATCCTGAAGCCAATCGCACCGATGGAACTCAATAAAAAAATTCGCGAGATTATGGACTGGCTTCAAGGTCGCCGGCTAGCAAAAGTATAGGAGCGGTTATGGCACCAACATCCTCCTCCAAGCCGCTCGCTCTCGCATTAGGTGATCAGCTGGCGCAGGATTTCTCGCGCGCAGTGAGTGATGCATTCAACAAGACATTCGGTATCGAGGTGGGGATTGGCCGTTATTCCATAGGCGATGGCACGGTGAATCTAACCGGTGATTTATCTGGTGTGGTCGGTTTTGTTCAGGAAAAACTCGAAGGAACCCTTACAGCTTGCTTCAACGTCAAGACCATTCGCGCGATTTTGCCACGTTTATTGGGTGATGAGATTGAAGTGACGCAAGCGGTAGCAATGGATGCGGTTGGCGAGATTACCAACATGATCTTTGGCCAGATCAAGACCGAATTGAACAAGCGTGGTCATAATGTGCGCTTTGGTATGCCAAGTGTGATTAGCGGCGATGGGCATTTTATCTCGCAGCTTCATCAAGGCCGCTACATGATTATGAATTTCGAAGTCGAAGGTGGCGCTATTCAAATCCATATCGCGCTGCATCACGGAGCCTAACCGATGCATGGCCTGTTACCCACATCCGCGCGTACCATGAAGCAGGTGGAGATCATCCATACAACGCTAGGCGGCTTGTCGCTGATATGCCTTATATTGCTGGTTGGATTGTTGTTGCCTGTGTTCGGATTTGCCCAAATCCATTCCGTGATGATTGCAGGGCTTATTACGGCGGTTGTATGCGTGGGCGTTGGTACTCTTTATCTAATGAATTACCGCGCCCATAAAATTGTACTGGAACAGGCGCGATTGACTGATGTGTTGATGAACAGTCTGGGGCAGGGGTTTCTTACCTTCGATGCAAAGGGCATCTGCGGCCCTGCCTATTCGCAGGCCTGCCGTACACTGTTGCAATCTGATGAAATTGTCGGCAAGCAAATCGCCAATTTATTGAATGTCAGCGAGGAAGGTCGCCCCGATTTCTATGAATGGCTTGGCGTACTATATATGCCTGACCATGCGCTCAGTTTTGAGGATGCAGTGCGTTTTCTACCTGACCAGTTACAGCATGATGATGGGCGGGTCATCGAACTAGCTTACCGCGCAGTACGCGATAAGCAAAAACGATTGGTATGCATCGTATTGATTGCAACGGATAAGACCGAAGAAAAAGACGCGCAAAAACGTGTGGACAGCGAACGCCAGTTCGTCGCCATGGTGTGCGCCATCTTCTCGGAAAAGCAAAGCTTCCTTTTGACGATGACGGAAATCAAAGAGATGCTCGAACGCTTACTGCGTATTGATGACAGCTTGTTCAGCCCGGAATTCTTCCGCGATGTGCATACCATCAAAGGTGCGGCGATGCATTTCAAGATGGAAGTGCTTGGCGAAAAATTGCACGGACTTGAGAATACTTTGCGCCAGGCGCAAAGTACGGCTGCCGAAATGGGTATCAGTGCGGAATTGAAGGATGCGTTATCGCAGCACCGTGCGGAAGCACAATTAGAATATGGCCGCATTCAAAAAGCATTACGCGCAATATTGGGTGATGAGAATAGCGAATTACAGGGCATCATCGAAGTCGATGAAGACAGCCTGTATGATTTCGGCAAGCTGTTGAAGCAGCATAACGTATCGCCGGATATATATTACGCGTATCAGAATAACCTGCTATCCGTGCCACTATTCACATTGCTCAAATCACTGGATAGGCAGATGTTGCCACTGGCTGAAAAGCTGGAGAAGAAAGTAAAACCGATTATCTTCAAAGGCGAAACAGTACGCATGCCCGCCAAGCCATTGCAGCATTTACTGATGGCGCTGACGCATGTTGTGCATAACATTATTGATCATGGCATCGAAGCTCCCATCACCCGCATGGCCAAGGGCAAAGACCCGCAAGGTCAAGTGACAATCACCGTTTCGAAAACGCTTGATAATGAAAACCGTAAATGGGTGGAGATTGTGATTGCTGATGATGGTGCGGGCATCGACCCGAACCGTGTGCGTCAGAAATTGATGAATGCGGATCCCGAAGGCACATGGCGTTTTGATGACGATGAAAGTATCATCCAGCAATTGATGACCCATGAAGTATCCACACGTGATGAAGTTAGCATGCTTTCCGGCCGAGGTGCTGGTATGTCGGCCGTGTACCAGGAAGTGTTGCATTTGAACGGTCAAGTGTTGCTCCGGTCGGAAATGCATAAGGGCACGCGCCTGATTATCCGTTTGCCTGATATCCAGCCTGCCGGCTGATGGCGGCCTAAAACTGCCCTTTTTCAATATATATAAGGTATAACGGCTGAAAGCAGCGTCTTCAGGCAAGCCGGTTCCGCAAATATCCTTTAAAATCAACATGGTCATGGATAGCCAAGCATTAAAGATAGGTTAAAGCTTACCCTTGACTCAACCCTGTCAAGGCCTTACTTTCCGCCCACAATTTTCTGGGATTGGCGTGACGTTTAAGACGTTTTTTTCAGGAATATAGTTTTTACAAAAAAGCGCAACCGACTGGATGTGCCTGATTAAAGGGCGGATTTGGTGCGGCTTTTTTTGTTTTTGGTTTTTTGAGTTTTTACTTTTGTTTTCTTGAGGAGAAGCGCGTGGCTCGTATTGCTGGTGTCAACATACCTACAAATAAACCGGTATGGATTTCGTTACGTTATATTTTCGGTGTAGGCCCATTGCGTGCGCGCCAAATCTGCGATGCGCTTGCTATCCCTGATGCGAAGCGTGTGAACCAACTGAGCGATAGCGAAGTTTTGAAAATCCGCGAATTCATTGATGCAAGCTTTAAAGTAGAAGGCGATCTTCGCCGCGATATCGCGATGAACATCAAACGTCTTATGGATCTTGGTTGCTACCGCGGGTTGCGTCATCGCAAAGGATTGCCGGTTCGTGGTCAACGTACGCACACCAATGCGCGCACACGCAAGGGGCCTGCTAAACCAATCGCTGGTAAGAAGATTGCCACCAAGAAATAACGCATAAAATAATTAGTTTTACTATTTAAAGGATACGAACATGGCTGAACCAAAAAAAGCTCCTGCAAAAAAAGAAGGCGATAAAGCCTCCGCCAAAGGAGCGGCAGGTGCGCCACGTACCAAGCGCAAAGAACGCAAGAATATTGCCGTTGGTATTGCCAAGGTGAACTCCACCTTCAATAACACGCTGATTACCATCAGCGATGGCCAAGGCAACACCATTGCATGGTCATCATCGGGCGTTGTGGGTTTCAAAGGCTCACGCCGTTCAACCCCATATGCTGCACAGATGGCTGCTGAAGACGCAGGCAAAAAAGCATTGGAACATGGCATGCGTTCACTTGAAGTAGAAGTGAAGGGCCCTGGTGCTGGCCGTGAGTCAGCATTGCGTGCATTGCAGTCGGTTGGCTTTGTGATTACGTCCATCAAGGACGTGACGCCAATCCCACACAATGGCGTGCGCCCACCAAAACGTCGCCGCGTATAATCCGCGAGAACGTTAGGCGTTGAAGTTTTTGTTTTCTAATTAAACCCTTGACCAGAGGAATATACGAATGTCGCAGATGCTGCAGAAAAACTGGAAGCAACTTATCCAAGCTAACAAGCAAATCGGTCAAAGCGTTGATTTGACCCGTTTCGCGACCTTGGTTGCAGAACCATTGGAACGCGGTTTTGGTACCACGCTCGGTAACGCATTGCGCCGCGTGTTGTTGTCATCGCTGCAAGGTGCTGCTGTAACCTCCATCCAGATTGATGGTGTGTTGCACGAGTTTTCCTCCATCCCTGGTGTACGTGAAGACGTAACCGATATCGTTCTCAACATTAAGTCGCTTGCACTTCGTATGCACAGCGAAGGCCCACGCAAGATGCGCCTTTCTGCTGAAGGCCCTGGCGAAGTTCGTGCAAAAGCTATCCAAACCGGTTCTGAAATTGAAATCATGAACCCTGAATTGGTTATCTGCACGCTTGATAATGGTGCGAAGCTCAACATCGAATTCACCGTTGAAACCGGCAAGGGTTATGTTCCTGCTTCACAAAACCGCAAGGAAGATTCACCAATCGGTTTAATCCCCATCGACAGCCTGTACTCCCCAGCGCGCAAGGTTTCCTTCAAAGTGGAAAACAGCCGCGTGGGCCAAGTCACTGACTATGACAAGCTTTCACTTCAAGTTGAAACCAATGGCGCGATTGCTCCAGAAGATGCAGTGGCAATCGCCGCACGCATCTTGCAAGACCAGTTGCAATTGTTCATCAACTTCGAAGAACCAAAAGCACACATTGCTGAAGCGGTTAAAGATGAATTCCCATTCAACAAGAATTTGCTGCGCCGCGTGGACGAACTCGAACTCTCCGTTCGTTCTGCCAACTGCCTCAAGAACGACAACATCATCTACATCGGTGATTTGGTTCAAAAGTCAGAAGCAGAAATGCTCCGCACGCCAAACTTTGGCCGCAAGAGCTTGAACGAAATCAAGGAAGTGCTCGCACAAATGGGCCTCACCTTGGGTATGGAAGTGGCTGGTTGGCCGCCTGAAAACATCGACGAATTACTCAAGAAGATGGAAGAACCATACTAAGCACCTAAATACAACAACGGATCATGGTGATCCACTGGCTCTGTACCGAGCAATAAAAGGGCAGCGCTAACCACAATCGGTCTCCACACTTTGTTATGAAACAGGTGGAGCCAAGCGAAGAAAAAGGAAGTGTACTATGCGTCACGGAATGTCAGGTCGTAAACTCAACCGCACAGCAAGCCATCGCAAAGCGATGTTCTCGAACATGGCTTCAAGCTTGATTAAGCATGAACAAATCAAAACAACGCTTCCGAAGGCTAAAGAACTTCGCACGGTTGTTGATCGTCTTATCACTTTGGGTAAAAAAGGTGGCCTTGCAAATCGCCGCCGTGCATTCGCCCAATTGCGTGATGAAGCGATGGTCGCCAAGCTATTCGATACCATTGCAACCCGTTATGCAAAACGCGCTGGTGGTTACACCCGCGTACTTAAAGCTGGTTTCCGTCATGGCGATGCTGCGGCAGTTGCCATCATCGAACTGGTTGATCGCGACGTATCCGCTAAGGGTAAGGATAGCGGTCCAAAGCAGAACGAAGAACAACTTGATACCACGTCTGAAAAGGCTGCGTAATATGCAAGGTCAAGCAAACGAACGGAGCAACAGTTTATCCGTTCTTTGCTTGATGCTTAGCGCGTGCCTTTTATCAAGCTGCTCCTATTTACGCAGCCCGGATACATCGCCAGATAGCATTCCTGTTCCCCGTACTTCCGCTACCACAGATACCAAGCGTGAAGCCTGCGTGCGCGCGTGTAGCAATGAGCGCGATATTTGCGATGCTGGTCCTGAATCACGCAATCAAGTATTCGATGCGCCGCAAACCGTTGTGGGTGCGGCCGCTGGTTGTGATCAATCACTCCGCGATTGCCTGCGTTACTGTAAATAGGGTTTAACAGATGGCGTGGGTCTATCTCATCCTTGCGGGGCTTTGCGAAGTAGGCTGGATTGTCACGCTGAAACTGCATAACGGCTTTTCCAAACTCATCCCCAGTCTTATTGCGCTGGCCTTCATTTTGGCCAGCCCGTTCTTTGCGTCCCTTGCCATGAAGTCCCTTGGCATCGGTACTGGCTATGCGGTTTGGATTGGCGTGAATTGCGTCCTGCTTACACTGCTTAGCATATTCTATTTTAATGAGCCGATTACGTGGCAAAAAATCGCCTGTATTTCACTAATTATCGCAGGCGCGGTCGGCCTCAAGCTGCTTGAAGTAGACCCGATTAAGTCTTAAACGCATTTTAATCCGTCAAAATTGTGCCCAACTTCTTGTTCATATCTGGGGCTGCTCTATATTAAGTCTCATGGATGGAGGCGTTTCTTGACCCGTTTGTTTTCAGCGTTGTTTTCACCCCTCGCACTTCTAACATTGTTCATGTTCGTGCAGCCTGCCGCAGCAGAAGATGCGGTACGCGTGCCCACATCCAAACAAGATATCGCAATCAGTTTTTCGCCTATCATCAAACGCGCAGCACCTGCGGTGGTGAACATTTATACCCGCACCTTGGTGCGTCAACGCATGATATCGCCATTCATGGATGATCCTATTTTTCGTCAGTTCTTCGGCAATCAGATGCCGCATGGGCTTACCCAGAAACGTGTACAGAATTCACTGGGTTCCGGCGTGATGGTTGGTGCGAATGGTATCGTTGTCACCAATAACCATGTGATTGAAGGGGCGGACCAGATTACCGTGGTGCTTTCCGACCGCCGTGAATTCGAAGCATCGGTCATCACCGATGATAAGCGCAGCGATTTGGCTGTGTTAAAGTTAAAGACCAAGGGCGAGACCTTCCCGACGCTTACACTTGCAGATAGTGACGATGCAGAGGTCGGCGATGTGGTATTGGCGATTGGTAATCCATTCGGCGTCGGGCAAACCGTGACCATGGGCATTATCTCCGCTGTGGCACGTGCCGCAGAAGTCACCAGCAGTGATTATAATTATTTCATTCAAACCGATGCTGCAATCAATCCAGGCAATTCCGGCGGCGCATTGGTAACAGTGGATGGCAAGCTGGTGGGCATTCCATCGGCGATATATTCAAAGGATGGCGGTTCGCTTGGCATCGGCTTTGCTATTCCATCCAATCTTGTGCGTACGGTCATTTCATCAGCCAGTCAAGGCGGCGCGGTGGTGCGTGGCTGGCTTGGCATTTCTGTTCAAACCCTCAACAGTGAAATCGCGCAAAGCATCGGGCTTAATCATCCGACTGGCGTTATCGTGCGCGAAATGCATAAGCAAAGCCCGGCACTTAGCGCAGGTATCAAAGTTGGCGATGTGATTTTAGCAATTAATGGCAAGGAAATCACCGATGAAGAAAGCCTTCGTTACCGCACCGCGACCGCTGCCGTAGATACAACGCTGACCTTCACTGTGCTGCGTAAGGGCGAGAAGCAGGATGTCACCGTGAAAATCGTGCCGCCGCCAAGGGAAGCAACGAAAAGCGAGACAACGCTTTCTGGTGAAACGCCTTTGTCCGGTGCACGCGTAGTCAATCCATCTCCTGCCATCACTCAGGATATGGGCTTGCCCGATGATATCGAAGGTGTGATTGTACTTGGCACCAGCAAAGGCAGTGTCGCCGCACGCTTGGGGCTACAACGCGGAGACGTGATCGTGGGTATCAATAATCAACTAATTAAATCTGTGAGCGATGTGAATGCGGCGTTGAAAATGACGGCATCCGCATGGCGTCTTAGCATCAATCGAGGCGGCGAAGTCATCACGGTCATAGTGAGATGAGCGCGCAAAAAGAAACATCTTTATTCGAAAGCGCAGCGCCAAGACCGTTGGCAGACAAGCTGCGGCCAACTCAGCTATCCGAAGTTATCGGACAAGACCATTTATTGAAGGATGATGGCATCATCCAGCGTATGGTTGCAGCCAAGCATTTGTCATCCATCATTTTATGGGGCCCGCCGGGTTGCGGGAAGACCACCATCGCGCGGCTATTGGCCAAAGCAGTTGGACTGAAATTCGAACCCGTATCCGCTGTCATGTCCGGTGTTGCGGATTTGCGTAAAGTGTTCGAAATCGCCGAAAAAAACCATGCTATGGGCAATGGCACGCTGTTATTCGTGGATGAAATTCACCGCTTCAACCGCGCCCAGCAGGATGCGTTTTTGCCATATGTTGAAAATGGCACCGTCGTGTTGGTTGGTGCGACCACAGAAAACCCATCATTTGAATTGAATGGCGCGTTGTTATCGCGCGCGCAAGTGGTGGTACTGAATCGTTTGGATGATGCGGCGCAGGAAGAATTATTGCAACGCGCAGAAAAGAATGTTGGTACTGCCTTGTCGCTCACGCTTGAGGCACGCAGCGCATTGATTGGTATGGCAGATGGCGATGGGCGTTATCTATTAGCATTAGCCGAAGATTTATTGGGTGCGCCGCCGCACGACATTCTGGATACCGCAGCATTGGTCAAGCGGTTACAAAAACGCGCGCCACTTTATGACAAGAAACAGGATAGCCATTACAATTTAATCAGCGCATTGCATAAATCACTTCGCGGCAGTGATGTGGATGCAGCGCTGTATTGGTTCTTCCGTATGCTGGAAGGCGGAGAGGATGCGAATTACATTGCGCGCCGTCTTACACGCTTTGCGGTTGAAGATGTTGGTTTGGCAAATCCCGCAGCACTGACGCAAGCGATAGCTGCGTGGCAGGCTTATGAACGCATGGGATCGCCAGAAGGTGATTTGGCGCTGACGCAATTGGTTATTTATTTGGCAGTTTCCCCGAAATCGAATGCGGCATATATGGCGATGAATACGGCCAAGGCTGCTGCCACGCAATACGGCTCCCTCATGCCGCCAAAGCATATCCTGAATGCGCCGACGAAGATGATGAAGGAGCAAGGCTATGGTAAGGATTACGAATACGACCATAACGCACCTGATGCTTTTTCGGGACAAAATTATTTCCCAGATGCTATGGTCAGGCAGCAATTTTACCAGCCTTCAGGGCGCGGTCATGAAAAGGATATTGCAGCGCGACTTGCCGAACTTCATGCGCTGCGACTAGAGCGACAAAAAAAGAAGGAATAAGTTTGTCTGAGCCCTCAATCATAATCATCGGTGCTGGTATTGCGGGTCTATCGACTGCGCTGCGACTTGCACCGCAAGCGGTTACCGTTCTAACAGGTGCACCGCTAGGCGAAGGAAGTGCCAGTGCATGGGCGCAAGGCGGGATTGCTGCAGCGTTATCCGAAGAAGACGCACCCAGTTTACATGTTGAAGATACGATTGCCGCTGGCGCAGGGTTGGTGGATGAGCACCGCACTAAAATGCTCACGGAACATGCGGGTGAACAAATCGCATGGCTTGAACAGTTGGGCGTGCCGTTTGACAGACAAGAAGATGGTAATCTGTCATTGGGCAGGGAAGCCGCGCATAGCAAGCACCGTATCGTGCATGCGGGCGGCGATGGTACCGGCGCAGCCGTGATGCGCGCATTGATTGAAACAGCTAAGAAAACACCATCCATCCATTTCCATGTGGGATGGCGCGCGGTAAATATTGCCGTGGAAGATGGCGTTGCTGTGGGCATTCATTTGTCGCGTGGCGATGAACATATGGTCTTGCCTGCAAAAGCTGTGGTGCTGGCAACTGGCGGCGTTGGACAACTTTATTGTTATACTACCAATCCTGTTGCCGCATGTGGCGAAGGTCTGGCGATGGCTGCACGTGCAGGCGCAGAATTGTCTGATTTGGAATTCGTACAATTCCATCCAACCGCATTGGCGATTGGCCGTGACCCCATGCCATTGCTGACCGAAGCGCTTCGTGGTGCTGGTGCGATTTTGATTAATGAGAATAACGAACGTTTTATGCCAAGTGTTGATAAGCAAGCTGAACTTGCGCCGCGCGATGTCGTGGCACGTGCCATCTGGCGGCAATTACAGTCTGGTAAACAACCGATGCTGGATGCACGTCAATCCGTTGGCGCGGCATTTCCGCAGCGTTTCCCCCTTATCACGGCAGTATGTGAAAGCGCAGGGCTAAATCCTGTCACAGATGCATTGCCCGTTGCGCCAGCCGCGCATTACCACATGGGCGGTGTAAGCATTAATGATACGGGGCATAGCAGTATTAAAAACCTTTGGGTGTGCGGTGAAACCGCATGCAGCCGCATTCATGGTGCCAATCGTTTGGCCAGCAATTCACTGCTTGAAGCATTGGTGTATGGCCAAGTGATAGCCAGGGATTTGATGGCAAAGCCATTCACCAAACCATCGGGTAAAGCGATTGCGCCACATACCAAGCACACCGTGGATGCGAATAAGGATACAGTCACACGCATGGCGCTTCGTAAATTGATGTATGCGAATGTCGGGTTGGTTCGCAACGAGGCCAAGATGCTGGAAGCATTAAAAACGATTATCGATTTACAGCGTAAAACGGAATTAAGTCGCACCACGCGTTCCATGATATTGATTGCAGGCATGGTAACGGTAAGCGCATTGCAGCGAAAAGAAAGCCGCGGCGCGCATGCGCGTGAAGATTATCCCAATATATTGCCAAAGGCCGAACACAGTACGATTACGTTGGAAAAGTTTAAGCAATTAGTACGTGAATTGGTGCATCAGGATTGGCCAAGCGAGGCGATTGTATGAATGAACTAACACCATCAGTGATTGAAATGGCAGTAAAAGCGGCGTTGGCCGAAGATTTGGGAAATGTGGGTGATATCACCTGCGCGTCACTCATTCCTGAAAATCTACAAAGCAGCGCAAAAATTGTTGCGCGGGCAGATGGCGTCCTGTGCGGCATTGAATGCGCGATAGCCGCACTTCGTTTAGTCGATGCTACGTTGCGCGTTACCGTATTCAAAAAAGATGGTGATGTATTACGAGCAGGCGATGTGCTTGCAAAACTGGAAGGCAATTCACGTTCCATTTTAACTGCCGAACGCACTGCGTTGAACTTTTTAACTCATCTATCGGGTGTTGCAACGCTGACTGCAAAATTCGTGAAGGAAATTGCAGGCACCAAAGCAAAAATATTATGTACACGTAAAACACATCCTGGGTTGCGGGCATTGGAAAAGTTTGCGGTACGCATGGGCGGCGCAACCAATCATCGCTTCGGGTTGTACGACGCGGTACTGATTAAAGATAATCATCTGGCGGCTGTGGGTTCTATTTCCGCTGCGGTTGCTAAAGCGCGGGCAGCGGTGGGCAAGGGCGTGAAGGTCGAAATAGAGGTCGATACGCTTGACCAGCTGCGCGAAGCGTTAACAACTGACGCAGATGTCATCATGCTGGATAATTTCTCCATCGATTCATTGAAGAAAGCCGTTATCGAGGCTTCGGGCAAGATTCCGCTGGAAGCTTCAGGTGGTGTAAATCTTCAAACCGTACGTTCCATTGCCGAAACAGGCGTTGATTTTATTTCTGTTGGAGCCATAACGCACTCCGCACCCGCGCTTGATATCGCGCTGGATTTCTAAAACCAGCTATCCAAATCCCAGAATCCAAAAGACACGCATCACATTATCCGCAAAGCGATTTGAGGAACGCGGCGCGACGTTAATTTTTTGTCAATCTTAACCCTTCTTAATCGGTATAAGCCGCAAAATCGGTCGAATCACACGTCTTTAGGTCGGCATCGTTATTGATATGAAATGGTTTTGTAAAACAGCTATCCACAAGAAAATCACGGCATTTTTGCACGTGTCGCGGGCGTGCTCGGTTTTTATTTTATCGCTGCTTTTGACTAACGCATGTTCATGGCCAATCGGTGAAATCAAACAAGCCGAACGGTTGAGCGAACGTGATCCGCGCGTTCAACAAATTCCTGCACACGCAGAAAGTGTCAGAGGCGATAAGGATCCACCAGTAGTCAAATTGCAATTGGGTCGTACATTGCGTCCTGCAAATTTGCGTGCGAGCGATGAATTACCATCGCATGTTAAAATCGCGACCACTAATTTGAATAATGTTCCCGTGACCAGCGCGCTGCAAGCCGTGCTGGCAGATACCGATATTACGTTGCTGTGGGAAAGTGAAGAATTACAAAACCGCAAAGTCACCTTGATGAATTTAAAAGGCGCGTTGCCTGTCGTGGTAAGCCGCATTTGTAGAGCCGCAAAAATCCTGTGCGCGTTCCGTAATGGCGCATTGGAATTAGCCGAAGAAGATACGTTTGTTGTTGAATTACCAGGCGTTGCAACATCAAGCGGTAGCACTGGCGCAGCCAGCACGATTGCAGATTCCATCGAAGCGTTAATTGATGGCAAAGTGAAAGCGGATGTTGCGGGCGGTAATTTGATTTACACCACCAATGCCGAAGGCCATGAACGCGTTCAAGGATATCTTGACCAGTTACGCAACGGCCGTCCGTTGATTGTGATGCAACTTTACATTTGGCAAGTCACGCTGGATGACAGCAAGAAATTGGGCATCAGTTGGAAAGATTTGCATCTGCCGGATATCGGCGGAAAAAATCTTGGACTTAATATCACGGGCAAATCCAACACCTCAACTGTTGGCACAACCGAAGGGGTCAGTTTAGGCGCGGTACTTTCCGGCGCAGTTGACGTGAATGTGGTTGCAGGATTTTTGGCAACGCAAGGCAAGGTGCAAAATATCAGTTCGCCTCAGCTAACCTTCGTCTCAGGAACGTCAGCGAAGTTTGAAGTGGGCGATAGCGAGCGTTACGTATCGCAAGTGGGAACGCTGGTAAACAGCACGGTTGCAGGCACCGGCACGACGTCCGGCGCAAGTAACAACACCGTGAACACCGAAGTATTGAAGACGGGTCTTGAAATTACCATTACTGGAAATTATGAAAGCGGCGTTGTGTTCTCCAACCTTGAAATCAAGACATCCGACTTCATCAAATTCACCAATATCCCCACTGGTAGTACACAGTTGCAATTGCCAAAAACAGCTAACCGCGCTGTGCAAACGGTGTTGCGGGTTCGCCCCGGCGATAACCTTGTGCTGGCAGGTTTGCAAACCTCACGTGAAGATCGTAACCGCGAAGGATTGCCTGGTCCTGATTTCACAGATGGTATCTTGCCAACCTATGGTGCTGGTACCGTCAGCAATTCAGAATTGGTCGTGATGGTGAAGCCATCGGTTGTCTTTTTTAGCGATAAGGATGCACCCGATTTACACAATGTCGATAGTCTTCGTAACTTAGACAAAAAAGCTGATGCCAAAAAAGAAGAGCCCATTTCTGCTGAAAAGGTTGAAGCACCGGTTGTAAAGAAAGTGGAAGAAATCCCAACAAAACCAAATGAATTACAAAGCGAGTTTGGCGCGGTTGTGAAGATGTATGAAGAAACCAATATTCCGCCGGTAAAAACACCGGAAACCGCATCTGCGCCGATTGCTGTTCAAAAGCCATCGGATGGACCACAAAGCATTTTGCCTGCCAACCACGATAACAATCTGGGCGGGGGCACATGAACTGCACACAGCTTGGGTCATACCGCGTACACTTATTATATGTGTTGATTGTGATGTTGATGAGCGTTGGTTCTCCGGCATTTGCACAGACGCGCAACGCATCATTCGTGAATCCTAACAGCGTTTCACAAAAAACGGCGGATGGCAAGAATGGCTCGTTATCCAATACGGTTGTTGCTGACCCCGCATCAATTGATGCCGGCGAAACTCTGGTGAATGTCGCGCGCCGCATCACGGTATTCTTTTACAACGGCTTTCGTAATCCCGTGCAGATTAACGATTTGACGTTGAATGCCGATGGCAACGTGCGAAGCAAAGTGATTACCGATGACTGCAAGGGCATCAAAACCCTTCCTGTGCAAGATAAATGCTCGGTTGCATTGGAGATAACGCCAAGCAGCCCTGGCCCTTGGTCGGTTGAACTCTTGCTCAACCATTCAGGAACAGGACGTATTGCGCGTGCTGAAGTCAATGGTTCAACGCTTGGTAAAGCTGATGAAAAATCCGAAGGATTGGCAATCAGCAAGAAAATCGCAGCACCACTCGATTTTGGAACGGTGATGGTGAATGAAGAAAAAGCCGCACGTACGATGCTGATTGAAAATGACAGCACTGTGCCTTTGCTGATTTCATCAATTGATTTGATTGCACCGGAAGGCGAAGGTCTCACGGTACGTAAAATGGGTTGCAAAGAGGGGGATGAATTAAAGCCCGGTGAATCCTGCCCTATCACTGTCATGTGGGAGCCCATGGTGCGCGGAAATGTTGCGACGGATTTAATCGTACGCCATAGCGGCAATCTTGGATTTGTGGTGGTGCCCATTCGTGGTGCAGGTTCAACAGGTACTGATTCAGGCGATGATGTGGCCGATAAATCCGGTAAACCAAAAACACGCACCAGCAGTCCATCATCGTTGATGCCGCGCAGTTCAGGCGATCCGCTGCAAATACGTTCTGCTCAACCATCACTTGATACCTTGCCATTGCCTCCGCGCAGCAATGACGAAGAAGCAACCTTGCCGCCGATGAAATCATCATCCGTATCGCCTCAACGCAAACCGCCAAGCGTCAAGAATATGTCGCAAGCAGAAGAGGGTCCTGTAAGCCAAGCGCCAGAAATCATGTTGATTGGTACCGTGGGTGGCCGCGCGATTTTAAGTGATGCAGAAGATCAGACCTATATGGTCGGTCTTGGTGAAAAAGTATCCGTGGGCGGCGAGGATATTGAATTGCTGCAACTAGATCCAACCAGAGCTGTGGTGATGGCTGCTGGTCACCGCATGAACCTAACATTGCGTAACAAGCAAACCATCGCGCCCAAGCAAGCAGAGCGGTCAGGCGATGAAGATAGTGGTGGTACAAAGAAATCCTCAAAGCAGAAACATTCATCTTCGCGTGATGATGACCGCGTTTCGGAAAAAAACACAGGACCGGATGGTGCTGCGCCAGCCATCATCACGCCGTCACCAGCAGGTGGTAGCGGGTTGAATTCGACAAGCAGCATTGGTGGTTCAAGCATGAAGCAGTTGAATAACGCAATGTCCGCGCAAGATGTTCTCAATTTAATGAAATAACGGGTTAATCGTGCTATGGAAGAGGTCAAGGTAACCGAGAAAGCCTCTCAAGAAGGCAATAAGCAATCTTTACAGGCGCCAGAAGCACGCTTCAAATTAGCCCAACGTCATGTCGATTTGGCCTTAGCCGAACAAAGTGTGCACCGTGCCCGCGGACGACATATGTCCGTTGAAGAAATTCTAAAGCGCAATGGCTTTAGAATTGAAGAAGAAGATGGCAAAAGCAAAAACAAAATCGGCGTACAGCAAGATTTGAACATGCAGTCCTTACGGCTTTATGTTCCAACGTCTATTCAAACGGCGATGGGTATATGCCTTCTGGATTTGAAAGAAGGCGTGCTGCGCGTTGCAACGGGCGACCGTTTTGAAGAAAGCGAATTAGAACGCATCATCTTGGCGCTCAAGCGCGGCAAATGTGATGTCGAACATGTTGAAATTGAACCGTGGGATCGTGCAGAGCTTGCGCGCCTAATGCGCGATCAAACGGAGGTTGCCAGTGAGCGCTTGGTGCGTATTTTTGCTACTTTGTCACGTGACCCTGATAACGCGACCATGGTTGAACAAGCAGTCTATGATATTCTTGCTGAAGCCTGCCAAAGCCGTACATCGGATATCCACTTAACATTACAAGAAGACGATGTGCGTTGCTGGATTAGATACCGCGTAGATGGCGATATTTCCTATAAACATCTATTGCCCAATCGCGTGATGGCGCCAATTGTCACCCGTATCAAAACAGAATCCAAAATGGATGCCGCCGATCGGCAACATCCACAAGATGGCCGTCTATCGTTTGAATGGCAAGGCCGTATGATCGACGTTCGCGTTGCATCCTTGCCGGTTGCGCCGTCCGGCGAAAAAATTACTATGCGTTTGCTCGATAGAGATAATCTGCGTTCATTTGATGAACTCTTTTCGAATGCACCAGAAGTTGCCAAACGCATTCGCCGTGTTGTTCATGGAAACGTGAAAGATGGTGGTTTGATTGTGGTAAGCGGTCCAACGGGCTCTGGTAAATCAACAACGCTTTACGGCATCATTCAGGAGATCGATCGTACCGCAAAAGCAGTGTATTCGGTTGAGTCACCGGTGGAATACGATATGCCGTTAGTTGATCAGACATCCGTTACCGACCATTCGGGTATGGGGCTTGCGGATGCCGTTCGTGCGCTGATGCGCCATGACCCCGACGTTATCATCATCGGTGAAATGCGCGATGGTGATACGGTGGAAGCTGCGCTGCGCGCAACTGAATCAGGCCATTTGGTGATTACTACGGTGCACGCCGTGAACGCATTGCATGTGCTTGATCGTATTGACGGGTTTTTGTCATCTACTTACCGCACATCCGGTCTTTATATTCTGGGTCACGCACTAATTGGCTCACTATCACAACGCCTTGTGAAAACGGTATGCCCGGCTTGCCATAAACAAATGAGCGCGATGGAAGTCTTTGGGGATGAAAACCGCATTCAGGATATGGGATTAGTGGGTGATGACCGTGTGGCGATTGCTGACCGCAAGGGGTGTGATTTATGTAACCGCAGCGGCTTCCTTGGTCGAACCTTGGCGCTGGAAGCACTGTTCCCGCCGGAAGATCAGGCAAGCAAGCGCAGCATTACTGAAATGATTCTATCGAACGTCACCAATTCAGTGGTGGACGTTCCGGGCACCATTTTCATTCCGCGTGAAGCCACCATTCGTGATTTAATTAAACGCCGCGTGATTGATGCACATATGGGCGCAGCGCTTCTTGTGGAAGAAATGGCAGGGAAGGCGCGATGAAGCTGTGGAATGTTCGCTACGCAGTGACTTTGCCAGGCGGTCACGTCAGTGTACGCGAAGAAGATTTCTATCTGCCATCGCAAGATGAAGTGCGCCGCGTGTTGCGGGCCAAAGGTCTATGGCCTATTAAAATCAAGGAACGTAAGCAGGATATGTTTGAATGGATGGATGTCCGTTCCGCCGCATGGCAAATCCAATTGCTTCGTGCATTGCGTTTCCAATCGGCGACCACCTCTGCCGGTACCGCGTTGCTCAACATCATCGAAGGTGAAACCGATCCACGTCGTCGTTTGGCATTTTTGCCTACTCGTTCGGTGCTTAAAGGCGGCGGTTCATTCTCCGAAGCCTTGCGCCAGTTGAAATTGATGGATGCCGCGACGATGTCCATCATTATGGCGGGCGAACGCGCCGGCGATTTAAAAAGCGTGATTGTGCATGCCATTCAGCACGTCGATGAAAAAGGCAAGCAGATGAAGCTTGTCATGGGCGCACTGGGTTGGCTGTCATTCGATATCTTCTCTATTATCTCCACCATCTGGGGCGCGCAGTTTACTTTCATTCCTTATTTAAAGTCATCGGGTAATAAATCATCCACTGATCCGGTTGCCGCAAAGAAATTCAATGACGCCATCGAGATGGTAAGTATCATCAATTACTCGCTCATGCTCATTACCATTGGCGGTGCAGCGGCAATCACAGCGATTGCGATGATTTTCTGGAAGAACCGCCATCAGGCAGACCATTATGCATCTCGCATGGTTTCGAAATTGCCACTCATCAGTAGTTATATGCATGACGCGACCATGCACGACACCACCAAACTCATGAGCCGCTTGCTGAAGGGTAATGTTCCGCTCGATGAAGCGTTAAAGATCCTGATTGATTCGTGTATCGAGCCCATCACCCGCAATTACTGGCGCGAATGTTTATCGCGCATTATGGCTGGTATGGACACTGCCAAGGCATTGGCTCGCCCCCCGCTGACCAAGCAGGAGAGCGACCAGTTACGTAGCATTCAATCCCTTGAACAATTATCCGAAGTGTTCGAGAGTATTTCCGAAGAACGTCATAGTATGGCAAAGAATGGCCAGAAAAAGATTATGATGTTTGGGGTTATCCTAACCATGGTACTGTTTGGAGCAGTTGTTCTGACGATGATTTATCTCTTGAGTATCCAAAACCAAGGCTTCATGGACAGCATGAAGGATATCGGTAAGGGTGGCGGTTAATGAGTTTTGTGAGCGGGTCAGACAGAGACGTAAATGCATCCGTGCTGGAAGCTGGCGCGTTAAGCACCGCTGACGAAGCGTTACAGACATTCTATTTCCCGCCAGAGATGATTGGCGGCAGCTGCCCTGTGGTTAAGGGTGATGAACAAGCCATAGCATGGCAAGCCGCCGCAGAAGCTTGCGCCAGCGAACGTATTCATTTCGTATGGCGCGTGCATCAAGATCGCGTCTGGTATCTGGCTATTCGTTCGGAAGATTTAGCATCGCATTCCAAATCATGGTGCCCATTCGCATGTCTATTACCAGGCGCGAATGCCAGCCATCCAGCGCCCGTCATCTATACCTATTATAGTGATGAAGCCGCAACGCTCATGGCGATTGACCATGAAAGCTTGCAAATCATTCGTGGTACATCGTCAGTCGTCAAAGCCAAAGCTGAACGTCTTTCCCGTGAAATGGGCAATGCAGACATCATTGATTTAATCCCTGATAAAATCATCACCTTGAAAGCAGTGGTCTGGGAATCCATATCCTTGCTTGAAAACCGTGCGCGCCGCTTTATGGGGTTTGCATCTGTCATTGCGGCTATCATCGTCACTATCTTCTCTGTGTTTGTGTGGTTTATGGCATCGGTCACGCAGCTCGCCTATCGTTCGGATTTAAAAGAATTACAAACGCGCACGGCGGCCTCGGTGTTACAGCTTCAGCAAACCGCGATGATTTTGCGTACCAGCGATATGCGTGAACAGGTTGCGAATTTCAACAAACTCAACGAAAATCTGATTAACGCGCAGGGCTGGCTCAAGCTTTATTTGTTGAAAGACAATAAGGTGAAATGGTGGGGCGTTGTCCCTGAAAACCTCACTTCCGATCGTATTCAGGAGTTGGGCGGACAAACGATTGAACGCAACGAAGAAGGCCTTGTTATCGCGAATGGCAAAGATTCCTATATGCGGAAGGGGCAGATTAAGTGATGAAACTGTTCTCATCCGTATCTGATTTCTTCGCCAAGCTGCATTCAGCAGAAATCGATTTATCAAAAGACGGACTTAGAAAGCTATTCTCTAAAAAGGAAGCTGACCCGTTTGGCGATGATGTTCATGATGGCATTGTTGAAAAACAAACCTTTGTTATTCCCAAAGCATTCTCGCTTGATTTGCGCGTTAAAGAGATTGGCCGCTATTTTTCCGGGGCCGTGTTTGAAAAGGCCATGGTCACCATTGATAAATCAACGCTATTGATTATCGGTGTTGCGTGGGCGGTGGCAATGGTATCCATCGGGCTTGCTTTTGCTGCCGTGAAAGATACCGCGCAATTGAAATTGAAAACCGAAGTGGCGCGCGCGCTTGACCCCATACTGCCAAAAATCGTCCGCTTGCCATTGACCAAGGAACAATACGTGCCTTTGCTTGCGCGTTTGAAAAAACAATTTCCCACAGTCATCTTCGATATTACCGGAAAGCCAACCTTGCGTTTGCAAAGCAGTAACCCTGAAGAGTTCATGAACTGGTTAAATGCTGTTAGCTATATGGATAGTATGGTGTCGACTGTGCGTTGGACGCTTACCGAGTTTTGCGTTGGCGTGGAGTGTCCGGGAGAAGGCTTGATGCAAGCTGAATTGACGGCAGAGGCCATCAATATTACACAGCCGGAAATAGCCCAGCCGTAGTACTTACCCGTGAACCACTGGTGAGCCAGTATAGATAATGGTGGATTAAGTATGCTGAGCACTCACGAATCATGCAGTTGCGAAGTGACCGTGGACTAGAGTAACCTTTGTTTAATAAAGGTTGATTAAAATTCAAACCTCAACCGTTCCTTTAGGAGAACAGCCGATGCAATGTCACGCTCATTCACGCTTAAATCATCAAGCAGGTATTGCGATTGGCCCAATTCTCTTCGTTGTAGCTATTCTTGCCATTCTGGCAACCGCGATTGCAGCAGGTTCTTCAACCTTTGCAACCAACGCATCACAAGAAACGAACCGCACTAATGCAGGTTCGATGATTCAAATTGGTCAGAATTTAAAACTCGGTGTCGACCGGATTGTGGCGCTCGGTACCCCGCTTGCTAGCGTGGATATCAATGCATCCAACACCAGCACTAACACTGCAATATTCTCTCCTTTGGGCGGCGGCCTTGTGCCTCCATCAACTGCTTTGGCTGCAACTCCTGCTACCGACGCATGGATTTACACATGGGGTGCTGTTACCAATTTGGGTAGCGCCTCGCTTGAACGCCTTGCTGTTCTAAAGGTCAACCAAGGTGTGTGCGATCAAATCAACGTGATGGGTGCGAACACCACCACAGCTGTAACAGGTACTGACGTGGGTGCATTCACCAATACCGTGAATTTTACCGCATGGCCTGCGACGCTGGCTGGCAAGATGACGGGCTGTGTCAACAGCACCAACGCAACAAATACCGGCTATTATTTCTATCAAGTTTTGGGCGTGCAATAAGTGCCAATATAAGGGCACTTTAAAAAACCGTTTGAAACTAAAAACTGCATTGAATGGTATTGAATCAAGGGACGCAATAGGCTATCTATTGCGTCCCTTGTTACTTTAAGAATGTGGGTTTTTAAAGCACGGGGTTTTTTAAAACAAAAATCTGACCCACAAATGCAGCGCAGCCGCCTTATATGAAGAAGTTATATAACAGGTAAAGCTAGCGGCGCATTTCAAAAACAAAAATTAAAAAAGAAAGGTCGGGGCATGGAGAATATCCTGTCAGGTAAGAAGATTTGTATTTTGGTAGCGAGTGGTTTCGCTGAAGAGCAGTTCAGCAATATTCAAAAGACATTAAACAAGACCGGTGCAAAATTTATCACCGTATCTCCCGAAAATGGTTTGGTTCACGGCTGGTTTGAAAACACTTGGGGTCATTATTTTCCGGTGGATGTGCAGCTCCCTGCTGCGATGGGTTCTGATTATGACGCGATTTTGCTTCCGGGTGGTGCGCGTGCGATTGAAAAGCTAAAAAATAATCTCCATACCCGCCGCGTGCTACGTCACTTCTTTGATGCACAAAAGCCAATTGTAGCGATTGCTGAAGCGATTGAATTATTGACCCTTTGCGAGCATTTGAATGGCTTAGAAGTCAGCGTTCCTGCTGCATTAGTGCAAACCATTAAAACTGCAGGAGCTATCATCTCCGACCAACCCGCAATGATCGATAATCATCTGCTGACCTTTGCTAAACTGGCAGATGGTTCGGAATGGCTTGATGCAATTGTCCAGCACGTTGCAGAAGACCGCACCGCAGTACTCCAAGCAGCATAATTTAGCTGTTTTTCTGCTTCACGATGAACAACGTTCCAAGTACACAGGTCAGTGCCAATACGGCATTGGCCTGATGCAGGCTGGCGGGTACAATGTGTGCTCCCGTTAATACCGTCGCTACCCCAAGGCCATATTGCAGCAACATTGCCATGCCCAGTGCGTGACTAAACCGCTTATCAATACTGTGTATGCGCCACGCAAGTGTCACGCTTAATATAGTGGTGATAGTGGCAAGGCCGCGGTGAATGAATTGCACTGCGGCAGGATTGTCCGTGATGTTTGTGAGCCAATGATCAAATGTTACGAAATCGGTTGGTATGATGCGGCCATTCATCAACGGGAAAGTGTTATAGATTTTTCCTGCATCAAGCCCCGCAGTAAATGCGCCCCACACAATGGTGATGGATAAGAACACAAGCGTGAACAAGGTGTGACGGTGCAGGCACCAAGTATAAGGTTTCGATAGTTTGAATCGATCTGCATGCAGACGAAGGATTTGCCAAAAGGTTAGGCTGTAAATTAGCAATGCAATACCCAGATGCAGCGCAAGGCGAATGGGGCTGACACTGACTTGTCCTGGTTCCAATCCACTTTGCACCATGTACCAGCCGATAAAACCTTGCAGCCCGCCCAGCAGGAATATGCCCACCAACGGCAGTTTAAAGCCCTTGGGTATCATCCCTTTTATCCAGAAGAACAGCATGGGCAGTGCGAAGGCGATGCCAATCATACGGCCCCATAGCCGGTGTATCCATTCCCAGAAAAAGATGCCTTTGAATGCTTCCAAATCCATGCCGCTATGGATGCCCGCATATTGCGGCGTTGCCTTATAGAGCTCAAAAGCTTCGTTCCATGCCGCATCACTGAGCGGCGGCAATGCGCCTTTAATTGGTTCCCAGCGGGTGATGGAAAGGCCAGATTCAGTCAGACGGGTAATAGCGCCAATAACGGCCATTATTAAAATCAGGATGCAGCAGATGGATAGCCATATCGTGAGAGGCTTACGAGAGGCGTATAGATTGTCCGGAATCATTTAGCTTTCGGCCACTTAACTTTTAGCAAGGCTTTGCGGGTGTTTGTCTTCGAACAATACCGCTGCATGCCACAGCAAATCCAATGCACTGCGTAGGCCGTCGTTTGTTTTATCAAGCGCAATACGTACCGCCGCGCTACGCAGGGTTAATAATGTTAACTCGTTATGTTCGAAATTATCGCGTTGTTGTAACAGCACAGCAAGGCCACGCAGCGCATCCAACCGCTTGTTCTGCGGGTCCTCGCGCAGCGTTTTGCGTAGCGAATAAATGGCCTTGGCAACGGGGTGGTTGAAAATATGTTCAGGTAAGGTAATGGACACGGTATCGCTCTGACCTTCGCGGCGATCATTATCCTGCGCGACGATTTGCAATACCACCGGCGAGCCAGCAAGCAGTGAGCCGGTTAAATCAATCTGGCCATCCCAATCAAGGCTTTTGCGGCCAATGATGTAGCTCGGGACTTCCATGATTTCCTTATCAACATAGATGCCAGGAGTTTGCACAACGGGGGAAATACTGATTTTCACGCTGCGTAAAGGGGCGGATGCGCCGATTTTGAACGCCATTGCGATGCGGCCTTGTGCAGAATTTTGTGGTGGTGTCACCCATGACACAACAGGTGGTGCAAGGTTTGGATCCGGGCGCGCGGTATCCTGTGCGGCCTGCTCAACGGATGCAGTTTCACTGCGGTTCTCACTGTGGTTGAGGGATTGTAGAAATTCGGTGGTTTTATCTTTCCAGATGACAGTGGCGCCAATGCCGCCAATCGCAACCACTGCAAGTACTAATGGACCCCAGAAACGCTTACCGTATTTTTTCTTCGTGGTTGGTTGTCTCATGAAGCGTCCCGCAGAAGGTTTGGATTTAGGTGGGTATATTTTCCCATAGTAATTGCTGTTCAATCGTTAACGGCTTGCGGATTACTGTGGCTTTGCTGCCATCCACCAAAACTTCCCCAATAAGGTTCCGCGAATTGTACATGGAAGACATGGTCGCCCCATAAGCCCCAGCCATAGATATAGCGATTAAATCCCCTTCCTGACAGGGGGAAAGGGTACGATTTTCAGCCAGATAATCGCCTGTTTCACAGATAGGCCCAACAATATCATAGACTTGTGTTGCCCCGGATTGCGCCGATTCTATCACCTTCGTAATAGGGTGGTAGGCTTCGTAAAGGGTGGGGCGCAACAGATCGTTCATTGCGGCATCTACAATCAGGAAGTTTTTGCTGGTGCCCTCCTTCACATAAATGACCTTGGTGACCAATAGCCCTGCTTCGCCAACCAGAAAGCGTCCCGGTTCCAGCTCTACATCGCATTGCATTTTTTCTGCAAAGTCGCGCACTAACTTACCAAACGCGGCAAGAGGAATGATTTCACCTTGATAGGGAATGCCCAAGCCGCCGCCAAGACTGACACGCTGAATGGTGTGACCTTGCGCGCGCAGTTTTGTGACCATTTCAATCATGCGAGCAGCAGAATTGATGAAGGGTTGCGTGGTCGTGATTTGTGAACCGATATGTGCGCTTAGCCCCAGCGCATTGATGTGGGATAGAGATTTCGCTTTGGCAAACGCCGCTTCGACGTGATCCCAGCTGATGCCGAATTTATTCTCATCTTTGCCGGTAGAGATTTTGGCATGGGTTTCCGCATCCACATCGGGATTAACGCGGAGCGCAACAGGTGCCTTTACATTCAGCGCGGCAGCCACGCGGTTAATCGCGGTCAATTCCGGTAATGATTCTGCATTAATCTGATAAACCCCGTTTTGCAGGGCAAAGGTCAATTCATCATCGGTTTTGCCAACACCGGAAAATACAATACGGTTTCCGGGGATGCCTGCGGCCAGTGCGCGCTTCATCTCTCCCGATGATACGATATCCATATTCGCACCAGCTTTGCCAAGCAATGATAGTACAGCGATGTTCGAATTAGCTTTCACCGCGAAGAAGATTTTGACGCGCGGATGGTTGACGGCGCTGGCTAATTCTTGAAACCGTGCTCGCATGATGCCAGCGGAATAGACATAAAATGGCGTCGGTGTTGTCGCGGCAAGTTCCGCAATATCAACGTCTTCCATTTTCAAACGGTTGTTTTTATGGGTAATCAAATTTGTCATTATGATTTTCAGTCGTTAAGGAATTGCGCGGCCAGCAGGGTCGGTGGATGTGTCGGGATAGGTGCGCGGAAACGCTTTTGGGTTTGTGCCTTCGGGCGCATCGACCACATCGGGGCGTTTACCGCATGCAGCACACAGCAATAGCGCGCACAGCATCAGAATGAGTGAGGTTTTGCTCTGGGCTTTATTGGGCATTACAGGAACCTTTTTTTGGCGTCATTAATTGCGGCGCGCACCGCAACAGGTGCTGTGCCACCCAAGCTGGTGCGGCTGTTCATGGATGCTTCAACGCTTAAGACATCGAAAATCTTGGCAGTAATGCGTGGTTCAACTGACTGCAATGCATCCAGCTTCAGCTCATGCAATTGAACGTTCTTGTCTTCAGCAAGCTTTACGATTTGTCCGGTAATGTGATGTGCGTCACGGAAGGGCAATTGCAACTCACGCACCAGCCAATCGGCACAATCCGTTGCCGTGCTGAAACCCAATGCCGCCGCTGCCTTCATCGCAGCCGTATTCGCCTTCATATCTACGACCATCGCTGTCATCGCGCTAAGCGCAAGGTCAAGCGTTTCAGCAACCATGAAGGTTTGTTCCTTGTCTTCCTGCAAATCCTTTGCGTAAGCAAGCGGCAATGCCTTCAGCAGTGTTAGCATTTGCATCAACACGCCAAATACGCGGCCTGTTTTACCACGCACCAATTCAGCCGCATCGGGATTGCGTTTTTGTGGCATGATGGAGCTGCCGGTGGTCAGCTGGTCACCTAAGGTAATGAAGCCGATTTGCGGGTTCATCCACAGAATGATTTCTTCGGCCAGGCGTGATAGATGCACCATGATGATCGATGCCGTGCTTGCATAATCCATCACGAAATCACGGTCGGAAACACTATCCAGCGAATTGGCGGTTGGCCGGTCAAAGCCCAGTGTCTTTGCGGTCATGGCTCTATCAATCGGGTAAGGCGTGCCAGCTAAAGCCGCTGCGCCAAGCGGGCATTCATTCGCACGTTTACGAGCAGCGACCACGCGGTCACGGTCACGGCCAAGCATTTCAACATAGGCAAGCAGGTGATGTGCAAAGCTGACCGGCTGTGCAATCTGGAAATGCGTCAACCCCGGCATCACACTGTCGGTGTGCTGTTCAGCTTGGGAAATAAGTGCTGCCTGTAAAGCTTTTAACTGGGTATCCAGATAATCGAAGGCATCACGTACCCATAATTTAAAATCGGTGGCAACTTGGTCGTTGCGTGAACGGCCAGTGTGCAGACGGCGACCCGCATCGCCAATCGCTTGCGTCAAATGATGTTCGATATTCATATGCACATCTTCAAGTGCTTCGGTGAATTCGAACTTTCCTGCCTTGATCTGCTCGCGGATGACGGCAAGACCTTCAGTAATTTTTGTGACATCATCCTTGCTGATGATATTCTTTGCGCCAAGCATGGTCGCATGAGCAATCGAACCTTCGATGTCGTAAAGGGCGAGCTTTTTATCAAAGCTGATGCTGGCATTAATGGAGGTCATAATGGCGGATGGCCCAGCCGCATAGCGGCCGCCCCACATGCTATTACCGGCATTGGTTTGTTTGGGGTTCTTTTCAGTAGGATTGGACACGTTTTTCTGCTTATCTGACATTATATATCGTCGTTTTTTAAGGGTTCTTGGTGATTATGCAGAAAAACAGCGCGTTCTTACAAGCTTTTCGCGTAGCTGTGTTCATTTTTTTGAATTTAGTGCTGATTAATCAGCCTGTTGTCGCAGCAACAGCTACTGAACTATTACAAGGCGAAATGAAGGATTTTAAGCTTTTGCCCGCTCCGCGGCTATTGCCCGATGTCAATTTTCTTGATGTGACGGGTAAGCCCGTGAAGCTGAGCGATTTCAGGGGTAAGCTGGTGCTGCTTACGTTATGGGCGACTTGGTGCCCTTATTGTTCGATTGAAATGCCGATGCTGAGTGACATGCAGGACGCATTTGGCCGACAACAATTCATGGTGTTGCCCATCAGCGTTGATAAAGAAGGTCCGCGCATCGTCAAAAAATATCTGGAAGAAAAAAGTATAAATCTACCGACCTATTCGGATCCAAAGATGATGGCATATTCGGCACTGCAACTGCGCGGTGTGCCAGCCTCCATTTTGATTGATCAGGAAGGCCGAGAGATTGGCCGCATTTCTGGTGAGACAAACTGGAAAGCCCCAGAAGCTGCAGCACTAATAAAAGCGTTTATACGGTAAGTGATTAGTTGGACGCAACAACCGTTGGGGTGTCGTGGATACCTATCACCTTGTCTTGCGTTACCTGTATTTTGCCAACATTCAGCACTACTGCCCCGGTTGAATCTTTTTCAACGCCGTCAACCTTGCCGTTGGTGGTGACTTTGGTGGTTACCGATGCGCCGGTTGAATTGGTTGCCGTAACCGAAACACCGTACACGCCAGCAGCCAATTGGTTGCCGTCATCATCTTTGCCATCCCACGCAACGGTGTGTTTGCCAAGCGTGCCTGAACCAGTGGATGTGCGAACCAACGTGCCGCTTGCATCGTAGATTTTAATGGTCGCGGAGCTTGCAACATCGGAAAGCGTATAGTTAAACGAGCCGCCCGTTGTATCAGCGGAGAAATACGCGCCATCCATTTCAATGGTTTTGCCAAGATAGCCAAGCGACCCGCCGATGCCTGCGCTGTTTTGTGCGGAGATAAGGGCATCGAGTTTTTCGTTGGATTTGATTTGTTGTTCGACTTGCGAATATTGAACCAGCTGCTGGGTGAATTGCGCTGAATCCATCGGGCTGGTTGGATCCTGGTTTTGCAACTGCGTCGTCAGCAGCTTCAGAAAGGTGGTGTAATCGCTGGTCAGCTTGTCTTTTGCTGCATCAGTTGCAGATTTCGTGGTCGAGCTGGTCGCGCCTGCTTGATACTTTGCAAACGGGTTGGTCGTATCTGTATTTGTAAGTGTTGTGGTGGTGGTCATGGTGGTGCTCCTATACTCGTAAATCTACGCGGCCATTTGTGCCCGCAATGTCATATGTTAAAACTTTGGATTGAACAGGTTCTTCCGGAAGCGTCTTGTCCATCCACTTGTTCCATGGATTGCCGGAATTGTTTTGCGCTTGCTGTTGCTGCGCCTGGTTTGAACCATCGCGTAAGCTGAAGCTAAGTGAATTTTCATCGGTTTGCAGACCGGCTTGCTGCAAGGCGCGTTCAAGCGCACGTTGATCTTTTTGCAGCATGTCGAACGCTTGCTGGTTATCGGCGGTCACAGTTGCGTGAACCAGACCATCTTTGCTGATTTCAAGTTTGATATCCACGCGGCCAAGTTCGGCTGGGTGCAATTGCATGTCATATTGGCTGGTGCCTGATTTAGCCATGCGATGCAAGCTTACCGCGATTTGTTCGCTTGGCACCATCAAGCTTGCGTGGGCTTCCTTTGTGCCGCGCAATGTTGCTGCAAAGGATGCGGGTTCTGCCGCACGTCCTTGGCGCAAGGCCTCTAAGCCGGTGAGTGCTGCAGTGGCAGCTTCACCTTTTGGTGCAATGGGGGATCCGCTGCCAGCAGATCCGTTAAGGGTGGGTGCGGAGGAGTCCGAAGCTTTCAAAGCTACGGAAATCGCTCGGTCGCCGGCAGCGGGGGGGGTGGCGTTAGCAGAGGATTTACCCTGCAATAAGTCTAAGAGGTCAGCATGTTTTTGGCTGGCTTCTTTCTTCGCAGCGCGTTCGTCTTTCGCGTTTTCCTGCGACTCTTTGATCTTCGTGTCTTCAGATAATTCAACATCGCTATCAAGGGCGGCAGCAAAGGCATCGGTGGCATCAGAGCCTCCGCCGGTCTTGCCTGCTTTTTCTTGCGCCGCTTTGTGATGTGTAGGAACAGATTTTTGAAAATCCACCACCTGTTGTTGCACGGGTAAGCCTTCAGCTTGTTGTACCAATTGCAGATTGGCGAGCAGGATAGCGCGAATGTCTGGCTTGGTTTGTTGGGTTGCAACCTGCGCGGTTTGTGCAGCATTTGCATCGACGGTTATGTCAGCATTAGCGCTTACCACTTCTTGTGTAACAACTTCAGATGTTTCTGTATTGACCTTGGCATCAACCTTTGCTGCATCAAATAGATCCACAACACCCTTGTCGGCATCATCAGTTGCGGGCTGGATTGCAACTTTTGTTTCTGTGGTCACATCGGTGGATGCTTCGGTATTATCACAACCATAATTCTTGCTGCAATCATCCGTGTCATCGGCTTCATCTTTTTTAGCGATTTTTGTTTTGTCATGCTTTGGCGCGCCGATTTTTTTGACTTCGGCTTCGCTGGATTCTTGATCGTCTTCACTTGCCTTTGAAAGGCTGTCATCCTTGCGTTCTGATTTGCGCGCTGCATTGCGTTCGTGAACGCAGCCTTTTTCATTAATGTGTTTATGCGCTTCGTGTCTAACAGATTCTGAATCGTCTTTGGGTGCAGATAGGGTTGCGGCAGTCCTATCGATACCATCGAAGATTTGTTTGAAGGCGTCGGATGAACCAAAACTATGGCGGGCTTTAAACGCGGCTTCGGCTGCGTCCTGCTTCAGGGTGCTGATTTGGAGTTGCGCTGCTGTATCGTTCAAAGAAACCATGTTGATCAATTGCCTTTACATAAGTTGGCCAAGCGGGCCATGAATCTCACTCGTAATCTCTAGGTGACTTTGCACACTTTGTGCCAAATAGGATTTTCTGGAAAAATATTTAAAAACAATTGGTTAGATGTGGTTGAGTGATTAGCTTTATGGGCAAGGAATGCCCCCATGACTAATGTGTACCAATGTGGGATTAACCCCCGGGACGAAAACGCCTATATGCGCTGACTGAAGGAAACCGGGCGTGCTTTGCTTGCTTCGGCAAGTGCCATCACGCCGCGTCCGGAATAGCCGCTTTCCTTATGCAAATCCCTACGCATCTCGTTGATGACAACTTTCAGGAAATGTTCGTTGGCATGATGGGCAACACGTAATGCATCTGCATTTTTTGCCGTAAGCTCATCCAGCTTTTTACCTTCCGTGCGTAGTTGCAATACATCTTCCTTCGAAAGGCAGGCAAATAATGTCTTGTTTTCAATCAGCACTTTTAATGCTGACTGGTAATCCAGTGTCAGTTCTTGTTTGCGGCGCAAATAACCATCTTGCTTGGAATAATCTCTGGCTAGGAGAATGGGGGTTTCCTCTTCCATAACTTTTGATAATTCGGCAATGATAAGCAAAATACGTTTGGCCAGTTCTTTGGCGGCGGCAACATGCACCGCAACTGGCATGGGTGGTGGCGCAGGTGGTTGCTGCATGGCTGTGTGCATCATTTTTGCTTCTCCTGCATGCTTAGCATTTCGCGTTTAACCGCGGCAGATATGCCCAAACCGCCTGTTTTCTGGATGAGTTTGCCGTATTCGCCCACCAGCATGCTGTGATAGGTGTCCTCGGCGGAACCGCCACCCATGTAATTATCTTGGCCAACTCCGGCCCACATCGGTGCCAGCATTTGTGATAGAAATACCGCTTCGAATTCATCCGCAGCTTTTCCAGCTTCTTCCGGTGTCGCTTTTTTATTGCGGACCAGATTACCAGCTGCTTCCGCATCTGGCGTTACCGGCGGGATGTATGGTTTGCTGCTGGTAAGTGCATCGAGCATTAGATGACCTGCCTTAAATAACTTGAATATCTGCTTGCAACGCGCCAGCAGCTTTAATGGATTGAAGGATGGTAATCATATCGCGTGGGCCGATGCCCAGAGCATTCAGGCTGTGCACCAATTCCTGCAAGGTGACACCAGGGGAGAACACAGCGAGCTTTTTGCCTTCGCCTTCGCTCACATCAATATCAGTTCGGTCAACGGTCTGCGTGGTGCCGTTTGATAATGCGCCGGGTTGTGATACTTGCGGTGTTTCGGTGATACGCACCGTAAGGTTGCCTTGTGCGATTGCAACGCGACTAATGCGAACATTATCGCCCATGACAATTACACCGGATTGTTCATCAATGATGACTTTGGCGACATCATCCGGTGTCACTTCCAGTTGTTCGATGCGCGTGATAAGGCCGACAAGCTTGTCTTTGCTTCGATCACGTACCTGAATGGTGACATTCGCACGATCCAGCGCAACCGCATAATCGCCCATCAGCTCTTTGTTGATGACTTCAGAAATGCGTTTTGCAGTCGTGAAATCGGGATTGCGTAAATTCAAACGAATGTTCGGCATATCCGCCAATTGGAAATTGATCTCACGTTCGATGATTGCGCCATTGGCGATACGTCCAGATGTCGGAACCCCTTTAGTAACCGACGCTGCATTACCAGTTGCAGAAAAGCCGCCAATGACAAGCGAGCCTTGTCCAACAGCATAAACTTCACCATCTGCGCCCATCAACGGTGTTACCAGCAAAGTTCCACCTGACAGACTTTTTGCATCGCCCAATGTTGAAACAGTAACGTCAATGCGAGAACCTTGCGCAGAGAACGGTGGCAGCGTCGCCGTGACCATCACGGCGGCCACGTTTTTGGTCTTCAATGAATCGCCACGGGTATTAATCCCTAAGCGTTCCAACATACCGACTAAGCTTTTTGCGGTGAATGGCGAGTTGCTAAGGCTATCTCCTGTTCCATTTAGTCCAACCACCAATCCGTAGCCAACCAGCATATTGTCTCTAACGCCATCAATATCGACGATGTCTTTGATACGCACTGAGGCAGCCTCTGCATGAACCGGGCAAAGTAATGCTGCCAGCATCAGAACTGATATGAGCGTTTTTGCTGCTCTTATATGATTTTTTAGTGCGTGGACCATAATGTGCTCCTTCTCCATCTCCTCATTATGCGAAACTCATGCCAAGTTTGAATGCATTTAAGTTATTGAAATATATCAATAAAATAACAATATCGCTTCGTTTCGAAAACGCAAATAGTTGGGTGGTGGGTAAGTAATGCCGTGCGGTTTTCTGGATTTATATCTTCCTTCCGCAACCCAAACTGTTGCCGTTTTGCTTAAGCGCGGTTTTTTCATTAACCGGCCTTTAAGAGGCGCGGAGCAAAGTGCTATAGTACGGTTTCGAATGAACGCGCGCGCGTAACTTTTTCAAGGCTAACTTTTGTAAGGCAACGGAATTGATCAATAAAGTTGATGGACCAGGCGGCGTACGCGGAACACAACCGGTGCGTAAGGCAGGCAAAACAGAAAAAGCAGGCGGCGCTAATTTCTCATCGCATCTTGCGGATGAAACCAGCGGCACCCATGGTGTCAGCGGTGCATCGGGTATTGGCGGCGTTAGCGCACTGATTGGTTTGCAGGAAGTGGATGACGCAACACAGCGTGAGTCAAAAGGCAAAAAACGCGCACAAGCACTGCTTGATGAAATGGATGATTTGCGTTTGGCGTTGGCATGCGGCACATTGACCCGCGCACAATTGCTCAAACTATCTGCCGCGATACAAAGCGAAAAGACCAAGGCCGATGATCCGGGCCTTAACCAGATTCTCGACGATGTGGACCTGCGGGCGAGAGTCGAGCTGGCCAAATATGGCTTTTAAGCCCTAATTAAGCGCATGTATTGTGCAAATTGCATCTAAATAGTTGCAAAACGGACAAAATCCCGCCAAGAAAGTCACCTATCCTTTTTATACATCAGGAGCGGATTTAATGAGTTCAGTTATACTTCCACCCGATTACAAGCCATCTGAAAAAGAAAAGTACATGAACCCAATCATGATGGAATATTTCCGTCAGAAGCTGATTAAGTGGAAAGCCGAACTGTTGCAGGAATCATCATCCACATTGAAAGATCTGCAAGAAGATGGCGGGATGCAGGAACCGGATATTGCCGACCGCGCAACGCTTGAAACCGACAAGTCATTGGAATTCCGCACCCGTGACCGCGAACGCAAGCTCATCAATAAAATCGAAGAAGCGCTACGTCGCATCGATGAAAACACATATGGCTATTGCGAAGAAACGGGCGAGCCCATCGGCATCAAGCGCCTTGAAGCGCGCGCTGTTGCAACGCTGTCGGTTGAAGCACAGGAACGACATGAACGGGTAGAACGTACACAACGTGATGAATAACCAACTTAGGAAGACGAATGACGCCTAAAAAAATTATTCTTTTATCCTTAGCGTTATGTTTGGTGGCTGGCATTGGCGTTGCCTATGCCCAATCTCAAGGTACATCGGCTACCCCGCCAGAAGCACAATCGCGTAACTCGGTGTTGACCAACACCAAGGCTTTGCCATTACCGGAACAGCCCCCCCCAGCACCAAAATCAGAACCAAAACCTAAAAGCAATGATGTTGCCAATCCGGCCAAGAAGATTTACGTGGCGCCAGAATTATCCGACCGCCCAAATCCTGCCAGCAATATTGTTCTTCCGCCGCTCTATGGCTGGAGCCGAGTTGTAATTAAAGAATTAAAAATGCCTGATGAAGGCTTGGTCACTGATTGCGGCATGAAGAAAGATATGATTTTCCATTTCTTCGTTGAACGCTTGCGCGAAGGCGGTATCCCGCTCGTGAATGAAATACAAGCCGATAATCTAATTGCAGATGTGGTGACGGTGGAAGCGGAACCGCAAATCATTTCCATGCAAGACCTCGTCATCAACTGCATTTCATGGATTCAATACAAGGTATCGGTGCAGTACACATTCCGCGTGCCACCGCTTATGTATCGCCGCAAGGTACCTATTATGTTGTGGTATGACGGCATGATGGTCTCATCCGCCAAATCAACGCATAACGGTGCGCTGATCAACGGCTTCATCGATTTGGCGATGCGATTTAGAAATGCGTGGGATAAGCAGCACGCATCCGTCGATCCTGAGACGCTGAAATAGTTGCTTCACTAATCTGTCCAAACGGCTGTTCCGCAGTTACGGAATAAAGCGAATGGCATATTAAATTAGAACGGGAAAATGATATCCAAGAGCTGCGAGCCGTAACGGGCTTGCTGAACATCCATGATTTGACCGCGGCCACCGTATGAGATACGGGCTTCGGCGATTTGGTCATAATTGATAGCATTTTGTGAGCTGATATCCTCTGGGCGAATAACGCCCGTGACCTTCAATTCACGTAAATCATAATTCACTACCATTTCCTGTTTGCCTGCAATCACCAGATTGCCGTTAGGCAATACCTGGGTAACAACCGCAGCAACGCGCATGCTGATATTATCGGTGCGGGTCAGTTCGCCCTTACCGTCTTGCTGCGTTTTACCTTGGAAGCTTAACAACTGGGTCGGGTCGACTGCTTCCGGCAAGTATTTATGCAGCTTGGTTTCAAAGCCGAGGAGCTTGGGTGCTTTGTCATCTTCGTTCGTCGTGCGTGAACGTTTGGTTTCGTTCTTCATTTCAGCTTTATCTGCCACTTGGATAACCACGGTCAGAATGTCGCCGACTTTACCTGCGCGCTGATCCTTAAGGAACTGGCGTGCGCCAGCTTGCCACAGGGAATTCGCCTGATGCTTGTATTCTTCTTTTTGTGGCATCGGGAATGAAACTGGTTCGGGGCCAGCAAGCTTGGATGGGTTGCTAACGGTGCTGAGCGCTGGCGCTTCGCCAAGTTCGGATAAGCGTTGCCCTGCATTGCATGCGCTTAGGCTAACCAGTGCGCTGGTCAGCATCAGCATTTTGATGAATGAAAATTTTGCCATCTGTCTTGCTCCTTACAAAAACCTTTTCTTACTTTACTGCTACTTTATTTGCTAATTCACCCTTGGATAGTTCACGGGGTGTTACTGAAACCTTGCCGCTGCCAATCACAATCGCATCGACGGCGCGGTTGCTTTGCGTATTGATGACTTGAATGGTATCGCCGATTGCGCCGTCGGCCATAGCACGGCCTTGGGTGCTGAGGTTCATATGTGCGGTTTCAACCGCGATGGTGATAATGCTGCCTTTGGAAACCATTTTTGCGCCACGTAAATCGCGCATGCGAAGCACGCTGCCTGCGGGCAAGGTGCGGCGGCTTTCAGTATTCACGAGGCGCGAGCTTTCGGTAACAGCATCAGCGCCAGCTTTATCAACGGCAACGCGTGACCATTCTACATCATGTTCACCAAGGACATCGCCTGCGGCAACGCCGTGATTAAGGATAGCAACTTGCACCATCAGCATCGCACGGCCTGTCACCTTGACGACGTCTGCATCATTCGAGCCTGCCTTATCAACAATCAGGTTGGTCTCGAACCGGCTTTTAATCGGGTCGTATTTCACTTCGGAGAAATGATAGCTTAGCGGTTCATCCTTGGCGCGATGCACTTCCAAGGTCTGGTTATCAAGCGCAATGTCTAAATCCTTTGATGGAACAACTTTCACGATTTCGGCAGTGACCAGTTCTTTTATCTTCGCAGCATTGAGCGAATTGCTATCGCGTGTCACAACCACGCGTTCATACGTGGTCTCGGGCTTCCAATCAAAGCCGGTGGAGCGTGCGATCTGGTTCAATGCGGTTACATCATAAGCTGTTTTTTGGCCAGGGGCCGGTGCTGGCGCAACAATCATGCCTGCCTTATCGCCAGCGTTTAAGAATAAATCGCCAAGCGTCACGTTGCTTCCCGCTAAAAGAACCTCGCCGCGCGTTGTCGCAGCGTCGCATGGTGCGGCCATGCTGACTGTTAAACTTGCGGCGAGGAGGAGGAGGAGCTTTTTGGCGCTAGTCATTATGTTCTTTCCCTATGGCCTATTAACGTAGCTGGCTGACAGTGCTCATCATTTCATCCGATGCTTTGATTACGCGCGAATTCATTTCATAAGCTCGTTGCGCTGTAATCAGGCTGGTGATTTCCGAAACAACATTCACGTTTGAATTTTCAATCGCGCCTTGGCGTACTTCACCAAAACCGGTTGATGCTGGCGCAGCGGTGGTTGGCGTGCCGGATGCAGGGGACTCCCGTAGCAAGTTGTTACCAATCGCTTCCAGACCTGCTGGGTTCACAAAGGTTGCAAGTTGCAACTGGCCCACATTGGATAGCGTTGTGGTGCCGTCTTGCTTCACCAATACTTCGCCGCTGGAATTAATGGTTACATCAATTGCGTTGTTTGGGATGGTGATGGAGGGTTGGATAGGATAACCGTCTGCATTGACAATCACACCTTCCGCATTGAGCTGCATAGAACCCGCTCTGGTATAGGCGGTGGTGCCATCGGGAAGCTGAACCTGAAAATAACCTCTGCCACTTACCGATAAATCCAATGGATTATCAGTGATGGTTACGTTGCCTTGTGAATTGATACGGTATACCGCAGCAGGGCGCACACCCATACCCACTTGAATACCAGTTGGAACAATATTGCCTGCATCAGTCGAGGTCGAGCCGGGGCGGCGGATATTTTCATAAATCATATCTTGGAATTCGGCGCGCTGGCGTTTGAAACCACTTGTCGAAATATTGGCGATGTTATTGGAAATGACTTCCACATTTAATTCTTGTGCCTGCATTCCCGTTGCGCCGATAAGCATACTACGCATGGTTCTTCTCCCTTTATGCCACTTTACCGAGTGAACGGATGGCGTTTGTTAGTCGTTGGTTCTCTGTGTCGATTAAGCGAGCAACACGCTCATACGCCCGTGAAATTTCGATAACGTGGGTCATTTCCGTGATGGATTTGACGTTGGATGCTTCAACCATGCCTTGATTCAATTGCGCGTCTTCATCGACTTCTGGCTGTTCTTCGGCTGAATAGAAACCACCATAGGTTTGCTTCATCAATTGTTCGTTCTGGAATTTTACAACCTGCATACGGCCGATTTTTCCGCTTTCAGTTGAAATCGTTCCGTCTTGTCCGATTGAAATGGTTTTCGCATCCGTGGGGATGGCGATGCTGGAGCCGCCACCGGATAATACGGGGTAGCCATCTGGTGTTACCAGATTGCCTTCGGCATCCATCTGGAAGCTGCCTTGGCGGGTGTATTGAATGCCTTGCGGTGTTTGAACAGCAAAATATCCCTGACCGCTAATTGCGAGATCCAGAGGGTTTTCTGTTTTGATGAATGTACCTTGCGTCGTATTACGCAAAGTCGCTCTATCGAGCACCATGTGATGGGTGAATTTCGGGGCGGGTTTGACCATGAAATCTTCGAACAGCACATCGTTCGATTTGAAACCGGTCGTGTTCACATTTGCGATGTTCTGTGCAACGACGTCCATTTGACGTTGCAGAGCTTCTTGTTGTGATAGCAAAACGTATAACGGCGATTCCATCTGGTCTACTCCTCTCTTTTTTGTGCGCTGGTTCGTTAAAGGCTGCCCATCGTCACAGCTCCCTCCTATGCACGCGCTGTGCCAAGATTGTTTTTCATTTCTTTTCATGGGTTTACTTATGAAATTGGCGCCGAACCCGCGCATCGCTTTGTGTATCAGCTCTGAATTTGGGGGTCGTTTTTTACCCATAACTGGCACCAAACTGGCATGATTGTCGCATAGGAAGGGTATGGTTTGGTCGCCACAGGTGGCTCAGACAAGCGAATAACTTATTGAAAGGGCTTATTTTTTTCTTTCAAGAAGTTGTTAACCATGTTTTTGTTAAAGTGTTAACATCTAATGGCTCCCACACTTTACGTATCGGGAGGCCATTTTCCTAAAAGGATTTTCTGCGTGGCTAAAAAAGAAGAAAAAAAATCTGACGATAAGAAAGAAGATAAGAAAGCCGCGGCAGCCGAAGGCAAAGATGGCGCCGAAGGTGAGGCGACCGAAGGCGCTGAAGGCGAAGGCGGAAAAAAGAAACTTGATAAAAAAATGATTATCATCATCGCTGTCGCTGCGGTGGTGTTGCTGGGCGGTATCGCGGCGGCGCTTGTGTTCACGGGCGTACTTGGCGGAAAGAAACCGGAAGCAGGGAAAGAACAAGTCGATGGCCACGGCGAAGCTGCCAAGGAAGGAGGCCATGGCGAAGCTAAAAGTGATGGCCACGGTGAAGGCGACAAGAAAGGTGAGCACGGACCCATATTCTATGATATGGGCGAAGTGGTTGTGAATTTGCAGACCGATGGTAAACGTCAGGTGTTCTTGAAGCTGGTGATGCAATTGGAATTGGAAGCCGAAGAAGACAAGGCGACCATTGAAAAGATCAAGCCGCGGATCATCGATAATTTCCAGACCTATTTGCGCGAATTACGCCTGGATGATTTGCGTGGTTCAGCCGGGCTTTATCGCTTGCGTGAAGAATTACTGTTTAGAGTTACTGAAGCGGCGCAGCCGGTTAAAGTAAAAGACGTACTAATCCAGCAGATGCTGGTGCAATAATTAATGGGGGCTTCCCGTGACGCCTGCTGATGAAAAACCGATGACCGAAGAAGAGCGCATGGCAGCCGAATGGGCTGCGATGTCGGGCGAAGGTGCGCCAGCAGAAGGCGCGGCAGGCGGAGATGATATGGCAGCCGCCATGGCGGATATGGGTGGCGACACCCGCGTGCTCAGCCAAAATGAAATCGATAGTTTGCTGGGATTCGGCGGCACCGATGATGGCGATGAGAACAAAGGCATAATGGCGTTGGTTAATTCCGCGCTGGTGAATTATGAACGCTTGCCGATGCTCGAGGTGGTCTTTGACCGCTTGGTGCGTATGATGTCTACATCACTTCGTAACTTCACATCGGATAACGTGGAAGTCAGTCTTGACCAGATTTCATCGGTGCGCTTTGGCGATTATCTTAATTCTATTCCATTGCCTGCGATGCTCGCTGTGTTCAAAGCGGAAGAGTGGGACAATTTCGGATTGATGGTCGTTGATAGCGCGATGATTTATTCCATCGTGGATGTTCTGCTTGGTGGTCGCCGTGGTACGGCTGCAATGCGTATCGAAGGTCGCCCTTATACAACGATTGAACGTAATCTTGTTGAACGCTTGGTGCACGTGATTTTAGCGGATATGAGCGGTTCGTTCGATCCATTATCCCAAGTGAATTTCCGTTTCGACCGCCTGGAAACCAACCCGCGTTTTGCAACCATTGCCCGTCCTGCAAATGCCGCAGTGCTCGTCAAGCTGCGTATCGATATGGAAGATCGCGGTGGTTGCCTTGAAATCATTATACCTTACGCAACGCTTGAGCCTGTGCGTGAATTGTTGTTGCAGATGTTCATGGGCGAAAAGTTCGGCCGCGATTCCATCTGGGAAACCCATCTTGGCAATGAATTGCTGACGACGGATATGAGCATGCATGCGGTATTGGATGAAATGACCATGCCGCTCTATGACATCCTGAACATGAAGCCAGGGACATTCGTGCCATTGAATGTAAAGCCCGATAGCATGGTGGAACTCCGCAGTGGTGAAGTATCCTTGTTCAGGGGCCGGATGGGCAGCAAGAATGGCCGCATCGCCGTGATGATTGAAGAAGAAAAAATCAAGCGTCCCGGAGAATAGTGACTATGAGTTTAAGTATCATCATCAATGCTGTCTTTATCGTGTGTATGGTGGTTGGCATTGTGGTTGTATGGCGGCTGCAAAAAGCGTTGAACGGCCTGAATAAAAACCGTCAGGATATGGAAAAATTTGTTGCCGATTTTTCCGGCAGCATTTCCCGAGCACAAAAAGCGATTAATGATTTACAGCAAACCGCGCGTGATGTTGGTCACGATGTCGAAGGTCATTTAGCCAGAGCGCAGGGCTTGCGTGACGAGCTGAGTTTTCTGGTGGAAGCAGCCGATAAAATTGCAACGCGGTTGACTGACAATACCACGATCGCACAAAGCGATGCGAAAGCCGCCCGCAATCAGCGTTCCGACAAACCTGTTGAACAAAAGCATGCAGAGTCCAAGCCGCTTTCTGCCATTCAGGAAGTGCAAAAGCAAAAGGCTGAACCAGTTATCATCCCGCCAGCACCAAAAGCTGAACCAGCCCCATCGCCGCAACAGGCGAAAACAGTTCCACCTGTTCTCCCCATGTGGGCAAAGCGCGTGGAGCCAACAGGCCCCGTGATTAATGCGCCCGTTGAAGCGGCAGCGCCGGTTTCTGGGCTGCAGTTCGGAAGGAAGCCTGTTCAAAAGGCATCCGACGTGTCTGCTAATACGCAGCCAGAAAAAACCGACGAGCAACCGCGGTCGCTAGCAGAACGCGAGTTGCTGCAAGCACTAGAAAAGATGAAATAGCACATGACGCTCAGCCCATACCCGAACCCACAGAAACCAAATTTGAAAATCTCATTACGCCCATCCTTGCGCGTGGGCTTGCCGGTATTCATTTTCCTTGCAGTGGTTATCATGGGCCTTCGCATTCAGGAAGTTGCAACCGACCTTGCACAAGGCAACACGCCGAATGCCGTCACGCAGGCAAAGGCTGAAGCGGCCAGCAAAAATGCCGATAAACCCGCGCCTGCTGCTGAAGCCAAAAAAGAAGATAAACAAGAAGAAAAGAAAGAAGAAGGCCATAAGGCAGCTAAAGACGGTGAAGCCGTTGTTGAAAAACCAGACCCCATTAATGCCGATCCCGTGCTCGAGCAGGAAAACTATTCCGAAGCTGAAGTCAATATTTTGAAGCGTCTATCCGAACGCCGTCAGGAACTGGATAAGCATGCACGCGATATCGACCAGCGCGAGGCGCTATTGAAAATCACCGAGCAACGCATTGATAAAAAACTTGGCGATATGAAAACCATGCAGGAACAAATCCGTGCTGCGATTAGCACGGCGACGGCTGAACAAAAGGCCAAAACCGATAGCCTTGTGAAGATTTATGAAATTATGAAGCCAAAAGATGCCGCGAATATTTTTAATGCTTTGGATATGCCAGTACTGCTTAGCGTCATTTCCAATATGAAAGAAGCCCGCGTTGCTCCAATCCTTGCCGCGATGGATCCACAAAAGGCAAAACAGGTGACTGGCGCGTTAATGGAAAAGAAACCATTGCCAACGCCACCATAATTATTCCCTTTATTTACTGCATTTTATTGCTTGTTTGTTCGTATGCCAGAACAATCCGCTTTATGAAATCATCAGAAAAAATGCTGGCTAATAAGCCTTTATTAAACCATCGCGGCTAACAATAGCCATTCGAAACACCTGCACTTCAACCTCATCCGCAATCAAATTGCACACGTTAAGGAGCTCACAATGGCTGTGAATATGGATATGAACGTTCTCATCGTTGATGATTACAAAACGATGTTGCGTATCGTGAACAATCTTCTCAAGCAATTGGGTTTCAAGAATGTGTATGAAGCAACCGATGGTGGTATGGCACTGGGGATGCTTAGAGAAAAAGATTATGGTCTTGTGATTTCTGATTGGAACATGGAACCGATGACCGGCTTGCAACTTTTGAAAGAAGTGCGTGCCGATGCAAAATTGAAGGCCACACCATTCATTATGGTAACCGCTGAAAGCAAAACCGAAAATGTGGTCGCAGCAAAACAAGCAGGCGTGAACAATTATATCGTGAAGCCATTCAATGCTGAAACGCTGAAATCGAAAATTGTTACTGTGTTGGGCCAGTTCTAATTGCTCGCAACGACGACTGTCTTAAAGGGATTGTTTCATGACCGTATATGACAACCAATTGCAGGAAACGCTGGAAAAAGCACTAGCGCAACTTGGCGATGGCGCGGGCAAACAAAACCCGCAAGCGTTGATTGAAACCGCTATTGAATCACTGAAAATGGCACGCGTAACTAATAATAGTGTGTATGACCGTTTAGCGGAACTCGCGAAATATATTGCGAATGCCAAACAGGAAATCGCCAATATCCGCGCCGATGCAATTAGTGGGGAGCACATTCCCAGCGCAACCGACCAGCTGGATGAAGTGGTTGGTGCGACCGAAGAAGCCACCAACAAGATTATGGATTGCTGCGATGCGATTAATGCAATTTCGGCCAAGCAGCCACAGCCAGCGCAGCAGGAATTGACCGATCAGGTCACTAAGATTTATGAAGCATGTAACTTTCAGGATATTACCGGCCAGCGTATTACGAAAGTGGTACGCACCCTTAAGCATATTGATAGCCAGGTTTCATTACTTCTCAAAGCCCTTGATGATGCCGGTTTCCAGATTGAAAAGAGTGGTGCGTTGACAGGCCTCAACGTCTCCAAGGCAACTGATCCCGATAAGCATTTACTTAATGGCCCGCAAGCTGCAGATGCCGCCATTAAACAGGACGATATCGATAAGCTGTTCGGCTCG
>CAZMQI010000009.1:56787-76754 GCA_964568585.1 uncultured Rhodospirillales bacterium
GCCTATCGCTTGTATTGAATCGCCATAAACGCTTGTTGTTTTGGCGCAAATCGGTCAATCTGGAAGTGTTATTTTTTGCACTCTTTCCGGTGTTGACCAGCATATTCCGTGAAATCCAATTTGTCTGTTTTACCAGCATTACTTCTTTCGCTTGGCACGTTGCTGCCAATCGATGACGTTCGCGCGCAAGATGGTGTTGGTCAGGCACAGCCCATCCAGATGCAAGCGCAAGTCCGTGCTGGAATTCATGATGATTATGAACGGCTGGTGTTCGATTGGCCGCAGCAGATATCGTATTCGTTTTTACAAAATGGCCAAGAGGTGAGTTTGCACTTCGCACAAAGCGCACCTGTCGATTTATCGCAGGTGACAAAGCGTCATCTTTCAAAAATCATTCGCAGTGAACAAATTGCAGATGGCGCATCGCGCACCGTAAAACTTTTGCTTGCACCCAATACAGTTGCCAAACATGTGCAACAAGGTGGACTTGTTATCCTTGATTTCTATGAAGGTGATGCGCCTGTAGTAACTTCATCTAATCTACCGCAAGCGATGTTGATTGCGAGCGAAGCGCCAGCACATGAAGAAGCGGCGCCTTCATCTTCCGAAGTCAAAGTAGAGCCAAAAGCAGAAAATCAAGAAGCAAAAACGGATGCTGAACCAGTGCCATCTAATGGCCCCGTCGCCCCAAATCTGGATGATGTTGGCAATGATGCTGTGCCATTGGTTGCAATTGACCCCGGTATTGTTGCGGGGGCTGCCATTTATCGCCGCGCGGATTACATCTATGTCGTGTTCGGTAAAAAAATTACCTTGCCCCTTGCGTCCATGCTGCGTGATACACCGCGTGTGACAGTTGAAAGTCTGCAATCAACCAGCGGAAGTGTTTATCGTTTCTATCTGCCGCAGGATTTAAATCTGCGCTGCGTGCGCGAAGAAAATCGCTGGACCATTCTTGCATCCAAAAAAGTTCCAACTGCACCTATCAGTCTGACGTTATCGGCGCAACCCGATTACGCGCTTGGCGCACGCATCATTATTCCTGTGAGTAAAGCGGATGATATCGTTCGTTTCACTGATCCGGAAATTGGCGATAGTTTATTGGTTGTGCCACTTACTGGTTCCAGCCAAGCTGTGCGTCAATCTTATCATTACGCGGATTTCCGTTTCATTCCATCAGAACAAGGCGTTGTCATTCGTCCCTTGATTGATGGTGTGGATGTAAAACGCCAAGGACTTGGCATTGAAATCACAGCTCCTGGTGGGCTGCGGTTGTCATCCAGCAAAGATACGGGTTTGCCCAGCGATACGCGTGCTAATGTTCCATCCAAAGACCAGTTGTTCGATTTAAGCGATTGGTATGGCCCTGTTTCGAAATCATATACGCAGATGCGCCAGCATTGGCAGCAAACATTGGCCGAAGTGCCAGTGAATGAACGGGATCGCGTGCGTTTGAATATGGCGCGGTTCTATTTTGCGCGCAACCACGCGCAGGAAGCACTGGGGTTGCTCACATTGCTCTCCCAGCAGGTTCCGGATTTACTCCATCGCAGTGAATTTCTTGCGCTGCGCGGCGCGGTGCGTGTGCTCACCCATGATACGGGCGCATTAGAAGATTTTAAATCGCCCGATATCACCAATTATCCCGAAATGAAATTATGGCGCGCGGTTGCCATGACGCGGGTAATGGAATGGAAAGATGCTGCTGAATTATTTGCCAGCGCCGATAGCGTTCTGGAAAAATATCCAGAACCGTTCTTCACAGATTTTTCAATCACCGCGATTGAAGCGGCGATTGCCAACAAGGATAAGCAATACGCGAATAATGTGCTGGATAGATTAATCCAGCGTCATCCGGAACTGGATGCATCATCAGGGCCCGTCAATTATCTGCGCGGCGTGTTGATGAGCTTGACCGATCATTTGGATAGAGCCGAAAAATACTGGAACAAAGCCGCAAACAGCAAAAATCATTTGTACAAGGTGCGCGCAAAACTATCGCTTACCGATTATGAGGTCATCACCGGGAAGATTACACCGTTGCAGGCGGCAGAAAAGCTGGAGCGTTTGCGTTTTGCATGGCGCGGCGATGATTTGGAGCTCGATATTCTACGCCGTATCGGCAAGTTCTATATCGAAGGCGGCAAGATGGAGGAGGGGCTGGCGACATTGAAGCAAGCCCTTGTTTTATTGCCTGATAATGATGTTGCCAAGCAATTGCATCAGGAAATGGCCTTTGCGTTCCGCGATGTATTCTTGGGTGATAAGAACCATAATGTATCTGCCCTTGATGCGCTCAGCTTATATGAGCGCTTTTATGATTTAGCTCCCCCTGGGGCTGAAGGTGATGCGATTATCCGTGCGCTGGCACAACGTATGGTGTCATTGGATTTACTGGATAGGGCAGCAGCGTTACTGGCCGATCAAGCGCGCCATCGGCTGACCAGCACGATGAAGACGCGCGTGGGCACACAAGCTGCGGGTATTTATCTGCTCGACCATAAGGCGGATGATGCGCTTAGCATTTTAAAAGATACCGATGATGCAGCCGCACCGGAAGATCTGGTGACTGAACGGCAGTTGTTAAAAGCAAAAGCATTGTCTGTATCCGGCAAAGACGATGAGGCAAAAGCCATTTTGAAGAATGTTCCAAGCGAATACGCAACGCGTTTGCAAATCGATATCGCATGGCATGCCCGTGATTGGGCGGGGGCTGCTGCCACGCTTGCGGAATTAATCGGCCCGCCGCCAAGCAGCGAAGCGATGAAGCCAGAAATCGCGCAACTGATTATCAGTCGTGCAATTGCTTTGGCTTTAATTAATGACAGTGCAGGTCTGGAAAAGCTGCGGTCCGATTTTACACCTGCGATGAGGAATATGCCGCAGGCTGAGCTATTCAAAATGCTGACTGAAGCTGATACTGGGCTGCCACGCGACCCATCGGCGGTCAAATCGCTAATGGCGGATGTGGATTTGTTCCAAGGCTATCTTGAAAACTATCGAAATCTCAATTAACATATTGATATTATTATATAAATACCGGTTTAGTCCTGTATTCAGCTTCAAGAAGGCCACACCTTATAATCTTGTTATGCTGCGCTAACTATTTTGCTTATAAGCCCATATATTTGATGATTATTAGATGGCCATTCCTAAGTCAAGTGACGACTCATTTGTTTTAACCCCAGCTAATATCTAAACAAGCTCTTCAAGCTCAAGAGGATGAATCCCCGTGTTGTCACGTTTATTTGCTTTTTTCGCATCATTTTTGTTCCTGACCAGTCCAGCTTATGCCGCCGAAAAGTTCGCGGTTGGCGCGCCCATTCCCTGGGGGCTTGATCTTCAGGAGGCGTTTTCACCGGTCAAGCACCGTATGCACGATTTTCACGATTTTTTATTGATCATCATCACCGCCATAACCCTCTTTGTGATGTGCCTGTTGATTTATGTAATTTTCCGTTTCAACAAAAAAGCAAATCCAAAACCTGCAAACTTCGCGCATAACACATTACTTGAAGTGGTGTGGACCGCAATTCCGGTGCTTATTCTGGTGATTGTCGGCATTCCATCGATGCAGCTTTTGTATTACGTCGATAAAACACCAAATCCTGAATTGACGCTGAAAGCAACCGCGCACCAATGGTATTGGTCTTATGAATTGCCAGATCAAAAAGTAGAAAGCTTTGATAGCCGCCCGATTTGGGATGGAACCAAGCAGACACCTGAGCAGATTGATGCCGCGATTAAGGATGCATCACCGAACTGGATCTATGCGAATGAAAAGCCATTGCGCTTACTCGAAGTTGATAACCGTCTCGTGTTGCCTATCGATACACAGGTTCGCGTCTATACAACATCAACCGATGTTATCCATTCATTCGCCGTTCCATCGCTTGGCGTGCGTAAAGATAGTGTCGCGGGCCGTTTGAACGAAACATGGCTCAAGATTGAAAAGGAAGGCGTATATTATGGTCAGTGCTCGCAGATTTGCGGCACAGGCCACGCATTCATGCCAATTGTGATTGAAGCGGTAAGCAAAGAAAAGTTCGCGCAGTGGGTTGCCAAGAAAGCAACTGTCACAGCTCCGGACGCGCCAGCTGCGGCACCTGCTAAAAAACATTCTTCCAAGCAGAAGCTTCCACTCATCGCTCAACAATAAAACGTTCAGATAAAATTTATTCGATTTAGGAGTTACCATACATGTCAGCAGTAGCACACGACGCGCACCACGATGATCACAAACCAAACTTTTTTGTGCGTTGGTTTTGTTCAACCAACCATAAAGACATCGGCACCCTGTATTTGTTGTTCTCCATCATCGCCGGATTAATCGGCGGGTTGTTCTCCGTTATCATGCGTATGGAATTGCAACAGCCCGGTATGCAGTATCTTGCCGATGGCCAGATGTGGAATGTGCTGGTGACGGCGCATGGTCTTATCATGGTGTTCTTCGTTGTGATGCCTGCTGTGATCGGCGGGTTTGGTAACTGGTTCTTGCCATTGATGATTGGCGCGCCTGATATGGCGTTCCCACGCTTGAACAACATCAGCTTCTGGTTGCTGGTTCCTTCATTCCTTTTGTTGCTTGGTTCTGTATTCGTGGGTCAAGGCGCAGGTACGGGTTGGACGGTATATCCGCCGCTTGCAACTTCCGGCCAATCAGGCCCAGCGGTTGATATGGCAATCTTCGCGCTCCATCTTGCGGGTGCATCATCCATTTTGGGTGCGGTGAATTTCATCACCACCATCTTCAATATGCGTGCGCCTGGCATGACCATGCACAAGATGCCGTTATTCGCATGGGCAACGCTGATTACCGCATTCTTGCTGTTGCTTGCAGTGCCTGTGCTTGGCGGCGCAATCACCATGTTGCTCACCGACCGTAACTTCGGTTCAACCTTCTTTGATCCAGCAGGCGGTGGTGACCCATTATTGTACCAGCATCTATTCTGGTTCTTTGGTCACCCTGAAGTGTACATCATGATTTTGCCGGGCTTTGGTATCATCAGCCATATTGTTTCAACCTTCTCCAAGAAACCGGTATTCGGTTATCTGGCGATGGCTTACGCAATGGTTTCCATCGGCGTAGTCGGCTTCGTGGTGTGGGCGCACCACATGTATGTGTCAGGTATTGACGTTGATACACGTGCATATTTTACCGCTGCAACCCTCATCATCGCGGTGCCGACAGGGATTAAAATCTTCTCCTGGATTGCAACGATGTGGGGCGGTTCGATTGAATTTAAAACCCCCATGCTGTGGGCTATCGGCTTCATCTTCCTGTTCACCGTTGGCGGAGTAACGGGCGTTGTGCTGGCCAATGCTGGCATCGACGTTGTGTTGCATAATACTTATTATGTGGTGGCGCATTTCCACTATGTGTTATCGCTAGGCGCAGTGTTCACCATTTTTGCCGGTTTCTATTACTGGATTGGCAAGATGTCGGGTCGTCAATATCCGGAATGGATGGGTGTTGTGCATTTCTGGCTCACCTTCATTGGTGTGAACCTTACCTTCTTCCCACAACATTTCCTGGGTCTGCAAGGTATGCCGCGCCACTATCCTGATTATCCGGATGCATTAGCCGGCTGGAATCTGGTGTCATCCATCGGCTCCTACATCTCCTATGCCGGCGCATGGTGGTTCGTTTTGGTTGTCATCGTGACCCTGACCAAAGGTAAAAAGGTTGGTGCGAATTACTGGAATGAATATGCCAATACATTGGAATGGACATTGCCATCACCACCACCTTTCCATCAATTCGAAACACTACCACGCGTAAAATAGTATCAATGACACTGTCACCTTTCGCGCTACAGGACAACCAACCGCTTGCATCAGACGTTGAGGCAAGCGTCCGCGATTATATTGCCTTATTGAAACCACGGGTGATGTCATTGGTGGTTTTCACAGGGCTGGTGGGCATTGTGGTGGCGGAAGCTTATTCCGGCACGCATCTTCACCCGTTGCTCGCGGCTGTTGCGGTGCTATGCATCGCATTGGCCAGCGGCGCAAGCGGTGCCATCAATATGTGGTATGAACGTGATGTCGATGCATTGATGGTGCGTACTCGCAATCGTCCATTGCCACGCGGGCGTATGGCACCGGAAAATGCGCTGGAATTCGGTGTTATCATGCTGGCCTTTTCAGTATTGTTGATGGGCGTTGCGTTGAACTGGTTCGCGGCTGCATTGCTTGCATCTGCGGCGGCGTTTTATGTGTTCGTCTATACCATCTGGCTCAAACGCCGCACACCGCAGAACATCGTGATCGGTGGTGCAGCTGGCGCATTCCCGCCAATGATTGGTTGGGCAGCGGTGACAGGTCAAATGGAAGTGCCTGCGCTTGTATTATTCGCATTGATTTTCTTTTGGACGCCGCCGCATTTCTGGGCACTCGCACTGTACCGCAGTGATGATTATGCGCGTGCAGGCATTCCCATGTTGCCTGTGGTTGCTGGTGAACGCGCGACGAAAATCCAGATGCTAATCTATACCTTGCTGCTTGCACCGATTGCCATCGCGCCATGCTTTCTGAACTTTGCCGGTTCGGTGTATGCCGTAACCGCTAGTGTATTCAGTGTCGGTTTTATCGCTTATGCCATCGCCGTGTTCTTTGACACAAACCATCGGTTTGCCAAGGGCATGTTCAAATTTTCGCTGTTGCATTTAACAGCACTGTTCACGGCATTGCTGGTTGAACGGCTTGCCGGAATCCCAATCACGGGATGGCAACTATGACGGATCCCATCGTGAAAGTATCCATTCCTCCAGCGCGCGCGAAACGTAACATTGCTATCGCCATCGGGCTTATCGCATTTGTAGTTATTATTTATGTAGTAACGATTATTAAAATCAACATTAATGGTGGCATTCAATGAGCGAGCCATCTGATTTACAAAACAAAAACCGCAGTATTGGATTGAAGTTGGCAGGCGGCGTTTTTGCCATGCTGGCTTTGGCATTCATTTCTGTGCCGCTTTATAATCTGTACTGCAAGACGACCGGGTTTGGCGGTGCAACACAGGTTGCCGCGGCGCCTTCAACCGATGGCATTCTGGAACGCAAAGTCAAAATCCGCTTTAACGCGGATGTGTCGCCGGGATTGTTGTGGAGCTTCAAACCCACCATGAATGAAATCGAAGTGAATATTGGTGAAGCACAAAAAATTGTTTATCGCGCGCAAAACCAAAGCAAGACTGACGAAGTCGGCATGGCAGTATATAATGTGCAGCCGGACCGCGCCGGATTGTATTTCAACAAGGTGCAATGCTTCTGCTTTGATGAAAAGCTATTAAAGGCTGGCGAAAGCGCTGAATTGCCCGTGCAATTCTTTGTCGACCCCGCCATGGCAAGCGATAAGCAAATGGATGATGTGAAGACCATCACCCTTTCATACACATTTTTTGCCGCTAAAAGCCCCAAGCTGGCCGCCGCACAGAAAAAATTCGATATCAAGCAAACCCAATTGCTGGAAGCAGCAAAGACTATACCCTAAAGGAGAGAAGTATGTCTGATAACCACGCGCCCGAATATGAAGACAGTGGCATCCCGCAACCGTATCACTTGGTTGCGCCATCCATCATGCCGTTGTTTGGCGCATTCGCTGCAGGGCTGCTTGCGGTTGGCATGATTTTGTTTATGCACAAAATCAAACTTGTGCTTGGTACCTTTACCTTTGAATTCGATAGCAAGGTTTTGATTCTTGGCGCGATTGCTGTATTGGCTGTGATGTTTTTCTGGTGGAAGGATGTCATTAAGGAGGCTTATGTTGAAAAGCTTCATGGCCCACTCGTAAAAATCGGCCTTCGTTATGGCATGGCTCTGTTTATCGCATCGGAAGTTATGTTTTTCGTTGCATTCTTCTGGGCGTATTTCAGCTCAGCGCTATACCCTGTTGGGGGGGTATGGCCACCAAAGGGTATTCACACGATTGATCCGTTTGAATTGCCATTTGTGATGACCATTATTCTCTTGCTGTCAGGTTCAACTGTGACCTTTGCTCATGAAGCATTGGTAGAAGGTCGCCGCAAAGATGCCATTCAGGCATTAGGGCTCAGTGTATTGCTTGGTGTCCTGTTCAGCTTCTTTCAGGTGTATGAATATATGAATGGCCATTTCAGCTTTAAGGATGGAATCTTCCCATCAACCTTCTTTATGGCAACGGGCTTCCACGGATTCCACGTGCTTATCGGAACCATCTTCCTGCTGGTCGCATGGGTACGTACCGCAAAGGGTCAATTCACCAAAGACAGCCATTTCGGCTTTGAAGCTGCGGCTTGGTATTGGCATTTCGTAGACGTAGTGTGGCTGTTCCTCTTCACCTCTGTATATTGGTGGGGTTCGGGTTCGTCAGTACCGGGTCATGGATAATCTATCCAGCCTGCTTGCCAAAGGAATAGCGTGCCGTTGCCCGAAATGCGGGCGGGGTGCGTTGTTCAAAGGCTTTATCACGCTGGTTGACCATTGCGCGGTGTGCCAGTTGCCGCTTGCCAAAAACGATAATGGCGATGGCCCTGCCGTATTTCTGATATTCATTTTGGGCTTTTGCATGGTACCGCCCGCGATTATTATCGCGATGCACGTTGATTGGCCGTTATGGGTGCATGGCGTGTTGTGGGGTGTGCTTATCCTTGGTGCGACGCTTGGCATGCTTCGCCCTGCAAAGGCATTGACCATCCAGCTTCAATATAAAAACAGGCCAGAGATTTTTCAGTAATGAAGACCCCCAGCATTTCTTTCAAACCAAAACTATGGCCAACCATCGGTTCGATGCTGATGATTGTTGCATTAGTTTGGTTCGGTGTTTGGCAAATGCAGCGCGGCGAATGGAAAACAGCATTGATTGCAGAACGCGCCGCACGCCTTGCTGAAAAGCCGATGAAGCTGACACGATTGCCGGATGGTCCTGTTTCCAATCTCTATTACAGAGGGGCTTATGTGACTGCGCCCGTGAAGATTGCACGGCCTTATTATACTTTTTCGCATACCCCCGATCACGGCATCGGTTTCCAGCTGTATTTTCCTGAAACTTGGAATGATGATCGCTGGTTCATCCGTAAATCCGATTTTTTGACGATGGCAGAATGGAAATCGGGCAGTTTCCGTTGGCCGACCAATGAACAACTTGCCAAAGAAGCGCCGCATGAACAATTGGGAATTTTTGTGCCATTGGAAGATGCTGCGAATTTCATCATCCTGAAGGAAATGGGTAATGAGCCCATCCGTTCATTGGATAAGGTGGAACCCGTCATATTCATGCCCATCTTTGAATGGGGAAGCGTTAAGCACGAGTTATTAAAATCACGTCTGCTTAATATCACCAATAACCATGCGACTTATTCGCTTACTTGGTTTTTGCTCGCCTTCGCGTTGTTCGTGATTTATGTTTCATCGCATATCAAAATTACCTTTAAAGACCCAGATTAAGGACTAAGTGATGCGTTATATCAGCACCAGAGGCGGCGACGCCGTTCCGGATTTCGAAAGCGTTGTAGCCAGAGGGCTTGCCAGCGATGGCGGGCTGTTCGTGCCAGAAACATGGCCGCAATTCAGCGTGGATGAGATGCGTAAGCTCAGCGCCCTTTCCTATACGCAGTTGGCACAACGCATAATGCAGCCATTCATCGGCGATAGTCTGTCGGCGGGTGAACTCGCCGCATTGGTACAGGATACGTATGCGGGTTTTAATCATCTGGATGTTGTGCCATTGACCAAGGTTGATGACAGGCTTTCACTGCTCGAACTATTCCATGGCACAACATTGGCATTTAAAGATGTCGCCTTGCAATTCCTTGGCCGTGTCTTTGGCCATTTTGCGTATAAGCATGGCGGTGAAATGACCGTGATTGGTGCAACCTCCGGCGATACGGGTTCTGCTGCGATTGAAGGGTGTCGTGGTATTCCCGGCGTGAAGGTCATCATCCTTTACCCGCATAACCGTCCATCGGAAGTACAACGCCGCCAGATGACTTGCGTGAATGCGCCGAATGTATTTGCGGTTGCCGTGGAAGGTTCCTTCGACGATTGTCAGGCGTTGGTCAAACAAGCTTTCAACAATCAGGAACTTCGTAAAAAGCACACGCTGACTGCGGTGAACTCCATCAACTGGGCGCGCATCTTGGCGCAGGTGGTTTATTATTTCTACGCAGGGTTAAAGGCTGGCGCGCTGGAAAAACCCGTCAACTTTGTGGTGCCAACCGGCAATTTTGGCAATGTCTTTGCTGGGCATGTGGCCAAGAAAATGGGCTTGCCCATTCACCGTCTGGTGATTGCTACCAATAAAAATGACAGCATGGCGAAATTCATTGAAACCGGGGTGATGACCACGGGCGTGGTGTCGCCAAGTCTATCGCCTAGCATGGATATTCAAATCGCCAGCAATGCCGAACGCTATCTTTATGAATTACTGGGTTGTGATGGCAAGGAAGTCAAAGCAGCGATGCAGCAAATCGCAGCACATAAGGATGTGCAATTATCACCCGCCGCGCATGCCGCATTGAAGAATGAATTCATGGCATCATCGGTAAACGATGAAGAAACCAAGGCAACCATCAAGGCTGTTTGGGAGAAATATCACATTCTGCTCGACCCGCACACTGCCGTGGGCGTGACGGTTGCAAATCGTTTCCGCGACCAGTTGCCGGGGCAGATCATCAGCCTTGCTTGCGCGCATCCTGCCAAGTTCCCTGAGATTGTGCGTGAGGTGACGGGGCAAAACCCGCCCTTGCCAGCTCATCTGGCTGACTTATATCAACGTCCAGAACGATTCACCGTAATGCCGAATGATTATACGGCTTTTGTGAATTTTATCGAAACGCGCTAGTGTCCAGACATTGCGCTCGCGTTCAACCATAGGAAATACATGACCATTCAAATAACCACACTGCCAAGCGGCTTGCGTGTTGTGACCGACACCATGGATAATGTCGAGACAGCATCGGTGGGGCTATGGGTGGGTGTGGGTACCCGCCATGAGGAAGCAGCCGATAACGGCGTTGCCCATCTGGTTGAACATATGTTGTTCAAAGGCACTGCGCGCCGCAGCGCATTTGATATATCGGCAGAGATGGAGAATGTTGGCGGGCATTTGAATGCCTACACAACGCGTGAAGCAACCGCGTATTACGCAAAAGTTTTAAAGCAAGATGTCGCGCTCGCCGCCGATATTCTATGCGATATGGTGCAGAATGCCGCGCTGGATAATGGCGAATTAGACCGTGAACGTGGCGTCATCATTCAGGAAATCGGTCAGTCCATTGACCAGCCGGATGATATTTTATTCGATCATTTACAAAAAACGGCTTATCCGAATTCCGGTCTAGGCCGCCCGGTATTGGGTTCAGCCGATATCATCCGCAATCTGCCGCGTGACCGGCTGACCAATTATATCACCATCAATTATGCCGGCCCGCAGATGATTTTTGCAGCTGCTGGTGCCGTCAACCATGACGCCATGGTTGATTATGCGAATAAATACTTGAATAAAATTCCATCCGCATCAGCCACCAAAACCGATAAGGCCGAATTCCAAAGCGGTGATATGCGCGAGAACCGCGACATCGAACAATTGCATATGGCGCTGGCATTCCAGAGTCTATCCTATATGGATAAAGATTATTTTGCACTCTCGGTGCTTTCCACATTGCTTGGCGGCGGCATGTCATCGCGCCTGTTTCAGGAAGTGCGTGAAAAGCGTGGCCTTGTCTACAGCATCTATTCCTTCGTTTCTGCTCACAAAGATGGCGGAAGCTTTGGGGTGTATGCTGGTACTGACCCGGATAAAATCAATGAATTGTTGCCGGTTGTTGCCGAACAGTTGCATCTGGTGACCAAAAATGTAACCAGCGAAGAATTGAACCGTGCCAAGGCACAATTGCGTTCATCGCTGTTCATGTCGCAAGAAAGCACCATGAGCCGTGCTGAAAAACTGGCATTTAATCAATTGATGTATAATCGCATCGTGCCCAATGCCGAAATTCTTGAACGCATCGAAGCGGTGACGCAGGCGGATATCCAACGTCTTGCCGCGCAGCTATTAAACAAAGCACCTGCCAGCGCGTTTGTTGGCCCATTGGGCAGTGTTCCGAACGAAGCTGCGATTGCCACAGCATTTAAATTATAGGGCTGAATGAGCGCGTTCCTGCAAACAATGCTGACGTTATTTGCAGGCGAACGAAACCGCCGCAGCCGTGTTTCATTCGATGTGGTGCTGGAAGGCAAAACCATCATACTGCGTATGCCTGATGTCGGCGATTGGCAGGAATGGACCAAGCTTCGCCTGTTGAGTGCAAGTTTCCTTGTTCCGTGGGAACCGCTATGGCCAAAGGATGCCGTGACGCAAAGTTTTTACATGCGCCAATGGCGACGTTTTACGCGGCGCTGGGTACAGGACCGTGAATATGCATTCCTGATTTTCCGCCGTGAAGACGGTGATATGGAAGGCGCGCTGCTTGGCGGCATCACCATTACGGATATCAAGCGCAGCGTGTATCAAGTGGGGACACTTGGTTATTGGATGGGTGCGCCCTATGCCGGTAAAGGCGTGATGCGTGAAGCAATCTCCCTCATCATGCCATTTGCATTCGATGAATTGGGGTTGCAACGTGTGGAAGCGACCGTGATGCCGGAGAATGAACGCAGTTTGCGGTTATTGCGCGGGCTGGGCTTTCGTGAAATCGGTCTTTCCAAACAGAACATGCAGATTGAAGGCGCGTGGCGCGATCAACTCATCTTCGAAAAAACCAATAAACCTTAAGCCGCTTTTGCAACGGGTTTGCGTACTTCTGCGGAATAGGCTTCGGCCAATTTCTGCGTGATCGGGCCAACCTTGAAGCTCATTGCATCGATCAGGCCAACAGCGGTCACTTCGGCAGCGGTGCCGGTCAAGAACACTTCATCCGCGCCCTTTAATTCATCCGGCATAATGGTGCGTTCGATGACTTTGATATTCAGGCTACGTGCCAGATCAATCACCGTGCGGCGGGTAATGCCGTTCAGGAAGCAATCAGGGGTAGGGGTGTGGATTTCGCCATTCTTCACCATGAAGAAATTCGCGCCCGTTGCTTCGGCAACATGGCCACGCCAATCGAGCATCAGCGCGTCATGGAATCCTGCGCGTTCGGCTTCGTGTTTGCCAAGTGTACAGATCGCATAAAGGTTGGAGGCCTTGGCGTGAACCGGTGCGGTTTCAGGGGAGGGGCGTTTCCATTTGCTCATGGTCAGGCGGATGCCCTTGGTTTTTGCTTCAGGATCGAAATAGCTGGGCCATTCCCATACCGCAATCGCCACATGGATGGAATTCTTTTGGGCTGCAACGCCCATCATTTCACTGCCGCGCCATGCGATGGGACGAACATAGCCATCCACAACCTTCTGGGTGCGGATAACATCCATCGTTGCATCTTCGAGTTGTTGCAGCGTGTAAGGGATGGTGTAGCCCATGGTTTCGGCGCTATCCAGCAGGCGCTGGGTATGTTCACGCAGTTTGAATACTTGACCGCCATAGACGCGTTCGCCTTCAAAGACCGCGCCAGCATAGTGAAGGGCATGGGTTAAGACGTGGACGTTAGCAGAGCGCCAATCAACCATTTGTCCGTCAAACCAGATTTTACCATCACGATCATGAAACGCTGCAGCCATTGTCATCTATCCCGTCATCAACCCATTAATTGTTAAAAAAAGACCCCCTAACAATGCGCTAGGGGGCCCCAAAAAGTCAATTAAATGCTACTGGAGGATGCAAAAAAAGCTTTATTCGTCAGCATCTGCTGTGCTTGCAGCTTCGCCTTCCATCATGGCGCCTGCCACAAGACCAGCATTGGAGCGCACTTCGTTTTCAATGGCGTCTGCGATGGCTGGGTTTTCACGCAGGAATTGTTTGCTGTTTTCACGGCCCTGACCGATGCGTTGGCCATCATAGGAGAACCATGCGCCGGATTTTTCAACGACTTCGGCTTTAACACCAAGATCAATGAGCTCACCGAGCTTGGAAACGCCTTCGCCATACATGATGTCGAATTCAACAACACGGAATGGAGGTGCCATCTTGTTCTTCACGACCTTCACGCGGGTCTGGTTACCAACCACGGTTTCCTTGTCTTTAATCGCTCCGATGCGGCGGATGTCCAGACGAACCGATGCGTAGAATTTAAGTGCGTTACCGCCGGTAGTGGTTTCAGGGTTTCCGAACATCACGCCAATCTTCTGGCGGATCTGGTTGATGAAGATGACCATGCAGCGTGAACGGGAGATAGACGCGGTGAGTTTACGTAATGCCTGGCTCATCAAGCGAGCTTGGAGACCCATATGGCTATCGCCCATTTCGCCTTCAATTTCAGCCTTTGGAACAAGAGCGGCGACGCTATCAACCACCAGCACATCAATTGCGCCAGAGCGAACGAGTGTATCAACAATTTCCAAAGCTTGTTCGCCGGTATCAGGCTGGGAGATAAGTAGCTCATCGATATTCACTCCAAGTTTTTTTGCATAGGATGGATCAAGCGCATGTTCGGCATCCACGAACGCACAGGTGCCGCCCATTTTCTGGGATTGTGCAAGTACATGCAGCGCAAGGGTGGTCTTACCCGAGCTTTCCGGGCCATAGATTTCAACGATACGGCCACGTGGCAACCCACCAATACCAAGTGCAATATCAAGGCCAAGCGAACCGGTGGAGATGGTTTCAATATCGATGGATTCACGGGTGCCGAGCTTCATTACGGAGCCTTTGCCGAATGCGCGTTCAATCTGGGTCATCGCAGCATCGAGTGCCTTTTGCTTTTCGGCGCTCATTTCTTTGACGGCAGGCTGGCTCATTGTGTCACCTTTTTCATTCTGGATTACGCGTAACGGGGCATTGGCTTTAGGATTAGACATAGGGGACTCCATTTAGGTAAAGGGATTTTCGTCAGGACCATTCAATAAGTATGCATATCATTATTCATGGTTTGTTCTTGTTTGCAAGTTCTATTTTTGTTCTTTTTGTGGATTGATTCCACAGTGTCTTTTTGGTGCAGGTTTGGCTGAAAGTTCAGACATCAATACTGTGGTTAACTCGGAAAAAACTCTATATATGCCTTAAAACAAAGGAAAATATTGTTACGAGTAATAAACGTTAACCAAGAAATTAAATAAAAGTTTAAATACTTTCGCGTACTCTGGGTCTATCAACCAATTTATAGGGTGGCGCTATGTCATTTGCAGATGCAATCAGAGAAAAAGTTCAAACCGATGGCGTATTGGCACGTTCTGTTGAACGTGGCTCATCCGGCGGCCTTGAGAATTTCGCGTCTGTAAAACCGTTTGATGCACCAAAGATGGTCGCCGCGATGTTCGATGCGCCGCGCCGTCCCGGTATCGCCGTGGATGCGCCACAGTATAACAACGGATAAGCAGCGTTATGATGACGTCACGCAAAGACGAGTATAGCACGATTGGCGTATCGCAAGATGAAATTGCGGTGCGTCCTGTGCGCGTCATCGATGTGGCGTATGAGAACCAATGTTTCTCCGACAACTCCCTCAGCATCACGGAAATGGTATGGTCGTATGATTTTTATGGTATCGCTGTGTTTGATTACGGCTATTTCGGTGACGACTATGCGTATAAAGGCTCAGGCGGCAGAGGTGAAGGTGCGGGCGGCGGCTATAAAGTAGTCAACTCCGTGAAACCTTCCGCCCCATCGCCTTATCAAGGCGCAGCAGGCGGCGGCGCAGGATAGTTTTTCTGATATTTCAAAAATTTTCTTATCGCTCTCACGCTAATTGATTTTAGTGCGGAGTTGTTGCTGTTTAAGTATATTGAATAGCAGTTATCGTTGACGGACTAAGTTGAAAAATGGTCATAATCTATGTCTGTCCGCATGAAATGATTTGATTAAGGTTATGATGCCAAGATCCATATCTACAATTTCAGACATTGTGCCGTAGTATGGTAGGTAAGAGACTGTATTGCCGTCATCAAGCGGCTCACCGTAATTGGCACACCCGACCGATAATGATGTCCCAACGGCTCTGTGATCACACCGAACGAAGATATTCTGCTCGCTTGATGTAAATCTGAACACTTCATCCTTGCCGCTATTTATCTCCCTCTCATAACGGGTTACGCCGTTAGGTAAATGTTCACTGCTGTAAGCCTGCCCTTTTATGTGATTTTCGAATTCTTCATCTCTTGTCAATCGACCACGCCCTTGAATCCAAAATTCAATGAATGTGCATGAATCTGGCTTGAATTTTCGTGTTTGAAAGCAGTCCTTGTTGCTTTCAGTTGAAGGCTCAAAACCCGGATAGGTTACCCGAAAGCGCGGAATACTTTTTCCGGCGGTATCTGGATTGATAAGATAATTTCTTGGAACACGATATTTTACCGAACCCACATTAAATTCCACTAGTGTGGTTGAATAATCATCCATGCTCTTTGCTTTATACTTAATAGCTGATGCATTTTTTTCTGCAGCGCTATTTGATTCTACCGGATTGCCCAGCGCCCATGCTGGCGTAGTGACAACCACACACAACACAAAAACCAGCAGCGTGAGAAATTCAGCAAATATCTTCATTCCTTGAACTCCAATGCAGAATTGAAATGGGAAAGAACTTTACTCTTCAATCTCTCCCGTCAGCACTTCCTTCACCTTGCTTGCAAGCTGTTTCAGGCTGAATGGTTTCGATAGGAAATGCACGACTTCGCCTTCGCGGAGTTGTTCGCGGAATTTATCTTCGGTATAGCCTGATATGAATACCACCTTCGTATCAGGCTTTTTACGCATCACTTCACGCACCAAGGTGGGGCCATCCATTTGCGGCATCACCACGTCGCTAATCAGCAAATCGATTTTGCCGCCTTGTTCATCGATGATTTGTAATGCTTCTTCGCCGCCACGTGCTTCCAGAACATTATAGCCCTTGTTACGCAGCGCACGCGCGCCGAATACGCGTACGGCGTCTTCGTCTTCAACCAATAGAATAGTTCCTGCGCCGGTTAGATCCGATGTCTTCTTTTCGCGTACGACTTCAACAACAGCATCGGCTGGTTTTTCTTTTTCGATATGATGCGGCAGATAGATGGTGAAGGTGGAACCTTTACCGACCGTGCTATCCACTTCGACAAAGCCGCCCGTTTGACGCACGATACCATATACGGTGGAAAGGCCAAGGCCGGTTCCGCTACCAACTTCTTTGGTGGAGAAGAAAGGTTCGAAAATACGCTGGATGTTTTCCTTGGGAATGCCCATGCCTTGGTCGGCAACTGCGATTTTGATGTAATCACCCGGCTGCATCATATCTTGGCCGCGTGTCACTGTACTGTCTTGATGATGCGGGCCGGTGGTAATGGTGACGGTACCACCTTGTGGCATTGCGTCACGCGCATTCACCACCAGATTGATGATGACTTGTTCCAATTGGCCTTGGTCAGCGCGGATAAGTCCCACATCACGCGCATGCACCATCTTTAATTCAACATTCGCGCCAATCAGGCGACGCAGAAGATTGGCCAGTTCTGCCAATACATCCGTCACGCTTAATACTTTAGGCTGGAGTGTTTGCTGGCGCGAGAAGGCGAGGAGCTGGCGTACAAGGTTGGCTGCGCGGTTGCCGTTCTGCTTGATCTGCATGATGTCGGCAAAAGATTGATCGCCAGGTTTGTGACGTTGCAACAGCAAATCGCAGAAGCCAATCATCGCGGTAAGCAGATTGTTAAAGTCATGCGCAACGCCGCCTGCCAATTGGCCAATGGCTTGTAATTTCACCGAATGCGCGAGCTGCGCTTCGATGCGTTTTTGTTCGCTGAAATCGATGAAGTACAACATCAATCCGGTTTGCTGCGGGCTGGATAATTCATCACCCGAGGTGTGGCCCAGCAATGCAAAACGCTTTGCGTAAATGAACGCGACGGAGCTGGCATCACCCATGCCGCGCATTTCAATCGGCTTTTGTAAATCACGGCCTGCCAGTACGGCGGCCAGTTCATCGGCAATGACAGCCTGACGCTCATCATTAATCAGATTGATGAAATTCTTTTTCAGAATATCTGCTTTATCGCGCTTGATTAGCGCAGTGAATGCCTGGTTGCATTCTTCGACTTGCATGGTGGCGTTCAATAATGCAACCCCGATGGGCGCTTCGGCAAACAAGCGTTGGAAACGTTGTTCGGATAGGGTGAGTGCTTCCTGCCATGATTGTTCGGGGGTTAAATCTCTAACGATGGAACGGGTGCGAAGCGTCTGGCCATCTTCGTTCATTACTACAGTTTGGGTGATGGAAACGGGGAATACGCGCCCCTTCTTGCTACGCATGAAGCTGTCGCCGCGCAGATGGCCTTCTTGTCCTGCGGCAACGCCGTAGGGCACCACGCCATCTAATTTTTGTGCGATGACATCATGCAGTTTGATGCTGCCGCTGGTCAGTTCTTCAATACTGCACCCAAGCCATTCGGAAAGCGTGCGGTTGACGAAACGGAAGCGGCCATTCTGGTCGGCGGAATAAATACCAACTGGCGCATGCGCCATGAAATCAATGAGCTTGGCTTGTTCTTCGCGCACCGCTTGTTCGGCGCGTTTACGTTCGCTGATGTCTTCAAAACGCCAGATGATGTAGCCGGTGGTCGGCAAAGGGCGAACAATCACGCGGCGCCATTCAGTAATCTTGCCGCCTTTTATAACGGGCAATTCACCTTGCGATGGCTGGTTAGTACGTGCGGCTTTGCGTAATTTCTGGAATTCTGCGGCGACGGTTGCGTTTTCACTAAATTTACTGGCAACCATGGCTTCGACATTGCTGCCGGGTTTACTAACCCAATAATCATAGGCCTTATTGGTAAGAACCGCACGGCCATCACTGTCCACAATTACTTGCGGGTTGAAGGCGGCTTGGAATGCTTCGGCGAGAATGATTTCGATTTTACCAAAGCGCGAGATTTTATGAAGGTTGCGGCCAATCACAATCGCCAGAATGACAATCGCCACATCAATGAGCACGCCCGCGATACCTTTATAGGGTGCCATATCCAGATTGGCGAGCACCACCATGCTGAGTACAAGTGCAACAAGAATTCCTGAACTGATGGCAACGATTAAAAGACGGTGCTGGCGTTCATTGGTTTCCTGCTTGCCGGTGGCGGCAAGAAGACCCATCGCTTCATCCGAAGCTTCAAGACTTTTACCAACGGCTTGCGCTGGTTTTTTGGGTGGACGTTGAACTTTGGCCGAATCTGTTTTCATAAGGGAATAGATTAAAACCTATAGCTCATAACACAACTCAGTTTTTGAGTGGTTTGGGCTTCTCCGGCGCGCGTATCTTCTTAAGGCGGTAGATATAGGAGATAACCTCAGCAACAGCGCGGTAATGTTCTGGCGGCACTTCCTGGTCGATTTCTACCGTTGCAAACAGCGCTCTGGCTAATGGCGGATTCGTAACAATTGGTACCTTACTTTTATCGGCTATCTCTCGGATTTTTAACGCAATCAGATCCTGCCCCTTGGCGAGCAAGACGGGCGCTTGCATTTTGGCTGGGTCATATTTCAGGGCTACGGCATAGTGGGTCGGGTTAGTGATGATAACGTCGGCCTTGGGCACGGCGGCCATCATCCGCTTTCTGGCTTTTTCCATGCGGATTTGGCGAAGGCGTCCCTTCACATGCGGGTCACCTTCGGATTGACGGTTTTCGTCTTTCACTTCCTGTTTGGTCATTCGCATGTTTTTAAAATACGTAAAGCGCTGATAGGCCAAATCGACGGCAGCAATCACCGTGAACACAAGGAACACCGCAAAAATAATATGAATGGAAAGATTATAGGTAGATGATATCAAGTCATCATTGCTCATCCCCGTCATGCTTTCTGATTGGTGGAATATGGGTGTGATGAGGATTGACGCAACGCTACCCACCACAATGATTTTTGCGATACTTTTTAAAAGTTCAACAAGCGAGTTTGCTGAAAACAAACGCTTAATCCCTGCAATCGGG
>CAZMQI010000010.1:0-57054 GCA_964568585.1 uncultured Rhodospirillales bacterium
TGTGACCGAAATTGAGTAGCGCACGTTTGCCGGTGGATTCACGTTCATCCTCTGCGACAATCTGCGCCTTCATCTCGCAGCTAGTTTTAATCGCGTGGATTTGTTTTTCTTTCACGCCTTGCAACAGCTTGTGACCTTTTTCTTCAAGCCATTTAAAAAACTCTGGATTGCTGATAAGGCCGTATTTGACGACTTCCGCATAACCGGCGCGAAGTTCACGTGTTGGCAATGTTTTGAGCGTATCAACATCGGCGATGACCATTTTCGGCTGATGGAACGTGCCAATCAGGTTCTTGCCACGCGATGAATTGATGGCGGTTTTCCCGCCCACGGAACTATCGACCTGCGCCAACAGCGTTGTGGGGATTTGAATGAAATCGATGCCGCGCATCGCGATGCTTGCCGCAAAGCCGACCAGATCGCCCATCACGCCGCCGCCAAGTGCAACCAGCATTGTCTTGCGGTCGATGTTCTTTTGAAACAGATGATCAAGGATGAAGGAGAGATAGGAGAACGTCTTTGCCTGTTCGCCCGCAGGAATAACCAGCACATCATCCTTGCACAACCCGATGCGCGCCATATTGGCGTGGAATTTTTCGCCATACACATTTGATAGATGGCTATCGGTGATAATGATGCAGCGTCGCATGCCGAATGCTTCACGAATTAGTAATGGCGCTTCGGCTAATAACCCGCTGCCGATATGGATGGGATAGCTGCGATTACCGAGCGATACATTAATCGTCTGGGGCGCTTCATGCGGCAGGAGATTTCCAAGAATACTCATACTTATTCCTTAATTGAATTTTGGTGATTTTGCACGGCCTTGAGCATCGCTTCAACCGTTTCTTCAAAGCCTTTAACGTCTGTTTCTATCTGGATGGGCGCCTCGGCATAGAATGGCGTGCGCGCATCAAGTAGCTGTTGCAGCTTGGCAGCAGGGTCATCGGTCTTAAGGAGCGGGCGGTTTTTATCCTTGGCAACTCTGGCCAGCAAGGTTTCGAGACGTGCTTTCAGCCAAATGACGGTTGAATTGGCGGCAATTAACTTCCGCGTGCCGTCATCCAATATCGCCCCGCCGCCGGTTGATAATACGCATGGTTCGCCTGCCAGCAATTTGGCGATTTTGGTGCGTTCATACCCACGAAACGCCGCTTCGCCCTGTTCTTCGAAAATATGGGAAATACGCATGCCGGTCGCTTTTTCGATTTCGGCATCGGTATCAAGAAAGGGCAGGTTAAGCCGCTGGGCCAATTGGCGGCCAAGCGCGGTTTTGCCTGACCCCATCATCCCTACTAAAACAACTGTTTTCACCATAAGAACCTTGCCATAATTTTTAACACATATTTTAGTATAAGTATGTTCGGTATGACTATACCTAATTCTTCTGTTTCATAAAAACCTGATCGTTATGCGTCTATCCTTCCAACATCTGTTATGTGGTTTGTTGTGTGTTTCGCTCGCTGGCGGTGCACAAGCGGCATCGTATGGCGCGCCACAGGCGTTATATGAGGATGAAGATGCAGCAGAGCAAGGCGAAGGCTTGAACATCGACAGCCAGACGGATGAACAACTGGCAACACCGAATATGCCCAATCTGAATATGAACGTGCAGCCAATGCCGCAACCTGTCTTGCGCCATGCACCGCAACCCATGGGCTATGCACCAGCGGTCTCCGCACCTGTGCCAATGGCACGCCGCGGCGATTATGTAGAGAAGAACGAGCTCGCCGCGCCCGTGCTCACCAATTACGGAATCCTTGACGAAAAAACCGGTAGCCTGCCGATGGATATCTGGAAAGTGTTCAATTATTCCGAAGCGACCGGGTTATTAAACAGCTCAACGCAAATCGTGAATGCAGGAACTGCCAATGGCGCGTTCAAAGATTTACTGCGCGCAGCAGCGTTGAGTAAAACCTATGAACCGGTCGGCAGCCCCGAAATTGCCAATGCATTCTTCAATGCGCGCGTGATGGCCGCACAAGCCGCTGGTGATAGCGCAGGCGCGTTGGCATTAGCCAAAACGCGTGAAGCATCCTTTAAGCCAGCGGATTGGCAAGTATTCATCGAACAGGAACTGCGCCAACGGCGCGTGGTGGATGCATGTGTCTTGTCCGCGCAATATCTACCAGCAACCAATGATGTGTTTGCACAGAAAATGGGAATTTTGTGCAGCATCAAGGACGGCAAGGCGGATGCAGCGCGGTTGAATTTGGATTTGCTGCGTGAATCTGGCGACGGCGACACGTTGTTTCTGGAACTCGCCGAACGTGCGCTCGCACCCAATGTAAATCCTAAAAAACAAACAACCAAATTTGAAAATCTTTCGGTGCTTCACGTTGCTGCCATCGCCATTGGCCGCGTGAAGATCAAGGCAGAGAACATCGACGGCATGATGTCGCCGCAGCAACCGATATTACTGGATATTGCGATGAGCGACGTACAACGTATTAAGCTCGCCGAACAATTCGCGCGTTCGCGCCAGATTGCATCCGATGTGTTTAATGCCGTCATTAGCGGCGTGAAATTTCCTGCCAAATCGATTGCAGGGTTTCGCAGCAATCCCGAAACCTTGTTAACTGTGCCGGAAAAAGAATGGCCAGCACCGTTGCGCCGTGCTGCTGCCCTTCGTTCTATCATTGAAGAAGAAAACAGCGCCCAAAAAGCGCATATCGTTGCTGCCGCGCTTGCGGGGTTTAGCAATGCGGATTTACTGGGTGCGCTGGGCGATAGTCTGGAAGCAGATGTCGCCGGACTTGCCGCATTGCCGGATAATCTGGCAGCGGCGCCAGCCATGGCACGGCTCATGTTGCTGCGCGGGAACAAGGATGCACAAAGCTGGTGGCGTTTGGCCAGTGCTGCGCCTGCCAACCGTGAAGCCTTATTGCCATTATTTCCGCTGGCATTGCTTCGCGGGGTGATGAGCGAAGATGAACGCAGCGTTTGGTTCGAGCATTATGGCCGCACGCAAATGCTATCTGCGGATAAGAAAAGCTTCAATCTGGCAATGGTCAAAACATTAGGCGTGATGTTGCCCAGCAATGTGGATAGCCAATTGGCGGCGCAGAATGTCGTGCCAAGTGGCGACATCACCAGCGATAGACGATTGAACGTATTGTTATCGAATACCAACCGCGATGTGAATGACGCGGTATTGCGCGCGGTGCTGGCGCTGAAATCCATGCGGCAGGATGCGCTGGCTGAAAAATTAGTTTTATTAAAACTCTAAGGCAGGTTTCTGTCACGTTCCGACATCAGCAACTCCGCCCATTTTGGCCAAGTCTTATAGGCGATATGCGTATGGTTCAGAATATGCGACATCTGATAACCATGCGCCGCGAAAAGCTTTTTCAACTGCGCCTTGGGGTATAGTGATACATGCCCAACGCGGGGATCAATGTACCACCATTTGGTTTTTTGCACGTCAATATCGTCCGGCAAACATTCGGTGGTGATGAAGATGAGCCCGTCATCGGGATTTGTGAAGCGCACCAAATCCGCAACCATCGCTTTGGGGTCGATGGCATGTTCAAGAACCTCCACGCAGCTCACCACATTAAATGACCCATCAGGGCGCTTTACGCCTTGTGCGAAGGGATCGAACGTCAGTGAACGCTTTGCACCAAATGCGCCGACAAGTGCGGATTGAAGGCCAATGCCCCCGCCGTAATCAAGGAATTCCAATTCTTTGAACTTATCGAAAAAGGCAAGATAGAAGAGGTTGCAGATTTTGCCAGCACGCTGGCCGTTATACGACCCATCAATGCGCGGATAATCCTGATTATAAATCATATGGGCGAACAGATTATCCTTGTGCCATTCATCCATCAGCGTCGTGAATAAAAAACCACACGACGTGCAGCGGACATAATCAACCTGCAGCCCATGCGGCGGCATCGGCATCTGGTAATAGCCCAAATGGATGTTTGCATTATTATGAAAATCACAGCTTTCGAAAAAGCTGGTTGCGCCACCACAACATTTACATGCAGGCGTTTGGCTCATGCGTTGGTTCCATAGGTATAGAAATGTACGGTGGCAATGCCATAGCTGCGTTCATCCTGCAAATCGAATACAGGCGGCAGTTCAACCGCTTCGCCTTTTTGCGTTTCCAGCATGATGACCGTGTTCTTTTTTAAAAGCCCCTGCTTTTCAAAATGCAGCAATGTTTTTTCAGCCAAATTCATTTTATAAGGCGGGTCCAGCATCACCAGATCGAATTGCGGGCTTTTAATCGTGATTTTATGGGCATCATCTTTGATGAGTGTGCATTGATTGGCACATTTGAATTTGGCGATATTGGCTTTGGTGAGCGCCAAGGACTCCCGCGAATTATCGATAAAGGTCACATGTTTCACACCGCGTGATAATGCTTCCAGCCCCAACGCGCCTGTGCCGCAAAATACATCGGCGACATGGCATGTGGGAAGCAAAGGATGTGCGGGCCAAGCTCTGTGTTCCAGTATGTTAAAAATCGCGCCGCGCGTCTTATCCGATGTGGGGCGGATGGTTTCATCCGCTGGTGTTTCCAGCGCGCGATTGCGAAATTGTCCGGAGATAATTCTCATGTTATTTTCTCCGCGACTGCTCTGCGCCAAGTGGCGCAACCGCGACTGCGTTATTAAAAAAATCAGCCAGATGGTCTTTAAGTACGCGCTGCGGGATTTCTTCTACTTCGTTCTTCTCCAAACGGCCCAATTGGAATGGACCGAATGATACGCGCAGCAGGCGGTTCACCTCATAACCCATATGTTCCATGATTTTGCGGATTTCGCGGTTCTTGCCTTCTTTCAATTCCATGGTCACCCATGCATTGGAACCTTTGGTGGTATCAAGTTCGGCTTTGATGGGGCCGTATTTCACGCCGTCCACGGTGATGCCGTCTTCCAGTGATTTCAGTTCTTCTTCATCAATGCCATTGCGGCCAACACGCACGCGCACACGGTAACAGCGTGACCAGCCTTCGCTTGGCTTTTCCAAAAACCGCGCCAGCTCACCATCATTGGTCAGTAATAATAACCCTTCGCTGTTTAAATCCAGACGGCCCACGCTGACGACGCGTGGCAATTCATCGGGAAGATATTCGAATACGGTCGGGCGGCCTTGCGGGTCTTTTGCCGTGGTGATGAGGCCAGCAGGTTTATGGTAGCGCCATAGCCGTGCGACATCGGCACGCGGAATTTGTTTGCCATCCACCACAATCTTTTGGTGGCCTTCGACATTCAAGGCGGGAGAGGTGATTTTCTTGCCGTCCACGCTGACACGGCCGGCTTCAATCCAGCGTTCGGCGTCACGGCGCGAGCACAGGCCAGCGCGTGCTAGCACTTTGGCCAAACGCTCTCCTTTAAAGGTTTTTTCTGTTTCTTTAGTTTTCATAAAAAGCATGTTAGATGAGGGGTTATGCAAGATAAACAAAATTCCTTCATGCAATTGGCGTTTAATGAAGCAAACGCAGCAGCAGCCAGAGGCGAAGTGCCGATTGGCGCGGTGCTGGTGGATGCGGCAGGGAATGTGCTGGCCGCGGCCAGCAACCGCGTTGAAGAATTGAAAGACCCGACCGCACATGCCGAAATGTTGGTGCTGCGTGCAGCAACCGCAAAGCTGGACGCGCCGCGCTTGGTGGATTGCGATTTGTATGTGACGCTAGAGCCCTGCACGATGTGTGCAGCTGCGATTAGTTTTGCGCGGGTGCGCCGCCTGTATTTCGCAGCCTATGACGCAAAGGGCGGGGCGGTCGATCATGGCGCGAAGTTTTTCGGTCAGCCAACATGCCATCATGCGCCCGAAGTTTATGGCGGTATTATGGAACAGGAAGGCCGCGACATATTGCAGCAGTTTTTTAAAAGTTTACGTTAGTTATTTGCCATTCACTCTGCGTCTGCCGCTGGCGCGGGTGACGCAACCGCTCGGGCGAAATTATGGCGCGCCTTCAAACTACTTGGCGTGATATGTTTTTTTCGCTAAAACCGTGGCATGAATTTCGACTTTGAAAACCCACACACAATGTATGTGCTTGCAGCTTACGGCGTTGCCTTGCTTGGCTATGCGGGCCTTGCTGTTCATACGTTTTTGAAATCCTGCGCGCTACGTAAATTGGAAAAACTGAAATGACAGGACCCGTGCAAAGTAATGGTTGGCAAGCCAAGCATACGCGCCTTGCCCTTTTGCTGAGCGTGACTGCGGGTATTGCGCTGGCGGTTGGCTTGACGCTGATGGGGCTATCGCAGAACGTCACATATTTTTATTCGCCAACCGATGTGCTGGCGAGCCAAGAAAAATTATTGAAGGAACAAAAGCATATCCGCATCGGCGGGATGGTGGAAATGGGCAGCATTAAGCATGCAGCAGATAAGAAGACCACCATTACCTTTGTTGTGACTGATTTGAAGGAAACGCTGGTGGTACATTATACGGGTATTGCGCCTGATCTGTTCCGTGATGGGCAGGGCGTGGTTGCTGAAGGAAAACTAACCGCGCCAGGCGAATTCACCGCCACGACGCTTCTTGCCAAGCACGATGAGAAATACATGCCGCCTGAAGTCGCTAAAGCGCTAGAGAAGAACAAGGTCAAGCCATGAAGAACAAGCCCATAAATAAATTGGGGTTACTTCTTATCCCAGCGGTGATTTTTGCAGGATTTATCTGGCTGGCGCTTAGCGGGCTTCAACAGGATAAGAATGGCCAGCCGTTGGTTTCATCCGTTGGCAAACAGGTGCCGGCTATAAGTCTGCCAGTATTGAACAGCAAAAAACTGTTCACCGAAAATGAATTAAAGGGTAAAAAGACGCTCGTGAACTTCTTTGCATCATGGTGTGTGCCATGTGTTGCCGAACATGAATTTTTAAAAGCGGTGAAGGTTGCTATTCCGTTACCCATTATTGGCATCGTCTATAAGGACAAGGACGCAGCGATAAAAAAATATCTGAAAGAACATGGCAACCCGTTTCAAACTGTTGCCTTGGACCGCGAAGGACGCAGCGCGATTGAATGGGGCGTCACAGGTGTTCCGGAAACCTTTCTGGTGGACGCAGATGGCACCATCATCTCCCATGTTTCAGGACCCCTTAGCGTGGCAGTATGGGATAAATATTTTAAACCCTACCTGTCTGAGTTCATGACAAAGGATGGGAAGCAGCAATGAAGCAATTTCTTCTTGTCTTGCTGCTTATGGTTGCCTTGCCCGCTTATGGAATGGAGGCGGGGGAACAGTTAAAAGATGCCGCGCTTGAAAAGCGCGCCGTGCAATTGGGCAATCAGCTCAGATGTGTCGTATGCCAAGCGGAATCCATCAATGATAGTCCGGCGGGGATCGCCAAGGATTTACGAGGGATTGTTAGGGCCAAGCTGAGCGAGGGGCTAAGCGATGCCCAAATTTTGAGCTTTGTTCATGAACGCTATGGGGATTATGTATTGTTAAACCCCCCCGTCAAAGATAGCACAGTTGCTCTATGGCTTGCGCCTTGGGTATTTTTAGGGGTTGGTTTTGCCCTATTCGCCTTGTTTGTATTGAACAATAAGGGTTGGACCAAAGATTAATCTTAAGCTTTGTTTGCCAAGAATCGGCTGATTGGCGATGGAATCGGCAAAAACTCCCCATGCAAGCGTGCCAAACTCGTTAAAACATTATTAACATTGTTTTTTGACCCATGTAAAACCCCATATGGAGTCAAAATTGACCTGCAACTGGTTCAAATTACCCATCTCGTGGCTGAAAAATGGGTTTGAGCGGTCAATTTTAGACTGTCAGATGACCTTTTTTAGATGATAATAAGAAAAAATCAAAATTAACCCTTAAAAACTTGCGCTTTTGTGGTTTTCGCTTAATCTGCCCCCACCACATAATGTGGCAATAAATACTACAAAAACGGGGCTTTTACCGCCGATTGAGAGGGGTAAAAGCATATAAGTATTTGAAACATATAAGACCACCCGTAATTTTATGGGGGTCTTTTAATAACTTTTAGGGTGTTGATAACTATGGCCCTCGCGAAAAAGAAACCAACAGCAAAGCCTGTTGCTAAAAAAGCTGCTCCAAAATTGGTCGCTAAAGCTAAACCAGTTGCGAAACTTGTTGCTAAGCCTGTTGCTAAACCTCCGGTTGCAAAGATGGCTGCAAAATCACCTATAAAGGTTGAACCCAAAGCCATGCCCCAAAAACCAGTTGCGAAGAACACCGTACAAACAGGTGGCCGCACCATCGTTAAACCCGTATTGCCGGTGAACAAGGAAAAAGAAAACGCGCTCCGTGAAGCAGCCAAGATTGCAGAAAGCCTATCGACCAAGGTGGATAAGCCCATTACCTCTGTTGAGCGCAAAAAAGATTTGGCGCCGATTGATCCAAAAGAAGCAGCCAAGGCCATCAAGCAAATTAAGGCATCGTTCTTCTCGTCATTGGGTGGCGGTTCGACCTCATCACCTACAACGGTAACCAGCTCCGCGAATTCTCCCTTCCCGCCACGTATTCAGGCATTAGTGGATAAGCAGGAAATCGTCGACCTTATGTATTCCTATGCGCGCGGTATTGATCGTTCGGAAGAAAACCTTTTACGCTCCGTATTCCATCCAGATGCGTCGGTTGATTTTGGACCTGGTATCTTCCAAGGCAGCGTTTCCGAATATATCCAATGGGCACTTGATGTGCGCGGCCATATGAAGGCAACCCATCACATGGTGGCGAACGTTCGCGTTGATTTGCGCGGCGATGTTGCACTGTGCGAAAGCTATTTTATGAACTGGCACCGTCTTGATAAATCAACCGGCAAGGAAGACTTCTTTGTTGGTGGCCGTTATCTCGATAAGCTGGAACGTCGCCCAGGCGGCGCATCTGGCGTGTGGAAGATTGCACATCGCAAGCAGGTTAAGGATTGGACGCGCACCACACCGGTGGCTGAATTGTTCTATCACTTGAACCCGGATGCATTGTGGGCACACCATTCCCGTAACGATTTGTCCTATAGCATTGAAAACTTCCCGACCGGAAACAATGCAAAGGCGCCTGCATTCCTTGGCAAGCGTTACGATGCCAAGAGCATGAAGGTCTAAGAAATTTCCACTAGCTTGGTCTGCAAATCGCGTCTTTCTCTGCTTCCGGTACGCACGTACTTAAGGTACGCTTGCGTTCCGGTTCTCGAAATCCACAATTTTCGACTCAACCTAGTGAAAATTTAGGGATAAAATCCTGCCATGGGCAATCTCGCACTTTTTAAACCACGCAACGTCTTTATCATCGCATTACTGGCCGCCATTGGTGCGCTGGGCGCTGCGCTTGTCGCGCAATTCGTCTATGGGTTGAAGCCCTGCATTCTATGCCTGTATGCACGCGTGCCCTATGTGTTCATCATTCTGGCGTGCATCGCCGCATTAGCCAGCGGTGAAAAACACCAAAAACTATTTCTGGCATTGATTACCGCAGGCTTCTTTGTGTCGTTCGGTGTTGCCATGTTCCATGTCGGCGTGGAGCAGCATTGGTGGGAATTATCGGGCGGTTGCCCGGTTGAAGCATTGGATACAACCAAGACATCGGAACAGATGCTGGCGGAATTGCTGGCAACGCCGCTTGCACCATGTGACAAGGTCGGCTGGTCGTTGATGGGTATCTCGATTGTAATCTGGAATGCTGCGTTCTCGCTGATGATGCAAGATTTTGTGTTGCTGGCGTTTATCTTTGGCCAGAAAAGAACTGAGCAGAAGCAGCCAAATGAAACCTAAAAAATCTTTATCGCGTATGCTGCGCGTTAATCAGGCGGGCGAATATGGCGCCAAGCGCATTTACGCCGGGCAGCTTGCTGTGCTGAAACGCCGTGGCGCATCGCCGGAAGCGATTGAACAAATCAGCCATATGGCGGAGCAAGAACAAACGCATTTGGATACGTTCAACAAAATGGTCGCCGCGAACCAAATTCGCCCAACGGCATTACAACCCATTTGGCATGTGGCCGGGTTTGCATTGGGTGCAGTAACAGCCTTGATGGGTGAAAAAGCCGCCATGGCCTGCACGGTGGCGGTGGAAGAAGTGATCGATGAACATTACGCGCAGCAATCCGAAGAATTGAACGATGCGCCGGAATTGAAAAAAATCGTCGACCAGTTTCGCGCCGAAGAAAACGAACATAAGCAAACAGCGTTAGATGCAGGCGCGGAGCAAGCGGTGGGTTATCCCGTGTTACGCAAAGTGATACAAGCTGGTTCGAGAGCTGCGATTTGGTTAGCTGAACGCGTGTAGCGTTAAATGGATTCGAGTTCGGAATCCCAATACAGGAAATCTCGCCAGGATTGATGCAGGAAGTTTGGCGGGAAAGCACGTCCACGTTCTTGCAATTCAAACGATGTCGGTTGATAGGGATATGTTTTTGGATGCATCCCGCATTCATGCGGCAACTTCGCGCCTTTGCGTAGATTGCATGCGGAACAAGCGGTGGTGACATTCGACCAGACGGTGCGGCCGCCATGGGCACGCGGTGTTAGATGGTCAAACGTAAGTTCGGATGTGTTTTTCTTCATACCGCAATACTGGCACATGAATTGATCGCGCAAGAACACGTTGAAGCGTGTGAAGGCCGGATGCCGGTTCACCTGCACATAATCTTTGAGCGCAATGACGCTGGGAATTTTGATGTCGAGTGATGGGGAATGTGCGACGCGGTCGTATACAGCAACGATATTCACGCGGTCGGAGAACACAGCCTTAATTGCGTCTTGCCATGACCAGAGTGATAACGGGTAATAGCTGAGAGGCCGAAAATCGGCGTTGAGCACAAGCGCTGGGCAGGTATCAAGTGAGGGTAACACACATACTCCTTCCACTAAGGATAGTATGGCGTAACTTGATGAAGTTACCCTTAACCAAACGTTTAGCTTCTCGCAGATGCGTTATAGGCATACATCCTTGTTAAACAAGGTTTTTGTTATTAGCAAGGCTGATTTGGGGCGGTTTTCCGCGTCGCGATTTTAAGCGAAAATGCGTTGCAAAAAAGCTGCGCCGATACGAATTCCGCTATCATCAATGCCATGGCCAAGGTTTGGTTGTAGATGCAATTCGCATGCAATGCCTTCGGCTTGCAGCATTTCTTGTGCCTTCTTTGCATAATCGCTTGGCACGACATCATCCTTTAATCCATGCACCAGACTAATCGGCGGTCGGCTTTTGATTTCTGAATGCAATGATTTATGGCTCAGCAATGAACCTGAATATCCAAGCACGCCAGCTAATTGTTGTTCGCGTCTGGGTGCGACATCCAAACTAACCATCGTGCCTTGTGAAAACCCGACCAAGGCCAGTTTGTCTGATGATAATTGAAATTCATGAAGCAGTTTGTCGATATATTCATTCACGAGTGGGCGGTTGGTGATCATATCTGCCGCCATGATTTGCGGTGTGCGGTCTTTCAATGAAAACCATTGATAGCCGAACGGCGCCATATCATAACGGTGCGGTGCATCGGGCGAAATGAATACGCAGGCAGGCAGTACGTTTTGCCAGTGATGGCCAAGATCCAGAAGGTCTTTTCCATCCGATCCCACGCCGTGCAACATCACAACAATATGCTTCGGTTTTTCGGCGGGGATGATGCGGTAATCGTTAAACTTCATATTATTTTTGTGCAGGCGTTACAGGCGCGAGCGCGGCGAAGGTCACCATCGCGGTCATTTCGATTTTTTGGGATGTTTCAACGCCGCCCATGCTGTTGGTCACGCCTTCCATCTGCGGGGCTGATGCCACTTGGGCATCCATCATCGCCATGCGGCCCTTCATCATCATCACTTGTGGTTGCATGATGCCGCCTGCGCCGCCAAAGCTGATTTGCGAGATGCGGAATTTACGGTCAGGATATGCCGCATTCACGCTTTCCAATTCTTTGGTCGCCTGTGCCATCAAATCCTTGCGGATTTGCGCGCGTACGGCTTCGAATTCAGCCAGAGTGGGAGAGAAGTCAACGCTGACCACGGCGATTTGCATACCGGTCTTGCTGGCAGTTTTTGCTTTTTGCTGGATGCCACCGAGCTCGCTTTCAGGAAGACGCGCTTCGAATTGCGCGTACCATTGTTCGATACCGGTTTGGTCTTGGCTGCGATTAAAACTCGTCAACCGCCATTCGGTCTTTGATGCCAGATCTGAAACAGCTTTGATCATCGTGTCGCGTGTCGAGCTTGCCTTCTCGCCGACAACAGCTGCGTTCACAGAAACAGTGACGCGTGCCGCTTTGGCTTGTACCCAGCCTTCGGAGGAAAGGGAGACGCCAATGACATCATCCGGTTTCGGTTCTTCGCCAGCATAAGCAAACGATGGAAGTAGCAGTGCGGAGAGAAGAAGGAATGCGCGTAAGGTCATGATGTGCTCCTTAGGTTGGTATTAAAAATCCAGATTGGCGTAATTGGGTGGTGGTGGCAGACCAGGTATATGATCAGCAAGAAGTGGGCGAAAGGATGGCCGTGATTTAATCCGTGCATACCAGATATGGGCTTCATCATACTTGTCCCACATGATATCACCCAGATAATCAATGACGGATAGATGTGCAGCAGCGCTGATATCCGCCAAGGATAATTCATCCCCCGCCAGCCAGTTATTCTGCCCTGCCAGCCAGTTGATGTATTTCATGTGTTCATCCAGCGCGGTGTAGCCTTTGCGGATGGTTAGCGCATCGGGCGTGCCCATGCTTTGCAGCCGCTTCAATGCTTTCTCACCGAGCAAGGTCATGCCGACATCGGCGTAAAATACGCGGTCGAAGAAACCGCTTAAGGAACGCACTTTTGCTTTTTGTTCCAGACTATCGCCGAGCATGTTCGGGCGGTCTTTGGCTTCTTCCAGATATTCGCAAATGGCGTTGGTGTCTGATAAGACGAACCCGTCTTTGATGACCAGCAGCGGGACTTCGCCGGTGGGCGATAAATCGATAAACTCCTTGCGGCGTTCCCACGGCTTTTCAATCACAGGCGTGAACGCCATGTCTTTTTCAGCCAGCAATATCCGGATCTTCCGGCTAAACGGCGATAAAGGATGATGATAGAGCGTGAACATCAGGGAGTGGGGCTGGAAAATGAACGAAGGCCATAGCATAACGGCCAATACTGTTTATATTCAATTAAAATGAGCATTAATAACCCCATCACTGATTTGCTGCCGCCGCATGTTTGGGATAAACGTGAAAACGGGTTCATGCTGCGTTTGTGGGCAAAACCCGGCGCGAAGCAGGAAGCCAGCTTGGGCATCAAGACGGATGAAAAAGAACAAGTATGGTTGCATGTTAGCGTGAAAGCCGCGCCCGAAGACGGCAAAGCCAATAAAGCCCTGATTGCATTTTTGGCGGATTGGCTTGGCGTTAAACGCAGTGCGATTACCCAGATTTCCGGCGGCAAAAGCCGCCAGAAACTGTTTTTAATCAATCACCGGTGGTGATGCGTTCAACCAACTGTTTGACGGTTGGAATAAACCCGTTCGCATAGAACGGATCGCTGGCAAAGCGGTACGCGTTATGCCCAGCGAACATCAATGAGTTTTCAACGTCACCATCATGGCTGATATTCTGCAAGGTTTTTTGAATGCAGAAAGAACGTGGGTCTGGCTTGCGGCCTGTAGTACCCGCTTCATTGCCCGCCCAGTTGGAGAAATGACATGCCGACAAACAGCCCATGCAGGCAACTTGGTCAGCAAGAATTTCGCGTTTGCGTGGCTCATCAACGAAAATCAGCGTGCTGTCGGGTGTACGCATCGCTTCGGTGAAGCCTGCAGCAATCCAGCCTTGTGCGCGTTCCAAATCATGCGGGGCAACGAATACACCGCGTGAACGTGGGCCAATGCCAAGCTCTGCCGTGTGTTCACCAACCGCTGTCAATGAATAGGGGATTTGACGTTCGGAACGTGCGGTCAGTTCAAGCAGAAACGGATTTTTTACGGCGGAAGAATAAAAACCGGTCGGTGAAAAATGGTTCAAATAAATATCGCCTTTTTTCAAGGTGAGCAGGCGCTTTTTCCACGCATCCGAAATCGGGCTTTCTTTGGTCATCAACGGGCGGGTGCCGAATTGGAAACCAACGGGGCCTAATTCCTTATTGCCGATCCAGTCTTTCCATTCACGCAAGAACCAGACACCGCCTGCCATGATGATCGGCGTGGTGTGAAGGCCAAGCGACGCCATCAAATCGCGCAGTGCTTTAACGCGCGGGAATGGTGGTTCGGGCTTTAATGGATCTTCGACATTTGATAACCCGTTATGACCGCCAGCCAGCCACGGATCTTCATATACAACGGCACCAAGCCATTCGGAGAATTTGTGGTAAGCACGTTTCCATAAGGCATTGAATGCACGTGCCGATGACACGATGGGATAATAATAAACACCATAGGACGCACAGATTTCTGCAATTTTGTATGGCATACCGGCACCACAGGTCACGCCGTGTACCATGCCTTTGGTCTGTTCCAGAATACCTTTTAAAATACGTTCCGCGCCGCCCATTTCCCACAAGATATTCATGTGGATGCGGCCTTTGCCGCCTGACATTTCATATGCGGTTTTCGCCTGTGCAACGCCGCCCTTGATAGCATAGGCCACAAGTTCTTCATGACGTTCTTGACGTGTGCGACCTTTGTAGATTTGCGGAATATTATTACCATCAGCATCGTAGTGGTCGGCGTTCACGCCGGAGAATGTGCCGATACCGCCAGCCGCAGCCCATGCGCCCGAGCTTTCGCCGTTGGAAACAGAAATACCTTTGCCGCCTTCCACGATGGGAAGAACTTCACGGCCTGACATCAGAATTGGATTGAGTGTAAACACTGTAAAAACTTTCTACATAAAAAGAAGGTTGGCAACGCTACCAGATGAAAAGGCTGCGTACAATTTGAATGGCAGAAATGATGAAAAGGATAGCAATGACGGTCACTCCCATCACAAAGCCGGGGAACCGATTTTTCGGGTTTTTATAATAGGCCATCGCGTAAATGATGCGGCTGATGGGCCAGAATACACCAATCACGGCTGCGATTTCATCGCGCGCTGCCAATGCTGTAATCCATAATAGCGGCAAAAAGATAACCAGATATTCAACCGAATTGGCATGGGCACGAAACACGCACATGAATTCTTCGGGGCCTGTCGTATTGGGAACGGACACATTATATTTCTTGCGTGCAACACCGACTTGGTAAGCGAGCACGAACACCACCAGCAAGGTGAATAGGGTCACAAGCCCTGTGAATGGCCAGCCGAATACATTGAGTTCAAGCGCTTCACTGATGCCATTCGGGAGTGGTGCAGATGCGGAGATGGTTTCATTCATGATTGGCAACGCAAGGTTAGGTGGAACAAGATTAAGGCAGGTGATTTATCGCGTGGCGCAGCATAACAGCAAGAAGCGTACGGAAAAAGCTTATTTATGGCTATACCGAACGGTAAAAAAGCTTATATTGCAATGCATAACTGCACTGCCCCAATTTATAAGGACTAAAAACTATGCAGCGTTCTCCCGTTAAACATGCGTGCCTGAAACCAGCCGAATTAAAGACCGCTCTTAAAAAACTTCCTAAATGGAAATTGGCAAAAGGCGGCAAAGCAATCGAACGCGAATACACGTTCAAGGGTTTCAGCGCGGCATTCGCGTTCATGACACGTTGTGCGATGAAGGCTGAAAAGCTTAACCATCATCCGGAATGGGGCAATATCTATGATTGGGTGATGGTGACGTTGACCACGCATGATGCAGGCGGCGTTACGGAATTGGACATTGAATTGGCTAAAGCCATGGATGCTTACGCGAAGTAAATGATGCCCGAGCGGTTGTGCTGTTTTTTGTGGCGATACCTCTGCGCTATTATAGCGCAACCGGCTCTGCCAAAAGCAGAACAGAGCGAATGGCAAATAAAATTAAAAATTACGTTCGATGATGTGGATGTCGCCAGCAGCAAAATTGTCCTGCACGCGTTCATATTGACGTGTAGCGCTGTGCTGCGCGGATGGCTGATACGCGCCATCATAACTCAATTGTTCACTCGCTTTTTGAATGAGCCCATCGACATTGTGCTTAAGGCCAAGCTCCAGCAATTGCGCCGAAAAGGACGGATGCGGCAGGCTATCGCCAAGGCCATACGACGCAGGATAAATCGGCGTAATCTGCAAGCCGACTGCACCTTCAGCGATATTTCCAACATTCACATGCGCTATCCGTTGGCGCATTAACGCCGTTTGACGCGAAGTTTCCTTTGCGCTCATGGCTTTTGGTGAAAGTGGAAAGACGTTGATGGACATATAGTTTAAATAGCTCGGTTCGATTCGCTAGCCAGTATGCGAAGGGATTAAGGCATTCTCATAACCAAAAGCATTTCTGTGGATAACTTGCATAACGCTTGATTCGTTATGCGCGCTGATGTGGCACCATCCACTTGTTATTACAAACGCGCAGTGTAATTCTAGACAGCTATTCCCGTTCTTCTTAAAAGTATCCAATCTTAAAAGTGACTTGATAATGAAAAAATCTTTCCTGAGCCGCTTCGCACTAATAATCGCTGTGCTGTCGGTTGCCGCATTTGGAACATTATCAACCCATGATGCTTTTGCGGCTTCCACATCAAAAACGCATCATGCAAAGAAACATACTGGCAAGAAGTCACATAAAAAAGCTGTAAAGTCGTCAAAAGCCAAAAGCACATTTTTAAAAGCCCCAGCTGCAACCGCCACCGGTCATCCGCGCCAGATCATGGGAACACCGGATCCGAATGTGGATGAACCATCGGAAATGATTACCGAAATCAAGAACCGCGCGCAGGACCAGTTCTGGGCGGGCAAACGTCCTTATCCGCAGCAGGTGCGTGATCGCATGACACCGCCAGCTCCTGTGCTGACTGGTGCGATTGCACAAAACGAATTACAAAAACGCGCCAATGATTCTGGGGGCAACAATATCACTGGCATGCGTAGCGAAACATTACGCCGCGTTAGTTATTCCGATTTGTCCGGCGTGACGTTTGATGATCAACCCCTACGCATGAACGCATCCGAAGCATTCCGCCGTTCACTGGATACGGTTTCATTTGAACTTGGCCGTCCGTGCAAATCGCAAGAATATTTCGGCTGGCCGATGCAGCAAAACGAACAAGGCCGCGTTGATCGCATCTTTGAAGAGACCAACGCAAAATTCAAATTGCGTGGCTATAATTTACAGCCGCGCAAACCGCGTTCCGTTGGCAGTGATGTAGCAGCGTTTACCGCAGACCGCCAATCCAAGCGCATTCTGGGTATCTGGTCGGCAGGCGATGTAGGATTATTATTGTTGATGTGCGATTCAGATGCTCCGGCGCCAGTTGCAACAACTGCAAAGAGCAAGCGTGATGCAGCCATTAAAAAGAAATCGAAGAAGAGCAAAAAGAAATCGGCAAAATCCGTAACGTCAACTTCCGAGACGCTAAGCGAAGCCGGTGAGCCCGTGCCATCTGCCAAGCCACAAGTTATTCCTGGTGCCGCGTCGAAAACATTGCCGCCAGAACCAGCGCAATCAACACCCGCCATAGCGCCAACCCCTGAGCCAGTAGCAGTGCCGCCGCCAGCGCCAGAACCCACACCGTCACCAGTGTCACCACTAGTACCGACGTCAGAACCAGCCCCGTCACCAGCACCAGTGACAACACCGGTACCAACGCCACCTATCGCGCCAGAACCTACAGCACCGAAGGTTGAAACGCCACCACCAGCGCCTGCGATAAATCCGACAAATGCGTTTATTCCTGCCGATGCGCCACCGCCTGCGCCTAAATCAGCAGATCCCGTTGCGCCAGACGTAGCAAGGTAGAGCTGGTAGCGCGCACATGCGGGCGCGAGCCAGCAATCGCTGTCACTAAATTTTACGTTGGACTTAAACCGCGAGAGTTAAACTGCTTTTTTGGAAGCGTTGCTGGAACCTGCATGCTTGCGTATGAAGTTCTTCACAATCGGTTGGATTTCATTCTTCCAGCGACGCCCATTGAAGATACCGTAGTGTCCAACACTTTTAATCAAGTGCTGTTCCTTTTGGCCTGACTTCAAATTCTTGCATAGGTTCTGCGCGGCGATGGTTTGGCCTGGTGCGGAGATATCATCCAGCTCGCCTTCGATGGTGAGCAAGGCGGTTTGTTCAATCGCGGCTGGATTCACAGTCATGTCTTTCCAGCGGAAGGTGCCTTCTGGCAAAGCATGTTCCTGGAATACACGTTCCACGGTTTGCAGATAGAATTCAGCAGTGATATCCATAATCGATAGATATTCATCGTAGAATTTTCTGTGGCTGGCGGCCGAGGACCCGTCCCCTTTCACAAGGTGTGTGAACAGACGAAGATGTTCACCCACATGGCGGTCCATATTCATTGACATGAAGCTGCTGAGCTGTACAAAGCCCGGATAAACCTTACGGCTGGCACCAGGGTAATACACAGGAACCGTGGTAACGACCGTGCGTTCGAACCATGATAATGGTTTATCCTTGCCAAGCTGGGTCACTTTGGTTTGAGCACAGCGTGTATCAATCGGGCCGCCCATAAGGGTCATGGAACGTGCTTGCGCGGGGTCTTTCATCTGCGCCATCAACGATACCGCGCATAACACAGGAACCGCAGGTTGGCATACCGCCATCACATGCACATCAGGGCCTAATGCACGGATGAAATCCATGATGTAGGAGATGTTATCTTCAAGATCAAATCGGCCTGCGCTAAGCGGCACAAGACGCGCATCAATCCAATCAGTGATATAGACATCATGTTCGGGTAGCATCGCTTCAACTGTGCCGCGAAGCAGCGTCGCGTGGTGGCCGGACATAGGCGCAACAATCAGAACTTTTGGATCGGTGTTGGTCGTCTTGCGTTCAAAGCGCAGCAGATTGCAAAACGGTTTTTGCATGATGGTCTTAATGGTCACGGGAACTTTCTGGCCACCAATTTCGGTATGGTCGAGCATCCACTTCGGCTTTTCATAACGGCGGGTGGTACGTTCCAGCAATTCGGCGCCAGCTGCCATCACACGTGCATAACCAGTGTCTGGGGTCAGGGGATTTTGGAAGACGGCCTTGGTAATACCGGCCAGAGCGCGCATCGGCGCTGCCATAAGGTGGGAGAAGTCATAAACTTGATACAGCATATTTTTTCCCTGACATTGTGTATTGCAACATGAAACTGTTAAAAAGAGGTAACTATTTGATAACCATAGATAAGTTGATAGGGCGACTATAGAGGCAGGGTGTGAAGGAGGGTTTAATAGTGTTTTGCATTTGATGCAAAACACCCCACACGAATCATTATATTTCAATGTGTTAGGTCTGGCGTTCTAAAATGCCATTCGGGCGTATGACAATCATATAGCTCAGATCCGCGGTTTGGGCAGGCTACGTAGCCAAAGGGTTGTCAGCAGGAACGTGGTCACACCATCTATCCGTTTACACTGCCTTGGTTCGGGGTGTGCTTCTGGTTCTTTTGTGGAGCCAAGCCAGATGCGTTGCGCCATACGGGTGTGCGCCTCATTACGAAGCTTTTTTTCAAATGCATCAAGGCTCAGCATGATACGCAGCGCATCGAATTTGGCGGTAGCAATCTCTGCCAGCAAGCTCAGGATTTGGTGGCAGGAAAACGGGTTACGGGTTTGGGTGATGAATAAGCCTGTGCGTGCATGCCGCAAATTCATCAGCTTGGTGCGGGCAGCGTGCAATTCATGATACGCGCTGGCGCGGTGGTTCAAAACAGCAAGCATAAAAACATCTCATATATTTAAAAACGCCTGCATTAGCAGGCGGGCCAGCAGTCGCTGTCCTTAAAAATAAAACTTAGAATATGAGATTAGCTTACGCGGCAAGTGTTTTACTTGCATGAACGCAAAATTGTTTCAGCAAAATATCAGTTTCGGAATTAGTTCAAATTTGAAGTAGTTGGTATGTGCTTACGGCATTGCGCTGAGCAATTTATCCGAATTGGGCGATGTGAATTTTTGCTCAATCAAAATGCCTTCGGGCGTTGCGCCTTTGGTATAGAATGCTTGGTTCCAGCCATTATCTGGCGTAATCACCGTGCCGTCTAAGGATATGCCGACATATAATCCTTCGGAACGTGCAAAGGCATAAACATCGGCGTCTTGTCCCAACCCTGTTGCGGCATGTGCGCCGCGCCCAATGGTACCAATGGATGCGCCAGCATCCGCACCCAGCGTGAGTTCATGATCAAGCAGTGCGCGCAATCCTTTTTCGCTCATCACGGTCAGGATGAGTTCGGATGATTGACCGCCAATCTGAAATCCGTAATTGATACCGCCAATGGTATAGAATGCGGGATTGCTCCATTTATTATCCGCGCCACGCGCAAGCAAGACCCCGCTGCCGCCATGGCCGCCAATCAGGAAACTTAATTTAATCATGCGCGGCACAATCAAAATCGCTTTCGCTCGCGTCGCTAGATTCAACAGCGATGGATAATCGGGATTCGACAGCATCGATTCCACGGTGGCCTGTGCCTTTACCAATAATTCTTTTTGGTCGGAAATATCGTCTGGCGCTTTTACGCCTGGTGATGGCGCGGTTTCCTCGCGAGCCATGGCGCTGACTGCATAGGCAGGTGCGCTGACAAGTGCAGAACACAGGAATACATAAAGAGCGAGAAGACGCATGATTACCTTAGGGGTTTGATTCGAAAGCAATATAATAGATTTAGCCTGTGTTCAAAACGGGGCAAGTGGCATTGCGTGATTAAAAAACCGGAAGTGTGACTTTTCGTGGGGCTTTTCGTATTGCCTATTCATTCAAATTGAGCAGATTGCCGCGCTTTCTTGCGCCATGCAGTGTGGCAAAGAAAATACAGACAGCACCCGCCAGATAAACAAGGTTCATCAGCGTTGCTTGCAACACGGTTTGTGGGTCAACTGCCCCGCCTGCGGCAATGGACCGCAGAGCTTCAAAGATGTGTGATACGGGTAAGGCTTCCCCAATCCATTGCATCGGCTGAGGCAAAATGCTGAGCGGATAGTAAACGCCCATGAACGGGATGAATGCCCAACTCAACATCCAGCCAAACCATTCTGCGCTTTGCCCGAACCGCAATAGCAGGCTGATGAGGAGAATGCCGCAGGTGATACCCGCCAAGATCATGTTGAGTGTGAAGGGCAAGAACCAATCACCGAGCGTGAGCAGATTATAGCCGAATAAAAGCGAGCACAGATAAATCGCAGGCACAAGTGCGAGCATGCGGATAAGCATGATGATGGTATAGGATGCCAGTTGTTCCCAGCCGCGCATCGGGCTTGTATATAATTGTCCTAAATTCCGCGAATATATTTCCTCGACGAAAATCAGCAAAAAACTCAACTGACTACGCAGGAAGAATTCCAATAATAACGTCGCACCCAAAATCGAATGGAAGTTGATTTCGGCAATACCGCGTTGCTTGAGCAAATAATAATTCATAAAGCCCAGCAGCATCGTGTTGATGACCGGCCAGTAGAGGCTTTCGAACAAGCGCGGCATGGAGCTGAGCAGCAGCGTTACATAACGGAACACCAGCGCATAGATGCGGCGGGAAGATAGGATAACTGAATTCATGTGGGCACCTTTTCGCGTACCACATCAAGGAAGATATCTTCCAGATTGGTGCGATTGAATTGCGCGAAGAGTTCAGCTGTCGACCCGCGGTATAAAATATCACCCTTGTGCATAATCAGAATGTGGTCGGCCATGCGTTCGACTTCCTGCATGTTATGCGATGCCATCAAAATGCTTGCGCCTGTGTCTTTTTGATATTGCATCAGATAGCTGCGTACCCAATCCGCACTGTCAGGGTCAAGCGACGCGGTGGGTTCATCCAGCAATAACACTTTTGGTTTGTTGAGCAATGCTTTGGCAAGCGAGACACGCGTTTTTTGTCCGGCACTTAAACTGCCGAATTTCTTGTTCAGGAAATCCTTGAATTGCAGTGCGCCTGCCAATTCATCAATACGTTCTTTTAAATGCGGGACGCCATATAAGTCGCCATAAACCTGTAAATTCTGCGATGCCGTCAAGGCAGGCGGTAAATCAACGTAGGGGCTTGAAAAATTCATCAAAGGCAAGGCATCAAACCGGTGCTTGGCCATATCATGGCCAAGGATATGTGCGAAGCCTTCGCTCGGCAGGGAAATGCCAAGCAACATCATCATGGTGGTGGTTTTTCCTGCGCCATTGCTGCCAAGCAGTGCGACGATTTTACCCGCTTCAACCGTGAAGGTGATGTGGTTGACGGCATTCACACCAGCAAACGTTTTGGTGAGATTTTGAACTAAAATAGATGGGGAGATGCTTTCCATGGAAGGACTTTATAGTCGGTTCCATGTGCGGCGGGTAGATGGTATTTAGTATTTTTTATTGGTGAGGATAGGAACGCCGGTTTTGGAAATACCCAGCAAGCGGTCAATCATACGTCCCTGGAATTGTGTGAAGCCCAGTTCGCGGCCAACGACAATCGCATCCTCGCTATCGCAGCGGCATAAAATGGTGCTCTTCTCGCCGAATTCTTCCAGCAAGAGTTTAACTTCGGCCAAGGCAGTTGGCTGCGCGGTGTTCAAGCCATCGGGCGCCCAATAAACCTTGAAGTAATCAAGCCCCAATTTGTTTTTATCAAAGAAGGGTAGGGTGTGCTGCGTTAGGCCATCAAGGCAAAGCTTATAGCCACGTTCGCGCAGGAAATCCCGTGCGAACACGAAGGCGCCCATATCGCTGAACAAATCGACTTTGTGCACTTCAATCGCCACGCGTCCACGAAGCTTTGTCGGGATAATCGCATCGAATTTCGCGAATTCCGGGGAAAGGATAGTCTGCACATTCAGATTCAAACTGAACGGCATATCGGGATTAATACCGGTATTGGAAAGCAATGTGAGTACGCGTTTATCCAGCGTGCGCGTTAAATAATGGAACAGCCAGCAATCGGATAATAAGTCGATATCCGGCGTGCATATTTTTTGCAGGCTATCGATGGAGATGTAGGCTTCTTCGAATAATGGTTTTGGAATTCCGGTTTCGCCGATGGTGCAGGCGGTTTGACGGCGCAGTACGTTGGTTAAATCCGCACGTTCTAGAATGGAAATCAATTTTGCCAAATCACCCGGCACAAAGGGACGGCCATGCGCGGAGACTTGTTTGTTCTTTGCTGCCGTGGCTTCCTTGGTTTTGCGTAGGCGCTCCATGCTTTTGTATAAAATCAGCACGTCTTGCTGTAACAAATCGTAATTCTCTTCAAAATCGTAATAGTTGGCAAACCCACCGGTTTCATCATCCGACGAATGGTATTGCGCGAGCGGATCTTCGGAGAACAGCACGCGTAATTTATCGACCGCTTCGATCAGCGAATACATTTCCACATCTTTGCCAAGGAAAAACAAATCGCCATTGGACAGTAAAAAGATGTGGCCAGCATAGGATTTTACCTGCGCTTCGAAGTTATCGGCGGCGATACGTAGATAATGTTCGCGGCGGTTATGATGTTGCAATTTTGAGAAATGGATGTGCGCCGCGATACGGCCTTCACGAAAACTGCCCATGCGTTCCACCGCATCCAGCAACATGCGTTCGGGCGGTGTTACGCGCTCCTTGTTCTTGTCTTTGGATAGCGGCCAGATAGCGATGTTCTGCTGTGGCGGGGTAAGACTTTTATTCGGGTCATCAGCCATGATCGGTTTCCCTTAGAATAAATCGGCACCCATAGCCATCACAGGTTTCGCGCCCGCCTGAATGTTCATCATGCGCGCATTAATCTCTGGTAGGACCTTGGCAAAAAAGAAATCCGCCGTCTTCAGTTTGGATTCGTAGAATGGCTTTTCGGTGCTGTCAGCGATTTTGCTGTGGGCTGTCTTTACCATCAATAACCACATATAGCCGAGCACCAGCAGCGAGAAGCCGCGCAGATAATCGGTTGCGGCCGCGCCAGCTTCTTCAGGGTTTGCAAAGCTACGCTGCGCCATCAGCAATGAAATCATCTGGAAACGTTGGAAGGTTTTGGCAAAGTTGGGCAAAATATCTGCAAAAGCAGGATTGCCCGTGTTTTCCTTGATGAATTCTGCACAAGGCCAGAAGAAGCGGCGCAGCATGCGGCCAAACCGTTCCGGCATTTTGCGGCCAACCAGATCGAGCGCCTGAATACCATTTGTGCCTTCATAGATTTGCGTGATGCGCGCATCACGCACGAATTGTTCAACGCCATATTCGCGGATATAGCCATGACCACCCATGATTTGCACTGCCAGATTGGCGGCATCAAACCCATGATCGGTCATCAATGCTTTGGTAACGGGCGTAAGCAAAGCAACCAGCTCGCCCGCTTCTTCACGCACCGTTTCATCGGTGTGTTTGGTTTCAATATCAAGGTTCATACCAACCCACACCGCCAAGGCACGCGCACCTTCGGTAATCGACTTCATGGTCAGTAACATGCGGCGCACATCCGGATGCACGATAATCGGATCCGCGACTTTATCGGGAAACACTGCGCCTTTTAGACCACGGCCCTGCAGACGGTCTTTGGCATAAGACAAACCATTTTGGTATGCGACTTCGGCAATGCCGAGGCCTTGTAAACCCACAGCCAGACGTGCTTCGTTCATCATAGTGAACATCGCCTTCATGCCTTTATTGGGCACACCCACCAGCCAACCGGTTGCATTATCGAAATTCATGACGCAGGTGGCGGATGCCTTAATCCCCATTTTGTGTTCGATTGAACCGCATACTGCGCCGTTACGTGCGCCAATTGCGCCACTATCATTCACAAGAAATTTTGGAACAAGGAATAATGAAATACCGCGCACGCCCGCCGGTGCATCAGGAAGTTTTGCGAGTACAAGGTGAACGATATTTTCCGTCAAATCCTGTTCGCCAGCAGAGATAAAGATTTTTGTGCCCGTGATGGAATAGCTGCCATCACCTTTGGGGATGGCTTTGGTTTTAATCAGACCCAAATCAGTTCCGCAATGCGGCTCCGTCAAACACATGGTGCCAGACCATTCGCCGGTTACCATTTTTGGCAGATATTTTTGCTTTAATTCCTGCGTGCCATGTTTTTCAATCGCGTTATACGCGCCGTGTGAAAGGCCGGGATACATCCCAAACGATAAATTGGCGGAGCACACCATTTCATCGAGCAGGAAGTTGAGCAGTAGTGGCAAGCCTTGACCGCCCCATTCTTTGCTGCACGAAAGACCCATCCAGCCGCCTTGCGTAAATGTCTCGTATGCTTCTTTAAAGCCTTTGGGCGTTGTCACAACGCCGTCCTTGAATGTGCAGCCTTCTTCGTCACCCGATTGGTTGATGGGCTGCAACACTTCTTCGCACAGCTTTGCGCCTTCTTCCAAAATACTCTGGAACATATCGGGCGTTGCTTCTTCATAGCCGGGAAGGCTGGCGAGCTGTGCTGCATCGAACACTTCGTTCAGCAAAAACTGCATGTCGCGTAAGGGGGCTTTGTATGTAGGCATGACTTCCTCGCTTTAAGACGCTTTTTGCAATTGACCATAAACAACAAACCCGATGCCCGACAGCATTAGCATGCCGCCGATAATCATCGGCACGTTCAATTGTTTTTGGCCAAACAGCAGATAGGCAAATAATGGAATGAGAATGACGTAAAGAATTTCAACAAGGCCGGTATAGGTTGCAGAATTAAGCTTCAAGCTCAGGTGCAAAAAGAATGATGCGACGACTACCACCAATGGCACCGACCATAACCAAAGCTTTTCGGGGTGGGTGAAGAAAGGCATGAAATCAATCGGTGTTTTCAAGATCAAGGATGCTAGCCACGCAGCGCCCAACATCCCAATACCATGCCCTGCAATGCCGGTTGGCACGGTAATCACGTCGTAATTGCGCGCATTGACCGTATACACAAACGCCCAGCAGAAGGCTGCAATGATGGGCAGATAAATGGCGATGGTTTTTACGTCAATCATCAGTTCTTGCCTAATTACGCAAAGGTTTTCCGGTTTCAAGCATAGTTTCAATACGCGCAATGGATGCAGGCGTACGTATAAGTTTCATGAAGCCTTCGAATTCCAGTTTATAAACATCATCTTCGGTCATGACTTTGATGATATTGGTTTTTCCGCCGGTCAGAATATCAGCGAGCGCATCAATCACCACTTCATCATGCGGTGTGACTTTACCAACCGCCTTCATCGCGCCGACCGACAAACCAATCGCGGCTTTGCCCGGAGGACCAGCAAGACGATAGGTATATGGTTCGGGTGCTTTGTAATCTTTTGCCAAATCGAGCGCGACGCTCTTTGCATTTTGCAGTAAACGGTCAACATTGAAGGTGATGGTGTGATGGCCATCCAGCAATACCATCATATCGCGTGCTTCGAATGCTGATTTTGAATATTTGGCGGTAGCGATTTGTTCGAATACCTGCGCCAAGGCGGGCATCGGGCCTTTTTTCTGCTTGGGGTGATGATAGGCGCGGCCCAATAATTGCGCGCAGCCGCCCCAACCGGGGATAACACCAACGCCAACTTCCACAAGGCCAGTATAGGTTTCGGCATGCGCGACAACATGGTCGGCATGCAGATGGATTTCACAGCCACCACCCAGTGCCATATTGTGCGTCACGCTAACCACAGGGAACGGTGCATAGCGAAGTTGGCGGTAGGTGTTCTGACCTTCCTTCACCAACTGCTCAATTGTTTCCCATGATGCGATGTTGATGGCAAAAAGCGCGAGACCCAAATTTGCACCAACGGAGAAGTTGGAACCTTCATTATGTATGACCAGTGCTTTGTATTTTCCATTGCTGGCGGGAATGATTTTGCAGGCTTCTTGCAAGGTCTTAAAAATATCAGGATCAATCGCATTCATCTTCGTGTGGTATTCCGCGCATAAAACACCATCGCCCACATCCCACAAGCTGGCAGAGCCTGTTTTGAAGACGGGTTTTTCAGCCGCGCGTTTAACATCGGATAACAGCAACACGCCAGCCGCGCGTTTCACCGGCTGGAATTCACCGGATGTGGTCAAGTAATGCAGCTTGCCATTGATGGTCTTATAAAAGCTTTTGCCAGCGGCTTTTTGCAGCAATTCGGGGATGCGTGCATTTTCGCGCTTCAACCGGTCGATGAACCAGTCAACGCCCAAACGGTCAATCAGCTCAAACGGGCCTTCACCCCAATTATAGCCAAAGCGCATCGCTTCATCGACGGCGACAATGTCATTGGCGATTTGCGGAACAAGGGATGCGGCGTATGACAAACTGTCACGCAAACATGTCCATGCGAATTGGGAAATCTTGTCGGAACCTTCGCAGAGTTTGGTCAGGTTCTTTCCGGCGGCTTCAAGTACTGAAAGTTTGCTGCTTTCGGATTTTGCATATTCACCGGTTTTCAGATTGATGGATTCTTTGACCTTGCCACCGTTTTCTTTATTGATGCGGTAAAAGCCGCCCTTGCCCTTACGGCCTGTGTACCCATCGGCAATCATTTTGTTGAACAACGGCACATCGCGGTGAAGGGCGCGGTAGGCATCTTCGGATGGCAAGGTTGCCAAAAAGCTTTTCGCAATCAGCGGCATTAAATCAAGGCCCACTAAGTCAATAAGGCCGAATACGCCCGTTTTTGGCATGTTGAATGGCTTGCTGCACACAGCATCCGCTTCTTCAACGGTGATGCCCAAATCCATCGCGGCATAGACCGCGCGTTCCATCCAATAGGTGCCGATGCGGTTGGCGATGAAGCCTGGTGTATCCTTACAAACCACCACGCCCTTACCCAATACTTCATCGCAGGTCTTGCGGATGAGCGCTGCGGCATCTGGGCGCGTTTTGGGGCCAGTTACAAATTCCAGCAGACGCATATAGCGCGGCGGATTGAAGAAATGGGTAATTAAAAAGTCAGCCGCGAATTCTTCCGATTGACCGCCCGTTAATACGCCAAGCGGGATGGTGGAGGTGTTGGATGAAACGATTGAACCTTTTTTACGAACGCCATCAATCTTTTTGTATAGGTCAGCTTTGATAATGGGATTTTCGATAATCGCTTCGATAATCCAATCCACTTCGCCAAGTTTGGCTAAATCATCGCGCAGATTGCAGGGTACAACGCGCTTTGCAAAATCCTTATGCATAAAAGGCGCGGGGTCCATTTTGATGAGTTTTTCCAATGCGCCTTTGGCAACCACATTAGGGTCAGTTGCGCCATCTGGCACGATATCCATGAGCAATACGGATAGGCCAGCATTGGCAAGATGCGCTGCAATCTGGCTGCCCATCACACCGGAACCGATGACGGCAACTTTTTCGATACGTTCAATCATACTTGTCTCCTAAAGGATGCTCATATTTTTTTGGGGCCTTATACGGCTTCCAGAATGGTTGCGATGCCTTGTCCGCCGCCGATGCATTGGGTTGCGAGTGCGAATTTCTTGCCTGTGCGTTGCAATAGGGATGCGGCTTTGCCAGTGATGCGTGCGCCTGTTGCGCCAAGCGGATGGCCAAGCGCAATCGCACCGCCATCCAGATTGATTTTGCTTTCATCAAGGCCCAAATCGCGGATGCAAGCCAGCGATTGAGACGCAAATGCTTCGTTCAGTTCAATCACGTCGATATCGGCAACGGTTAATCCTGCGCGTTGTAATGCTTTGCGCGTTGCCACCACAGGGCCAATGCCCATGATTTCTGGCGCACAGCCCGCAACGGCGATGCTGCGGATTTTCGCCATTGGCTTCATGCCGTTTGCGCGTAAGAAATCTTCCGACACCACCATGGTTGCTGCTGCGCCATCGGTGAGCGGGCTGGATGTTCCGGCGGTTACGCTACCCTTTTCCTCAAAGGCGGGTTTTAAATCAGCGAGTTTTTCGGCAGTGGTTTCAGGGCGGATGCACCCATCGCTATTTGCGCTGTAGCCATCTGCGGTGATGGCAATGATTTCATCAGTTAAATGGCCTTTGCCTTGCGCTTCGGCAGCCTTTTTATGGGAGCGCACTGCGAATGCTTCCTGTTCGGGACGGGAGATTTTGTAAAGCCGCGCCACGTTTTCTGCCGTTGTACCCATGCCCATATAGGCGCCCGGCAAACGCACGGTCAGTGCCGGATTAGGGAGCGGATTAAAGCCGCTCATGGGAACACGCGTCATGCTTTCAACACCGGCGCAGATGAAGGCTTCGCCAGCATTCATTTGAATGGCACCAGCCGCCGCGTGAATGCTTTGCATCGATGAACCGCAGAACCGGTTAATCGTTTGACCTGCAACCGATTGCGGCAACCCAGCCAGCAGCACCACAAGGCGCGCTAAATTCAAACCTTGTTCACCTTCGGGGAATGCACAGCCAAGGATAAGGTCTTCGACATATTTGGCATCCACGCCAGATTTTTTAAGAAGACCAAGCACGGTTTGCGCGGCCATATCATCGGCCCTTATGCCAGCCATCGCCCCTTTATGTGCTGGTGTGAAAGGGGAGCGTGCATAACCCGCAATGTAAACTTGGCGCATGTGTAAGACCTATGGGGCAGGAAGACGGAACTTGAAATTTAAGAATAAGTCAGCATTTCTGACTAAATGATGAAGAACCGCAGCACTGGTTAATGCATTTTAACGATATATATAATTCTACAAACAACTCTGACCTCCATTACTTTCAAAAATATGGGGTATGATTTTCATAAGAGAAGTGATTCACAAGAAGGTCCAGGAGACGGGAATGACACGAATGATCAAAAAATCAGTAGCTATCGCAAAAACTCCTGCATTGGATTTCACACTTATTGCTGCCAGCAGCGCCCTCGTTTTAGCCGCCATAATTATAAAATTGACCGCTTAGTTTTGCCCTAAATAGCTGAAAAGACTAAATTTTATCTAATAGAACGTTACCGAATCGTGCGCTATAACATCGCGCATCAGGCAATTCATTCCGCATAGCCATTTATTTCGGCGCGTTACCAAGAATGCCTTATTTTTTAAGAGGCATTTTTTGTTGCAGCAATTTAAAGACACCAGGTCTCAAGACATTAAGGCACGGCTCTCGCGGACATTCCTGTTCATGGAGCACGCGCATCAAGGCGTTAGTCGTATGCGCCCCAATGCGGACGGCACGCCGCGTTCCTATGATCACCACCCGATGGAAGTCGCCCTCATTTTTGCAGAGATGGAAATCTTCTATCGCCGCAAGGATAGCCGCGAGATGCAACCGGAGCAGGTCGCTGACAAAATCCTTAATGTGGTGAAGATTGCATCAGAGATGAGCAAGGAACAACTTAAAGCGCGTTTGCACAAAGTCGCAGGGCGGCTTGATGATAAGCAGTTCAATATATTGCTCGGGTTCTTGTGTCACGACACGATTGAATCATCCTATAGCCGCGATATGAACAATGCTCATAAAAACAGGATGAGCAGGTTGCGCCGCAAGCAAATCCACAGCATCGATGCGGAAGTTGAGAAGGTTGTGGTGCGGTTGACGGATTCACGGAAATTACCGAATAAAGAGGCTAAAAAAGCCCGTCAGATCGAGCTGGCACGCAGCCGTGCTTATGCTGAATTAAAGCAGTATGACAACTTTGCGAATATGTATGATGAACCGCTTATTCCAAATGATCAACGCACGCCAATACAAAAACGCGATGCGATGAACCATATGTATAATTTTATGTGCGTTGCCCATTCACGGGGACATATCCCAAGAGCATCTTTGATTGCGGCGCAGCGCATGTATTTGCAGTCGATGCAGCGTTTAGCCAACGCGTGAGCGTTTCTTTTTAAGCTGTGGTTTTGGTTCTGGCGCGCTGCGATAGATTTCGAAGTTCAAGAATTTTCCTGCGCCAATGCTGAACCCATCTACGCTTCCGGTAAGCAGCGGCGTTAGTTTAAAGAATTTTGCTTTTTCCAAAAACTCCGCTTTTTGTTCGTTTTCTACAACGCCAATCAGGCACGGGTTGCGTTTCATCTCCACCGCTAAGCGTTCACCGATATTCAAAAGCTGTGTGTCTGCGCCTGCATTGAAAATGATGCTGGGTTGACTGTATCCAGCGGTGGCAATCAGCTGTGTATTACAGCCTTCAATGACAGGCAGATTACGCGTGATGTCTTCACTGACGAACAGATGCGGCATGTTCGGCAGCATCGTCCCGAACAACGATAGCATCATGACAAAACCGGCAACGGGAAGTGGCGCAAGCCATAATGTATAATTATTGGGATCAATACTTTTGCTGCGAAACAGATGTATAACGCCAATGCAGACGGCAAATGCGAATGTCGCAGCAAAGAGTGCCCAATAGAATAACGTACCTTCGAATTTAATTGGCAGTACTGCTGGGATTAACGCAAAGCCAAGTGATACGGCAGCAAACATCAGATAGCTGAATACATTCCATAAGCGATGTCCTGTATCGCGCACTCCTGAAAATAACCAGCGCATCGTGAGCAAGCATAACGCCGGATACATCGGCAGCACGTAATGCGGTAATTTGGTCAGCGTGAATTCGAACAGCACCCAGATGGGAATAAACCAGGCAAGACAAAAACGCACATCCTTGTCATGGCGCGATGCCCATATATAAGGTATCGCCAGCATGAACGGGAAGGATGTCGGCCACATCATCACGGGCAGAATGAGCGCGTATAGCCCAGGCAGGGAGAACCCCCACATATGCGAAAAACTTTGCACATTAATAATCTTATCGAACAGATCATGGCCTGCTGAATCTTTATAAAATGCATCCCCCGACTGCTGGGTGATGAGCATGAACCACGGCAAGACCAGCAACAGCGTGAACGGGATGCCCAACAATGGATTGAGTTTTTTTGCAAATGAAACCGGTTCTTTGAAGAGTTTGAGCGTTATCAGAGTGCCAACTGGCGCAAGCAATACAATCGGCCCTTTAATAAGAAAGCCAGCCGCCAGCGCACCCCAGAACAACAGGAAGTCCTTCGCTTTCAGCGCTTTGGTCTGCATATATGCTTTGGCGAGCACGAACTGGCAGGCAAGGATGGTCGCCAATAACATCGCATCGGTTTTGGCAAGGCGCGCTTCGATATTTAATAAAAAACATGATGCCAGCAATATCGCCGCTGCAAATCCCGTTTCGGCATTCAATAATTTGCACCCAATCGATGCGGTGAACAGCACCGCAAGGATTGCGCCAAGCAACGATGGTAAACGGTAGGGCCAGATGCTGTTTGCCATTTCTTCGCCCGCAATCGTTTGTACGATTTTCACCGCGCCAGCTTGGAGCCAATATATGCCAATAGGTTTTTTATAGCGCGGTTCGTCCTGAAAGCTGATATCGACCAGATTGCCTGTTTGCAGCATTTGCTTGGAAGCTTGTGCAAAGCTGGCTTCATCGCGGTCAAACACGGGCAGGGTAAAAAAGCCGGGCAGGAATATCGCCAGACAAAATAGCACCAACACGCCATAGGCCGCGCCGGTTAAGCGTTTTTCATGTGGGAATAAAGCGGCGGAGAGGGTTTTGAACATCTGCGCTTAGATTATGGTGCGCTGATATTTACTTCAATGATTTCTTCTGGGATTTCTTCTTGGGTCTTATTTCTTTGCATTTTGCAGGATCATTAACGCTTCGCTGGCTGCTCTGGCTTCGTTGCTGGTTAACTGAGAACCTTTTGCCGCAAGCTCGGTTACTTCAAAGGATAGTTCATGCAGAATCTGCGCCGTGTTGGTGGCCTGCTGCTGTGTTTTGCTTTTATGAATGAAGAAAATATTGCGTGCGTAAATGCACAGGCCAAGCGATTGCCCGACGATGAACACAAAATCGTTTTTCAAAATGGCGTAAATCAGCAGCACGATGCCGCCACCGATGCTGAACAGCCAGAAAACTTCAGGCACTGCGCTGCGCCCCATTTTCTCGCTATGTATCCATTGGGCGACAAAGCGCATCATGAACAAGGCCTGACCCAGAAGGCCAAACAGCACTAAAAAGTTGAAATGGCCCGATAGCCAAGCCCAAATGGTTTCTAACATGGGGGTGAAGATAGAACGAAGCTAGTGTGGTGATTGATAAGTCTGCTTGATGTCTGCCTAGCATTGGTTAGCAGACTTATCAATCTGAACCACACTAGGTTACATTGTTTTACTAGTGTCCTTATCGATTTTTAAGTTCGTTAATTGTTTGTTGCAGACTGACCCGAACTTAAAAATCGGGACACTAGGCCTTAAGCAACAGCCTGTTTTGAAGAATCTGTAGATTCAGCAGCTAAATTACTGATTGTTTCGGTGTGTGGTTCCAGCGCAGCAGGAATTTCCGACAATTCATTGAATGCAGCCGACAATTCAGCCGCTGCCTTTTGCAGCACGGGCGTAGCATCGCTCTGCACAATCAGCGCGTCCTTTACAAGGCCACATAGGGCAAGAAAAACAGTCGGTGTCATATCTACTCGCACGGGTCTTTATCCTTAAAAAGCAAATTTCTTTTTTTATCGTTTTTTATTTGAAAACCGTTGGCCTCTTATGTGGGCTTTTTGATTCTCTATAGTCAGATTACTCCCTAACCATGAAAGCAAAAACACCTGAAATCACTTTTTTTCGATGTAACTAAAAAATGTGTAAAACAAGCATTAAGAAGTGCATTTTGCTCAATTGCCGCAGGGCTTCGTGCGCATTAGCGCGCGGTCCAGCAGTCGCTGGCCAAAAATAGAATGGCCGTTAATTTTAGACTTTTTGAGTATTTTGCAGTTTTTTCAGGGCAATTGCGGTCAAAATACGCACCAAAATGATTGCCGCCGCAAAGAAAAATACGCCGCCAGCCATTAAAAAAAGTGCCGGCATCATGGATGGATCAAGCGCGGAGCCACCTTTTCGGATAACCGTCGCGCCTTGATGCAAGGTGTTCCACCAATCAACCGAGAATTTGATGATGGGAATATTGATAAGGCCAATCACCAATAAAATCTGGCTCGCTTTTTCGCCGCGTTCTTCATCATCGAATGCATTGCGAAGAACAATAAAACCGACATATAGAAAAAATAAAAGTAGCATGCTGGTCAAACGCGCATCCCACACCCACCATGCGCCCCACATCGGTTTACCCCAAATACTGCCGGTTATTAGGCAAACCGCGCTCACAATCGCGCCAACAGGGGCGGCTGCTTTGCAGAATAAATCCGCAACCGTGTGTTTCCATACAAATGCAGTAATCGCAGCAATCGCCATAACGGTATACAGCGCCAGCGCCAACCATGCGGCAGGCACATGCACATACATGATGCGCACTGTTTCACCCTGCTGGTAATCGGGCGGGGAAGACACCAATGCCGCATGCATTCCAAGTGTGAGCAGCCCAAGGCTGGCCACGGCAAATAGCGGCCACAGGATACGGGCGATTTTCTGGAAACGGCTGGGGTTGGCGAAATAATGAAGCATGGGTAAACCCTATGATGACTGAATAGCGGAACGCAGCGCCGCGCCAGTTAAGAACGGCAAGGTGGATGAATAGAGCACCAGAAGTGCGGATAGGAAATAGAGAGCCTGTAAACCTTCACCTTCAAAACCAACGGTTGCAAGGCTGACGGCGAAAATCATCACTGGTATATAAAACGGAATAAGCAATAACGGTAATAACAATCCAGCGTTTTTTGCGCCCAGAGATAATGCCGCGCCCAGCATACCCAATTGCTGGATGATGGTTGATGCAAGTGCGAGTGCGAGCAGCAATAGCGGCATGTGTTCTGCAGGCACATGCAGCAGCAGCATCAACACCGGGCTGCAGAGGATGATGGGCAGGAATAAAGCGCACCATTGTGCCTTGCTTTTCACCAGCGCGTAGATGGATAGCGAAAGCCGCGAGCCATGAATGATGTCAAGTGTGCCATTCTGGTGGTCAATGCTGAATAGTTTTTCAAAGCCAAGCATCTGGCCAAGCAGGATGGCAAGCAGAAGTAGGCCAGGTGCCAATCGTTCCAATTGGGCTTGGTCCGGGCCAATCGCAAACGGAAACAAGGTAATCATCAATACTACGAATACCAGATGCGCCGCGCTTTGTGCACGGGTGCGCCACGCGATGACCATTTCACGTTTAAAGAGTGCGAAGATTGCGTTCATGCGGCTGCCCGTAATTCGATGATTTCCGCGCTTTGGATGGGCAATTCATCATGGCTGGCAATAATTGCCATGCCGCCTTTTGCAGTGTGATCTGCAATCAGCTTCACCAGCATATCCAACGCTGATTTATCCAGTGCAGCTTGCGGTTCATCCAGTAACCAGCAATCCGCCTGTTGTAACAACAACCGGCCAAAGGACAAACGGCGTTTTTGTCCATTTGATAATTGCGCGGCAAGTTTATCGCGTTGATGGGTTAGCCCCAATGTTTCAAGAATGTATTCATCCGTGGTGGCGTTACCACCATATAAGGCGCGCCAGAAATCCAGATGTTCATCCGCATTCATCGATGGGTGCAGCGCATTGGTGTGACCCAGATAAAGCGTGGATGATGGTGGCGTGATAGTTGATGGGATTAAACCAGCCAGCGCGCGAAGCAGGGTGCTTTTCCCGCTGCCATTCTCCCCGCGCAGAATAACTACGTCACCAGCGGCCAGCGAAAAACTGACTGGCGCAAAAATGCTTCGTCCGCCGCGTGTGCAGGAAAGATTAGACATAGTCAGAACGGGAGATGGCATAAAAGGCCCGTGTGCTTGATGAAAGTGATTATCTTTAGACACGAGAATAAATTTTTTGTAGGTTTTCAGCAAGTTTTAATAAGGATAATTTTTTAAACCATTTTCCATGGATTGTTATGAGCGACTTGCAAAAACGCGCAGCCGCAGAAGTTGTGAATGTAGTTTCAAGCCCGTCCGACATTGTAGCGGAGGAGCTAAAAATCCGCCGCATGGTGGCGGTGGATATATTGTCAGCGCTTTATCTGGAAGTAATGATATTCGCTGGGGAAGATCCCAATAAAATTGCATTGGAAGCTATACGCAGTGGTAAGACGCAATACTACTTGTTGGGCCCTGATCGCATCCAGCAGCGTTTTGACAGGATTGAAGGATTTATCGCGCAGGGCGAAGGCGCATCGCGCGATGAAAATCTTGCCGCATTGTTCAATAATAAAAAAATCTATGGTGAATTGGCCGTGGATCTATACGTCGTGACCTTGGGGATGTTTGAACGTGCATACGCAAAAGAATGCGAGGTGCGCTTAAAAGATGCAAGTCATGGCAGGAAACTAGACAAATTATTGAAGACGCAGCGCCCAACCAAAAAACAACGCAGATGGTTGGAGCACGCTCGCAAAAACATATGCGGGCTTGATTAATCTATAGCCATTTTGTCTCAATCGGCGGTGGTGGCACGATCGGTTGATTGAGCAGTACGAAGACTTCTTCGAGGCTATGGGCAACCTGATACATGCTGCGGTGGCGTTCGGTGGCAAAGCCTTCTTTAATCAGATTATCCATCAATTTAACCAGCGGATCCCAAAAGCCGTTATCATCGAAGATGATGATGGGTTTTTCATGCAGCTGGAGCTGCTTCCAGGTGATGATTTCAAACGCTTCGTCCAGCGTACCAAAGCCGCCCGGTAATACGATGAACGCATCGGAACGCTGCGCCATCATCGCTTTGCGAATATGCATGCTTTCAACCACATGCAGCTCGGTCAGGCCATGATGTTCGATTTCTTTGGATTGAATGTGCTGTGGAATAATCCCAATTACTTTACCGCCAGCATTCATCGCGGCATCGGCAACGATACCCATCAAGCCAACGCGGCCACCGCCATAGACAACATCAATGCCCTTTTGCGCGAGCATGGTGCCGATGGTCTTGGCGTTATCCTTATAGCGCTGGTCAACACGCGACGATGATCCGCAATACACGCATGCGCTGCGGATATGGATTTTTTCTGCGCTGCTAACTTTGTCGGTGTATTGCTCGGACGCGGCAAGATTCACCTGTGGTTCAGATGTCATGGGTTGTTTCATGATGTGAGCGGGGTTGATGGTGATTGAACAGTATAATGCATACTTAACAGAGCATAACGCAATAGCCGTTAACAGCTTCTTAAGCTGCATGAAGTGCTTATGAATGGCTTATTTAAAGGTATCGGCTAGCACCGGCCATAGCGAAATGACCAGCAGCAACGCCATCACGATATTGAAGACGCGAACTTTTTGTGCATCGCGCAAAAACCCGCGTAGACTCACGCCGAAAATCGTCCACACTGAAACCGATGGAAAATTGACCAGCACGAAGACAATGGTCATGATGATGAGTGTGCTCAGATAATCGGTTGGAATGGTGTAAGCCGAAATCGCGGTGAGTGCCATTGTCCATGCTTTCGGATTCACCCATTGAAAGGCGCACGCTTGCAGGAACGTCATGGGTTTTGAGTCAGGGTGGGATGGCGATGTGGATTCTACCGGACCCGCAGTTGCAATTTTATATGCAAGAAACAACATGTAGGCGATGGAAAGAATTTTTAGAACCGAATAGAGGAACGGGAATTGTGCAAAGAGGCCTGATGCACCAAAGCCCAATGCCAGCACCATCATCCCAAAGCCCAACGCAACGCCCAGCATATGCGGAATAGTGCGTTTAAAGCCAAAATTCACGCCGGACGCCATCAACATCATATTGTTGGGGCCAGGCGTGATGGAGGATACAAACGCGAACAGCACGAGCGCGCTTAAAAGTTGAGTGGACATATTATGATAGGGATGTGATTAGTAGCCTGAATTAATGGATGACGCGGCTAGTCTGGTTTTGAGCTTCAGCGCTGACTTCGCGTTGTTCAAAGCGCTGAGCGAGCGCGTTGATGTCATTGCGGGCACGGGTTTGGGCTTCGGCCAATAACAATACTTGGCCTTCCATCTTTTTCTGGTTTTGTTGAAGCACCGATAATGCTTCCTCGACTTTTTGACCGTGGGTGATTTGACGCGATAATGCTTCGGATACTGCGGAAGCCAAATTCGAACGCAAACGTTTCAGCCACAGCATCGCGCCGACGACAAAACCGCCCGCAGCAACAATCATGATACCAAGCATAATGAGGGTAGGCAGATTAATAATGCTATCCATTTCGGCGTCTCCCTGATGCCTCAATGCTACCAGAACGGCCGTGACCGAAGCAAGAGGGACCGAAGCAAGGGGAGTGTTGATTTAACCCGTAATATCGCGGTTTATCCCCAGAATTGCTGCCCCGCCATTAAGCTTTGCACGGTAAAGCTGCAAGGCTTCCAGAACGCGTTGAACATAATTACGCGTTTCGTTGAACGGGATGCGTTCAATCCAATCCACCACTGCATCCACATCTTGCCCGCGTGGATCACCCATAGTGCTGTTCAGCCATTGGCGCATACGTCCAGGGCCAGCATTATAGGCGCCGATGATCAGCGGCAGCGAGCCGTTAAAATTGCCCGACAGTTCCTCAAGGTAAGCTGTACCCAGCGCAACATTGGTTTCCGGATCATATAAATTAGTTGGATCAACCGATAAGCCAGCCTTGTTCACAACATGCTTAGCCGTCGATGGCAATAGCTGCATCAAGCCTTGTGCGTTCGATGTACTGGAAATGCGTGCGTCGAACTGGCTTTCCTGACGCGTGATGGCGTGTGCCAGCGGCGCAATCTCGCCGCTAAGAATGCTGAGCACGGGATAGCCTTCAACCGGCAATACGATTTGTTTTTTGGCAGCAGCCTTTGCAACCTTCACCGCGACATCCGGCATATTGAGTTGCAGTGCAAGGCCAGCCATCAAACGGAAATCATTTTCCTGTGTTGCATTCGCGGCAAATGCCAATGCAAACCGTTCGGAGATTTTCTTTGCACCGATTTCAGCGAGTTGTTGGACAATCGCCGTTGTCACAAGGTTCTGGAAATTGGCAACGGTTTCTGGTGGTACGGGCGGGGCTGCCGCGGAAATCTGGCTGGTGGGGTAAAGACGTGCAGCGGCCAATTGTCCATAATAGGTGGTGCCGAAACTTGCAGCACGTGCAAGCCAGCTTTGCGCTTGCTCTGTTTGCCCTAAAGCTTCTTGTGATCTCCCAATCCAATAGGCCGCTCTGGCAAAGGTGATGGGCGCGGTTGCATTGCCGTTCAGGCGTTGAAAATGTGCCAGTGCATTTTGCGGATTATTGAGGAAACGAAGTGCGAGCCATCCCGCCATGAATTCGGCATCGGAAAATTCCTGACCTTTGACTGAACCATGTGATGCTGCAACTTGATAAGCGGCAGCGTAACTTCCCGTCGACATCAAATCGCGAATGACGAGATTGCGTTCTTCCCACCATTCATCGGGCTTACCCAAACGATCACCTGCAGAACGTAACATGGCATAGGCGCCTGCCATATCATCATGCTTACGGCGCCAGCGCATACGTTCGAACAATAATCCCGGATCGGTTTGCAGATTACCGGGTACGCGTTCGACGAGTTTGGGTGCCTTGTCGCTGTTCTTGGAAAGGGCAATACGTGCTTCGGCCAACGCTTTTAACCCAGGGCTAATCATTCCGTATAAGCGTTCCGCCTGTTCATATTGCTTATCCCACAAGACGCGGTCGAGGCGGGCAAAGGTATCCGCACCTGTCAGCATTGAACCAAAACGGTCAATAAAAATGCGTTGTTCGTCTTCGCCAAGATTATCATCACGCCAATGGCTTTTGATTGCAGCTGCGATTTTTTGTGTTTGACGTGTACTGCTTAAGGCATCAATAAACTTCACAAATCCATCACCCGTTTGCGCGGGGTAAGCGGTAAAGAACGCAATCAGGGTTTGCGGGTTTTGGCCGTCATCAATTTTTTTCTCTGCCTGACGCGCGATGTTCTTGCGGTCACTTTCAGGCCAATAGGTGTGAGATAATAAAAATTGGTAGGCGGTATTGAAATCATACGGGCTGTCATCCTGTCCCATCGCCAGACCAGTCACTACATCGGTCATGAGCGGGTTGTTGCTGCCCTGTATCGCGCGCAAGGCATCAAGCCCTTTGCGGTCATCAATCGCCGCTAACGCGGCACGCAAGCCCCCACCTTCATAGCCAAAGCTGGTTGATGACGAGCTAGATGAGTTAGATGCCCCGCGTGCATAACTGACTGCAAATGCTGGGGTTATTGATGTGCAAAGCCATAAAAAAGCACAGCTGAAAGCGATTATGCACTGGCAAAACAGCGGTGAAGCAGTTATGATTTTCGAGGAATTATAAGAAGGATGAGTGTTCATATGTTGCGATTGCAAGGATTGATGACCGCGCTGGTGACCCCGTTTCGCGGCGGTACGGTTGACGAGAAAGCGTTTGAACGTTTTGTAGACTGGCAGATTAAAGAAGGCGTTAACGGCCTTGTGGTTTGCGGCACGACCGGTGAAAGCCCGACGCTGACCGAAACCGAACAAGATCGCTTGTTGGAAATTGCTGTTGAAGTGGCTGCGCGCCGTGTGCCCGTGATTATGGGTACAGGATCGTTTGATACCGCGGATGTCATCCGCAGAACGCAAAGCGCCACCAAGTTCGGCGCGGATTGCGCGCTCATTGTGACGCCATATTATAATAAGCCTTCGCAGGAGGGTTTGTTTCAACATTTCAAAGCAGTGCATGATTCGACCGAGATACCGATATTGCTTTATAACATTCCCCCGCGCTGTGTCGTGGATATTTTACCGCCCACGATGCAACGGTTGTCACAATTGCCACGAATTATTGGTGTTAAGGATGCCACAGGTGATTTGACCCGCCCGGTGCGTACCCGCCTTGATTGTGGCGCAACCTTCCTGCAATTCGGGGGCGATGATATGTTGGCCTCCGCGCATTTGGCGCAGGGCGGCGTTGGCTGCATCTCGGTGAGCGGAAATGTGGCACCCAAATTATGCGTAGCGATGCAAGATGCATGGCGCGCTGGCGATATGCCCCGCTTTAACGAATTACGCGATCTGTTGATGCCACTGCATCAATCGATGTTCCTTGATACCAACCCCGTTCCGGTCAAATACGCCGTGAGCCTTTTGGGTATGATGAGCGAGGAAGTCCGCTTGCCGATGGTGCCATTGCAACAAGGTGTGAAGGCGCAAATTGCAGAGGTACTCCAGCAAGTTGGACTACTGAACGCTAAAGCTGCGTAATGAACGCCCCTTCTAAAGATCGCATCGAAGCCCAGAAATATGTCGTGCAGAACCGCAAGGCACGATTTGAATTCTCTATTACCGATAAAATGGAAGTCGGCATGGTGCTGACCGGAACCGAAGTAAAAACACTTCGCGCTGGTGGCGTTTCCATCAACGAAGCCTATGCTGGCCCGACAAACGGCGAGATATATCTGTTTAACGCGAATTTTTCCGAATACAAAAAAGCCGGACAGCATCTGCAACATGATGCGAACCATCCGCGCAAATTGCTGATGCACAAATCCCAGCGCAATAAATTGATCGGCGCGGTGCAACGTGAAGGTATCTCCTTGGTGCCGCTGAGTATTTATTTCAATGCCAAAGGCAAAGCGAAGTTAGAACTCGGCGTTGCCAAAGGCCGCAAGAAAGAAGACAAACGCGCCGCGATTAAAGACCGCGAAGGAAAACGCGAAGCTGCACGGGCCATGAAGAATAAGGGTAGAGAATAGCGTCTAAGTGTTATTCAATTAACTCGTAATGTATTTACCGCTTCATCCAGCAATCTTTTTTCTAGAATTGAAGAAAGATAGATGGGGCCATCTTTTCCGCGAAAGATGCATGCTGCAAGATTATCATCGGAAGCAGATTTTCCACAAAATAGGATAAAACCAATCGCAGGTATTGAAAACCTATAAAAACATTCTTCATTTCTGATCTGACCAAATGGCAGAGCAACAATATAATTTAATTCATTTTCGTCGCTAATAATAACAGTAAGACCACAATCGTCAGGAAATTCTGATAATCCCAATAAATAAAGACGAAATTGCTCTTGATGTTTTCCAAGTTGAACTGGAACAGTATTGTTATCATTCCAAGCATAGATAGAGCCACGCCAAAATACACTTACAGCAAAATATACTAGAGCTTGAACGTTTACTTTAGTATTTCCATGAGTCGAAAATATTTTTCCTTCAGAATTTTCCATCAATAGATGTCCTTTTTGTATGGCCATCCTTAGTGGAAATGTCCCATTCTTTCTCAGAGAGTTTCGCAACACCCAATCTTCCCCATATTTATTAAATCTTCCCTCACATGACTTGCACAGCAAGTGGGCTGTCATTTGTTCGGAGGTTTGTACTGAGAATTCACTTCCAACTTTATACGGGTTAATATTTCCAGGTGGATCTACGCGTAAGGCTCTATAAACTCCTGCTGGTATGTAGTGACTATCTTGAAGTTCATCTACAAACTCTAAACAGAGCTTACATTGTACTGACATGACAAGGCCTCTAGTGTATTTCCAATGAGAGAGGAATCACTTAATCCTATTATTAGGTAGATAGACTAGAAACTTAAATTCTAGAGAATCCCCCGTTTTGTTCCCTTGATAACTCCCAAAACCTGCCTACCTCAACCATCTAACCCCTTAAGGAGCAGTTCGGTATGACCAGCCTGTTTGACCCCCTTTCCATCGGCGAAATCTCTGTCAAAAACCGCGTTATCATGGCGCCATTGACGCGCATGCGTTCCACGCAGCCAGGCAACATTCCCAACCCACTCAATGCCGAATATTACGCGCAGCGCGCGGGTGCTGGTTTGATTATTTCCGAAGCAACGCAAATCTCGCAGCAGGGCCAAGGCTATCCCGGCACGCCCGGCATCCATTCCGCTGAACAAGTGGAAGGTTGGAAATTGGTGACCGATGCCGTGCATAAAAAAGGCGGCAAGATTGTATTACAGCTGTGGCATGTGGGGCGCATCTCCCATCCATCGCATCAACCAAATGGTGCAAAACCGGTTGCACCATCCGCGATTGCCGCAAAGAACAGCGGCACCTTTACGGCAGATTGGAAACAAACACCCATCCTTGAACCGCGCGCGTTGGAGACAGATGAACTCCCCGGCATCGTGAATGATTATAAAGTTGCAGCACAAAACGCGAAGGATGCAGGCTTTGATGGCGTGGAAGTTCACGGCGCAAATGGGTATTTGCTCAATGAATTCCTTGAAGATGGTTCCAATAAGCGCACCGACACTTATGGCGGCAGCATTGAAAACCGCGCGCGCTTATTGCTGGAAGTCGTCGATGCCGTTGTGGGCGTATGGGGCAAAGGCCGTGTGGGCGTGCGGCTATCGCCCTTTGGTACCTTTGCCGATATGAGCGATAGCAACCCCGAGGCATTATACAGCTATGTTCTGGAACAACTGAGCCAGCGCGGCATTGCCTATGTGCATGTGATTGAACCGCGCGCAAGTGATGCAGGTTCCGGCGGCAGTGATAAGGCAGCCGAAGATGTGCCCAACACCGCGCAGCTATTCCGCAAGCTTTTTAAAGGCGTATTTATTTCGGCGGGTGGGTATACACCGCAAACCGCATCCGGCGTTGTTGCGAAGGGTGATGCCGATGCCGTGGCATTTGGTCGTTACTATATCTCCACCCCCGATTTGGCGGAACGCATTCAAGCAGGTCTTGAGCCGAATAAATATAACCGCGCGACATTCTATGGTGGCGATGAAAAAGGCTATACGGATTATCCAACGGCGGACAAAATTAAAGCGGCTTAGCTACGAAGTGTTGCGCCAGTTGCTTTTTGCGCGGCGGCAATCACCTTCGCACTGAATGCATCCAAATCCGCATCGGTCAGGGTTTTTTGCCGTGGCTGCAAGGTTACCGAAACCGCCAATGATTTATGGCCTTCCTGCACACCCTTGCCTTCATAAACGTCGAATAATTCAACGTTGGAGATCAGGTCTTTATCCGCCGCTTTGATGGCTTTCAATAATTTGTCGGCTGCTACATCACGCGCCAAAATGAACGCATAATCACGCTGCACCTGTTGTAAATCGGGAAGGTCAGCGAGTGGTTTGGATGGACCTATATCTTTAAGCGCAGGCAATGCATCCAAGAATACTTCAACGCCAATCACGGCATGTGAAATATCTGCAGCTGATAAAATCGCCGGATGAATTTCACCAAAATGCGCCAGCACATTGGGGCCAAGGCGTAACACGCCCGAACGACCTGGGTGGAAGTATTGTGGTGCTTCGGGAAGAATTTGCAAATTACCAGTTGGAACTTTCACTGATTCCAGCGCTGCCAGCGCATCGGCTTTCGCATCGAATACATCCACTGCACGTTGTTTCACATTCCAGCTGCGCGGCATATGGCCCATGCGTAATGCTGCAGCACATAATGACTGGTCTTCGGCCTTGGCTGACTTGTAAATCGGCCCGATTTCGTAAAGCCCCGCATCGTTAAACCCACGGTCAGCATTGCGTTTTGCGGCCATCAGCAAATTCGGGAGAATAGTCGGGCGAAGCACATCCAAATCCGCGCTGATGGGATTTTGAATGTAGGATGATGCATGCAAATTCGCAAAACGTTTGGCCCATGTGCTTGGCATAAACGACCATGTGACGGTTTCCAATAATCCGCGCGCTGCCAAGGCACGGCGCATGATGGCGGCTTTTTTCTGTGGCGCGGAGAATGCAGAAACAGTGAGCGCCGAATTTTTAAGCAGCGAGGTCGCGGGGATATTCGCATAGCCTTTGATGCGTAATACTTCCTCCACGCAATCGGCTTCCATGCTTAAATCTGGACGCCATGTGGGGAAGGTTACATCAATAATGCCGGACACGGCATTCACGGTGCAGCCAAGTGCCGACAAAATCTGCTTTTGTTCAGCAACCGATACATCCATTCCGCCCAAGGTCTTGCAACGGTCCGGGCGCAGGGTGGTTGTGCGTTTAGGCGCGGTTTCATTGCCTGAAATGACCAATTCGCTTACGGTACCACCGCAACATTCAACAATCAGCTGCGTTGCAAGTTCGGTTGCATCGCGCATAAAGCCAATATCCACACCGCGTTCAAAACGGTAACGCGCATCAGAAATGATATTTAATTTACGGCCCGCCAATGTGGTGCGTGCGGGGTCAAAATACGCGCATTCCAAAAACACATCGGTGGTGGCATCGCAGCAGCCGCTTTCAAGCCCGCCCATGATACCGGCAATCGCATGCGCCTTTTCATCATCGGCAATGACGGTGATGGTATCATCCAACGCATATTCTTTTTCATTGAGAGCGATAATTTTTTCATTCGGTTTGGCAACGCGAACTTGCAAATTACCTATTAATTTGGATGCATCAAATACGTGCAGCGGACGTGCATGATCGAATGCCATGAAATTGGTGATGTCGACCAAGGCGGAAATCGGTTTAAGGCCAATGGAGGTCAAACGGTCTTGCAACCATTTGGGGGATGGGCCGTTCTTCACGCCCTTAATCATGCGACCAATGAATAAAGGACAGGCGGCTTTGTCCTTATCCGATAAAGCCAAAGTAACGCCGATTGCGCTTTTAAACGTTGGTTTTTGTTGCTTGATGACAAGCGGTTTCAATGTGCCCAAGCCAGCTGCCGCTGCATCACGCGCAATGCCGCGCACGCCATTACAATCGGCGCGGTTGGGGGTCAGCTTGATTTCAAATTGAGGGTCGTTAAGCCCGGCATAGTCCACGAATGAACCGCCCACTGGTGCATCATCTGGCAATTCCATAATGCCATCGGATTCGGTGCTGAGCTGTAATTCTTTTCCGGAGCACAACATGCCTCTGGATTCAACATCACGGATTTTGGAAATTTTAAGCATGATATTGGCACCGGGAACAAAGGTGCCGGGTGCACCAAACACGGTTTTTAAGCCAGCTCGGGCATTGGGTGCGCCGCAAACAACCTGAACGGTTTCTTTGCCGATATTCACTTGGCATACCCGCAGGCGGTCTGCATTGGGATGTTGTTCAGCGGTCACGATCTGTGCAATCACAAATGGCGCAAGCGATGCGGCCGGGTTATGCACGCCTTCCACTTCCAACCCGATATCGGTCAGCTTCGCGGATAACGTGTCAACGCTTGCCGACGTATCGAGATGGGTTTTGAGCCAGGAGAGGGTGAATTTCATTTATTAATCTCATAATTAACTAACGCATTAATAGGCCTTTGTTTTATTCAATATTTTGCGGCTTTACAAGCATGCAAAGGGATGATGGTATTTAGCGATATTCAAAGTATTTATTTCAAGGAGTGCGTATGACCATCAATGTGCCACCTCCCCAATTTCGTCCTGCCGCGATTATCGCGTGCACCCGTATTGATGACCCAGGATTTGATAGCCCCGAAGAAATCGCTGCCGTTAAAGCGATTGAAGACTATGCGCGCAGCACAGGACCGCATGGCGGCAATAATTCTGTAGTGCGGATGTTCGGACGTAATATGAATAAGGTCATCGCATTTGTGTCACCGGACAGTGACCCTTCGTTCAAATTATTGGTGATGGGACGGCGCAGCTTGTGGGCGTTCGCGGATCAATATGATATATCCGTTCCAAAAATTGACTGGATGCGCCTAGATGCATTTGAGCCGGGTAATACAGTGCTGACATCACACATTCATGCGGTGCGTGCGGATAAAATCATCCGTGAAATTTTCCCGCAATTCAAAGCGCAACAGTTTGGCTAAGCCGGAATATAGCGCATATAGATTTCATTCACATTCGTGCCCGTCGGGCTTTCATGCACCGCGCCTCCCGCCTTGTTAAAGAAGGCTGCAGAGCGGTAGGCGCGTAGATGTTCAACCGGATCAAGGCCTTTCGCCTTTGCCTGCTTCATCGTATCAGGGGTTAGTTCGATGGCTTTATGGCCGCTGGTGCCATCGCTGCCGTCGGTTGCACCGAAAAAGGCAAAGCAGTTTTCATCTTCGATTAGATGGCTGAGCGCGGCGTGCCCCACACGCCCACCCGGCACTTTTTTTGTACCCTTTGGCGTTTTCACAACTGCTTCACCACCACGAATGAGCACCGCCGGGCCGGAGATTTTCTGACCCTTATACTCACCAGATTTTGCGATATCGGCAAACAGCTTCGCTTCGGCTGCGGCATCGCCTGCAATCGGTTCATCGATGATAATGGGGGTGACGCCATGGGCAAGCGCATGGGCTGCTGCAGCTTTCACTGCGTGGCTGTTAGATGCAATCACCTTAAATTGGTACTTCTTGCGCCATAACTCATCACCCGGTTTCACGCTTTCATCGACGGCAGCTTCCAGATGGCGGGCAACCCGTTTGGGAACATCCAAACCATATTGCGTTACAACGCGCTGGGCATCGGCAAACGTCGATGCATCCTCGGCTGTGGGGCCGGAGCCGATGATTGCAGGCACATCGCCCGGCACATCGGATACGGCAAAGGTGATGATTTCCGCGCCATTGGCAGCGCGAGCCAACCGCCCGCCATTAAAGCGGGACATATGGCGGCGAACGATGTTCATATCGCCAATCGGCACGCCGCGCAGCAATTCCTTGTTCACCTTGGTGACATCTCTAAAGCTAAGACCATCGGCGGGCAAAAGTGTTAGCGCCGATGCGCCACCCGACATGAGTACCAGCATGCGGTCATTGGGGGTGAGTGTTGCAGCTTCCTTCAACAGGTGTTCTGCGGCGGCGACGCTGTGTTCATCGGCATCAGGATGGCCAGCCGTCATGGTTTTAAGATGCTTCAGCGGTAATTGATTGCCGTGTTTGGTGACCACAACACCTGAAAATTTTTCTGCGCCGATGGTGTTTAATAAAATGCCTTCTGCGACTTCCGCCATTTGCGCGGCGGCTTTACCAATACATAAAACCAATGTGCGCCCGGATGTGGGTTGCAGTGAAGCTAATGCTTGCGGGATGGTGTTTTGTGGGCTGACGACTTGCAGTGATGCAGCGAACATACCGCGCAATAAATCCATGGGTTGAATTACTTCGGCCGGCATTATGCCCCCCTGGCTAGATTTGGAATATCCAATGACGCAAAGCCGTAATGGCGCAACCAGCGCAAATCGGATTCAAAGAAGGTGCGTAAATCAGGAATGCCGTATTTCAGCATCGCCAAACGTTCAACGCCCATACCAAAGGCAAAGCCTTGGTACTTGGTGCTGTCGATATTACAGTTTTCAAGAACCTTTGGATGCACCATGCCGCAGCCCAATACTTCCAGCCAATCATCGCCTTCGCCGATTTTCAGCTCGCCGTTTTTACGGCTGCAACCAATATCGACTTCTGCGGAAGGTTCGGTGAACGGGAAGTAAGATGGGCGGAAACGTACGTTCAAATTCGGTGCTTTAAAGAATGCGCGAAGGAAATCCATCAGCGCGCCCTTGAGATGACCCATATGGGTCGCTTCATCAATCAACAAGCCTTCGACCTGATGGAACATCGGCGCATGGGTTTGATCGTAATCGCAGCGGAAGGTACGTCCTGGAGCGATAATACGGATTGGCGGTTTAGTATTAAGCATCGTGCGTACCTGCACAGGGGATGTTTGCGTGCGTAATACAGCTGGTTCGCCAGATTCCTGACCCGGCTCTGCTGCCAGATAAAAACTATCCTGCATTTGGCGGGCAGGATGCGATGGCGGCATGTTCAGCGCAGTGAAGTTATAAAAATCGCTTTCGACATCAGGGCCTTCCGCGATGGTAAAGCCCATATCGGCAAAGATGGTGGAGATTTCTTCAATCGTTTGGCTGATGGGGTGGATAGCGCCCTTCAGCTCCGCGCGCACCGGCAGCGTGATGTCGATTTTTTCATTGGCCAGTTTGGCATCCAATGCTGCTGAATTTAGAACCGCCCGGCGTGCTTCCAATAATGCGGTGATTTCTTCCTTGATGACATTCACTTGCGCGCCGAATTCCTTGCGTTGGTCGGCTGGCAGCGTGCCAAGTGTTTTGAGGACCTCCGTCAGGCGGCCTTTTTTACCAAGCGTTGCCACGCGAACCTCTTCAAGGCTGGCGACATCGTTCGCAGCCTCTACGGCGGCGGTACATTCGTGTTTAAGGGCAGATAGGTTTGTCATGGAAATAGTATGAAAGATAATGGACAAAAAAATAAGGGGCAAAAAGAATTACCTTTTTGCCCCTTAACATTCTTAAAAGCTTAGGTATTAAGCGGCTTTCTTTTTAGCAGGTTTTGCTGCTGCTTTTGGCTTTGCATCCAATGCAGCTTGGGCTTGCTTAACAATCGCCGTGAAATTCGCTGGTTCGTTGGTTGCGATTTCCGACAGCATCTTGCGGTTCAACTTGATGCCTGCAAGGTTCAAACCGTTAATCAGACGACCATAAGTGGTGCCGTTTGCACGTGCGCCAGCGTTGATACGTACAATCCACAATTTGCGGAAGTTACGCTTGTTGGTACGACGATCGCGGTATGCGTAACGCAGTGCCTTTTCAACTTTTTCAATCGCAACTCTGAAGCAGGTTGATGCACGGCCACGATAGCCCTTTGCCAAATCGATAATCTTCTTGTGACGTGCGTGGGTTGTAACCCCGCGTTTAACTCTTGCCATGATGTGCTCCTATGATTTCTTGAATATAAATTATGCGTTACGCAGGTAATGCTTGATGATGTTCACACCATCCGTCTTGAACAGCACCTTCATGCCGCGTGCATTACGTTTCATTTTCTGTGTGCGTTTACGCAAACCATGGCGCTTGCCAGCATGGCCAGCTTTTACTTTGCCGGAAGCGGTTACTTTGAATCGCTTTTTGGCACCCGAATGGGTTTTAATCTTGGGCATTTTCATCTCCTTATTGAGTGTTGTTAAGCCTAGAGGCAGCCCTTTACGGCCTTTAGTGCTTTCGTAGAGGCGTGTTTCTAGCAAAGGGGGGTAGGCAAGTGCAACACATGTTTTATTGTTAACACTTCAAAACAAGGCGCAGAAACACACAAATATTCATAAACAAGTGGTTACGGAAATGGGGCAGAAAAGGCCATTATTCCATTTTTAATCAATATCTTAGAGGATATGGGAAGCAAAAAAGTCTGTTTCCGAACCCGCACTGTAGAAGCGTTTTATAAGCCATGTTGAAGTCCCTCAACATTCACGAGTTCATTATCATCGAAGACCTGGCGCTGACCTTTAAGCCCGGGATCACGGTGCTGACTGGTGAAACCGGTGCTGGTAAATCTATTTTGCTCGATGCGCTTGGCCTCATCCTTGGGGATGTTGGCGAAGCTGATTTAATCAGAGCGGGCTCCAAAGACAGTTTTGTTAGAGCACTATTCGAAGCCGGAACCAAGCATCCGGTCTGGAAGAGCCTGACGCCCTATGACATCGAGATTAAAAACGACATTCTGATTGAACGCGTTCTGGATCGTGAAGGACGTAACGATACGCTGGTGAATGGTAAGCCGGTTCCAATCGAGATTATGAAGGACGTTGGATACCAGCTATGCGAAATCCACGGCCAGTTCGCCAACCAGTCCATTCTAGATCCCAATAAGCAACTTGAACTGCTCGATCTGGTGGGCGGTTACCGCGTGCTGCTGGAACAAACCGCAAAAGCATGGTGGGATTTAAAAGGCTTTGAAAAATCGCTCGATGAAGAACGTAAATTCATGGCGAACTCCGCCGCGGAACGTGACTTCCTCAGCAAGGCTGTTGCCGAATTAAAGGCGCTTCGTACCATGCCTGGCGAATTCGAAAAGATGGATGCCGAATACAATGAATTGGTGCGTATTCGTACCATCAATGAAATGCTGCAATCCATCCAATCACAATTGGTGGCGGGTACTGGCGCGCAGCGCTTGCTGGTTTCCGCTAACCGCGTCTTGGAAAAGCAGAAGAATTTAGATCCTGAAGTTTTGGAAAATCTGGTTAAGCATATGTCGGCTTGTTTGGCGTCATGCCATGCGGCTTCCGATGAACTGCTGGTCGTGATGCCGAAATTCGAATTCGATGCCGAGCATATGCATAAGGTCGAAGACCGTTTGAACAAGTTCGATGCGATTGCCGAAAAACATGAAGTGGCAGGGAACGAACTTCCCGAATTGCTCATCCGTTTGGATGCAAAATTACAGCGCATTTTAAAGGCGCCGGAATTCATCAAGGAATTGGAAGACAAGGTGATGGTCGCCAAGGGTGAGTACGCACGCAAAGCCCAAGCTTTATCCGAAGCACGCAAACGCTCCGCGAAGGATCTTAGCGAACAAATCACGGCAGAAATGCCGCCGCTTAAACTCAACCGCGCCCAATTCATTGTGGAGGTAAGCGAATTACCAAGCAACCGTTGGTCGCATTTGGGTATGAACGAAGTATTGTTCACTGCGCGCATCAACCCTGGTATGCCCTTCACCACGATTGCTAAAACGGCATCAGGTGGTGAGTTGGCGCGTATGATTCTCGCCCTTAAAGTCATTGTGCAACGTGTGCAATCGACCGAAACACTTATCTTCGACGAAATCGATACGGGTCTTGGCGGTCCTACCGCGTCTGCCGTGGGTGAACGCTTGGCGCGTCTATCCGACCAGACCCAAGTCTTCGTCATTACCCACAGCCCGCAGGTTGCGGCGCGTGGCGAACAACATATGAAAGTCGAAAAAACCGCCGATAACAAGACGACCACCTCGAACGTGCTTATGCTCACCGAAGAAGAACGCTTTGATGAAATCGCGCGTATGTTGGCCGGTGAAGAAATCACGCCAGAAGCGAAAGCAGCCGCGCAAAGCCTTATGCGCGAAGCGGCGCGTGCAGCAGTCATCCGCCGTAAAGAGATGCATCCGGAACGCGATATCGAAGCCGAGTTGCTGGCGGAAGCAGCGGCGCGTGCAGCAGCCAGCGGTGCTGGCGCAGGCGATTCTGCCGCGCATTAGTTGTATTTTGCGCGATGCCTCTGCGCCCATATTCGCCATTCGCTCTGCGCCAAGTGGCGCAACCAGCTCTGCGCTAATTCCAAAAATTTCGGCATAAAAAAACGCGCTGAGAAGCGCGTTTTGTATTTGTGTTGAAAACTCAGCTCTTGATATTAGTTTTTAATATCCAGCGCGGTACGGATTTGCGCCAGTGTGCTAAGCAAGCCGCCAAGGTAACGGATCTTTGGCAGCATCGCGACCTTGGTCACATGCACTTCATAGATTTCGTCTTCATGGTACAAATGCTGGTCGGGATCCTTTGGATGCCATTGGGCTTCTTCTTCGGTCAGCTCTCTTGCTACGTATTTCTTGGTGATACGGCAGATTTCGTTATGCAACGGGTTATAGCCGTTGATGTTCTTGATGATACGTTGCGCTTCACTGCGCCAGCCCATTTCACGCCATTTATCAAGCGTACCTTCACGTAAGTTATTGGGCAGTGGCCCCAGCAAACGTTCAATGGATTCATCGCGCATATACATATCGATGCTGACGAACGGGTTATCCAGTTCGGGGATATGGTTGCGCTGGATTTCGGTCAGCACTTTCTTGCGGCCATCATAGCCGCCCTTCATAATCTGGTATTGGGTCAATTCATCTGCGGCTTCCTTGCCATCGCAGATACGCAGGCTAAAGCCTTCGCGCGGGTTCGCGTTGACCGCAAAGTTGATTCCGAATTCCTGGCCGATTTGCGTGAGTTCCACGCCGTTAAGCGGGCAACGGTCTTTGAAAATTTTGTTTTCGAGACTTTGGCCAATCTTGTCTTCAGCAACACCATGCAAATGGCCTTGCATAATATCAAAGCGCACATTCGGCTTGGCAATACTGTTCGGCGTGCCCTCAATCGATGAGACTTGCACAACCCCCACAGTTTCATACGCACCGGTAATGCTGTTTGCCATAATTATATATCTTTAAAATTCGGGTGACAAAAATTGGTTAGTAAGCGTTCAGTATAATGGTGACCTGTTAATCCAAGCATAAAAAACGTGGTTAACGCGAAGTAAATAAAATCCGGATATTTTGCCTTTTTTAGAAGGCATTAAGAAAAGATGTTTAGGATGAGAAAGTATTTTTTAAATCTATTTTATTCGTTTGAACGGAGACAGTCATGGCGCGTGGCGTTGGGGCACCTTATGCTGGCTTGTTGAAGCCATTCACATCGTTGGCCAACAATATCGGAAGTGCAGCGCGTGCTGTTGGCGAACTCCTATCCGGATTTGAAAAGCTTGCCAGTCAAGGGACGCCAGCCCGTGCGGCACAGGAATGGTCTCCTGCTGCTATGAGTGATTTTCAGCGTCTCTATGCAGGTAGAAGTTTTGCTGAAGATCCAAAATTTCAAGGTGAAGCCGCGCCCATGCCTAACCTTGGTCAGGGTCCTGGAACAGGAGGCCCATCACTGGTGGAAGCGCCTGTGGTGAGAGCGGATATTGTGCAGCCTGTCAGAGATAATATGCGATTCGCCGGCCACGCGAACATGCCATCACCCTAATTAATCGGATAATTTTCCATTCGCCAGCATCAGCCGCGTGAACATGCCGATGGCATTCACTTGGCGGAAGAAGTGTTCTGGGTCTTGCGTATCCCAATTAAAGCCCATCGTTGCTGCATGTTCAGGCGGTACGTGCTTGACGTAATGCTCAATCGCATTTTTAAACACCGTCACTGCACTATCGTTCAGGGTATACAGCATCTGGTCGGATGTCGCTTGCCACGCGCTGCGCTTTCTGAACCATGCATGGGTCAGGCGCGATGCGGGGATGAAATGCTTTGCCTCAGCCAGCGGCGCATAGCCAACCGTATGACCAAGCGATTTGATACGTCGCAAGCAATCGGATTCTTCGCCGGATAACAGGCTGTGGGCTTCAAGGCCGGTGCGACCTAGTGCTGGATTAAATCCACCGCTTTGTAATAATGCCGTTTTGCGGAAGGCAATGTTTGCGCCGACAGGTTCATCGCTGCCTGTCAGTTGTTTGATGCTGTCACCAAAATTGCATACCGATAAAAACGTGAGTAAGCGGTCATCCAGCCATGCAGGTTGTGTAATTGCATAATCAGGAACCACTTTTCCGCCAATCACCGCGCAGCCTTCCCCCAATTGATCGAATGCTTTTTTATATTCTGCCAGCAATGCGGGTACCGCCACTGCATCATCATCCAGAAATACGATGTATTCGCCTGTGGCATGTTGCGCGGCCAAGTTGCGTGCATTGGAAAGCCCTGGGCGATCAACGGTTGCGTAAGTCAAACCCGGTGTTTTTCCCCAGCAATCGGAGGACGCTTTACGTTCAGGGCTATCGGGCGAATTATCAATCACCCAGATATCGAATTCATTCGCTGGCAGCGTTTGCTTTTGCAAACTTTCAATCGCACGCGATAACACATCATAGCGGTTATAGGTGCAGATAACGGCAGAAAATTTCAGCATGCTATGCCCCGTATTTTTTCAATAATGCATCACGCCATGCAGGCACACGGTCATATTGATGCACCAGTGTGAATGGCATACCGGATGGTGTGCGAACCGTATTACCATCAAACACAGGTTCCGCTTCGGTTAAGTTGGGACGATAGCCAGCGATTTTTAAAGGGTCCGCGGTCACGCCAGCCTGACATGCCCAGCCAGCATTGGCGGGTGCAAAGTAGGTAATGTCGCGGTACGCCTTGGTATTCAGGATAATATTCAGCGCGGCTTGGTCGGGATTAATGGACGCGCCGCCTTTAGATGCCAGATATACGGTCAGGAATAAATCAACCATGGTATCAATCTCCCCCGCGATGGTGCCTGCATTGATAATGGTGTTTTTGCAGAATGCGGAATAGATGTCGCCGCCATAGGATTGCAGCAGATTTTGTTTGCCCCAGCCTTCATGCTCGTAAGGAATAGATTCCTGCGGCGCGATGATTTTCTTGGTACCGATATTATGTTCAATCCACGTGCTGGGATTGCCTTGGAACAATACATCGCGCACATCGGGCGCAATGACATAGCGCAGATTGTATTTTTCCTTCGCGCCTTGCAGGAACAACCACATATGCATGAAGCGTTCGACGACGATATTGAACGGTTTGGTGTAAACAACACCTTCGTCATTCTGTTCAAACGCAAAAATAGTGAAGCCGCGTGACGCCAATTCATTGATGACGGGTTGTTTGATATTGTAGCACAACATCGCCTTCATGCCCGAAAAGCCAGAACGTTCGAGCGAGACAACCCACGGCTTTATCGCATCGAAATCATAACCCGTGATGGAACCAATTACTAAATCTTGCATTACTTTGTCGCCAACATTCGAAGGATGGAATTACGAGCCGGTAAAGGGTTGCGCGTATCATCCACACGCTGCGCGGTTTTAAACCCCGCTTCCAGCAGCATGCGTTTCAGCTTTGTTTCATCAAAGCCATTGATATGGCCCATGCCAGGGATTTTATATTCGCTTTCGGTCATCCAGCCGCCGAACAAATACGACATCGCGTCTTCAAACGCATCACCCGTAGCATTTAGCCATGGTACATTTGCCTGTTCTGCCCAATCATTTTTGGCAACGCGCTCGCAAATCCAGCGTGCATCGGGGCATGTAATGTCCAAAACGCCGCCCGGTTTCAACATACGCAGGATGTCTTTAAGCACCGCAGGCGCGATAAATTTATCAAGATGTTCGATGACATCGCCGAAATAAATCTTATCGGCCATGTCATCGGCGAAAGGATAAGGAAGCTTTCGTAAATCATGCTGCACATTGACGCGCGGCCATGGGTGAAAATCGACGCAGATATTTGCATCGGGTTTGGGATGCGGGCCGGAACCGAGGTCTATAATCATGGGGCAATAATCATGAAAGGACTTTTAGGATATCGGAAAGGGTGTGTTCGATGAGATGGTTCTTGCTGATATATTCGTAAGCCTTTTTAATCTTAACGGCTTCGCGCTTAAAGTCGCGCATAAAATGTAGCAATTCCGTATCATTCGTATAGGTAAAGCCAAATTGTTGCATCAATTCCGCGCCTGCAATGCGCCGCGCTGCCCATGGGGTTTCATTGAGCATCGCTTCGAGCAGCACGAGGCCAAAGCCTTCCTTTTCCGAATGCAGGATGAGTAAGTCTGCTTCCAGCATCGCATCCATGACAGTTTGTTTATCATCGAGCAATAATGGTTTTACGAATTCGGAAGCTTCGGGCATGGCGTTTGCACGGTTATCATATCCCGTGAGAACCAATGTGGTGTCCGTCAGGCCTGTTTGGTTGAATACCTCTACCAATTCACGCATTTGTTTGTGTGGCCAATACCCGCCGCAGGATAAGAACATTTTTGGCGTTGTGATCTTGTATGTAGCTCTAAACCCTTCGCGCCCCATCGATTCATCAGCACGTATGCCATGACGCACTTCCACAGCCTTGTGTGCGACATTGTGTTTTTCTACATGCGCCCAATCTGCTGGCGTTGAACAGGCCATCCAGCGCGCAGAGTGCAATGCTTCCAGTGCCACTGGCGTTTCGGAAGGCAGGATCAGCATATACAAAATGGGCGATGGAATTTTTGCGGCGTTCTTTAGAACAAAATCCTGTATCGCCACATCCGCGCCATGCACGATAATCAAATCGAATGTTTTGGATAGGATAGCGCCGTCACTGGTGACATGAACGCCGTTCCGGTCACCGTCATGTTGGCCTGTTAGAACGCTTGCGCTGTGACCTGCGGCAACTGCCGCTTCCGCCATATCGCGCACATAATATTCGCTGCCGCCGGGAAATGGCGGATAGCGGTGTACAACAAAGAGTAAATTAAATTTCGGGGACGCGCCCACAGCGCTTAAGCAACCGCTGAATTAGTATCAGCTGCATCATCGCTATCTTCATCCAACTCATCGAGGATGGGTGATGGTTCGCGTGACGGCTGTTCATTGCGGCTACCATGCGGCTGGGGACCCGCTGCAGCATTTTGACCACCAGCGCGTGCGATTAAATTCGCAAGCTCTGCCAGTTCAATGAAATTATCTGCGGCACGGCGCAATTCATCAGCCACCATCGGTGGGGACGAACGCATGGTGGATACAACGCTGACGCGAACGCCCTTGCGTTGGCATGCTTCAACGAGGCGGCGGAAATCGCCATCGCCGGAGAAGATGATGATGTGGTCAACTTTTTCAGCCATTTCAAGCACGTCGATTGCGAGCTCGATATCCATATTGCCTTTGATTTTGCGGCGGCCAAATGCGTCGGTGTATTCTTTGGTTGGTTTGGTGACCATGGAATAACCATTGTAATCCAGCCAATCCACCAAGGGGCGGATGGGGGAGTATTCCTGATCTTCAACTAAGGCAGTGTAATAGAATGCACGGATAAGA
>CAZMQI010000011.1:0-53045 GCA_964568585.1 uncultured Rhodospirillales bacterium
CATCAGCTGCGCGATGAATCCGCAAGCGAAGCCGCACAGGTAGCGCAATGGTGCAATGCAAAGCACATCGCACATACCACGCTGAAGTGGGAAAAAGAAAAAGCACCGTCATCCGCATTGCACCAGCATGCACGCAATGCGCGTTACGCGTTATTGATGGATACATGCCGCAAGCAGAACATCGAATATCTATTCCTTGGCCATCACGCGGATGACCAAGCTGAAACCGTATTGATGCGTTTTTTAAAAGGCAGCGGGGTCGACGGGTTGGCGGCCATGCCTAGCACGCGCGTGCAAGACGGCGTGACCCTTGTTCGTCCCCTGCTCCCGGTACAAAAACATATATTGGAAGCTACATGCGCCACCAATGGCTGGGCATTTGTGCGCGACCCATCGAATGATTCAGCAGCTTATCTGCGTGGGCGTCTTCGTGCACTTGCCGAACCACTAGCCGCCGAAGGCATGACAACAGCCAGCTTATACGATATAGCGCGCAGCGCGGGCATGGCACGCGCGGCATTGGAAGCACAGGCCAATGAATGGTTAGAGCAACACGCCGTTGTTAATGCGCTTGGTTACATTCATCTGGATTTCAAGGCGTGGAAGGCATTGGGCGATGAGATGATGCGCCGCGTGCTAATCCGCATACTGTTATGCATGAGCGGTGAAGATTACGCACCCAAAGCTGCATCCACGGAATATCTGGTACAAACTCTTTTAACAAAAGAAGCGCCACATCAAACCTTATGTGGGTGTCACATCATCGTACAGTTCGGGATGATTAAATTTTATCGTGAACATGCAGCAGTACCAAAACCCATGCGTTTTGAACATGATAGGTTGTGGGATAACCGATTTAAGATTGTTATGAATTCAAAAAAATTGGCCGCACTATTAGATAAAAATGTAACCATCGCGGCTCTTGGCGAAACAAGCAGAGAACAATTGGAAAAAATGGGGTACAAACAGGTCGCGGAGTGCGCTGCATTACACCGCATGACATTGCCTGCGTTATATGTGGATAATCAATTGCATAGCGTGCCTGATTTTGCAGCAGATGCAGGGACGCAAGCTCTTGCAAAAGCTATCTTTTTACCAAAAAGAATGCTATTGTCGCAAAGCTTTAATACCTGCCCTGTTTTGCTAACTTAACGTGCCTTAACCCTGCTTTGTTTGATGTTGTTTAATCATTTATCGGCACTATATCTCTATAACCAGCACGTGTTCAAAAACCACCCACACAAACCCGCACACAAACTTGAGGTCTTCCCTTGAATAATATAGGCAAAAATATTTTGGTTCTCGTTTTGATGGCCGTTGTATTTATGGGTATCTACAACGTGTCACAAACGCAATCGCCCGTGGTGGCTGGTGCGAATATTGCGTTCAGCGATTTCCTTAGCCGCGTGGACGAAAAGAAAGTGGCCGATGTCACCATCAAAGGCCAGTACATTTATGGCCGCAGCGCTGATGGACAAGCCTTTACAACCTATGTTCCGCCAAACACCAGCCTGACCGATGTGTTCAAGGACAAAAATGTGCGCGTGACCGCGCAGCCGGATGATGGCAATCAGCCAAGCATTTTAGGCGTACTCATCGGCTGGTTCCCGATGTTACTGCTCATCGGCGTGTGGATTTTCTTTATGCGCCAGATGCAATCCGGCAGCGGCAAGGCGATGGGCTTTGGCAAAAGCCGTGCACGTATGCTGACCGAAAAAACTGGCAAGGTTGTATTTGAAGATGTTGCAGGCGTTGATGAAGCCAAACAAGAACTGACCGAAATCGTAGATTTCCTGCGCGAGCCACAAAAATTCCAACGTCTTGGCGGTAAAATCCCCAAGGGCGTGTTGTTGGTTGGCCCCCCGGGTACTGGTAAGACACTTATCGCACGCGCGGTTGCTGGCGAAGCGAATGTGCCGTTCTTCACCATCTCCGGTTCTGACTTTGTTGAAATGTTCGTGGGTGTTGGCGCTGCACGCGTGCGCGATATGTTTGAACAGGGCAAAAAGAATGCGCCTTGTATTATCTTCATTGACGAAATCGATGCATTGGGCCGTAAACGCGGCGCAGGTGTTGGCGGCGGTAACGATGAACGCGAACAAACACTCAACCAGTTACTGGTTGAAATGGACGGCTTTGAGGCCAATGAAGGTGTAATCTTGATTGCGGCAACCAACCGCCCCGATGTGCTTGATCCTGCTTTGCTACGCCCCGGCCGTTTTGATCGTCAGGTGGTTGTACCAAATCCGGATATTTCAGGCCGCGAGAAAATTTTGCGCGTGCATATGCGTAAAGTTCCATTGGCCGCTGATGTGGATGCACGCGTAATCGCGCGTGGTACACCGGGCTTTTCGGGTGCTGACCTTGCGAACCTTGTGAACGAAGCGGCATTGATGGCGGCCCGCCGTAACCTTAACACCATTGGCATGGCCGAATTGGAGCACGCCAAGGATAAGGTGATGATGGGCGCAGAACGCCGTTCGATGGTAATGACCGAGAAAGAAAAGAAACTGACGGCATACCACGAAGTAGGTCACGCATTGGTGGGCATTCACATGCCGGAACATGACCCATTGCATAAGGTTACCATCATTCCCCGTGGCCGCGCGCTTGGCGTGACCATGAGCTTACCGGAACAAGATCGTTATTCGATGTCGAAGTTGCAGCTAAAATCACAACTCGCCTCCCTGTTTGGTGGCCGCGTTGCCGAAGAGCTGATTTTCGGCGGCGACCATGTGACCACCGGCGCATCCAATGATATTGAACGTGCTACTGGCCTTGCACGGCGCATGGTAACTGAATTCGGCATGAACGAGACATTGGGCACTGTACGCCTTAGCTCTAATGAAGAAGAAGTGTTCATGGGACATTCGGTTGCGCGTCAGCAAAACGTTTCCGAAGAAACCAATCGCCGTATTGATGAAGAAGTACGCAAGCTGATTGATTGGTCTGAAAGCAAGGCACGCGAGATTTTAACAACGCATATGGAAGATTTGCACAAAATCTCCAAGGCATTGCTTGAATATGAAACATTATCCGGTGATGAAGTGCGGGCATTGTTGCGCGGCGAAAACATCAACCGCGATAATAGCAACCCGCCACCTGCAAAACCTGTGTCGAGCAAGAGCGGTTCGGTTCCATCGAGCAGCGCAAGCATCCCCCCCGGCATTGAAACGCAAGGCACTTAATTTTCCAGAAAACCTTGGCTAACTTATGACGTGCCACTTATGACGTGCCCATGACCTGGACGACAACCCTCTTTCGTTTCATCGTAGACGCGTTTCGTCCACCGTTTCGCACCACCCATTGGATGGTGCTGCTCTACGTCATCATCTCGGCGGTTTACAATCCCAACAGCCATTTCAATCATTGGACCATGCCGGATACCGATGATTACACCCGCTTTGTGCAGGTGTTCAACTGGTTGGACGGGCAAAGCTGGTTCGATATGCGCTTGCCGCAGCTTTATCCGCAACATGTCATCAGCATGCATTGGGCGCGGCTGGTGGATATACCGCTTGCCGGCTTACTGATTGTCCTTGAAGCACTAAGCCATTTTTTCCAATGGGATGCACCGCGTACCAGTCTGGCGATGCTGGTGGCATTCATCATTCCGTGCATTCTGTTATTCTGGTTGCTGAAACTGGTACGCGGATTTGCACGGCCATTATTAAGCCGTGGCTATGCAGGACTTGCCTGTTTCATCGTGCCGCTTTCCATCCAGCTCATCTTCCAATTCTCGCCCATGCGGGTTGATCACCACGCCTATGTTCTAATGGGTGCAGGTATTGCGTTCTATGCATTGCAATGCATGGTGCTGGGCATCCGTTCATGGCATATGGCTATCTTGGCGGGCATCGCTATCGGCATCACCATGTGGAATGGGGCAGAAATACTGCCGATGCTGCTGGGCTTTTGCTTCTGCCTGACATTATTGATGATTGTATCGAAGCGTCCTGCATTCATTGACGGTGTAATATTTGGCGCATCCCTGCTCGTCACCAGCTTTCTGGTGTTATTGATTGCCAAAACACCCGCCACACGTTGGGTAACGGAATATGACAGCTATTCCTTCTTTTATGTGATGCTGGCGGTCTATGTGGTGGGATTCTTTGCGGCTCTCTACCTATGCTCGCGCCTGACAAAGAATAGCTGGCTGCTTTTTGCATTCGCAGCATTCGCCAGTCTGGTAGATTTAAATTTATTCCTGCTGCAGTTCCCCGATTTCATCGCGGGGCCCTATGCGAAGGTGAATCCCATCCTCAATCAGGTGTTCTTCCCCAATATCCGCGAAGCAATCCCATTTTATGAAGCATGGATGAAGCTGGGCGACAGCTTCTCATCTACACCAAATCAGGCAATTGGCGGCGCGATATATTATCTTTTTACCCGTTTGTTCGCGCCAACCATTGCAGTCATCACCAGCCTTTATCAATTGTTCAAGCCGCGTGTATCACAGCGCGTGCGCCGTCTTTGGCTGCTCTATACCTTCTTCACGCTATTCTTCCTGAGCCTTGCGATGTTCTGGGAAGTGCGCCTGATTACCTATGCACAATTGCTGTCTATCCCGCCGCTTGTCTGGCTGCTCATCACTTATCTTAAAACGCTACCCAAGCATTATTCCGGTCGTCAGCTTTTTGCATGGGAAATGCTGGTAGTGTTATCGTTCACTGTGTTACCAACGCTGATTATTCCAGCGATTATCCAAGGCAGCAAGCTGAACCCCGATATCATGTTCTATCTGGGTAACAGCGGCCCGATGCCGTGCAAGGACAGAACGCGCGTCATATCATATCTGCATGACATGTATGATGAGGAACGCGTGCCAGCAACCATCATGGCGCAAATGGATTACACACCCGAATTTATGTTCTATACCAAGCATCATTACATCGTTGCGCCGTATCACCGGAATGATCGTGGTATTGCGGACATGGTGATGTTCTTCCGCTCCACCCATGACGATATTACAGCGCGGCGTATCGCCAAGAAGTTGGCACTGGATTATGTATTGGTATGCAAAGACGCGTATTACGAAAGCACGCTGGATTCCGGACCCAATATCAAGAATATCTCGCTGACCGTGACCGCAAATGGCCTAAAAACAACGCCTGATGAAAAAGAGTTGCTGAACACTTCACTTGGCTATCGCATGGCACATGACAAAGTTCCACAATGGCTTGAACCCGTGACCATCATGATGGAAAATGAATTTGTCATGTACAAGGTAAAGCAGAATATGCTGGATAAACCATCCACCTATTCTAAAATTTCCAAAAAACCTTAGATTTCGACCTGTATCGGGGCATGTCCAGAGTGCTGCATAAAGCGCAGCAAATCGGCTGGCTGCATGGTCACAGTCGCCGTGTTGATGAGCGGATGGAAGTTAATGCGTTCCTGCTGCATCATCCACGCATCTAATACAGGCGTAACACGCAACGCCGTATCATTGATGACGGATAGCGGCGTAACCGAACCCGGCAATACACCCAGCACGTCCATGAGCAATTGCGGATTACCAAACGATATGCGCGCGGCACCAATCTTTTCCGGCAGGATTTTTAAGTCAATCTTGCGTTCATCGGGCGCAGTGACGAGCCACAATTTGTCTTTCTTATCCTTTAAAAAAAGATTTTTACAATGCACGCCGGGGATATGCGCGCAATGCTGCTGCGATTCCTCCACCGTGAACACCGCCGGATGCTCGTATAACGTATAAGGAAGCCCAAGCACTGTTAAATGGGCCAAAAGGCTTTCTTTATTAAACAGCGGCGCCGCCCACGGTCATTGAATCAATCTTCATCGTGGGCTGGCCAACACCGACAGGAACACTTTGGCCGTCCTTGCCGCATGTGCCGATACCGCCATCCAAGGCGCTGTCATTCCCGACCATGCTGATTTTTTTCAATGCATCTGCGCCGCTGCCAATCAAGGTTGCGCCTTTAATCGGCGTGGTGATTTTACCATCTTCAATCTTATAGGCTTCCTGTGCGGAGAACACGAATTTACCGGAGGTAATATCCACCTGCCCGCCGCCAAATTGTGCAGCGTAAATTCCATTCTTCACTGATGCGATGATTTCTTCCGGCGCATAGGTGCCGGATAACATATGCGTGTTGGTCATGCGCGGCATCGGTTTATGGGCAAAGCCCTGACGGCGACCATTACCAGTTGAACCGGTGCCCATCAAACGGCCATTCAATCGGTCCTGCATGTAGCCGACCAGAATACCGTCTTCAATCAATACCGTGCGCTGGGTTGGTGTTCCTTCATCATCAATCGTTAGCGACCCACGGCGGTTTTCAATTGCGCCATCATCAACAACTGTCACACCGGGTGCTGCCACACGGCTGCCCAGCAACGATGTGAATACGGATGTTTTCTTGCGGTTAAAATCGCCTTCTAACCCATGCCCAATCGCTTCATGCAGCAATACGCCTGGCCAACCTGGCCCAAGCACAACCGTGGTTTCACCCGCAGGCGCATCAACAGAACGCAGATTGGTTTCTGCCATCTTCACGGCAGTATCCACCATCGGCATCCAATATTTGGGATCAACAAAACGGGCATAGGCTTCACGCCCGCCGCCGCCCGCCCATCCGGATTCCTGACGTGTGCCATCACGCATAATCACGCTGACATTCAAACGCACGAGCGGACGAATATCCGCAAGACGTTGGCCTGAAGCACGGATAATTTGCACCGCTTGCCACGAACCTGCCAGCGTCACACTAACCTGCGATACGCGTGGGTCTTTCCCGCGCGCATATGCATCCATCGCTTGCAGCAGCGTGATTTTATCTTCAAATGCCATGGCATTAAGTGGGTTGGCATCGGCATATAAATGGCGATTGGTTTGCGCGGGGTCCATCGCCGCAGTACCCGTACGGCCAGTTTTCACAGCCTGCACGGTTTGTGCGGCGCGCTTGATGGCGGCTTCATCCAATGTAGTGGCATGGGCAAGCCCCGTGACATCCCCCACTACACCACGCAGGCCAAAGCCTTGCGACGTATCGGCATTGGTCATCTTCAATTTGCCGTCATCGAATACGAAATTTTCGCTGGTCACGTATTCGAGGAATAATTCGCCGTCATCCAGCCCTTTCAGCGTATCCTGAACAAGGCGCGTGACGCGCCCTTCATCCATTCCGGAACGGTTAAAAAAGAGTTCATTGGTTTGCTGTAGCGGGTTCATTTAGGGGCTTTATGACTGTTGTTAATTTTTTAAATACTTATAGAATCATATAGTATTGCCGTTGCTTGCTGCAACCCCTTATCCCGCTTTTATGGCCAAAGGTTTTGTCCCAGAAAGGACTAATATGGATTTTGCCAAAGTACCCATCGAAAACGTGAAATCCTATTGGGATAAACGCCCATGCAATATCCGCCATTCCACTAAGCCCGTGGGCACCAAAGAATATTTCGACGAGGTGGAGGCACGGAAATATTTCGTAGAGCCCCACATCCCCGCCTTTGCCGAGTTCGAACGCTGGAACGGCAAAAAGGTTTTGGAGATCGGTTGCGGTCTTGGAACTGACACCATTAATTTTGCACGCGCCGGCGCGACTGTAACTGCCGTTGATTTATCAACCGAGAGTTTAAATCTGGCCAAGCAACGCGCAGAGGTTTTGGGGCTTTCCGATAAAATCACATTCTATAATTGCAATTCCGAAGAACTGAGCAAAACGGTTCCCGCCCAAGCCTATGACTTGATTTATTCATTCGGCGTGTTGCATCACACGCCACATCCTGATGTTGCACTTGCAGAAATCCGCAAATACGCAAAACCCGGCACTGAAATCAAAATCATGATGTATTATAAGTGGTCGTGGAAAGTGTTTTGGATATTGGCGCAGGAAGGCTTCCGGTTTGATAAGACCGAAGCCTTGATTGCCAAGCATTCCGAAGCCCAAACGGGCTGCCCCGTGACCTATGTCTATACCAAGAAAGGCTTAACCGAATATGTGGAAAAGCAGGGCTTTGAAGTGAAAGACATCTTCGTCGATCACATCTTTCCGTATTTCATTCCTGATTACGTGAAATACATCTACCGCTATGAATGGTATTTCGCGTGGATGCCAAAGGCATTATTCCGCTGGCTTGAAAAACGCTTTGGCTGGCATGTGTGCGTGACAGCTATCGCGCACTAGACGAATTTCTTCGCCTTATCATCCGATTTGAACAGACCCATCGCTGGAATGTCTTTTGGCAAGCCCGCCAAAGCTGACATTCCCAAATCGCCTGCATAGCGGTCATCGGTTTTTTCAACAAAGGCTGCTTTGCGTTCGCTTTCAGGTTTCTTCAACTCGCTGTAAATCCACGCATAGGTTTTTTCAAGGCCAGCTTGCAATGTGATGCTTGGCGCCCAGCCGATTTCCTTTTTAATCTTGGTATTATCGCTGTTACGGCCACGCACACCTTGCGGTGCATCCAATTGGTAATTGCGTTTTAGCTTAATGCCTGCAATGCCTTCCACGATGGACACCATTTGATTGATCGTCACCAATTCATCGCTACCAAGGTTAAGCGGCACGTTGCAATCACTTTCCATGATACGCAGGCTGCCTTCCAGACAATCATCGATATACATGAAGCTGCGGGTTTGTTCACCATCGCCCCAGATGTCAATTTCATGATGGTCGGAGATTTTTGCATTCGCGATTTTACGGCAGATGGCGGCAGGTGCTTTTTCACGGCCACCATCATAGGTGCCTTGCGGGCCATAGACATTATGGAAGCGAGCCACGCGTGTGGTCATGAAATAATCTTCCATGAAATGGCGCGCCATACGTTCGGAGAACAATTTTTCCCAGCCATAGCCATCTTCGCACAAGGCCGGATACGCATCTTCTTCGCGCAGCGGGGTGACGGCGGCTTGTTTTTGTTTTTCGGCGTTATAGACGCAGGCGGAGGATGCGTAGAAGAAACGGTCAACGCCGCTATCACGCGCCGCCAATAACATATTGGTACTAATCAGCACGGAAAGCATGCATTCGGCCTTAAACCGTTCGATAAACCACATACCGCCCATATCAGCGGCAAGATTGAACACAATACGTGCGCCTTTGCACGCATCGTAACAGGTTTGCATTTCTTTCAGATTGCCTTGGCGATTATCGACATCATCGAATTTTTGATACCATTCAGCGAGTGGCTTTACATCCACGCCGCGGATTTTGGTGAAGCCTTGCGCGCGTAATCTGGCGACCAGATGTCCGCCGATAAATCCGCCTGCACCTGTGACCACAATCACATCGTTCTTGGCTTCTTTTGCTAAATTGATTGTCATACTTATACCTTCTCTTTTTCTGGCTTCTTTTTTGCAAAACTATTGCCACGGCCAAGCGCCAGCAACACAGCTTTCTTTCCAAATTTGTTCGCGTCATACATGCGCCAGCAATCAACAATCACCAACGGCTTTTTACGTTTGGGAATGTTTAACTTGCGGTAGTCACTTAACGCTGTCATCACCAGCAACACATCGACCTTTGCAGCCAATGTCTTAATGTCGGGCACGACCGAAACTTTGTCGTTTAAAGCCGATTTTGCTGCTTTTGCAGCAAGTGGGTCAGTAATTGAGACCTTATACCCATCGCTGAGCAATTGTTTGGCGAGGGCCATACCCGCACTGCGTTCAATCACGGGTGTATCGGGCTTATAGGACATGCCGGCGATACCAACATGCGCGCCTTCGGGGAACATTTTTTCAATGCGCTTACCAAGACGTTCGGTTTGATAATCATTGATACGGTCCGTTGCGAATGACAAATCAACCCGTGCGCCCAATTTCCGCGCCATCACCGACAGCGCGATATTATCGCGCGGGAAACATGGGCCGCCATATGCAACCGCGCCTTTCAGATATTTTTTGCCAATGCGGCTATCCGCGCCAACGGCTGCCGTCACCACATCCACATCGGCGCCCGGCAAACGTTCACAAATGTCGGTGAGCATATTGGCATAGGAGATTTTTGCAGTAACGAAGGTATTGATGGAAAGTTTCGACAATTCTGCATTCACGCAGTTCATACGGTGCAAAATGGTGTCCTTACCGCAGGTCTTTTTATAAATATCGCCGATGATTTTGCCGGATTTAGCATCAGATTCACCAATTAAAATGAAGTCTGGGTCCAGCATATCGCCAATCACGCTGCCAAGCGCAATGAATTCAGGGTTATAGCAATATCCGATGGTGTCACCAACGATTTTGCCCGTGGCTTTCTCGATTGTCTCTCTAATGATGCCATCGCTAGAACCTGGCATGACAGTTGATGTGACGACGATGATGTGGCGTGTCTTTTTCTTTTTAATCGCCGGCCCCATATCCTTGATGGCGCTGAGCACGAATGAATTATTGAATACGCCATCCTTACCCGATGGGGTTGGCACGATGATGAAGGTGACATCGGAATTGACGACTGCCTCCTCCATATTCATCGTCGCCTTCAATCGTGGTTTGGCTTTGCGGATGTATTCCTGCAATTGCGGTTCGGGCACGGGTGCAATCCCGCCATTAATAGCCATGACGAATTTTTTGTTTTTATCAACGGCGGTGACATTGAAACCTTTCGCAGCCATGACAGCGGCAAAGGGTGAACCCAATTTTCCAAGACCAATAACGGATAGGGATAGTGACGACATTACGAATAGCACTCCAAGAACAAGATGGCTCTAATGTGCTGCCAAACAGCCTTGGATGCAAGAATCGCCTGATTATTCGGGAGTGATTTGGTGCTTATTTGGGCTTTTTAGCTGCGCCGACATAGCCGTGGCGGATTCGCGTGCCAAACGGTGTTTCCTGCATGTTCGTATAGGCCTGCAGCAAACGGCACATCTCGAACTGGTTACCATTGGTGACGATGAATTTACGCGGCGCATGCGTGGGGATGGCGACGCGTTGTTGTTCCAATTGTAACATATGTTCGAGCAGCACAATCAGCCGCGCATTCTCTTCCTTCTCCACCTGATAGGTATCTTGGTGCCAAACGCGATAGCCCGCGATGAAGATCGTGCATTGTTCATCCGCTTCTTCTGGCGTTATGCATTGCAAATCAGTCAGGCCGGATTTTTGTGCAAACACATCGCGCTGTTCACGGCCAATCAGCAAAATCTTTCCGGTAAAGCCAAGCGCCTTCCAAACTTCGACAAACGCTACAAACTGTTCCACATCAAAGCCCATATACCCCGCGACATTCGTACGGCGGAATGGATAGATGATGTCAGCGATATAGGGTTTGAGATGTTCCGGCGGGCACGGTATCCAATCGCCTGAATGGTTGGCAAAGTGATAAGGCTCCTTCAATGCGGTCGGACACAGCTTGTTCAAAAAGCCCAAGACTTCGCCTTGCTTGTTGTCATTTAACCTAATTTCTTCCAAGGGTTCTTTGACCAAACCCCATGTTTCGCGCTGTTCTGGCACGTCGGGGCGCACGATTTGCAGTACCACATCATCCCATGAATTGGATCTACGGCCTGCGCCATGCGCGATACTGAGCGTGCGAGTGTGGTTGCAATGCCAACCCGCCAGTAACTTATCAGCAGATAACGTCACACCATATTTCAGGTAGAAGCGTTTGCAGATGTTGCTGTCCATATGCCAGCCAAGGTTATAGCGTTCATCGAACCCGTCCATCTCAAAGATATCTTTGCGAAGGAATAATTGGAAATCACCCGGCGCATCAAATAATGCAAATTCACCGCGTTCCAGAATTTCGTTGATATGGTAACGCATACCCCACTCTTTCATGCGCTTGATATTCTCTTTGGGGTTTTTGCGGTCTAACCCTTCCCATAATAAATCGGGCATTTCATAGCGCGGGAGTTCATAGAAGCCATCCGGCAAGTCGCGCACGACATCCGATAGCGATTTACTGTCATCATGCGTTGCAAACACCATGTCGGTATTGGTGCATAACATCCAGCGGTTATTGGGGTTACTGGCACGAAAGCCCACATTGCGCGATACGGGTTCCAATGCCACTAAATCGGTTGATGATTTGAAGTATGCATTATGCTGTTCCGGGCGTACGCGGATGATGCGTAGCATTTGCTTGCAACGATCGGTCAGCGTATCGGCGATGGCTTCGGGGAAGGTGATGAAATCATCGGGCGTATTATAATCGATGAAGATGATTTCATCGTCCTTATCCGTCAACACTTCAGCGATGCAATTCAAACTAATCGCGGCACGTTTATGCAGATTGTAACCGTGACTGTCATTACGGCCATACAGAATTACGGAAATCATTTCACCAATTCCCCAGATACTAAATATTCCAGCCGTTTACGTATGCGTGCGCCGGTGACTTCCGGATTGTAATGGGTTTCAATATAGGCTTTGCCCGCTTTGGCAATACTTGCTGCGAATGCTTTATCATCCACAACACGTTTCATGGCATCGGCTGCCCCAATCGGGTCTGGGTCAAGCCAGCGATGGCCACGTTCGCGATCCAGATATTTATACGCATCATAGACAATGCTGCAATCCACAGCGTCCACCAGTAGTGCAGTTTGTTCATTGGCAAAATCTGCTGTGCCTGTGCCTTTGGTTACAATCACGGGTTTACCCAGCAGCATCGCTTCCATAATCGTGCGGCCATAGGCCGAAGAACGATGCAGACTGATATAACAATCAGCCAGATTTAGGAAAGACGCCATATCCGTATCATAAAGATTATTATGATACAGGATAATACGGGGGTCTTTTTGCGAAAGTTCCTGCAATTTCACCAACGTCGCATGTTCCTTAGGCGCATTCCCTTTCTCCAGATTGCGGGTTTTTATGAGCAATCGCACATTGGGATTTTTCGGAAAGGCACGTTGGAATGCCAATGCAGCAGCGACCGGATTTTTACGCGCCATTAAATCAAAACAATCAAATGCTGTGATGAACACAAATGCATCATCCGGAATGCCATAAGTTTTGCGCGATACATCTGGGCTTGGCGCGACAACCGTCACGGGATATGGCATGACATGCACAGGTTTACTGGTTGCAGCAGTGAAGATATTTTTCACATATTCACTTGGCACCCAGATTTCATCGAGCAAATCCACGCCAGCCTTATGTGCGCGTGGCAGCTTGCTGGTTTCCCATGTGCAGTAACCAATATTGGTGCGGCCATTCATAGTTGGCAAACCTTGCGATAACATCATATCCGCGCATTTGCCTGCATCCACGTGAAATAAATTAACTTTGCCCCATGGCGTGGTGATAAGGTTATTCGACTTCGTCACCGATGCATAAGGTTCATAGGGCGGCAACAAGGTTGTCATCGGTACATTAGCAGTTTGGATGGCCTGTACCAGGCGACGCGTAATGGTGTTGAACATGGCGTTGGGTTCACCCGTTTCAATCGTATTGACCCACGCCTTTGAAGTGTCATATGGAATGGCGGGTTCATCCGCCATGATGTATTTTTTGCGCGCCTTGTTATCCCCCGTTAAGAACGTCACTGCTTTTTGTGGCATGCCGAATTGTGCAGCAATCGCCAAATGATGTTCGCCGATTGATTTTGGTAATGCGAGCGATGCAAATGGGCCGTTGAAAAATCGTCTGATTTTATCGGTAACCTGACTTTTATTCTGCCAGCCCGCCATATCGCCCATGCCAGCAAGGCGCATCACTTCATAGATCAAGCCCGTAGCATACACATCGTTCATATCGCTTGGGAACATCGGCGCGTTCAGATATTTGATCAATTGCGGGCTGAACAGCCGCAAATCAATCTCTGTCATTTGTACGAATAACAAAAAGCGCACGAAGAATGTGATGCGCGCTTGTGCATCAGCTGGCGCGAATGGAACTTCTTGAATGAATTCGTGCCAGATATAAGCAAGACCGCGCGATAACGGCAATGCGGGTTCAGGCGCAGGAATGGCACAGGGATAATCCTGCGCCAGAACATCGAATACGGCGTCTGGCAACAAACGTGATGGCAAATTCATGCCAATATAGTATTTACCAACGACTTCGGTATAAAAATCCTCGATGCCTTTTTTGGTTTTAATGTCGCATAAGCGGTCATACGGCGTGACATAATGCATAATCAGCCACAGGAAATTGGTGACCGGCAATGCGTAATTACCGGGTGCGGGCTGCGATAACCATTTCAACAAATCTTCGGTCAGCAAAACGGTGTTAAGCGCACCCGCTTCACGGCCAAAACGGCGATGCAGATATTCGAACATCACACTGCTATGGCGGATCTGTTTTTCAACTGCGGTGAGTTTGTAATCAGGGTCAAGATTGGCAAGCGCACGTTGCAGCAACGGCACATGTAGAAACGACGGTACATCATCGTCCGTTGACGGTTTGCTCAAGCGTTGAAAAAGCGATGGGGTATTAGAGCTCACGAATGCATATCTCTGACGAAAGGCTAAGTTACGTCAGCAGGATAAGAGAAAAAAAGCTATGCGTATAGAGTCTCTAAAATACCAAATATATAACTCTTATCGGCGGCGTTTGGACGCTTTGTTTGTGCGAGGTTTTGTAGAATCAACAACCGGCTTGGCCGTTGGCGTTGGTGTTGCAACGGGTTCTGCCACACGCTCTGCCGGTGGGGTTGCACCGGCGGTTGTCATCCCTGCCGTACTCCACGAACCGCCAAGTGCACGGATAAGTTGCACAGTTGTAATGTAACGACCACCCAAGACCTGAGCTTCGCCGCGTTCCGCTGCAAGCAACGAACGTTGTGCATCAATAAATTCCAGATAGCTGATATAGCCATTCTCGTAACGCGTCTTGGCGATGGAGAACGCTTTACGTGCCGCGCGAACACCTTCCGCTTGTGCCTCGGCTTCACCTTTCAGGTAACGAAGGCCACTAAGCTGGTCTTCCACTTCCTTGAACGCGACCAATACACTTTGGCGGTAATTGGCAACGGCTTCGCGGAATTCGGCTTTGCTGAGGGCAAGGTTGGCGATGTTCTGACCCGCATCGAATATCGGCGCGGTCAACATGGTACCGGCAAGAGGCCCCAATAACCATGTGCGGCTTGACCAATCAAATAGCTGCCCAAGCTGGTTCGATTGGAACCCGCCCGATGCCGTAAGGTTAAGCACAGGGAAGAATGCAGCACGCGCAACGCCGATGCCTTCATTCGCAGCGGCCATTTTCTTTTGCGCGGCCTGAATATCAGGACGGCGTTCAAGCAGTTCGGATGGTACGCCAGCAGGAACAGTTGGCGGAATGCCGGATATAGCATTCTTTGTCATGTTGAGACTTGCAGGTGGCTTACCTAATAATAATGCAAGACTATGTTCGGCTTCCGCGCGGCGGCGGCCAACTTCCAGACTGTCAGCTTTGGTTTGCGCTAATTCAGATTCAGCGCGCGTTACGTCCAATTCACTTACGTCACCGATTTTCAAACTGCGTTTGGTTAAATCACGCGTCTCTTCGCGCAGTTTTTGCGTGGTGTTAAGAATTTCCTGTTCGCGGTCAAGGGAACGCAGTGCGTAATAGGCCTGCGCGACGTCTGCTTCGAGTGATAGCATGGCGGCTTGGTAAATTGCCTCGGCGCTTGCTGCGCTGTATTCGGCGGCATTCGAATTGGCGCGGTTCTTACCGAATAAATCCGCTTCATATGAAACGGTGCCGGATGCCGTGTAGGTATAGGAGGTCTTCGGCATGCTGCCATGTGGCAAGCCAAGCGATGCTGCAGATGGCTGACCGATGGTTGGGCCAGCGCCAACATCTAGCCGTGGCAATAATGCGCTGTCTGCTATACCGGAACGCGCACGCGCTTGGGCCAGACGTTCTTTGGCTGCTTCCAATGTCGGGCTTTGTGCTTTGGCTTCATTAATCAACTCATCCAGTTGTTTGTCATTAAATACATTCCACCATGCCCCGCCAGCAACGGCGTCTGGATGTGCGGGCGCCCATGCACCATCAGTAATCTTCTCATCGCTTTTGGGGGCTTCCTTAAACGCGGCGGGCGTTTTTGTATCAGGCATCACCAGATCGGGGGCAAGGCTGCAGCTTGCGAGCAGCAAGGATGACACAGTAACGATTAGCTTATTCATATTACCCTTACTCATGGTGAGCCCCTTGGGTCGGGATTTGCTTTTTATGTCGGGTGACAAGCTGGCGAATGAGAACATAAAACACTGGCGTCAGGAACAGCCCAAAGAAGGTCACACCCAGCATTCCTGAAAACACAGCAACGCCCATATCACGGCGCATTTCAGCGCCCGCGCCAGTGGCAGTCGCCAGCGGAACTACGCCCATGATGAAGGCGAATGACGTCATCAAAATCGGACGAAGGCGCAGATGGCATGCTTCAATCGCGGCATCGACGATGCTCTTGCCTTGTAATTCCAATTCCCGCGCAAACTCCACAATCAGAATAGAGTTCTTGCACGACAGCCCCACAAGGACGATGAACCCGATTTGGGTGAAGATATTATTCTCCTTACCCATAATCCACACACCAGTGATGGCACACAGCAAACACATTGGTACAATTAAGATTACCGCCAGAGGCAAACTTACGCTTTCATATTGCGCGGCAAGTACAAGGAACACGAATAACACACACATCGGGAATACCAGCATGGCAGTGTTACCAGCGAGAATTTGCTGATAGGTCAAATCCGTCCATTCAAAGCTCATGCCCTTTGGCAGCGTTTCCTTCAGGATACGTTCCATTTCAGCTTGTGCTTGGCCGGATGACACACCAGGTGGTGGGCCGCCGTTTAAATCAGCAGCACGGAATGCGTTGTAACGCATGGCACGGTCAGGACCATAGGTTTCTGTTACCTTCATCATCGCGCCAAGCGGCACCATTTCATTGCTGCCATTGCGGACTTTCAACTGCAAAATATCATCTGGATGTGCACGGAATGGCGCATCGGCCTGCGCTACCACTCGGAAGGTGCGCCCAAATTTATTGAAGTCGTTGATATACAATGAACCCATGTAAATCTGCATGGTGTTGAATACTTCGGTCAGCGGGATGCCAAGTTGTTTCGCTTTAGCGCGGTTCACTTCGGTATCCAATTGCGGCACGTTGATCTGATAGGAACTGAACACACTCCAAGGATCCAATAATGGTGACATACGCGCCTTGTTCTGCACCTGAGTTAACACATTATTCAATTCGTCATATCCGGCATCACCGCGATCTTCGATTTGCAATTTAAAGCCGCCAATCGTGCCAAGGCCAGATACAGGGGGCGGCGGGAAAATTGCAGTGAACGCATCTTTGATGCCTGCGAATTTCTGTGTAAGGGATGCAGCAATTGCCGCTCCGGAAAGATTTGGCGTAGTGCGTTCTTCGAATGGCTTTAAGGTCGCAAACACGATGCCAGCATTGGGGCTGTTGCTGAAACCTGCAATCGATAAACCGGGAAATGCAACGGAACTTTCAACGCCGGGTTCTTTCAATGCGATATCGGACATGGTGCGGATGACTTCATCGCTGCGTTCCAGCGATGCCCCACCCGGAAGCTGAGCAAAAGCAACCAGATATTGCTTATCCTGCGATGGCACATAACCGGCAGGAACCAAACCGAACAATAAGAAAGTTGCCGCAATCAAGCCACCGTAAATCATCATCGCAATGCTCTTGCGGCCAAGGATTTTTGCAACGCCCTTGGAATAATTTGTAGAACTGGTACGGAAGAATTTATTGAACCAGTTGAAGAAGGGCCCGAACACCTTATCCATGAAACGGGTCAAGGCATCCTTTGGTTCATCATGGCCTTTTAACAGCAATGCAGCCAAGGCAGGAGAAAGCGTCAAGGAGTTGAACGCCGAAATCACGGTCGAGATGGTGATGGTCAATGCGAATTGGCGATAGAACTGCCCTGTCAGCCCACTGATGAAGGCGATGGGAATGAATACAGCGCATAGCACGAGCGCGATAGCAATAATTGGCCCGCTCACTTCCTTCATTGCCTGAAATGCAGCATCACGCGGTTTCAACCCCGCTTCGATATTACGCTCGACGTTTTCAACGACCACAATCGCATCATCCACAACAATTCCGATGGACAGCACCAGCCCGAACAGCGATAGCGCATTAATCGAGAAGCCGAATAAATGCATAAACGCAAACGTACCAATGATAGAGATAGGAACCGCCAGCAAAGGAATGATAGATGCGCGCCATGTTTGCAAAAAGATAATAACCACCAGCACCACAAGCGCCACGGCTTCAAGCAGGGTATGAATAACTTTTTCAATGGATTGGCGCACGAATACCGTTGGATCGTACACAATGCTGTAATCAAGCCCTTCGGGGAAATCCTGCTTCAACTCGTCCATCATCGCGCGTACGCGGTCGGAGATTTCGATAGCATTGGCGCCAGGAGCCTGAAAAATCGGCACGGCAACAGCAGCTTTATTATTCAGCAATGAACGAAGCGAATATTCCGATGCGCCCAATTCCAAACGCGCCACATCTTTTAGTGATGTGATAGAACCATCGGGCGCTGCTTTTAAAATGATGTCGCCGAACTCTTCAATGGTTTGCAAACGACCCTGTGCGTTCACAGGTAATTCGAATTGCACGTCTTTAGCGGCGGGCGAACCACCGATGATACCTGCAGCAACCTGGATATTCTGTTCACGAATGGCATTCACAACATCGCTGGCATTCAAGCCGCGCGCTGCGACTTTTTGTGGATCAAGCCATACACGCATCGCGTAATCGCCTGCGCCGAATAACAATGCCTGACCAACACCTTCGATACGCGCCAATCTATCCTTCACGTTGAGTAATGCGTAATTACGCAGATACAACATATCGTAACGGTCATTAGGCGAGTAAAGATGCACCACCATCGTCAAGTCAGGCGAACTTTTTACTGTAGTCACACCAATACTACGCACAACATCAGGCAAGCGCGGCAAGGCTTGCGAAATACGGTTTTGAACAAGTTGCTGTGCTTGGTCAGCGTTTGACCCCAGCTTGAAGGTGATGGTGATATTGACATTGCCATCGGTCGTTGCTTGCGATGACATGTACAGCATGTTTTCAACGCCGTTGATTGCTTCTTCCAAAGGCGCTGCAACGGTTTCGGAAATGACTTTCGGGTTTGCTCCCGGATAGGCAGCACGCACGACAACGGATGGAGGAGCAACTTCAGGATATTCCGAAATCGGCATCAACGGCAGCGAAATAAGCCCTGCGATGAAGATGAAGAGTGATAAAACCGACGCAAGAATTGGCTTATCAATAAATTTACTAGAGATATTCATAAGCTACTCTTGCTTCTTCGGTTGATCCACTTTTGGCGTAACATCTTCGATTTTTAATGTTTCTTTTTCTGCTGGGATAAGAACAGGTACGTCATCTTTTTTAGCTTCACCGGGCTTAACTTCGGGCTTTGCTTCAATAGGAGGCACGGCCGGTTCCGCTGCACCAGTTGGTTTGGCTGCACCTTCGGTTTGCATATCCACCAATTCAGGCGTTACGGGTGCGCCGGGGCGAACACGCATCAGGCCATTCACAATCACCCTATCGCCTGTCTTCAAACCGCTATTCACAACGCGCAAGCCATCCACAATGGTGCCCAATGTCACTTCGCGGTATTCGGCCATGTTCTTATCATTCACAACAAATACGTATTTTTTACTTTGGTCGGTGCCAATCGCTTTTTCACTGACCAGCAAACGGGTTTCAGCTTTTGGTGTTCCAAGCTTTACACGTGCAAACAAGCCCGGCACGAGTTTGCCATCGGCATTATCATTAATCGCGCGCACACGAATGGTGCCGGATGACACATTCAACTGGTTATCGAAGGAATGGATGCTGGCTATGATTGGTGTGTCTTTTTGATTAGCGAGCCCAACCTGTACCGGAATTTGTTTCAAAGCATCCGCCGTATAGTTTTGAATGTGGGACAGGAAGGTTTGTTCATCCACTTCAAAGCTGATGTAAATAGGCGAAAGCGCGACAATACGCGTTAAAGTCGGCGCTGAACCACCTGCGTTTACCGTATTGCCTTCGGTGATTTCGGCACGGCCTACTTTCCCTGAAATTGGCGCAACCACATCGGTATATTCCAAATTCAGCTTGGTTGAATCAACAGCACCTTTGGCGGCACGCATATTACCTTCAGCAATACGCAATGCGCTGGCACGTTCATCATATTCACGTTTTGAAATTGCTTTGGTTGCCATCAAATTCTTGGCTCTGACGATTTCCTGCTTGGCATTGACCAAGGCGGATTCAGCAGCAGACAATGCGCCAGTTAGACGATCGTATTCTGCTTTGTATGGTCGTGGATCGATGGTGAATAACACATCACCCTTTTTAACCATTGCGCCATCTTGGAAATGTACCTTTTCAATGGTGCCTGAAACTTTTGGTTTTACATCAACCGTATCCATCGCTTCGGTGCGGCCGGAGAATTCGCTCCACTCCGTGACATCCTTTTCAAGGACTGCGGCCATCGTAATTGGCGGCGGAGGTGGCATGGCTGGGGGGCCTTCGGCATGTGCGACAAAAAGTCTACTGCTTACAAATATGGCAATTAGCGCGATTGTTGCCAAAATTAGGTTTTTTCGATTGAATACAACCATTAGTTTCTCCAAAATGAGCTATAGTATATAGAGGTTGTTGACTAATCAGTCAACCCAGCCTAGATGGAAACCTGAAAACCGTTTTATGATGACACAAGCAAGCACCGCAACCCAAAGCGCAGACACACGTACAAGGCTCCTTGAAGCAGCCCATACCCTTATATGGCAGAATAGCTATAGCGGTGTGAGCGTGGATGATATTTGCCGCCGCGCAAACGTTAACAAAGGCAGCTTCTATCATTTCTTCCCCAGCAAGAATGCGCTGGCGATTGCAGCGCTGGATGACCATTGGCAACAAATGGAGCCAGATATTCAGAAAATACTGACCGCAGATGTGAAGCCCAAAGAAAAAATCAAGATGATGGCGCAATTCATTTACGACCAGCAAAAAATCAAATTCGATGCTATCGGCCATGTCTGCGGTTGCCCCTATGCTGCGCTGGGCAGTGAAATGAGCATGCAGGATGAAACGCTGCGGCAAGCCGTGGAACGCAAACTAGAAAACGCCATTCGCTTTTTGGAACAAGTACTGCGTGAAGCAGTTGATCAAAAACTGATTGAAGATGTGCAGATTAAGGAAAAAGCCCGAGAGATGGACGTATTCATCATCGGCATTATGACAACGGCACGCGTTCGCAATACGCTCGATCTGTTTAAAACGGATTTGGAAAACGGCTTGTTACGCATCGCCGGTTTAAAATAAATTTCACTAACGCTGATTTGGAAAACGCATAAGCGGCAATGTTTTCTTGCTGCTGTCTGGCGCTGGCGTTGCATTATTTACGGCACCCATCATAAAACTAGCACACATCACAATCACGATAAGCCCACCCGTGATACTAAGCAACCCATGTGCAAGTTGCAGTTTGGGTTCAGATGATTTGATAAAACCCAGCGCTACATTCTTCGATTTCACGGTAATAACCGCGATGATGCTGGTGGTCAGCGCCGTGCCAAGTGCCATGGTGAATATCGCGAAGATGCCCGGCCATACCACACCCATCATGCAGGCAAGGAATAACAGCAACACCGCGCCCGTGCAGGGGCGGATGCCGATTGAAGCAATGATGGCTATCATCGACGGCAAGTCCTGCTTTTTAGCCAGCGCAGTCGCATCCGGCCCATGTGCATGGCCACAACATTCGCCATGGTCTTGATGATGACCATGATGATGTTTTTTCTTGGTTATATTTAGCAACTCTTTTACGCCACGCATAATCAATCCAACGCCTAGTAAACTAAGTATGCCATAGCTGACAATTTCCAGAATGGAGGTAAGACGTTCGGCTTCTGCTCTGGCCAAATTTAAAATATAGAAAAAGCTGATGACCAGCGTGATGGCAACCACCGCCTGCATCAATGACGACAACATCACGATAATTAAGCCGCGCTTCAAACTGCTTTCATTGGCGAGCATATAGCTGGACACAATCACCTTGCCGTGCCCCGGCCCCACCGCATGGAACACACCATATAGAAATCCGACCAGCATCAAGCTGAAGGATGAAAGGAGCGATGCCCCACCCTTTATCAAATTCAAATCATCGACGATTGCATCGTGAAAGAGACGCTGGCCATCCTGAATGACTTGGATGATGTCGCTTATTTGCATGTAAGCGTGACCTTTTCTGCAAAGGAATAGCCAAGATCTTTTGGCGCGGTGGCTTTTTTATCAAGTGATGCTGCCGCAGCAATTAAGCTCAAATCCACTGCAGGGCGAGCGACCTCAAACGTGCAGTTTTTTGGCGCAGGCCCTTCGAAATGGACAGGTTCTTTTTCGTAATGCCCCATATCGATGTAATATGTCGGGTCATAAATACGGTAGGTCAGTTTATGTACGGACATGTCCAGCGGTTCGGTCAAGGGCAGCGTAAAATCTATGGCGATTTGTTCGTTTTCCAAATAACTGTCCATCGCACTCAGCTCGCCAGTTGTAAGACGTTTTCCATTATCCATTTCAAGCTCGGTGAAATAATTGAAATCCTTCAATCCTTTTAAGTTTTCTTTTGCGAGCTCCATCAATTCGTCCTTGTCCAACTTGCCATTACGATTAGGGTCGAAGTCCTGCAAGGCAAAAGCGGTGTACATCTTATCAAACCGCCAATGTTCCTTTATCGCGGTGATTTGTCCCTTAGCATTGAATACAAACCCCGTCTTCATCGATATCCATGCATGGGGATGCGCTGACAGCATTGCGGGAAACGTCAGGAATAGCAGGAGAACGATGAAGCGCATGGGGGTTGTCATATCAGAGTTGGCAGGCGCGGCATGTGCCGTGGATTTCCAGCACATGATGCTGCGGCGTGAAGCCCAGTGAAATGGCGTTTTTATCAAGGCGGCGTACGGCGATATCGTCGTGCAGTTCTGCAGTTGCGCCGCAATCATTACATAACATGAGCACATGCTGGTGCTGCTCGCCGACATGCTCACATAATATGAATGCGTTCTGGCTTTCCAGTTTTACAACAACGCCGAGCGATACCAGAAAATCAAGGCAGCGATAGATGCTGGCTGGCTCAATCTTCTTTTCGCGGGCTTTCTCTTTTTGGGCGTTCAGCTTGTCACGCAAATCATACGCGCCGATAGGATTGGTCTGTTGCAAAAGAAGATTGAGCACATCAAGACGCAAATCAGTCATGCGTTCGCCTCTGCCCTTAATCAGGGCAGTGACGACAGATATAAAATGCTGTTTATCGCGCTTATGCTTATGATGTTTATCCATGCAACGCTCCTACACATTAATTATGTCGTCATTATATCTATAAACAATAAAAATGAAATGATATATTGTATCAATAAGAAAACCGTGTTACACCATCGCCATGGGACATTCACATTCATCATTTAAGGCAACACCCACCGCCCTTTCTGTATCGGCCTTATCGCGGCTTGCATGGGTTGCGGGGCTAATCGCATGCATCTGGTTTTTGGTGAATTAGCATGGCCATACAGATAAAAAATATCACCGCGGGCTATGACCGCCACCCCGCCATCCATCATGTTTCAGGAACGTTTAATGAAGGCAGTCTGACCGCTGTTATCGGCCCCAATGGCAGTGGCAAAAGCACATTGCTTAAAACTATTGCCGGGTTCATCAAACCTATGTCGGGCGAATTGAATTTCACCGATACGAATAAAAAACATATCGGCTATCTGCCACAAATTGCTGAGATTGACCGTTCCTTCCCGCTTTCAGTTTATGATGTGGTGATGATGGGACATTGGCCAAGCTGCGGTGTCTTTGGTGGCGTATCATTAAAGCAACGCGAACAAGCTATGGCCGCCCTTAAAGAAGTTGGCATGGAAGCATTCGCACAGCGTTCCATTGGCGCATTATCATCTGGGCAATTCCAGCGCGTATTATTCGCGCGGCTCATGTTACAAAACGCCGATATTCTGCTACTGGATGAACCATTCTCTGCGATTGATACGCGCACCGCGCATGATTTGCTGCATCTTATTGAAGCCTGGCATAAAAAAGGTAAAACCGTTTTAACCGTACTGCATGATATGGAACAAGTGAAGCATCACTTCCCGGATACGTTGATTTTAGCGCGCGAAATCGTGGCATGGGGACCGACGGGCACCGCACTTACCGATAAGAATTTAGCAGCCGCGCAAGATCTTTCGCAGCATTGGCATGATGATGCGCATGCCTGCACCCGTGATACAATGCGTGATGAGGCTGCATGATGGAACTCATCAATCTCATCATATCCCCGTTCACTGATTACGTATTCATGCGCCGTGCGTTGACCGGCTGCATCATCCTTTCTCTTGGCGCAGGGCCATTGGGCGTATTGCTTATCCTTCGCCGTATGAGCTTGATGGGTGAAGCGATGTCGCACGCGGTATTACCGGGTATCGCGGTTGGATTTTTAATCGGCGGGTTATCGGTTCCGTTGATGGGGCTTGGTGGATTGGTTGCCGGGATTGTCGTCGCGCTTTGCGTTGGCGTTGTGACACGCACCACTATCTTGCGTGAAGACGCTAACTTGGCTGCGTTCTATCTCATCGCGCTTGCGCTCGGTGTGCTGTTGATTTCATTGCATGGCAATACGATTGATCTGGTGCATTTGTTATTTGGTTCAGTGCTGGCCATTGACAAGGCGTCTCTCGAATTAATGGCTTCCGTGACAAGTGTGACATTGGTGTTATTTGCACTCTTCTATCGCCCAATGCTTACCGAAGCATTCGACCCTATTTTCATGCGTTCGGTAAACCGGTTCGGTTCACTATATCATTTATTGTTTTTGGTGTTGGTAGTCATCAATCTGATTGCTGGATTTCAGGCACTGGGTACATTGATGGCGGTTGGCTTGATGATGTTGCCTGCGGCGGCATCGCGGTTTTGGGCGCGGCATTTTCTGTCGCTGTCACTTACCGCATGCGGCATTGGCATGACTTCGGGATTTATCGGCCTGCTTATCTCCTATTATGCAAATGTACCGTCGGGCCCTGCGATTATTCTGACCGCCGGACTTGTTTATATCTTCTCGTTACTCTTCGGACGATTTGGCAGCGTCCGTGCCAGATACTACCCTGCCAAACATCTTGAAAACTAACTGTTAAGGAGACGTCCATGCGTAAGCTCTTCGCCGCAATAGCACTTACTTTGTCTTTTTTTGCCCTACCCTCACACGCAGCTCCGCTCAAAGTCGTCGCCAGTTTTTCCATTCTTGGCGATATGGTCAAACAAGTTGGTGGTGATTTGGTTGATGTAGCAACATTGGTCGGGCCAGATGGCGATGCCCATGTGTTTCAACCAACGCCTGCGGACGGTAAGAAGGTCGCCAGCGCAGCAATCGTCTTCGTCAATGGACTTGGCTTTGAAGGATGGATGGAACGCCTTACCACATCAGCTGATTACAAAGGTAAGATTGTTGTAGCAAGTAAAGGTTTAACAACCACGCGCACCATGACCGAAGAAGAAGGCACACATACCGAAACCATTACTGACCCACATGCATGGCAAAGCCTGACCAATGGTCGTTTGTACATCAAGAACATCGCAGCCGCATTAAGCGAAGCAGATGCAGCCCACGCCGCACAGTACAAAGCAAACGCAGCAGCGGTTGATAAGGAACTGGCGGCATTAGATAGCTGGATAAAATCGGAAATTGCACAGATTCCGGCAGGAAAGCGTAAAGTCATCACATCACATGATGCGTTTGGATATTTTTCTGGTGCATATGGAGTGACCTTCACCGCCCCTGTTGGCATCAGCACCGAAGCCGAGCCAAGCGCGAAGGACATGAAGCAGCTCATCACCCAACTAAAGCAAGAAGGCGTGAAAGCCATCTTCGTTGAAAACATGGCAAGCGAAAAGGTCGTAAAGCAATTGGCTGATGAAGCTAAAGTAACTGTTGGTGCGCCGCTATATGCAGACGCACTATCAGCCAAGGATGGCCCTGCATCAACCTATCAAGCGATGTTCAAATATAATGTCAGCAAGCTAGTCCAGGGCATGAAGCTCAACAACTAATTATTCGGTTGGCTCTGCGGCGGGTGAATCTGCTGGTGCATCTGCCGGAGCAGCTGGAGCTTCTTCAGGTGCTACTGCGTCAGGTGCTTCTTCCGGCGCGGTTTCAATGAATGGCGTTACGTTATCAAGCATGCCACCATTCTTGTATTCTACAAAACCGCTTTCCAGCCACACACGCTTCACAACACATCCGGCATCTTCCTTTTTGCCTTCAGCTGCTGCGCCTTTGCATTTGGTGGTTAGTTCAAAAATGGTGAGGATGGTTTTAAGTTTGCTGTCCTCAACGTTTTTGTGTTCCCAGGATTTGTGGCGGAACATGAAATGCTGACTCCACTTTTCATACGCGGTAGAGCCATAACCAACGAGCATACAACCATCCTTGGTACAAGCATTGCCCAATACGCATGCCTGCTGGGGCTTGTCGGCTACTCCTGCAAGGTCAATCAGATAGCTGGCAGATAGCGAATTATCTCTGGTTGCATCAGACGTATAGCGATAGAATTTCAATAGCTTTTTATTCTCGACATCTTTGGTGCAGGTTTCGGCCAAGGTTTCGGCCTGAATGCGGATGAACTCCGGAACGGCACTCAAGGTTACTTCTTTAATCACAACATTCTTTGCGTTGTTCAAACCAGTTGCCTTGTTGGTTGGCACTGCAAAACGCTGCTCGGGCTTATAACGGATTTCCGGCCCATAATAGGGCTGTTCTGCAGCCACAACTGGCAAAGCAACAAAGGAGAGGAAACCAAGGATGGCAGCGAATGCTAAGGAGTACTTCATGGAACAATCCTTATGTTAGAGCAGTCTTGAATGATAACCCGTAATAGAAAACGAGGGACACTGGGGTCCCTCGTTTAAAGTCTAGAAAAGTGTTGCCGACGTTTATTTTTTGTCAGGCACTGGATAATCCAGAACTCGTAACCCACCTGCAATATAACCGTCTGCTCCTTCTACGTCTATATTATATACGGTGGTTGGAGTGGTGTTTTCAGTGATTTCTTTCACTTCAACTACCTTACCATCAGCTTTCAGGATCTTGTCGCCAATCTTCACGTCTTTGGCTTCAACTACCTTACCGCCTTCAAGGATTACTTTATGTACCGAGGTGATCTTGAGATCATTGAGCGAGATAACTTGTTTCTCACCAGTAATCATCACGGCTTTCACCTTGACATCCTTAAGTTCCTTAAGTGGATGCTTGCTATCGAAGGCTTTTACCATGTCGCCTACTTTGATAGCGCCGATTTCTTTTTCGGATCCATCAGCTAGGAGCAACTTGGTATCAGCGGTTACACAGAAGTTATGTGCTTCTGGGCATGCTTCACCACGGCATTCGGCAGAGAAGCTGCAGCTATCTTTGAACCCATCGATAACCTGCGTATCCTTGCCAGCACACTCACTGCATGCACCCTTCGAGGATGTCGAACGGATACAGAAGCGTTCTGCGGCAATCTTCTTCACTTCGTTACATGCCACGGTTACGCCAGCACATGATGTCACGCCAACCCATGGGGTGAACTTACGTTCACATTCACGGATGCTTACATCAGGGATACTTCCACGGGTTGCAGCGTTGATGAAGGATACATATTCCACATCGGTTTCCGCAGGGATAAAGATATCCTTGTCGGAACGATTGTAGTATTCCTTACATACGAACTGCAGGTTGGCTTCTGGGCCTGTGCATACCTTCTTGTACTTACGTTCGGTATGGCATTTTGCGCCTTGCTCACCCACAGGTGCGCGGCCAAAGGTACCATCACACACTTCTTCATCGTATGCCACATCCTTACATTCCTGAGCGGATGCGTTTACGTCAAAGTTAGGGATTTGTGATGCAAGACCATGGTTGCTTGCGAGCTTGAAGCCAAGACCTTTAATGTCGATACCATCAATACTGGTAGCGCCACGACCGGTCACTGACTTGGTTGCGTCAAAGAAGTCACGAGCCACGTTCGATGACAGAATACTGTCAATATAACGAGCTGCGTCATCTGTCGCATTCACAATCACAGTTGGGTAATACATATCAACGAAACAGCTATCAGCACCTGAGCAAAGGCTCTTGCTGGTAGTGTTCTGCATGTACTTGATGCAGGTTTCACTGGTTGCAATTACGCCATCATGATTTACGTCCATTTCTTCGAGATTACAGTAGCTGCGATCACGAACAACGCGGAACACTGGATTGTTGTTCAACTTTTCACGATAGATATAACGCTTGTCTGGGAAGCTGTTCTTGCTTGCTTCACGTGCAGCCATATAGGCATCTGCTGAAATGAAGGTTGAGCTGAACGCATAGCCTGACCATGCAACGTTACGCACATGGTTGAACAATGCAGGGCATTGATGTTCAGTTGCGCTACATTCCTTACGACATGTGGTATTCGCTGCAGCGGTTGCTGGGCAAGGATCAGATGATGATGCGGTGCCTTCGATAATTTGACTGTCACCTTCGTTGCGATATACGGGGAGATTACACCCATCTTCACGGCAAATACGCACTGGGCAGGTAGATAATTGAGCTTCACCGCCAAAGTAACCAACAGGATCAATCACGGCATCGATAAGCCCGTCGCTGTCAAAGTCTACTTCATAGCCTTTGAGCTTGGAAAAGTTAGGATCTTGTGGTGCTGGCTTACAGCCCATTACAGCGGCTTTGATATCGCGCTTGATACCATGGCGATCCGATGGGATGCCAGGATCTTCGGATGATGTAAGACTAAGCGTACCCCATTTGGATACCCAATCTAAATCTGTCGTTTGAGCATGAGCTTGCGTTCCCACCAATGAGAAGCACAAAGCAAGCAAGACAAATAAGGTATGCATATAGACTCTCCACAAGAATATGAATTCACCATGCACTTTAGGTTAAAAGCATTTCCGACTTCTTAATTGATACGGTTACAAATTTGTTAAAATACAACTCAAATTAACGCGATAACAAATGTCATAAAATCCGATGTCATTGATAATCAATCATGAATCATCCACGCGTTGCTTCTTCATGTATCGTTAAATGATGCTGCTTTGGACTGCATAATGAGATTACGTGCAAATAGGATTTACTGTGTTTGCAATTAAGGTTAATTTTGCATTACCAAATCATCCTTTCAGGAATCGCTTATGCCATCACAAAATCCGCGTTTCATATGGCTTTTTATCGTTGCACTTGCCCTTACAATTAGCGCCGCTGTGTGGGTTTCAAATCAACCCACAAACAAACAGTCGCCACTTCCTGTGCTTGAACACTCTAATAAAAAAAATATCGATAACATAAAAAACGGCGAGGATGCCCATAGCGCGCGCGAACATGAGCAAAAAAACGAACAACTTGCCGCGCTGGATGAATTAATCAAAAATGCAGATCCAAAACGCGGTCATACGCTTGTTCATATGTGCAATGATTGCCACACCTTTGATGAAGATGGGCCCAATCGGTTTGGCCCAAATCTGTATGGAATATATGGACGACATTTCGCAGCGAAATCAAACTACCAATATTCGCAAGCCATGCAGGCGATGAGCCATAAAATCTGGGACGCAGAAAACCTGAATAATTTTTTGATTAGCACCAAAGACTTTATACCTGGAACAAAGATGATTTATCCAGGTGTGTCGACAGCCGAAAGTCGCGCCGACATTATTGCATATTTAAAAACCCTGAAATAAAAACAAGGAAATAATGCGTTATTGTTTATTCAATAACTGCAGGCGCAAAGCGATAGCTTGGCAAGCCATCCTTGTCTTTGACCGTGTAGAGTAGCGGCAGACGCTGTCTGCTGATACCGTCCGCACCGCATGTAATATAAAGCATAGCAGCTGGCTTGTATTCTTTTGACACGTCACGAACCACAACGCCCTGCGGTCCCTTCTTGATGAGAGCATCACCATCATCTTCTACAACGGGATACGCAGCATCTCCGTTTTGTTCAAGCTTGCGTCTTTTGCCGCCTTGTTCCTTGACAAAATTCACGGCCGATCCGCGCAAGCGGACAAGGCCAACGCACTTCTCATAGCCTGGTTTTTTAATGCTCGATGCAAGCTCCAGCGTATCGGGGTCAGTACGGTCATATATAAGGAATACCGAGCCCGTATCTTTTTGAGCAATCTTGGCCAATACGGGGCCCATTTCGCCAAGTGCGCCCGCAAAGAAATCGCCTTCATATCCTTTCAGCGCACGGCCTTTCCATTCGGGCAGGCTTTCAATCAGGTTGAGCGCGATGCGTGGCACTTTCTTCGTATCCAAATCCTTCATGGATTCACTGAAGCGGTTTGCCAACACCTTCTTATCTTTCACGGCTGGCGTTTCCTTGCTTTCAGAAAACAGGTACTGTGGCTGGGAGAATACAAAGCCACGGTCAGATGCACGTGCATGACATTCAACACATGCTTTGATTTCTGCATCCGACATCACACCCCAAATGCCAGTATTGGCAGGATCTTGCGGGGCACGCGGATCAGGGTTGATAAAGCGTAAATAGGTCCAACCATCAGCTGAGGTACGTTTGTTTTTCGGATCCCACAACATCACCATCAACCGGTTTAAAAAGCGCGATGGCATCACACTACTGGGTAATGCAAGATCTTCTTCAGCAGGATAGACAAGTTTGCCAAACATCGCGCCAACAGGATAATCGGTGCGCTGTTCGATTAGGGTCTTCCATGCCAAATCATTGGCATAGGTTAAACGGAATTCATGGATATCCTGGCGCCAGCGCGCACCAACGAAATGCCATTTCTTCCAGAAATCGGCATACATCGCAGGCGGAATATCCATCTTTGCTTTATCTTCATCAGATAATGCAAACACCACATCTGGAAATCGCTTGGTGGTTATTACGCCATCGTCATCGGCCATCAACGATTCAAGTGCCGTTGCGTATGTTGGGGTAGCTTCTGGTGTTGCAACTGGCGCTTCAGCCCACGCTGGGGCAGAAGCAGCCAGAAACACTACACACAGGAACGCTTTTAAATTCAACAAACGCATTCCAAAAAAGCCCTTTGGATCGTTACGGTGTTACATCCGTTTGATCAGGTTGTTGTTTAATAGGCGGACGACCTGTGACAGCCGACATCGCACGGTCACATTCGGAAACTTTTGGTCGTGCTGCCAGATTTGCATTGCCATTCGGATTGTTATTTTTCTGGCCTACACGTTTTGCGCCAAGGAACGAAACCGTAGTATCGCAATAAGATAACCATATCTTATCAAGACTTTTGCGTTCATCTGCCTGACATGTGTAGAGATCTTCAACCGTGGTTGCTTTTTGAACGCATTCAGTCGACTTCACCAACATATCCATACGTTCTTGACGGTTTTGAAGTGCGAGCTGTTGCGCGCCTGCAAAATCGGCCGGATGCTTATGAATGACGATATCTTTCAATACTTCTTTGATCTCTTCATCATCAAGCTCTTCTCTTTTAAGAACGGGGGCAGCCGGAGCAACGGTGTTAGGTGCGGCTGCAGGCTGGCCGGGCATGGCTTGTCCCACTGCCGGTACAGCTGCGGCCGCTGCACTAGGAGCGGTTGTGCCAGCAACAGGCGGCGTTACTGGTTTTGCAGCGGGCGCTGCGGCTGTTTCTGCAAAGGCTGGCGCAGTAAACATTGCAAATGTGAAAGCGAGCACTAGGAATTTTTTCATTGGAACCCTCATGACGTTCGTTGGGTAGAAAGCGTTGAGTATAAAGACCGATATAAGTTCAGATGCATCGCTCTTTATCGTGGCGGTATAGTATGCCAGATGCGAACAAGTTGCAACACGTTATGCAATAATCATCCCCTATTTACTTGGCAAAATTATGTCGCACATTTATTTAATATTTAAATGGGCATGCAAGCGCGATTAGCGAAGCATCATTTCGTCTAACAGTGGAGTTGAATTAGTTAGCTCTGGATTTTATGCGCGATATTAGCCGCCGCCATAATATCCGCCACCATCGCCGTAACAGCATGGAGGTGGAGGTGGTGGAGGTGTTGGTGGCGCACCAACGAATGCAACATTGGTTGATGTTGACGATACCAGTGTCGAGCCTTCATAGCAGGTGAGCGAGAAAGTTGAATAACCGTATATATTTACAGTTGCGGAACCCGATCGCGGCAACCCAGCGCCGCTAATGCCAGGAATATTGGTGGTGCACGATAAACTATTAGTGCCAGATGGATTTGGATTGATGTACCAATATATTGTAACTGTCGCAGGCAGACCATCTTCTGCATAACCAGGCTGATACACTGTGCTAGCACTAGGGCTAACCGCAAGGTCAGGGCTGAAGCCAATTGTTGGAGTCCAGCCTGTTGTGCCAGCACCTGTCGATTCCACATTGCCAGCAGTCCATTGCATGCTGGACTTCATGTTGGTGGTACCACGGCAAGTAAATGAAATCGTATCCGGCGTAGATGGATATGCTGATACGCTGGTTCTGCCATACACGTTGGGACGGTTATAGGTGAATGTTGCTGTACTACAGCTTGAACTACCTAAGAAGGCTGGCAGTGGGAATGACTGCGTTGATGGCAAGCTGGGAATAACACTGTATGGAACAGAACAGGTTTCAAATCCGATGCCGGGAATTTTTGTTGGGCCAACACTCAAGAAGGCCTGGTATTCTTGCAGTGTTAACATAGGCACGAAGAATGCCGGGGAGCTAGAATAAGAAATCCAGCGGCATGCAACAACCGATGAAGCATCCATCATGTAGATTGGTAATGACTGTGCAGGATTGGAGTGGATACGAATACCAGGATAATATCCTGGACCGCCTCTAAGCGCATTCGTTGTAGTAGAAATACCAGGACCAGCAACACCAACAGGGCAAGCTGGCATCGTTTCTCCGGCAACAGTGAAGGAAGCGCCAGTTGATGAATAATTACACTCCTGCGTCACGCTTGTTGCGTTGGCAAAGAATGGGCAATACAGCGTCGCTGAAATCGCAACCGCATACGCAGCAGCTGACTTCTGTCTATGTTTCGCCTTGGTGCGCTTGATAAATCTTTTTTGCATGCCGCCACATCAACCGATAAATTCGTTGGAATTCAGCCTGTACTTTACTAGGGTGGTATTAAGACTTTGTTTAAATCGATGTTTATTAAGAAGTTTCAGTGTCTTGCAATGCAAAATAAGGCAAGCATCGCGAATGGTTATGCTTCAGTTTTTTTATGGCCTCTTTATATCGCGACTGCATTACTTATTGTATTTTGGCTAACAATGTTAACGACGTATTAACGTAAGCCCGCAAGAATTATCCTCTCACCCTTCCTATCGGAATCTTCACATGAACTGCTACGAATCCGCACCTGAATTTATCGAAGAGGACAATCGCCGTTTTCGCGGACGAAACCCCGTTTCAGTCGAACAAATGGTTTCGAAACACACCGCTCTGCTACCTGCACATTTTGTGAAAGGTAAAACGGTGCTTGATCTTGGATGCTGCCTTGCTGCAACGGGTCACTGGGCATTGTCGCATGGCGCGGCCCATTATACTGGCGTTGAATTACAACATGAGTATGCAGAAGCCGCCAATCGATTGATGGGAAAATATCATCCTGGCAAATTCGCTATCCATCAAATGCCGATCGAGAAATGGCTCGCACAGCCCGACTTACCAAAATTCGATATTGTCTGCATTCTTGGGGTTATATACGCATTTGTTGATTACTTCTCCATTCTCAAACTCAGCAGCGCGGTTACTGGCTCAACCCTGCTTGTCGAAGGATTACACACAGCAATCATTCAAGAATTTCCAAATTTTTGTGGCGTTCAATTTCTTGATGATCAAACCATCAACCTTGCCACGGAACATAGTTCCTTACTCGGTAGAGGCACGCGTGTATCACCAAAAGGTATGGAATGGCTGATGCTTGAATTCGGATTTAGATCGAAAGGCATGATCAATCCCGCACCCATTTTTGGCAGCCCAGATATTTATAACCGCCCAATTGTGGAGATGAGCAAGGGACAACCCGTGCGTTACCTGATGCGCTTTGATCGCAGCAGCGAAGCGCAAGCTAAAAGTCTAGCCGAAAATCTACAGACCCAAACAGGCGATACGGAATCGTGGACACTCACATGACACGCTGGACATTCGATGCCAAAGTCGCGGCTAACTTCGATCATATCGCGCAAAGTCAAATCCCCAACTATGATGGAGTGATTGGGCGATGCATTGAATTGGCGCGCACATCGTTCCCACAAAACCCAGCTGCAAAAATCATTGACGTTGGCAGCGCGCGTGGCCGAACCGTTACTCGGTTGATGGATGCGGGCTTCACCAATGTATGGGGCGTTGAATCATCACAGCACATGGCTGCTGCCAGCGCACATCCTGACAGGATTATCATCTCCGAAAAATTTCCCTTGGACAAAGCACCTTTCGATATGGTGATTGCCAACTGGACCTTGCATTTCATTGCCACGCGCGAAGATTACATGCGCGACATTTTCAAAGGATTATGTCCCGGCGGACTATTCATATTTAGCGATCGCATGCAAGGGTCACACACCAGCTATCTGCGGTATCTGGATTTCAAACGCAGCAAAGGCGTAAGCGAAGAAGACATCAAAGCAAAGGAAGCTTCGCTTGTCGGCGTACTGGAACCACGCCCGCTCACATGGTACCAAACCGCATTGAATGCCATCGGCTTTACCGATATAGAAGTGATTGACGCCGCATGGTGTTTCAACACTGTTCTGTGCCGCAAACCTGCCGCATAATTCATCACTCACATTACATGAAGCATTGCAGCGCAAGTGCAAATCACCCGTGCGGCAGCATTGTGTTTGAATTTTGAACATGTATAATTATGCAGATGGTGGTTTTATCAGTGCACCCATCACACACCCGCTTCTAGTCTGGATATCATGGGTCTTCTACTTCATTTGAATATGTCGGGTGCAAAAACCCTTCCCCTTAAGCCCGAATTCCCCCGGCTTTATCCGTTCACGCAAATGGTCAATCGCGTGACTAGGGGCATTGATCCGTTTGATTACACACTGAAATGCGAACCCGTCGCCGATATTCTTGCGCTTCCATCTACCACCAAAAGTTTTGGTGAAGTTGCCGAAGAACACGCTGTAGCGATGAAATCATGGGATGCGCCCATCTACTTGATGTATAGCGGCGGCATCGACAGCTCATCCACATTAATTGCGATGCTACGCACATGGTCAACGCAGGAACTGCAACGCGTTTATATTCTTGCATCCCAACATAGCGCGATTGAATTTCCAGAATTATGGAATGTCATCTCGGATAAATTTAAGGACCGCATCCTGCCGTCATTCCGCCATATCGAGTATTATTGCGAGAAAGGCTATGTGGTCACAGGTGAGCATGGCGACCAGCTATTCGGCTCCGATGTCATCCGCGTGATCAATATGTTACACAGTGATGCTGGCATCTTTAAGCCATGGCAAGACATCATGCCGAGCGTGTATGCAAAAATATTCGGGCCAACCATTGATCCCATGGCATTCATTGCGCGGTATGAACCGACTTTGGCAGCCTGCCCCTTCCCGCTGAAGACCAGCTTCGACTGGATCTGGTGGTTCAACTTTACCAATAAATGGCAGCATGTGAAGTACCGTTTGCTGGCTCATAAACCTTGGAAAGATCCAAAGGCCAGCTTTCCAAAAATACGCCACTTTTATGATACGCCTGAATGGCAACGCTGGAGCTTTGATAATCACGACAAGAAAATCGGCAAAACCTTCATGTCGTACAAACTTGCGGCAAAAGACTACATCGTTGGCGCAACCGGTTTTTCAAATTACATCAATAAACCCAAAGTAGGAAGTTTGTATCAAATCTGGTACAGCTCCGAATTCTATGAAGCCGTTGATACCGATTACAACTACCTGACAAGAGAGCAAGCTGTGGAGTACATCCGATGAGTGTATATATTTATCTTTTCCAAGACCGTCTCGTTTACTGGACACCGCAAACCCTGTACAGCAAGCCTGTCACCATTCCCAAGATCAAATGGTACAGCGTGACCGGCGCGATCCCCATGCCACTCAACGATATGGTTGCGAGAGGCAATATCGGGTACACCGTACAAAAAGGGTTCTATACAATCGAAGGGGACTTCCCGCTTAATTGGGGAGAGCGCGATTATTTCATTAAGCAAATCCAGATTCTGGGGCAGCTTAACACCGTCATGAATACGCAGAAAGCGAGATATACTGATAATTCCATCGGCCAGCCGTTGATTGACGTATTGGTGCTAGAAGAAATCCACACCTACCGCAAAACGGGCAACATCGATGATTGCACCATCTTGTTATCCTTGCTGGAAACTGATGAACAAGGGCTGACTCCGGACTCGCTCATTTCCAAGCTATGGCTGCAATACGAGTCGTTCCGCATGGTCATTTCCCACTTGAATCGGCTTGAATATAAGGTGCGTAAACTCCTCAGGGAGCGTGAATTAGATGCAGCGAACGAATTAATCGCCCTAGAAGTAGAAAAAATGAAGATTTAGACCTATCTCGTTCAGGGATTGTTTAGGATTTTATGCCAAGTATTACCTATTCGTTAAGAAAGGCTTGCCAAAACCATGGACGGAACTCACATGAACGTTAGCGTCATTCAAGATACCGAAGCTTCAAAGCAGCGCGAACTCGCCAAGAAATTTGGCGTTGAATATTATAATGTCGGTATCAATGCTATCAGCGGATCACGCGACACGGATTTGTATACTTATAAAACCTATATCGGCAACCACGCCGTGGAAGTTGAAAAAGGCGATTGCGTTTATTACTACGACAAGAACGGCATCGCACATGTTCAATCCGGCCCTTTCACATTCCAATCTACCATTATTGCAACGGTCATTCGCGGCTACACACCACCCGCGCGTTCGGTAACGGTTGGTCGCTCCACCCATTTGCCATACATCAACGGTTGCTCCACACGCCAGATTTTCACACCGGAACGCATTGGCGATCCAACATTGCAATTGCTGCACATGCCGCCGCATGCCAGCGAACAAGCACATCATATCCATTCAACCGCACGTATCGTGCATGTGCTTGAAGGCCGTGGCCGCTGCATCGTCGGCATGGACAAGATGCAAGGCAAACAGGAATTAGTTCCCGGCATGTCCTTGGTGCTGCACCCGATGTGCCCACACCATTTTGAAACCGATGGCGAGGCATTATTGGTGCTACCATTGCATGTATTCAGCTCGCCGCCCAGCGGCTCTGAATTCAATCATCCGATGTTCAACGGCACACATCAAATCGGCCACTAATCTATTTCAGCTAAACGGCTTTAAGCGCAGACGCGTGCGATGTTCAGTTGCCGTTTGTGGTTTGCCATCCGGCATTAGTCCTTGCTGATATAATTTTTGCCATTTTGCGGCATACGCTTCGCTGTCTGGTTTTTTCAAATCGGCATTAAAGCTGTTGCGACTGGCATTCCATATATCGTAATTGCTTTTTAATTGCGGATTATCGCTTAGTGGGCGCATTTCCGGTTCCACATTTTCCAAATCACCACGGCGTACGGGGAAAATATGTGAAAAAGGCTCCCCCTTTTCAAAGAACACGGGTTCGTTCTTGCGTGTGAATTTCCAGTTCATGGTAAAGGTATAAGGCGACCAATCCGTTTCAACGATACCGGATAATGGCGCAATGCCGTCCTTGGGTTGATTAACTGGCCCTTGGATCATCAAATCAAATCCGGGTTCTGTGCGGAACAACGCCGTAATATGGAAGGTCAAAATACCAAATCCGAAATGGCTGACGGCGCATGCTTTGATAACCGGATCTTCAATCAGCTGGATGGATTTCATATCATCACCGCCATCCCACACCGCGCCGAACTTCGCTGGCGTTAAAATCTCCCAGCCATGGGTATTGGCGATGGTGAGCGGCAAACAGCGATAGGCATAACGGTCTTTGGTTGCATCCATCCAATCGCGTTCAAACGGCGCAGGGCGGATTTCGAAGGGCTGACGGTCGAAGGTGTATGCTGTGAGTTTCATGAAAATAACGGTGTTCTGAAATGGCAGAATCGTCAAGAGAGGCGTTTCACGCTGACCAATCTATTGAGGAAAATGCTCCACATGCATTTCGGCGGTGCGTCCAAAATAGACAACGCGCTTGCCCAGGAATGATACGATATACCCCGCACACCCGGCCTTTATTATTTTTTCGCAGAAGCCCTGATAGGTATATCCCTCAACTTGAAGCTGCGCCTCTTTAATAGCGGATTGTACCGTGGCAGCATTGAATGCTTTCGCGACAAGCCCATGATGTTGAGGGGTAGTTAGTTCGACATTACCACCATCTGTCAGGTAATAAGTCGCTGTACCACGCAAATAATCAACATGATAACTTTCAAAGCCGTTCGTAATGAGCATTCCAACGATTTCAGGAAAGCTCATGGTGCCATTATAAGCGGCACTCATGCACTTTTGGGCTACGGATTTTTGGGTATCGTTCATAGGTTCAAGCAGTGAGTTCTATAGGAATTTATCTTGTGTAAAAAATAGCAGGCAGGAGAGGATTACTTTGCTGCGCGGGGCGAGCCCGCTCGCAAAGTTGCAATTTTCTGGTCGCGCTTCGCTGCTCCCGAAAATTGTCGAACCTGATGTCCGTTCACCAACGCCAGCCGCCAGTTTAATCCAAGGGCTTGCCCTTGGATTAAACTGGCGGACGGGAGAGGATTCGAACCTCCGATAAGGGTTTACCCCCTATAACGGTTTAGCAAACCGCCGCCTTCGGCCACTCGGCCACCCGTCCGCACAATCAAAAAACCAAGACCGTGAAGGCCTTGGATACGCTGTTTTGTAGCAAGCCTACCCCATAAAAACAAGGGGCGGGGTTTTGCTGGTTTTGGCTATTTTATTATTGGGCTGAATTGAGCTTTAACAGCTTTATAAGCTGCTTATTTACATCTTTGAGCGCGACCTGTGTTTCAACCGCGCCAAGTTCGAATGCAGCTCGTGGCATGCCATAGACAACGCAGCTTGCCTCATCCTGCCCTAGGGTTTGCGCGCCCGCTTTTCGCATTTCCGCCAAACCTTCTGCGCCATCCCTGCCCATGCCGGTCAGGATAACACCAACGGCCTGACGGCCAGCATGTTTTGCAACAGAACGGAATAATACATCCACCGATGGACGATGCCCCGATACAGCATCAGCTTGATGCACTTTACATGCAAAGCCATTACTGGCTTTGACAAGTTCCAGATGAAATCCGCCAGGTGCGATATAAGCATGCCCCTGTTCCAGACGGTCACCATGCTTTGCTTCCGATACACGAAGAGGTGTCACGTTGTTAAGACGTTGTGCAAATGATGCTGTGAATTTTTCCGGCATATGTTGCGTGATGATGATGGGAGGCGATTCCGGTGGCATGCCGCTTAACACTTCCGTAATGGCTTCGACGCCGCCGGTGGAAGCACCAATTGCGATAAGGCGTTGCTGCAAATGCGTGACAACAGGCGCAGGCGGTAATTCTTTTTTCACATAAGGTTTGCGGGCAGGCATGACATACGCACGTACCTTCACCTGGGCGGCGACACGTACTTTGCTACGCAATTCCTCGCCCAGACTTCCCATTTCCTTTTGCAAATCACCCGTTGGCTTAGCCACATAATCCACCGCGCCAAGTTCAAGCGCGCGCAAGGTGCTTTCGGCGCCCTGCGCCGTCAGGGTCGATACCATAATCACCGGCATCGGGCGCAATGTCATAATACGTTCAAGGAACTCTAACCCGTCCATCTTCGGCATTTCGATATCGAGCGTCACGACATCGGGGTTATGCTGTTTAATGAGTTCGCGTGCGACGATGGGATCCGGCGCGGTAGCGATGACTTTGATGTCATCGGCATTCAACATTTCCGTGAGGATTTGGCGCATCAAGGCGCTGTCATCAACGACAATGACTTTGATTGGGTTAGCGGTCATTGAATTCATTACTCACTTGCAGTCTTACAGTCGGATTTAATATTAGGGCACCAGACTGGCATGCGTAAAAATTGAAGACAAGCGGGAGATTATGGCAAGCAGCGAAACAGGATTATGCTGCGCTTTCGGCGATTAGCTTGGCCTCGTCCACTTCGTTTGATGTGAACAGCTTTTCAAGCACCAGCAACGCAACCATCCGATCCTTAATGGTAATAAGCCCGCGCAAATAAGCGCTATCTACGGTCGAATCCATTTCTGGGGCAGGTTTAATCTGGTCCTCGGTGATGGTCAGGATATCCGATACGGCATCAACCAACACGCCGAACATACGTTCCCCTACTTTGACGATGATAACCACATGCGTTCGTGTGATTTCGGTTTCGCCGCCACCAAAGCGCGCACGTAAATCATAAATCGGCACCATCAGACCGCGCAGATTAATAACGCCGCGAACAAAATGCGGAGAGTTCGGAAGACGCGTGGCGGGCGACCAGCCTTTAATCTCGCGCACGGCCATGATATCCACGCCATATTCTTCCTTGCCAACGCGGAAGGTGATGAATTGCAAATTCGCCAATCCTTCGTCGCCTTTGCTGTCTTCGCCAATTCGTGCTGGGGTATTTGCCATTGCTCTCTCCGTGATTATGAAGCTGGTTCTAACGTGCGTGTGTGATTGGTTGCAGATCTATCGAGTAAGATTTGGCGAAGACCAATCACATCAAGAATGAGTGCTACGCGGCCATCGCCCAAGATGGTGGCCGCCGAAACGCCTTCAATCTGGCGGTAGTTTGATTCAAGGCTTTTAATAACAACCTGCTGCTGGCCAATGACTTCATCAACCACAAGACCGACTTTCTGGCCGCCATCCACTTCGACCAATACAACCAATGCATCGGCAGGGTTGGTAACAGCATCACGAATATGGAATATATCATGCACATATAGCAGACGGATATATTCGCCGCGAATGTGGATGAGATCGCCATGGGTCACCAGTTTGGAAATCATTTCCGGGGTCGGGCGCAGCAATTCGATGATACTGGTCAACGGCAATACATAGCGTTCCTGCCCTACTGTCACCACCATGCCATCCAGCACAGCGAGCGTAAGGGGCAGTGACAACACGAAGCGCGAACCTTGGCCCGGCTTATTGATGACGTTGACGCGGCCACCCAGCGCCTGAATGTTCTTCTTCACCACGTCCATGCCGACGCCGCGACCTGATACGTTGGAAACTTTTTCTGCCGTAGAAAAACCGGGAAGAAAGATGAAGTTGTCTATTTCTTCATCCGTTAATTGCGCGTCAGGATTAATCAGGCCCTTTTCAATGCATTTCTGTTTGACGCGTTCGCGGTTGATACCACCACCATCATCAACGATTTGAATAACAATGCGGCCAGAACGATGTTCGGCTGATAATAAAATGGTTCCTTCGCGCGGTTTGCCTGCGGCTTCACGCTTATCGGGCATTTCAATCCCGTGATCCACCGAATTTCGGATCATATGGGTAAGCGGATCGCTGAGCTGCTCAATCACCGTCTTATCGACTTCGGTGTTTTCGCCCGCGGTGACCAAGCGCACATCTTTATTAAGGGTGCCAGCCAGTTCGCGCACCAAACGTGGCATGCGCTGGAATACTGATTTCACAGGCTGGGCACGAATGGACATAACACTGTCCTGCAATTCGCGCGTATGCTGCTGCATGGATTCAAGTCCATTCATCAGGCTCTTATTCTCGATATTCAATTGCTTTAGCTGTTCGGCGACCATGGCCTGAGTGATAACGATTTCGCCAACCATGTTGACCAAGCGATCAATCTTATCCAAATCAACGCGGATGGATGTAACGGCGGCGCTCTTCTCTTCTTTTGCTGCACCATCTTTTGCGGGAGCTTTAGTATCGGCCGATTTTGTAACTTCCTGATGCGCGTCTTCAGATGCAGCCGCAGGTGTTGCAGATGCAAACGGGGAATGATCAAGGGTTTGCGGGCCTTCGGGTTGCAATTGAACTGAAAGTTCGGAATCCACATCGACGAATTCAAATACTTCCATCAAGGCCGTTTCGCCAATGTCGGTTTCAATCTGGATGATCCAGCCAATATAGGCTTCTTCAGGATCAAAGCGATCTAACGTCGGAACGCCGCCTGTAGTACATGCGATAATGGCACTGCCAAGGTTCTTAATTTGGCGAAGGATGAGTAAGGGTTCGTTCGCTTTTGCATACAACGTACGCAGAGGCTTAAAGCGCACGATGAATTTCTGTATTTTCTTGGCTGCTACAGGCTTGGCTGCACTGCCACCGCCAGAACCGCCATGATCCTGCGGCCACCAGTCATTAAGGCCTGCCAATACTGTGGATTCGCGGTCGGCAGGTAACTGCACATCGCCCTTTGCTTCACGCACAAGGTCGGACACGACGTCAAAACCCTTCATCAACAAATCGTGGCGTGATTTGTCGATGGAGATTTTTCCACTGCGTAACGCATCAAGCACGCCTTCAAAGCTGTGGGTGAATTTCACAAGGCGTTCCATGCCAAATGCACCCGCCCCGCCTTTAATCGAATGCACGGAACGGAAAATCGCGCCCAAACTTTCGGCGCTGGGTTCGGTGATAGATAAATCCATCAAATGCATTTCGGCCATGCCGAGCAAATCGGTGGATTCTTCAAAGAATGTTTTTTTGAAATCTTCTAACTGATCATCCACGAGTAATCACCTGCATCACACAATTATTTTATAAGGTTACTTTTTTAATCGTATTTACCAGCTTGTCGGTATTAAACGGCTTCATCAGCCAGCCAGTTGCGCCAGCATCTCTGCCAGCCTGTTTCTTGATTTCGTCCTTATCGGACGTCAGCATCAAAATCGGCGTCATCTTATGCACGGGGTGTTGGCGCAGATATTTAATGAATTCGAGGCTATCCATGCCAGGCATGTTTAAATCGGTAAGAATGCAATCAACTTTTTCGCTGCCCAGCATATCGAGCGCGTTTTGGCCATCGCATGCCTGTCGTACATCAAAGCCAGCCTGTTTGAGCGTGAAACCCACCATGTGCTGCATCATCTTTGAATCATCGACTGTTAGTACGGTCTTGCTCATACCTTGCTCCACCGCTTAAGGATATCAGCAAGGCCCATATCGGTCAGGGTTTCAGTAAAATCCTTAGATGGGTTAACGACCCATAATGCATGCCCCTGTTGGCGCAGCGAGTTTTCCAGCGCAAGAAGCGTTTGAACGGCGAGTGTGGTGATATGTTTCACTTCACCTGCATCAAGGGTCACATCCTCTGTCAGCGGCCACTCACGTGCACCATCAAAGAATTGAACGGCGGCGGTGTTGTCAAATTGAGCAGTCAAGGTGGTCATTTAAGGATACATAGATAAGAAGAGAACGACGCAGGTAAATAAAGCAGCAAATCAGGCAGGAAACGCCTCTAATTACTTAATAGTTTATGACTCCAGTTGCTACCAAATGTTTAACATTTTCCGCGCGGGATATGCAGTTAAAGCAATACCGAAACGGTATTTCATAAAATCATACGGCAAGGCGCCGTGATTCTGTTTTTGAGTCGGAATGCGCCGAAGATTTTTATTTTTTTCAAAAATAATTTGCGAGTTGATACGACCAGGAAATGACCTTTGAGCCATCTCAAGGACTTAGCTGGTTAGCAAAGCATTAACTATATGATTTAGAATGATTTTTTACAGAAATTTAGTTCAAACTTTAGATAGTTTTTACCTATTTCTGGCAAAACTATGTCATTCGCTGAACAAGAAATTGAACACGAAAATGATTTTCAACCATTTATGGGAAAAGGTGCGGCCATGTCCCTATCAAGACAAACTGTAACGTCATTAATTGACCTGATCGAAATCAAGCTGAGCTGCATGACCGTGCAAGACAGAGACGATTTACGTGAAAAGGTGGCTCTTCAAAAAGCAATGTGCGAACTTTCTGCACTCACTGGTGGCGCCGCTACCAATGACGACGAAATTCTTGGCGAAGTACCACGTCGTGGTCGCCGCCGCCGTATCTTCCAGGAAAGTGCTGGCAGCTACGCATAAGTTTCTTTTTAGCTAAACACAAAAGGCCAGCTCCTCCGCTGGCCTTTTTTTTGCACCATACCTTATATGTCGCTTGAATCCTCCCCCACTACAACTCCAGACCCCAACATTCCGCGCAAGCCCGTCAACATCGGATTGGCTGCTCTTCTTATGTTGGCCTATATCGTGCCAATCATATTCTTTGTGGTTAACCTTACTGTTTACAATCCGATACGGACATATGAGACACTTATTATCGTTGGCGTCATAACCAGCCCCATTTGGTATATCATTTCCGACTTTTTAAAAAGCAAAGCACTTGCCTTGCAGTTGTCGGCTCTGTTACAGGCCCCACCGAAGAAATGGTTGTTAACATTCATTTGCTTTCTCTCCGGCATATTATTTACGTTCGGATCGGTTTACTTCGCTAATGGGTTTTTCGATGAATCTCCTGAACAGCAATGTGAAAAATCCGTAATTTCGAAAAGCTACCAAACCAACAAATCCACCCGTAGCTATTTTGCTACCATCCCTTCCTGCGTGGAAAGCCAATTCAGTTTTCTAAATATTGATAAAACCGAAAATCTCCGCATTTCACAAAACGAATATCACAAAATGGAACCAGGACGAGCAAAAGCCATCGTCACTTACAAAAACGGGCGGTATGGAATTCCATGGAAGGTATCAAGCCGTGTAATTTTAGAACCAGGTAAACCGCCACAACTGGCGGCGTATCTTTCGCGGTTTGCATCCGAATTTCAGGATGCAGATTATCTGGCTGGTGTTGCCTACTTTAAAGGAACAAGCCAACCCAAGGACGATGCAAAGGCCGTTATGCATTTTAAACTAGCTGCCGAACGCGGCAATGCGGTTGCACAGCATGATTTGGCGTATATGTATTTTAACGGGCTTGGCGATGGTGTGAAAACAGCCGCCGCATTCGAACTCATCAAACAATCCGCACAAGCCGGTTATGCATTAGCGCAAGATTATCTGGGCGTTATGTATGGCGATGGCAAAGATGGGGCAGTACAAGATTGGGGGCAATCATATTACTGGATTAAACGCGCGGCGCTACAAGGCTATCCGCAAGCGATACAGGATATGAATTACGTCCGCGCCCACATGACCCAACAACAAATCGAAGAAGCCGAAAAACGTTAACCTGCAAGCTTCTTCTTCAATAGATCATTGACGAGTCCAGGATTGGCTTTGCCGCCCGTATTCTTCATCACCTGACCCACAAAGAAGCCGAACAGTTTATCCTTACCACCGCGATACTCCGTAACCTTATCGGGGTTTTGGGCAATCACATCATCAATCGCTTTTTCCAATGCGCCGACATCGCTGACTTGTTGCAAACCCTTTTCTTGAACGATATTTGCGGCAGGTTTACCTGACGCATACATTTCTTCAAACACTTCCTTTGCCGTGCGGCCGGAAATGGTGCCATTCATGATTAAATCCAAAAGGCCACCAAGCGCTTCAGCCGAAACGGGGCTTTCTGGAATGGTTTTGTTTTCTTTATTCAATGCGCCGAATAATTCGCCCATCACCCAATTCGCCGCCAGCTTTCCTTCGCGGCCTTTGGCAGCGTTTTCGAAATATACAGCAGTATCTTTTTCGGCAACCAATACGCCAGCATCATACGCGCTTAACCCGAAATCATTGATGTAGCGGTTTTTGCGGTCATCCGGCAATTCAGGCAATGTTGCTTTGATATGATTGACCCATGCTTCATCAAGGATGAGCGGCAACAAATCAGGATCTGGGAAATAGCGGTAATCGTGCGCTTCTTCTTTGGAACGCATGGAACGGGTTTCACCTTTTGCGTTATCAAATAAGCGTGTTTCTTGTTTAATCACGCCGCCCGCTTCGATGATTTCAATCTGGCGGCGCGCTTCATATTCCACCGCCTGTACGACAAAGCGCATGGAATTGACGTTCTTGATTTCGCAGCGCGTGCCAAGTGGGTCGCCCGGCTTACGAACAGACACATTCACGTCGGCGCGCATGCTGCCTTCATCCATATTACCATCGCATGTGCCAAGGTAGCGCAAAATGGTGCGGAGTTTTTTGAGATACAATCCTGCTTCTTCCGAAGAACGCAAATCGGGTTCCGATACGATTTCCATCAACGCAACGCCGGAGCGGTTTAGATCGATATAGGATTCCGTTGGGTTCTGGTCGTGCAAACTCTTCCCTGCATCCTGCTCCAGATGTAAACGGGTGATGCCAATCGTACGCGTAGAACCATCAGGCATATCAAGTACAAGATGCCCTTTGCCCACGATGGGGTCCTTGAACTGGCTAATCTGATAACCGCTTGGCAAATCGGCATAGAAATAATTTTTGCGGTCAAACACCGAATGCAGATTGATTTGGGCGTTGATACCAAAACCGGTACGCACCGCTTGCTCCACACATTTTTTGTTAATCACAGGCAACATGCCGGGCATGGCGGCATCCACAAAACTGACCTGCGCGTTTGGCTCCGCGCCGAATGCGGTAGCAGCGCCGGAAAATAATTTTGATTCAGACAGCACCTGTGCATGAACTTCCATGCCGATAACCACTTCCCAATCGCCTGTTTCGCCTTTAAGTAAATTCTTGTTTGCAGTCATGTTCGTATTCCTAAACTTTATGCGTGAAATGGCGGCACGGCTTTAAAGCCTGCGGCAGCTTCAAGCGCTGCACCAATGCCCAGCACGGTTGATTCATCAAATGGACGACCGATGATTTGCAGGCCCAGCGGCAATTTATTCGCACTGAGACCAACAGGCAGCGACATCGCGGGTAAGCCTGCCAAGTTCACTGGAACCGTGAATACGTCGTTGAGCCACATCTTGATCGGGTCATCTTGCTTTTCGCCGATTGCGAATGCATCCGATGGCGCGGTTGGCGTTAAAATCGCATCGCATTGTTTAAAGGCCTGACCGAAATCGCGTGCAATCGCATTGCGGACTTTTTGGCCTTTTAGATAATACGCATCGTAATAGCCCGCGGATAATACATAGGTGCCAAGCATGATACGGCGGCGAACTTCTGCGCCAAAACCCTTGGCACGTGTATTCTCATACATTTCGTTCAGGTTCTTGCCCATTTCACGTTGACCAAACCGCACACCATCATAACGTGCAAGGTTGGATGAACATTCAGCCGTCGCCACGATATAATAGGTGGCCAGAGCATATTTGGTATGCGGCAATGAAATATCAACGATTTCTGCACCAGCATCTTGCAGCATCTTAATGCCTTGCTGCCACAGCGTTTCAATTTCTGCTGGCATACCATCCACGCGATATTCTTTTGGAATGCCAATCCGTAACCCAGCAATACCACCTTCAATCGCATCCAGATAATTTGGGACGGGACGATTAACGGATGTTGAATCCTTCGCATCATATCCCGCCATGGAACGCAGCATGATGGCAGCATCACGCACATCACGTGTCATGGGGCCTGCTTGGTCAAGCGATGAAGCATAAGCAACAATACCCCAACGTGAACAACGACCATAAGTTGGTTTGATACCAGTAATTCCCGTGAACGCTGCTGGCTGGCGGATGGAACCACCCGTATCAGTTCCGGTTGCTGCAATGGCGCAACGCGCAGCAACTGCCGCCGCACTACCACCACTGGAACCACCAGGAACAAGTTTACGTGCAGCGTTCGCTGGATCAGCGCCACTCCATGGATTGATTACGTTACCATAAGCTGAGGTGATGTTGGCCGAACCCATCGCGAATTCATCAAGGTTCAGCTTACCCAGCATCACCGCGCCATCGCGGAATAACTGGCTGGTCACGGTGGATTCATATTGTGGTTTAAAGCCACGCAAAATATTACTGCCTGCGGTTGTCTGTACATTATCAGTGCAGAACAAATCCTTGATGCCCAGCGGCATTCCATCCAATGGCTTTGCGGTGCCGTTTGCATAACGCGCGTCGGATTCCTTCGCTTGCTTCAACGCAAGCTCCGGCGTTTCAACAATATAGGCGTTAAGGCCACGACATGTTTCGGTCGCCTTGATATATTCCTGCGTCAATTCAGTCGCGGTGAATTTCTTGGTCTTCAAACCATCAAGCGCTTGCGCCAATGTAAGTTCAATAAGTGATGACATCTTTTATTTTATCCTGATTTATTCGATAACTTTAGGAACAACAAAAAAGCCTGCTGCCTGTTTGGGCGCATTGGCTAATACTTTTTCGGCGTAACCGCCATCCGTCACCTTGTCTTCGCGCAGCGGCAAAGTCACTTCCACCACCGAGGTCAGCGGCGGAATATCATCGGTATTCACTTCCTGCAACTGGTCAATCCAACCGAGAATAGCTTGGAATTCTTTGGTCATAGTGGCTTGCTCGTCCTCGGTCAGACGGATGCGGGCAAGGTTTGCAATGCGGGCTACGGTGTTTTTATCAATCGACATGATGTTCTTTGGAGGGTTTAGGAAAAAGTAACGGGTTAGAGGCGATATTTAGTATTCAGGATTTAGCATTTTTATGCAAAGAAAGACAAATGTCTATTCACCCGTGGCCACATATTCTGAAACGCGTTAAAAAAGGCCAATGCCTGTTGGGTCTGGATGTGGGCAGCAAAACCATTGGTGTTGCGGTATGCGACCCGGGCTTTAAGCAATCTTCCCCCCTTTTAACGATTAAGCGCGGAAAGCTGGCTGACGACATCGCGGCCCTTGCCAAACTACTTACAGAACGGAATGCCGGTGGGTTGGTCATCGGCTTGCCATTGAATATGGATGAAACCGAAGGCGTGATGGCAAAAAAAGTTCGCACATTTGCCGCACAAATTCTAGAAGCTAAAAAAAGTTTTACTGCTGAGCCGCAGATTAGTTTTTACGATGAACGATTGTCGACCAGCGCGATGCGCGATTTTTTAAGCGATGAGGCAAAGCTTCGCCATAAACGCCGCGATGCGGTGATTGATAAATTGGCGGCGCACCACATTCTTCAATCCGCACTCGACTTGTATAACAGCAAAAAATGATAAAAAACTTTTCCATCACCACCATGTTGCTGTGCATCCCCGTTTTGATGTTTGGGCCATTCATGGCACTGATGCCGCGCGGGATGATGGCGCTGATTATTTATTCTGCGTTGGTGTTACTGCCAAAACTGGTGAAGCATTGGTCAGAAATCATTCAAAACATCAATAAGCACAGCTTTATCTTGTTGGGCTGCGCCGTGCTTTATACCTGCATCAGCGCCGCATGGAGCCCCAATGACAAAGCATGGCATACGGCATTTAGCGTATTTTATATTTCCGTTTGCTGCACAGTCATTTTTGTAACTCTACCCTTCATCAAAGCGGAAGCACTAAATGTGCTGATTAAATTATTCATTGCCAGCTGGTGCATTGGCTTTGCATTGTTGTGCGTTGAAATCTTTTATAATCACCCCATCCATCGCTGGTATGAACATCTGGATGCAGTAACACCTGTGAACGAGAATGTATCAAAACGCATGGCGGCACTGTTTGCGTTATCCATCTGGCCATTCGCATTATGGCTCAAGACCAAGGGTAAGACGGTATTGAGCGTATTGTCGGTAATTGGATTTTTGTGCGTGAGCGCATTTTTGACCAACCGCTCCTCCATGCTGGGCATGGTAGTGGGCACAGGCATTCTGTTTTTCGCCTATTTCCAGCCTGTTTTGGCGCGCTGGGCACTTGTGACCATGATTGGCCTTGGGTGCTTTTTTATTGTGCCCATCTCCACCCTGCTTCCACTTATCCCGCAGGAAATCACAGGGCAACTGTTTGATTCAGCACTCGCGCGTATCAAAATCTGGACTTTCACCTCACAGCATATTTTGGAAGAACCGCTATTCGGTCATGGCATCGATGCATCCAAAGGACTGGAAACCGATACCGGAACCGGCAGTGGTTTTTTTGAACCGGGCGTGACGGTGGTGAGCCATCACCCGCATAATATCTTTTTACAAATCTGGCTCGATTTTGGGATGGTCGGCGCATTGCTGTGGGGCGGGTTATTATTAATTCTGACCTACCGTGTCTATAACGCGCATGAAACCGCGCAGCCTTATATCGTCGCTGCTGCCTTTTGTAGCTTGATGATGCTGAGCACTACGTTCTCGTTGCTGCAAGCATGGTGGCTATCTGGGCATATCGCAACCGCAGTGATGCTTGCGCTGCTCAGTTACAGCTTGTCGCGTAATGCCGCAATCAATGGCACATCGGCTGGCGGCATCTCGAATTCATCTAATTGATTGATACGCACCCATTGCAGCTTCTGCCCTTCGACCGATTGCGGCGTTCCACGCCACATGCGGCACACATATAGTGGCATCAGCAAATGGAATTTCTCGTAAGCATGGCTGGCAAAGGTGAGCGGATATAGGCAGCTTGGCGATGTTTCGATATTCAATTCTTCCCGTAATTCGCGGCACAGTGCCATCTCCGGCGTTTCCAGATCATTGACCTTACCGCCCGGAAATTCCCATAAGCCCGCCATTTCTTTTCCTGCGGGGCGTTGGGCAATCAATACGCGGCCATCCACGTCTAAAAGCGCAACCGCAACCACCAACACCAGCTTTGCGGGTTTTGGTGGCGGCGGCAATGTAACATCAATGCAAGACATGCTTAGCTACGATAGCTGCCGTTGATGTCGATATAGCCATGCGTCAAATCGCAAGTCCACACACAAGCTTTGCCTTTTGCAATCCCGACATCCAGTTCGATATGCACCGCACGTCCCTTCATATATTTGGCAACGGGGGTTTCATCATAATTCTTCAACTGCTCACCATTCTTGCAAATCACATGACCGCCAATCGACACTTTCACGCGCGACATATTCAAACGTTCGCCACTGCGGCCTGCTGCGCCCAGAATACGTCCCCAATTCGCGTCTTCGCCTGCAATCGCAGTTTTCACCAGTGGTGAATTGGCGATGGTCAGTGCATGCATGCGTGCAGCACGGTCATTTTCTGCACCTGTTACGTCAATCGTGACAAGCTTTTGTGCGCCTTCGCCATCGCGCACGATGAGCTGCGCTAATTCCATCAACACGGCTTCTAATGCTACGGTAAATGCTTTGCCATCCCTGCTATCCGCCTTGGTAATTTTGGTGTTACCTGCTGCGCCGGTTGCGAATACCAACAGGGTATCATTGGTGGAGGTATCACCATCGACCGTAATGCTGTTGAAGCTTTTATCCGTCGCGGGCTTCACCATTTTTTGTAAAACGCCAGCATCAATGCTTGCATCAGTGAACACGAAACCAAGCATCGTTGCCATGTTCGGCGCAATCATGCCGCTGCCTTTTGCAAAACCGGATAGCGTAATAGTTTTGCCATTTATCTTCACGCTGCGGCTGACGGTTTTAGGGAATGTATCCGTTGTCAAAATCGCCTTGGATGCCTTTTCCCAAGTTTTGGCATCCGCCAGCTTCAATTTTTTGGCAATGGCTGGCACAAAATTCGCAATCGCCTTTTTCGGTAATGGGCGGCCAATGATGCCCGTGGATGCAATAAACACTTCTGCCGGATTGCATCCGGTTGATAGTGCAACCGCTCTGACGCTTTCTTCAAGTAATGCAATGCCAGCCTTACCTGTTGCGGCATTGGCGTTACCAGCATTAATGAGCAAGGCACGCGCTTTTTTGTCCTTCAGCAATAAGCGGCACCACGCAACGGGCGCAGCTGCTGTAGTGGACCTTGTGAACATTCCAGCCACCGTGGTTCCAGCTGGCATCACCGCTAATAACAAATCATCGCGGCCAACGTAACGCAGACCGGTTGCGAGTGTAGCGAGTTGCACGCCTCTGACAGGTTTCAGCTTAGCTGTTTTTTTTGGTGCGAGCGGTGAACGTGGGTGTTTGGATGACATAGATATATTCCTTAAAAAAACACCCTCCTTCGCCAAGGCTATGGAGGGTGCGTATTTCTGCTCGGTGAAGAAAAGATTATTTCTTTTCTGGCTTCTTGGCCTCATCTGCTTTTGGTTCAGCAAGTGGCTTACCATCAAGACCAAAGCGTTCAATCTTCGCTTTCTTCTTCATGCTTTCGACATATTCATTTGCCGCTTGGTCGGACAATTTCGCTTCGAGTTGTGGTTTTACCTTTTCCAACTCAACCGGCTTTGCCTGACGCTTATCTTCTACCTTAATAACATGATAGCCAAAATCCGACTTCACAGGGGCTTTGGAATAATCGCCGTTTTTCATCGCAAATGCAGCATCCGCGAATGGCTTCACCATTGTCTTTTTGGTGAAATAACCCAAATCGCCGCCTTGTTCAGCCGATGCTTTATCGGTTGATTTTTCAGCAGCAAGCTTGTTGAAATCGCCGCCCTTGCCAAGCTGTTCGATGATGTCCTTGGCTTCCTGTTCGGTCTTTACCAAAATGTGGCGCGCCTTCACTTCTTCTTCAGCCGGGCTTGCCTTCACGATGCCATCATACATGGCTTTGATTTTATCATCGGTGATCATCGGCTTGATTTTTTCACGCAATGTGATGTCGGTAACAATACGTTCTTCTGCACGCTTCATGCGGTCTTTAAAATCAGGCGTTTCGTTGACCTTGGCTGCATAACCTTCGGCCAACAGCAATTTAGCATCAATCATTCTGTCAAGCAGTTGCGGATAAATCTGGTCGATTGGAATTTGCTGCAACTGGGGTGGTAAGGATGAGAGCTCGTGCATCACATCGGACTTACGGATTTCCGAGCCATTCACACGCGCCACAACGACATTTTCTTCAGCAATGACTGGAAACGGGGCAAGGAATGCCGACAATAAAACACTGGTGAGCAGTGCTTTTTTTGGGTTGAACATTGAAAGTTCCTTTCTTAATGGGTTTTGGGTCTGGGTTTTTGGGTGTTTTTAAGTGGTAAACGGCTCGTGAATCGCTTGGCAAGTGGGGCTTTCATTCTCTAGCTGAAGGCCACAATGGCTGCAAGTCCCTCATAAAAGCGCCCATGAACTACTTGCTAACAAGCAATAATGGCAAAGATATGAAGGGTTTGCCCTCAGCAGCGTTGCCTCCTATATCTTCCATGCTGCAGCTTGCAGCTTGGTGTTGGCAATTGG
>CAZMQI010000012.1:0-2975 GCA_964568585.1 uncultured Rhodospirillales bacterium
GGGAACCTCAGGGATTTCCTAGCGCCGCTTGTGTAGTTTTCTCGGCGGCATAAGCCGCCGCCACGCCAGTCGGCGCGGAACACAACAGCATATTATAATCATATAAAGCCGTTGTGTTTCACCAATCCATAAAATTTGAAATAAATTCATTTTGAACTCTGTACATCGTTAAGTGCCGTTTAAGCACGATGCGGTATGGTTAAGCATCAAAATTTTATTTTATAAATTACTCGTTGTTTTTTTTGGGGATGGATTATGAAAAAGATTATCGCATTAGCAGTTGTCGCTTTGCTGGTTTCAGTGACCGGCGCAATGGCACAGCCACAAGCAAAAGAAATCGCATTTACAACAAGCTGTGCAAAAGGCGTGCATGTATATGACAAATCGGCGAATGCAGTGACCCGCGGTAAGCCAGCGATGTCCGGCAGCGGATATGTGATTGAAATGGCAACCGATACAAGTGGCCAAGTGCAATGCCCAAAGGGTTATAGCTATATTGGTCATGTACAGAACAGCCAAATGGGCAGCAGCTTGCAGCACTATGCTTGCGTCAAATCCTAAAGCTAGAAACCGCCGGGCGGTTTGAAGTTCATCACTTGTCCGGCTTTTTCGCTTTTCGTTACATTCATGAATTGCTGGTTTGCAGCCGATTGCATGAATTGACCAAACTGTGTTGGCGCACGGTTGCTGGATGATTTTTCCGCCATCATCAGATTGAACAGAATACCCGGTAAGCCGCCATCAGCTACTTTGCCACTGCGGATACCTTCATCTTGACGTGCCTTTGGCCCCCAGAATAATTCCATGATGCGGCTGTCGCCGCTGCCGCGCTTTTTCTTCTTCACGGGGTTACCAAATTCATCCAGCTCTGCCACTTGTTCGTCCCAGCTTAATTCATCCCAGGCAATGCCAAGGAAGTTCTGGATGGTGGACGACATGAAGGGGAAGTTATGCAGGATGTCGCGGAACATTTCCGCGCAAACGTAAATCGCATCTTCTTCCAGCTTCTTGATATTAGTTTTTTCTTCATCGGTCTTGTGGCCCTTGCGAATGGCTTCCACGGGAACCATGCAGGTGTCTTTCAGTTTCTTCGCTAATTCGCCGATTTGCGCTGCACGATCATGTTCGCCATTCTCGCGGTAGATTTCTTCGATGGTGCGGAAACGTTTTACAAGGCATTCCGACCAATACCACCAGTCGTTAAATGGCGCGCGTTCGTTGTATTTTTCTGGCATACGAAAGACCTAAGACTAGCTGATGCCCGTGAGCGTTTCTTTTTTGCGCGGCTTATAGGAGCTATCGGCGCGTTCCATCGGTTGCGGTCCACTGCTTGTGCTTGCGCTGCCGCCAGATATTTCCTTGCCCAATCCTTTTTGCAGATATTCATCACCGCCGACATTCGCTTCATCCAGCAAATTGGCCAGTACCCATGGCAGGCCGCCGCGTTCATCGGCATGACCGGCGGCGATGCCTTCATTGGTGGTGCGGTGGGGACCTTTGAAGATGTCCATGGCAACACGGCCCGAACAATCGCCATAGCAGGGTGAATTGAGCAAGCGCTGCATATCTTCAGAAATAGCCGGTAAAACGTTCAGCGCATCACGGAAGATTTTTTGCAATACGGTGAGTGATAACAGATAGAGTTTATCAACGCCGCCTTTGACATCGTAATTGCGCTGCGCCAATTCCTGTGCATGGCTGACGGGGTCGATGAACAATTCGATGCGTTCAAGGATGGCTTGTGGTTTGGTCGCTGGTTCGCGATGTTCTTTATAAACTTCGACGCAACGCTTCATCTGGCGTTCAAGGGCTTTTGCCCAGAACTGCCAAACTTCATAAGTCGATTTTTGGTGCATGCCATCTTGCATGGGTGCCCTAAGTCTTAACGCGTTAACGATTTGGCTATTTTAGCATTTCGAGGAGCGTAAGCGCAATAGATGATCGGCCAAAACGCATGCAACCATGGCTTCCCCGATAGGGACTGCACGGATGCCAACGCATGGATCATGACGGCCTTTTGTAAGTATTTCAGTATTCTTGCCAGCTTGGTTAATGGTGTTTCGTGGCGTTAAGATCGAGCTGGTAGGTTTCACGGCAAAACGCAGCACAATGTCTTGGCCAGATGAAATTCCGCCCAGAATTCCGCCTGCATGGTTGGATGCGAAACTAATCTTTCCATTTTTGCCGCGCATATCATCACTGTTTTCTTCGCCAGTCATGGCTGCGGTTGCAAAGCCATCACCGATCTCCACGGCTTTCACCGCATTGATGGACATAATCGCTCGCGCCAAATCGCTATCCAGTTTGTCATAGATGGGTTCGCCCAAACCAACAGGGACGCCGCTTGCCACGACTTCGATAATCGCGCCAACGGATGAACCTTTTTTGCGAATACCGTCCAGATAGCCTTCCCATTTCGCGGCTGCTTTTTTATCAGGGCAGAAGAAAGGGTTGTTATCGACCTGTTTCCAATCCCAATTATCACGGTCGATTTTATGTGGACCCATTTGTACCAATGCGCCACGCACCGAAATCTTTTTACCAAGGATTTTACGTGCGATAGCGCCAGCGGCAACACGGCATGCAGTTTCACGCGCCGATTGTCTGCCCCCGCCGCGGTAATCACGGATGCCGTATTTCATGTCATAGGTGTAATCGGCATGGCCGGGGCGGTATTTGTCTTTGATATCGCCGTAATCTTTTGAACGCTGGTCGACGTTTTCAATCATCAGGCTGATGGGCGTGCCCGTGGTCTTCCCTTCGAATACGCCGGATAAAATTTTCACGGCGTCCGGTTCTTGTCGTTGTGTGGTATGGCGTGATTGGCCAGGGCGGCGTTTATCAAGGAAGCCTTGAATGTCGGCTTCACTTAACGGGATGAGGGATGGGCAACCATCCACCACAACACCAATTGCTGGCCCGTGGCTTTCCCCCCAGGTTGTAAAACGGAATAAAGACCCAAAGCTATTTCCTGC
>CAZMQI010000012.1:2985-48851 GCA_964568585.1 uncultured Rhodospirillales bacterium
GTTCAGACGTGTGCTCTTCCGATCGGTGCGGGAAGCGGTGCGGGTTGTGGCGCAGTAGTTGTCGTAGTGGTTGTTGTGGTCGTGGTTGCTGGTGTTGCCATTGCCGCTGCACCGGAAGCAGATGGAGCCTTTGTTACTGCCTTCTTCACGGGTTTCTTCTTCTTTGATTTCTTTTTTGCGGTCGGTTTCTTTGCATGATGCGTTTCCGTCGTCACCGTACGTTGCGTTGTTATAACCAATTCTTCGGTCTGTGCTACAGGGAACGAGAAGCCGCAATGCTTGGCATCTGTTAAGCATATGCAAGGATAATCCGCCGTTGGAGCAGCAGATGGATCAACGCAGGAATTACTTGCCTCATCCATATTCAGGCATTTCAGATTGTCGGGATCGTTTGCTGTGCAGCCAACGATGCAATCGCGGTCGCTGACGCAGTCCGCACCGGTTACTTTGCCCATGCGCGAAACAGGGTGTGCGCTTGGGTAAGCACGAATGGCGGGGACGCCATAACCTTGCTGATTAGCGAACGCATCGCCAGATATGAACAGCGAGAAGAAAGCCAAGGCAAAAAGTTTAACTGATAAATGTTGCATCACTGTTCCTAATGTAATTAACGTTACGTGTTTTATTTATGGGGCAAAGCATATCCGCAATGTTTGGCATCCGGCAAACATTCACATGCTAAACCACCGGGGTCCAGTTTTGCATCGCCGCAATTGCCGCTGCCTTCGTTGGTATTCAGGCAGGTGACAATTTTTTCTTCTTCGCCTGCTTTGGATATACAGGCTTGCCAACAATCGTCGTTCGAGCTGCAATCACCACCCGTTACATTGCCGTACTTTGAAGCGCCCTTAGGTGTCGGATACGGAACAGGGGCTGCTTTGCCATATCCATACGCCATGGCTGAGCTTGCAAAAAAGAATGTAAGAAGCAGCAACGGGATTAATTTTTGCATTGATACCCTCTATCGTCCAAGATATTCCGGTTCCACATAGCCGCAATAATGAACATCCGGCAAGCATCCACATGTCAATCCATAATTGGGAACATGGTTTTCGCCAACCAATCGGTTTCCTGCTTGTTTGCGAGTTAAGCATAACATCGCGAACTTTTTAGTATCCTTCGCGACATAGCCGTTCACGCATTCCTTGTTGGTATTGCATTTGCCGCCAGTGACTTTGCCGACCGACGAAAGAGGGCGCATGACATATCTGTATTGCTGTGCATTTGCGGTGTGGCTAATACCCACCAGTAATAATACACATATCAATATCAGACCAATTTTATGCATTCGCCGCCTTTATGGCATTCATGTTGTTGAGCATTTCGCCAAGCGCGAGGGTTTCATCAACCGCAACCATGCCAACCGCATGATAACCCGCATCCACATGCACCACTTCGCCAGTAACGCCAGTACCCATATCGCTGAGCAGGAATAGGCCCATATTGCCGACTTCAACTTGTGTCACGTTCTTCTTCAGTGGCGCGTTGATTTCATTCCAGCGCAAGATGTGGCGGAAATCACCGATACCGCTTGCAGCCAGTGTTTTGATGGGGCCTGCGGAAATGGCATTCACGCGAATATTCTGGCCACCCAAATCAACTGCCAGATAACGCACGCTTGCTTCCAGCGCGGCTTTGGCAACGCCCATTACGTTATAATGCGGCATCACGCGTTCGGCACCAAGATAGCTAAGGGTCAGCATGCTGCCGCCATTCTTCATCAGCGGCGCAGCTTTCTTGCACACATTGGTGAAGGAATAGCAGGAGATATCCATGGTATTCAGGAAGTTCGCACGCGTTGTGTCGGCGTATTTACCGTCTAATTCGTTCTTGTCGGAAAACGCAACACAGTGCACGAGGAAATCAAGACCGCCCCATTTTTGTTCGATGATTTTGAATAAACGATCGAGACTTTCATCATCCTGCACGTCGGCTTTTTCAATAATCTGCGCGCCAAGCTGTTCAGCCAGAGGCACTACGCGTTTTGCCAATGCATCAATCTGATAGTTAAGAGCAAGTTCTGCACCTTGGGCAGCTGCGACTTGTGCGATGCCATAGGCAATGGAGCGATCATTGGCAACACCCAGAATAAGTCCGCGCTTACCCTTCATCAGCGTGCCTTTAACGGGTTCATTAACATCGTGCATAGAATAACCTCGGGAAATAAAAAGATTCGAATGAATGGAAAGCAAAAGCTAGAGCAAATACTGGCTTTTGGCAAATTGCATCTTCTAAAGAGTTAATTTATACCAGCTTTTTTACGCGGGTCATATGGGTGGTTTTGCGACCATTTTTCCATAAATTTCATCAATTGCTCGTCATGCACATCGGGCAGCATGACTTTCATTCTGACGTATTGGTCGCCGCGCACGCCTTGTGGGTCAGCGATGCCTTTGCCGCGCAGACGTAGGCTGGTGCCAGAATTCGCGCCTTTGGGAATTTTTAAATCAACGCTGCCTTCCAATGTCGGAACAGAAACAGTCGCGCCTAGCACTGCTTCGTAAATCGTGATGGGAATTTCGCAGTTGATATCCATTCCCTTGCGCGTGAAGAAGGGATGCGGGTCGATTTGTATTTCAATAATCGCATCGCCGCTGCGACCTTCCTGAAAGCCGGCATAGCCCTGGTTCTTCAAGCGAAGCTTGTTGCCGCTTTCGCTGCCTGCGGGAACATTAATCTCAATCGTCTTGCCAGTGCCAAGTGTGATGCGTTTTTTTGCGCCAAGCGCTGCTTCCTGAAAACTGACACGCAAGGTTTCGGTAAGATCGGAACCTTTTGCTTTTTCGCGTGCATTGGCAAACGGGTCTGCGCCTGCGCCCCAATTGCCGTGGAAACGTGTGGATTTGGCTTTCATGCCGCCGAATAAATCTGCGAAAATATCTTCCGATGAAAAATCACCCCCAGAGTCATAACGGGGATCATTAAAGGGGTTTTGCGCGCGTGCATTTTTGGCGTTTTGGTAATTTTGCTGAGCGCTGCGGGTATTGCCTTGATTATCGGTTTCGCCGCGATCGAATTTCGCGCGTTTGGCTGTGTCACCAAGAATGTCATAAGCCCCATTCACTTCCTTGAATTTCGCTTCGACATCTTTTTTACCCGGATTTAAATCCGGATGGAATTTTTTTGCCAGCGCGCGATACGCGTTTTTAATTTCGTCATCGCTTGCACCGCGGCTTACGCCAAGAACTTCGTAGGGATCACGCATTTAAGTAAAGACCACATAAAAAAAGACCGCTTCCGTTCATATTAAACAAACAGCAGCGGTCTTTCAATGATTGGTAATACGCTATTACTGTTGAATCTGCCATGAACCGTCGGGTTGGCGGCAGGCAGTGCCATAGGCGTTCTGCTGTTTGCCGCCGATATTCACGACTTGGTTGAATTCACGGCAATAGGCACCATCGCTGGCTTGACCATCACGCACAGGGGTGAAGCTGCCGGAATTGCCGTTTTGCGGGTTGTTCCAAGTGATGGTTTTGCCAACTGGTGCATCGTAAGCACGGTATTGGGCATTTTGCAGCGCGGCTCTATCCGCGTTATCAAGTGATGAACCGATTTCGTTGCCAAGCCAAGCGCCAGCAACGGCACCAAGCGCCGTCATAACTACATTGCCTGTGCCTTTACCGAATTGGTTGCCCAGTAACGCACCGCCGCCAGCGCCAAGAAGTGTGCCGCCAGTTTGTTTGCTGCCCCAGCTATCCGTTTGGCATGCGCCAAGTGAAAGGGATGCAAGCAATAAAAGAGCAAGCGAGGTGTTGGATAGGGTGCGTTTCATTTCAAGGCCTTTGATAGATGTTGTACGGCAGGGTTGTGGCAATTTGCCCATCGTCTTTTTGTTCTAGGTATTCTAAGTATATAGTCAATAAGGCGAGACTTTGACGAAAACAAGTAGAAGGTATGAATATGGAACACAACAAACCAGCAAGGCCGCCCATTTCTGGGGATAACCCCCTTGATTTATTTGCTGTTTGGTTTGCCGAAGCCGAAAAGAACGAGCTTAATGACCCAAATGCCATGGCATTGGCAACGATTGGCGAAGGTGGCTGCCCCAGCTTACGAATCGTGCTGCTGAAGGATTACAACGCCAAGGGCTTTTGTTTCTTTACGAATACCTTGTCCCGTAAGGGCAAGCAGTTAAGCGAAACGCCAAAAGCTGCGCTGACATTTCATTGGAAATCCATTCGCCGTCAAATCCGCATTGAAGGAAATGTGGAGCATGTGAGTGATAAGGAAGCGGATGATTACTTCACATCGCGCCCACGTGGCAGCCAGATTGGCGCATGGGCTTCGTTGCAATCATCGCCTCTTGATGCGCGTAGCGTGTTGGAGGATCGCGTAAAAGAATTCGAAGAAAAATATGACGGTGTTCCTGTACCGCGCCCGCCGCATTGGTCGGGGTATCGTGTGGTGCCGCAATTGATCGAGTTCTGGCAGGATATGCCATTTCGTTTGCATGACCGTGTTGTCTTCACGCGTGATGCCCAAGGAAATTCAAAGGGCGGCTGGGCCAAGGAACGCTGGTATCCTTAAGACGGTTCCATTTTTGGACCCAACTGGTCGTAATGGTGTGGCCGTTTATGCTCAAGTTCAACTTTTTCTTTTAGGATGGGACTGTTGGCCAGCACCTGTGAATTAGGAGTATTTGACAGGTTACTCATCGTGTTGGAGTTATTTAATACTTCATTTAGTGCATAGGCGTTGCTTTGCAGCGCATCTGCAGCGTTGTGGTTATTTTCCAACAAGTCGGCAATCTCTGGGCGGTTTTCGAGTTTGGTTTCCGGCCCCAGCTTGCTCTCTGGCCTGTGTGCTTCCTGCGGGGTGTTGCGAAGTTCGTCCGCCGCCTTCACAAACGGTTCGTAGTTTAAACCGATGCCTTTGAAGGTGTCAGGCAATTCTTTGAAGTCATTGATGATGATATTCAGGCGTTCTTTAAGATAATCCGCCTGCGTGAATTGATACGCCAAAATCAGGGATGATAGTGCCATGAACGCACCGCCCGATGAACGTTCGTTTTGCGCTACTGCTTCTTCTGATTTATCGTGCTGATAGATGCTGCGGATATGCCGCATGGCTTGTTGCAAGGCTCCCGTGAACCCTTCTTCGGTTGCACCGCCTTCGATGTCTTCATTGCGTTCAAGCATCATATCTAGTGTCATGCCCATATAATGCATGCGACGCATGAGCAATTTGCGTTCCATCGGTGGGTCGATGCCTTCGATGCCGTAGAGCACAATCATGACATCACTGGTTTCGTCATTCAGGCGGATGATGCGTTCTTTGCGTGAATGCAGCAGCGCTTCATTATAAATTACGTCATGCTCTGGTGTGCTGGCGGTCGCATCAATAATCAACGGGCCTTCATGTTCAGGAAGATGATTTAAAATGACATCCAGTTCCTGCCGCGCCATGCCCTTGCTGAGGCTGAGCACAATCACATCCCATTTATGTTCCAGCGTGTGCAGGCGGATGGTTTTTTTCAACACAGGAATGAAGGACAGATCTTCACCCTTGAATACGCGCGGCACCATATGGTCGATAGATGCGAGCACATGTTCCAGCGAGCCGAATACATCAAAATGCATAGGCTTTTTGCTGGGCGTATGGGTAGGTTTGGGTCGGGCCACGTAATGTCTCCCTATTATTTTTCTAGTGGAGTTTTAGCCTCTTGCTTCAATTTGGCGACGCAATCGGCAAGGCTGAGCAGTTCCTGGTTTTCACCGCCAAGACGGCGCAGGGCAACGGTTTTGTTTTCGGCTTCTTTCTTGCCAACAACAACCAGCAGTGGAACTTTCTTCAAGCTATGCTCGCGGATTTTGTAATTGATTTTTTCATTGCGGATGTCGATATCCACGCGAAGGCCCGCATCTTTCAATGCTGCAACTACTTCATGCGTGTATTCATCCATATCATTGGTGATGCCGGCAACCACCACTTGCAATGGCGCAAGCCATAGCGGGAATTTGCCAGAGAAATGCTCAATCATGATGCCGATGAAGCGTTCCATGGAACCCAGCATCGCACGGTGGAGCATCACGGGGCGATGTTTTGCGCCATCTTCGCCAATGTAGTTTGCATCCAGCCGTTCAGGCAGCACGAAATCCAGTTGCAGCGTGCCGCATTGCCATACGCGGCCAATCGCATCGGTTAGATGGAATTCAATCTTGGGCCCGTAAAACGCGCCTTCATTGGGGATTTCTTCGAATTTCATGCCAGCAGCGTTCAATGCCTGACGCAGGCCTTCTTCCGCTTTATCCCATATTTCATCGGTGCCGCCGCGGACATCCGGGCGCAGCGCCAGTTTGATGGTGACGTTTTCGGTTGGGAAACCCAAATCCTCGTACACCTTCATTTGCATCGCGCAGTATTTCAGACTTTCCGTCATTACCTGATCTTCACGGCAGAAAATATGCGCGTCATCTTGCACAAAGCCGCGTACGCGCATGATGCCATGCAGTGCGCCAGATGGTTCGTTGCGATGGCACGAGCCGAATTCCGCCATGCGGATCGGCAAATCGCGATAGCTTTTCATGCCTTGGTTATATACCTGCACGTGGCAAGGGCAGTTCATGGGTTTGATGCCAAACATTGTTTCGTCATCCAAGACCACGCGGAACATCTTATCGCCATACATATCCCAATGGCCGGATTTCATGAACATGCTGCTGTTCACAAGTTGTGGCGTTTTCACTTCCACATAGCCGTCTTCTTGAATACGCGCGCGGATGTAGTTTTCCAGCGTGCGGTATAGTGTCCAGCCATGCGGATGCCAGAAAATTGAACCCGCCGCATCATCTTGCAGATGGAAAAGTTCCATTTCTTTGCCAAGGCGGCGATGGTCACGTTTTTCTGCTTCTTCTAATTGGGTTAGATGCGCCTTCAATTCAGCTTCATTCCGCCATGCGGTGCCGTAAATGCGTTGCAATTGCGCGTTCTTCGCATCGCCGCGCCAATAGGCGCCTGCAACGCGCATTAGCTTGAATCCATTTCCGATTTTTCCGGTGGATGGCAAATGCGGCCCACGGCACAAATCATACCAATCGCCTTGGCGGTAGATGGTGATGGTTTCTGTGCCTGCCAAGCCTTCGATGATTTCTGCTTTATATTTTTCGCCGATGCTTTGGAAATGTTGGATAGCTTTTTGGCGTTCCCACACTTCACGGGTGAAGGGTTTGTCGGCCGCAATAATCTGCCGCATCTTGGCTTCAATTTTTTCCAAGTCTTCGGGCGTGAAGGGTGTATCGCGCGCGAAGTCGTAATAAAAGCCGTTATCAATGGCAGGACCAATCGTCACTTGCGTGCCGGGATATAATGCCTGCACGGCTTCGGCCATGACATGTGCGGCATCGTGGCGGATGATTTCCAAAGCTTCAGGCATATCGCGCGTGATGATGGCGACCTTTGCACCATCATGCAGCGGCAGGGTCAAATCGCGCAGCTCCCCATCGATGCGTGCGGCGATTGAAACCTTGGCAAGGCTTTTGGAAATATTATTGGCAAGGTCAAGTGCAGATGAGCCTTGTGGCAATTGGCGCACATTGCCATCGGGAAGGGTAATGCTAATCATTTTTTCAGCTGTCTGGTTCATATCTCTATCTTATCAAATAAATCTAATTTTGTATCTGGCGAAGTTCGCGATACGTATCAATCACATCTTCAATCATCTGCTTGCGGTCAAAGTTGTTTTCAACAAATGCACGGGCGCGGAATGCGAAGGATTGACGTTGTTCGGTTGTGAGTTTCAGGCTGCGGGTGAGCGCAGCGGTGAGCTTGTTCACCTGATCGGCTGGTAACAATACGGTCGCATTATCGCGCAGCATGATTTCGCCAAGACCGTTGCGATCGAATGCGACGATAGGTCTGCCCATCGCTTGCGCTTCGATGAGGGAACGGATGGATTCCTGACCTTGAAAGCCTGTGACCAGCACCACATGGGCAAGCCATAATGCGGGGATGCGGTCTTGCACATCGCTGGTCACGATGACATGTGATAATAATCCGAACGCCGCAACGCGCTTGATGATGAAGGCGCGTTCATGTTCCGGCACAAATAAAATGGTGGTGATGTTGCGTTCTTTTAATTCTTTTAACGCGCCAGCCATCGTATCAAAAATAACGGGATCGAGTGGGCAGTCTGGCACCACCACAATCGGGTGGTCATCCGGCAATTGCCAGTTTTTTTCCAGCGTCATAATCTTTTGCGGGGAGATGCGGTCGTAATGCACAACGCCCAGATTGATGCCGGGGATGATGGTACGTACAACGCTTTCGGGTAATCCCAATTGTTGCAGCAATTGTTCGCGTGCATAACTGGATGGCACGATAATGCGCGCAAAGCTACGCAGGATTTCCGCGTTACGTCCCGCAAGCACCGAGATAACGGGTTGGTTAAGCGAGATGGCAGTGTGCATGCCGGTCTTCAACATCACCTCATACGCAAAGCGTGATAATGAAAAATCGAGCGCATGAATGAAATGGATATGTTGTTCGCGTGCCCAGCGCACTAATTGAAACACGGCAACCATATGACCCAGCGCGCTTTCGCGCATGTCAGGCAGCATTTTGTGCGGAATTTTCTGGCGTTGCAGTTCCAGCTTTAACAGACCGCCAGGGGAAGCAATGAACGGATGGCCGCCTTCGGCACGTACGCGTATCGCCAAATCCACTGCTTGGCGGCCCAGCATGGCGTTGTTCAAATCAGGGCTGAGGATAAGGATGCGCGCATTGAGCGATTTATTGACTTCCGCATTCGAACCCTTCGGCGTGGCAGCAGATTTTGCGCCCGCCGCAGGTTTGGCGGGTGGTTCTTTTTTAATCTTCGTCTGGACAGCTTTAGGATTTGCCACCATAGTTTTACCGATTAACCCACACACAAAAAAATGACAGAACAATTCGAATTTCAAACATTACAAGCTAACGGCCAGACCATCGCTTACCGCATCGATGGAGAGGCGAATCCAGCCTTGCCAAACCTGTTGTTTTTACCCGGTTTCTTTTCCGATATGACGGGCTCAAAAGCAAGCTTTTTAGCGGCGCGTTGCACTGATAAGGATGGGGCTAATCGCCGCCAGCTGGTACGGCTGGACTATAGAGGCCATGGCAAATCATCCGGCAAATTCATAGATGGCTGTATCGGCGATTGGCTGGCCGATGCGCTGGCCGTGGTGGACAAGGTGACGACCGGAAAACTCATCCTTGTCGGCTCCAGCATGGGCGGGTGGATTATGTTGCTGATTGCCCTTGCAAGGCCCGAACGCATTGCGGGGTTGGTAGGAATTGCGGCAGCGCCAGATTTTACGGAAGATTTGATGTGGGATTTGTTGACGCCAGCCCAGCGGCACGAGATGCAAAGCAATGGCGTGTTGTATGAGCCATCAGATTATGGTGCGCCCGTTGCCTATACGCTGAAGCTGGTGGAGGAGGGCAGGAAGCATTTATTGTTGCGCGCACCCATTCCCATCACATGCCCTGTTCGCCTTATACAAGGCAAGGAAGACAAAGACGTGCCATGGCAGGTTGCCGAGAAGCTGGCAGGTCGATTGCAAAGCAAAGATGTGAAAATCCATTACATTGATGATGGGGAACATCGCTTATCGCGCGACAGTGACTTGGAAATATTGTGGAGCGCTATTGAGGCGATTAGCTAGGCTGCTTTTTCAAAAGCGTGAAATAAAAAATACTGCCTTCATTTGGTTTGGAGGTTAGCCATAATTTTCCGCCCATACGTTCCACGGTTTTTTTACACATGGCTAAACCGATTCCGGTGCCTTCGAATTGTTGCTGGGTGTGCAGGCGTTTGAACGGTTCGAATATCTTTTTATAATAGTCATTATCAATACCAATGCCGTTATCCTGTACGCTGAATTGCCATGCGTAGCCGACATCTTCAAAGCCGATATGGATTTGCGGCGCTATGTTTTCACGGTGATATTTTATCGCATTGCCGATTAAATTTTGCATCAGCCGTGCAAATTGTGCTGCGTGGTGGGTGATGGTGGGCATGCTAGCGGTGGTGATCTGTGCACCCGATTGTTCGATGGGTTGTTTTAAGTTTTCGATAACGCGTTGCAGTTCAACGCCGCAATCAAACGCTTCGGGTTTGGTCAGTTCGTAATCAAGCCGTGCGTAATCCAATAATGCAGAAATCATTTGCTGCATGCGTGTTGATGCCGCCATAAGGATGTTCAGGTATTCCTTGCCCGTCTCATCGAACACTAACCCATATTTTTGCTGCAATAATTTGGCAAAACTGGCGATGGTACGCAGCGGCTCCTTTAAATCATGGGAGGCGACATAAGCGAAATGTTCCAGTTCATTATTGGTTTTTTCCAGTTTTTCCAGAATGTGCGCGGTTTCACGTGCGGCCAGCACCTCCTGTTTTTGCACATAGTTGTTGAGCGCCATGTAACCGATGGACACCACAAAGCAATAAATGAAAAACAGATAGAAAATGGTGAAGACGCGGCCATCCTTATTCTCTTTGATACGTTTTTTAAGGTGCAGCGCCAACAAATCGGTCGATGCATCGAACGCATTGGAATAGGCGGTGATGACTTGCGTACTGCGTTCAAAGAATTGCTGCGCGGTGAATGTATGTGGAGCGCGCATCACGGCGTGCATCAACTCGGTATAAAAACTATTCGCTGCATCGAAATCGGGATTGTTGGGGCCGTAAATGGCATAGACTGATTTGGTATTTTGCACGATGTTGGCAGCTCTGCTTAGATTATCATGCAGGGTCGCCAGCTGCATCAGGCGGCTTTGGATAATATCAAGTTTTAAAGGCGTTTTATCAAGCAGTGACGCAGTGATACTGCCACGTGTTAGCGCAATTTCCTCGGTGATTTCGGGGATAAGATTGATGGTGATATCCATCAGATAATAGCTGGCCATTTCGGGGTCAAGGATAAGGGTGGAGCTATCCCCCACATCGCGCATCAGTGTTTTTAGTTCTTTGATTTGCGCGGTGTGTTCGTCAAAGTTTTGCGGAGTTGTGGTTTTGAGGTTGTTCCATTTTAAGGGCGGCAATAAATTATTCCCATCCAACCCATCAATGGTTTGCAGCGATGTCGCTGTGGTTGCTTTACTATTCTGAAATATCTCGATGAAATAGGGGATACCGGCCTTTGCAGGAGCTGCGCTGCCGCGACCATTTTCCATGGCCAGCATGAGGCCATACAATTCACGTTGCAGGCCAACCCCCTTTAATTCTCTCTGGGCGGCTTCGATTAGGCGGTTTTTGTCTTCCAACAAAAAATAACCGCCCAGCACGAATACGGCGGCGAGCGCTGCAATAAGGATAAAAGTGGCGTCACGTATGCGATTCATTCGGGAGCTTGCCTAATCAATGTGCTTTATTGCGTTTTTTCAAACTTGACCATAAAGTATTCATATGACGCAACAACCATCTATCGAACAATTTGTCGGCAACAAAATACGCGAGCGACGCAAGCTTTTAAAGCTCAATCAGACCGAGCTGGCGACCATGTTAGGCATTTCATACCAGCAAGTGCAGAAATACGAGAGTGGGGCAACGACGCTCACCCTTGGCCGTTTGATGCATATCGCGCAAATCCTCAACGTTCAGCCAAACTTCTTTTATGATGGTGCGCCAACGCCGGATGTGTCTGGCCAAATTCCTGCCAGTGATGTCATCAGTAAAATTCGCAAGCGCCCACTGCAAGTGTTGCTGATTGAAGATAATTCAAGCGACGAGATTTTATTTAAGAACGCGGTAGAGCAGTGCGGGATTCCCGCCGAAATTCATTCGATGCAACAACCCGACCGCGTGATGGATTTTTTACAAAACCACGATACCAAATATGGCCGCCCGCGCCCTGATGTGATTGTGCTGGATTTAAATCTGCCAAAAATCAGCGGCATGGAATTATTGCGCCTGATTAAAAAGAACCAGCAATTAGCGGATATTCCCGTGGTGGTGCTAACCAATAGTATTCGCGTGCAGGAAATGCAGGAATGCTATCGTTTGCATGGCGCGGGCTTCATCCAGAAATCCATTGATTTCGACGAGTTCTGCGAAGACATCGCCACCGCCATGAAATACTGGGCGAAAACCGTTATTCTGCCAGCAGCATAACCCATGATTCATATCGGGCTTGATCTGGGTGGGACGAAGATTGCGGGCATCGCCCTTTCCCAGAATGGCGCCATGCTTGGTCATCACCGCATTCCTACACCGCAAAATTATGCTGATATTTTAAAAGCCTGCACGGATATTGTAAAAACGCTAAATCCAACGGACGACACATTGCAGCGCGTGGGCATTTGCACGCCCGGTGTTGTGGATGGTGATAAGGGTGTCATTACCTTTTCACCCAATGTCGCGGCATTAAAAGACAAGCCATTTCGCGATGATTTATCGAAGTTACTCGGTGTGCCTGTACACATCGCGAATGATGCCGCATGCTTTGCATTGTCGGAAAGTATGGATGGTGCGGGCGCTGGCGCGCGTATTGTCTACGGGGTTATTCTTGGTACAGGTGTTGGCGGGGCATTGGTAGTTGACAAAAAAATGCCATCGGGTCCGCACCGCGCCAATGAATGGGGGCATGTCGCATTCCCGTTTCCCGATAAAGATGATGTTGCTGAGAAATGCGGATGTGGACGGGTAGGGGATATTGAAAGCTATCTGTCAGGCCCAGCCCTACATCGCCAATTGGCTGAAAAGCTTGGCCGCAGCATTAATAATGATGAATTGGTCGCCGCCATAAAGGCCAATGATAGTGCGGTTATAAGTGTGGTTGAGCGTTATGCCACACGGCTTGCCAAAGCCTTGGCGATGCTGATTACGATTGTTGACCCTGATGTAATTGTGCTGGGCGGGGGCGTCAGCAATATTGAAATTATATACCCGCTTGTGACTGCACGCATCGGCCAATATACTTTGACACCAGTTGTTAAAACCAAAATTCTAAAAGCAAAGCACGGCGATGATAGCGGGTTACGCGGCGCAGCATGGCTTTAATGTATATGCAGTAATTTTTTATTGGATTTTATAAAAGTTTATATGTCGCCATCTCAAAGTAATATGTCACTCGAATTTTATTTGGCCGCTGGCTTGGCGTGTGCGCGGCGCGTATTCGAAAAACTGGATAAGCATTGGGATGGCCCTGAAAACGGCATGAACCGTTTGCACATGACCGACCGTGAAACCGAAGGTCTGGATATTTTGACCCGTGAAGCCCAAAGCATGGGCATGCAGGCCTATGAACTGCTCAGCGGTAGCCGCATGTTTATTTATCCCGGCGAAGACTTAACGCTGCTACCTGAAGTTATTGGCTCCCATATTGATAGCGTGAAAAAGGGCGGGCGATATGATGGCCCCGCAGGAATTATTTTAGGGCTTGGCGCGGTTGCTACTATTCACCAACGCTTTCTGGAAACGGGCACACGTCCAAAACGCACGATTGTGGTATTGGCGGATAGAGGCGAAGAAAGCACTGAATATAATCAATTCGGCATTGCATCCGGCATGAATGCCGGAAAATTCGGCCCAGAAATTCTGGATTTGGTGAGTGTGACCAATGGAAAAACATGGGCCGAAAATGCTCGCGCACAGGGTATTGATGTTGATGCGTTACGCAAGAAGCTTGAGGCGCGTGAAAAACTTATTCCGTTTGATTTGATTAATGCCCAATGGGAAGGGCATATCGAACAGGGCAAAAAACTGGCTGAAGCGAATGTGCATCTGGGCATTGTCCGCGGCTTTCGCGGTAATGTGCGTTTTGCGGGAACCGTTGAATTTACAGGTCGTGCGGACCACACCGGCGCAACCGAAATGGAAGACCGTTTGGATGCTGGTGATGCCGTTGCCGATTTTAGAGTGGAAGTAAAACGCGAAGCAGAAGCGTTGCGCCAAGCAGGACATGATTTGGTTTATACCTTCCATTTCAAAACAGCGGATGACCGCACTGCTATCCCTGCGCATGCAGCATCAGCCGTTGAGGCGCGTTCCACAAGCCCGGAAACATTGAAGGTGTTTGAAGCAATCGTAGAACGCGCAGTACAAAACCAAGCTGCAAAAGGATTTGGCGTCAACTTGAACGCCAATAAGATGAAGCGCACAGCGCCAGTGCAATTAGACGATGCATGTCAAAATATTATCGCCGAGACTGCAGAAAGTTTACATGTAACCACGATGCCGATGAATTCCGGTGCTGGGCATGATTTGATGAATTATGCTCCATTCGTGCGTTCCGGATTTATTTCGATTGGTCATGGCAATGACGGCAGAAGCCATAATCCTGGTGAAATCCTTGGCCTTACCGAGCACCAAGACCCATTTGTGGAAGGTAATTATCCAAAAGCCATGAATGTGGTCACGCATATTTTAACGCGTGATGAACGTAGCCCCGCTCAACAGGTTACGCAGGTTGATATGTTCAAGACCGATTTTGCGGGTGAATTACTGCGCCGTGGTGCAAAACCGTTGGCGCTTGTTGCTTAAATCGCGTTTCCGCCAATAAATACGTGTTTTAATTGCATTTTGTCATCAAAGGCGATGATGTCCGCGCGCTGGCCTGCTACTAGGCTTCCCACTTGTTTTTCAACGCCCAAAAATTGCGCGGGATATAAACTTGCCATCGCCAAGGCGTGTTCCAATTTAAATCCGGCCTGTTGCACGGCATAGCGCACACATTCAAATAATGTGAATGCGCTGCCGGCTAATGCGCCATGCTCATCCACACATTTTCCATTTTCAGCTTTGATATGTTTGCCTTGCAGGATGAATGGCTGTTGTGGATGTTGACCCGATGGCGGCATTGCATCGCTGACCAAAAATAATTTGCCGTTTGGTTTTGCTTTATCAGCAAGGCGCAACATATCAGGCGCAACATGTGCGCCATCGGCGATGATGCCACACCAAATATCATCTTCATTTAATGCTGCGCCGCTTAATCCGGTTTCCCGTGCGCTCATACCGCCCATGGCGTTGAACAGGTGAGTAATGCCCGTTAATCCTTCACTTTTTGCTTGTGCCAATTGGTCTTTATCTGCCGCGCTGTGGCCAGCCGCAAGCACCACGCCCTTATCACGCAGCTTTTTTAATGCGCCGTTTGGAAATATTTCAGGGGCAAGAGTAATGAGACAAACGCCAAGCCCTGAAAAATTCTGCGTTTGTAAAAACGATGTATCGGCTTTCGATATAATGTCTTTTTCATGAATGCCGCTGCGCTCCGGATTTAAAAACGGGCCTTCCAGATGAATGCCAAGCACACCATCCTTTGCGCCGTTTTTTTGGCCAAATTCGCGGATAGCGTTTAACGCAGCCGTTGTTTTTTCTGGTGTATCGGAAATGAGCGTTGGAAGGAACGATGTTGTGCCCGCATTTCGGTGCGCCGTGGCAATCGCGCTTATGCCTTTTTCGGAGAGATTATCGTTGAACAGAACACCGCCGCCGCCATTGACCTGTGCATCGACCAGACCTGCCGCAAGGGTCAGGCCGGGGAGTTTTGTGACCTCCGCACCACTGGGAATGGCATTTGGGAGGCAAACGCCTTTAATCAGGCCTGCTTCCACCAATAAGGCAACCCCATGGGTTCGGGAGCCTTCCGAAACAATGCTTTCGCCTATAAACGCTTTAAAACTCATGCTATTTCTTATGTTTGAAACCAAACCAGAGTCAGGCTATATCTTGCAGCCTAATTAACAGGATAATCGAAGGTAAGTACAGTGGCTAAAACAAACACCCTTCCTAAAAATGCTCCCCAAAATTCACCTGGGCAAAACGCGCCGATTGACAGTGACGCACAAGCCTTGATTGAAGAGGTAGATGCAGAAGTTAAGGCCGAACAGGTCAAAAAATTCCTTACCCGTTATGGCAACTGGATCGCTGGCTTTTTGCTTGCCATCATCGTGGCGACAGCTGGTGGCAACACCTATATGTCTATGCGCGTTCAAGATCAGGAAAAGGATTCCGAACAACTCATCACCTTGCTGGATAAAGATTTGGACAAGGTCAGCGGCGATGAAGCCAAGGCGACTATTCTTGAATTAGGCAAACTGGCAACTGCAGGTAGCGGGGAAGGCCACCGTGTTGCAGCTTCGCTGGGCGAAGCAGGAAGCTATTTCAAGCAAGGTAACACCGATGCAGGGCTGAAAGCATTGCAGACATTAAGCAATGATGGTTCGGTTAAACCATTGTACCGCGATTATGCAAAGCTGCTATCCATCCGTGCGCGTGCTGACAAAGACGATGCACAAAAGTTGATGGATGAAATGAAGCCATTGCTGGATGAAAAAAACCCATGGCGTATTAGCGCGTTGGAATTATCAGCCGTGCTGTATGCAAAGCTTGGCCAGAAGGACAAAGCCATCGAACAATTAAACAAGATGGTGATTGATCCTGAAGCATCATCTGCAGTCGTGGAGCGTGCAAAGCTACTGGCGCGCGTCTATAAAGCCCAATAACACATACATAACACCATATGGTTAGAATACTACTCGCATTACTGGCATCGGTTGTTTTGCTCACCGGTTGCGAAGGCTTGTTTGGCAAGGAATCTGGCCAGCGCGGTGCATTGCCCGGTAAACGCTCCGATGTGTTCTCGACGGAGCGTGCGTTGAAGGCTGATGCAGATGCAGCGGCTGTACCCGTGGAAGTACCCGCCGCCGAAGATATGAAGGATTGGATGCAGCCTGGCGGTTCGCTGACCCGCGTGCATGGTAATGTGGCATTATCCGCCGAGCCAAGTGAAGCATGGTCGGTATCGGTTGGTTCTGGTTCCAATTCGGATGGTGCATTAACAGCAGTACCTATTATTGCAGCAGGAAAGATTTTCACCGTGGATGCGAGCGCCCGTGTCACCGCATTCTCAACACAAAATGGCGAACGTATCTGGGATGTCCGCGTTCCAGAACAACGTCCAGATGATGCAAGCATTGCAGGCGCTGGCCTTGCCTATGACCAAGGTAAATTAATCGTGACCACCAGTCACGGTTTTGTGGTGGCATTGGATGCATCGACCGGTAAACAAATCTGGCAACGCAATTTACAAACGCCGATGCGTAATGCGCCGATTATTGCTGATGGAAAAATTTATGTCATCAGCCTGAATAACACCGTGCAGGAATTATCCTTCGCCGATGGGTCGCTGGGCTGGAACCATTCCGGTATTCAGGAATCTGCATCGTTCCTTGGCACAGCCAGCGCGACCGTGACGGATGATTTGGTGATTGTACCGTACAGCAGCGGCGAAATTTTTGGTCTGCGACGGTTCAATGGCCGCATGGCATGGCAAGAAAATCTGGCCAGCACCAAGCGTGTGGGCACATTGCCAGCGATGGCCGATATCGAAGGTGAGCCCGTTTTGTATAATGGCCGTGTGCATATCATCAGCCATTCCGGACGCTTTGTTGCATTGGATGAACGCAGTGGCAAACGTGTGTGGGAACAGGATGCAGGCAGCGTGCAAATGCCGTGGTTCGCCGGGAATAGCATTTTTATCGTGACCAGCGAAAACCAATTGGCGGCGTTGTCATCGGAAGATGGTCATGTACGTTGGGCAATTGATTTGCCGCGCTATATCGATCCTGAAAACCGTACTGAAACAATCGCATGGTCTGGGCCAGTATTAGCTGGCGGCAAACTGTATCTGGGAAATTCGCTAGGCGAGTTCAACAGCTATAATCCGTTAAACGGAAAGCTGATCACTACACGCACATTCTCATCGCCCATCTATTTGGCGCCAATTGTTGCCGGACGCACATTGTATGTGTTGACCGATGACGGGCGATTAACGGCGTTAAGGTAATTTTGGGCAATAATCACACATGTTAAAAGTTTCAGTCATAGGCCGCCCGAATGTCGGCAAATCCACCCTGTTCAATCGTTTGGCAGGCAAAAAGCTTGCCCTCGTGCATGATGAACCAGGCGTTACGCGTGATTGGCGTGAAGCAGTAGGCAGCCTGTTCGATTTGGATTTTATTGTGCTGGATACGGCCGGTGTTGAAGAAGCCGAAAAGGAAAGCTTGGCTGGCCGTATGACCGCCACTACCAAATCCGCCCTTGAACAATCGGATGTCGCATTGTTTGTGGTGGATGCACGGGCAGGCTTGACCTCAACCGACCGCGATGTGGCCAGCATTCTTCGCAAAAGCAATAAGCCGATTATTCTGATTGCCAATAAATGCGATAATAATCTTCCCGATGCGTTTGATGAGTTGCACGCGCTGGGGCTTGGCGAACCGGTTGCCATTTCCGCCGAACATAATCTGGGCATGCGCGATTTGTACGAAGCCTTAAAGCCGTATATCGACCGCGAAGATGTAAAAATTGAAGAATTCGAAGATGCGGACGAAGAAGCAGAAAACAAACCACTTCATCTGGCAATCGTCGGCCGTCCCAATGCTGGTAAATCAACGCTGGTCAATGCGATGGTCGGCTATGACCGCATGCTGACAGGGCCCGAAGCAGGACTAACGCGTGACGCCGTGCACATTCAATGGGATTATGAAGGTAGGCCTATTCGTTTAGTGGATACGGCTGGGCTTCGCCGCACGACCAAGGTACATGAAAAACTCGAAGAAATGTCGGTTGCCGAAACCGAACGGGCCGTGCGTCTTGCCCATGTAGTTGTGTTGGTAGTGGATGCAACGGTGATGTTTGAAAATCAGGATTTGCATTTAGCGCAGATGGTGGAACGCGAAGGACGCGGGCTTGTCATTTGCATCAACAAATGGGACCTAGTGCCGAACAAGGAAGAAGTGACCGCATTTCTGCGTGCTTTCCTTGATAAGAACATCGCGCAATTGCCGGATATCCCCATCGTGATGACGACCGCGACCAAAGGCCAAAAGCTGGACAAGTTGATGGCAGCAGTGTTCGAGATTTATGAAAAATGGAACCGCCGCATTTCAACCAGCGAATTAAACCGCTGGCTACAGCCATTGCTAGACCATCATCCACCCCCGCTGACGGCAGGACGCCCGATCAAAATCCGCTATATGACGCAGATTAAAACGCGCCCGCCGACCTTTAACATCTGGGTGAACAAGCCAACCAATTTGCCGGAGACGTATTTGCGTTATCTGTCGAATGATTTCCGCCGTGCATTCGATATGGGCGGCATCACCCTGCGTTTATATACGAAGAAAAGCGATAATCCATACGTGGATGATTAAACGAGTGATGCTTAAGCAGCATATTCCGCGGCAACATCGCTTGGCTTTTTCAGCTTTGTCTGATCTTCACCTGGATATGCATTGCGGCGCAGTTGCGTGGCCATAACTCCGGGGTCAAATACATCCACCTTAAAGCCTGCTTGCTTTGTTTCTGCGGCATAGCTGGCGGCCAATTGGTTCAATGCGGCTTTGCTTGCGCCATACGCACCCCAATAAGCATCGCCCAGCGACGCGCATGTCACAAAGGTGATATGCGGATTGCCAGCATTACGCAGCAGCGGATCAAGATGGCGTAGCAGGCGGATATTGGCGGTGACATTAACATCCATCACCAATTGCCAGTCTTTTTCCGTCGTGTGTGCAATAGGGCTGGATGGGCCAATCGTCGCGGCATTCAAAATTAAACGATGCAGTTTTCCAAACCGGTCGAACAGCGTTTGTCCAAGCATTGCAAAAGATGTATCGGGTGATTGCAGATTAAATGGGATAAGCGTTGCGTTTGAGCCAGTTGCCTTTTTGATTGAATCATCCAGCTCGGTCAGGCCGCCTTGCGTCTTCGCAAGTGCAATAATATGGTCGCCGCGTTTTGCATGTTGCGATGCAAGAAAAAAACCAAGTCCGCGTGAAGCGCCTGTAATTAGCGTGTTTTGTTTTGTGCGTTCAGTCATTGTTCTGTCGATAGTTTGGGGATATTTTTTATAAAAAATTGCTGCAGTGCGAGGTCATAAATTATTAGGTTTCATCAGCTAATCATGGGTTAACCCGATGCGCTATTCCTATTATTGAGAAGGAGGCTGTTGATGTCAACGCAAGTTAGCCAGCACTATGCCAAAGCCGTTCGCAATTGTATTTCGGAAAATCCTGTTATCACGAAATCGCTCGCCGAACTTGGATTGGTGAATGCGAAAATCACCGTCATCCATGAAAAGGGAACGGATAACCGTCAGGTGAATGTGTGCTTTGATTTGGCGGAAGGCGATAACATCGAAGGCATCGCGCGCAAATTCGGCATCGGCCTCATCCCTGCGGTTGTGCAGCAATTACAAAAAGACGGCATTGTTGAAAAACCCGTTACCGAATTCTTCTGCATTCCGCAAACACCGGAGCATCAAAAGGACGCTGTCGTTGCGATATTTTCGTTTGGCGAGAATATGAAGTATACGACCGGTTCTATTCAGCAGCGGCCGAATTAAGGAACGATAATTGTTGTTCATCCAGACGGCTGTTTAAATCGGTCAGCACAGTTGGGTATTCGCCGCTGAAACATGCATCGCAATAGCTTGGCTTTTCTGGGTCACGTTTTTGTTCGCCCACGGCACGGTACAAACCATCCAGCGAAATAAATGCTAAGCTATCCGCGCCAATCAGCTTGGCCATTTCTGCAACGCTGTATTTATGCGCCATCAGTTTTTCTTTTTCCGGCGTATCGATGCCGTAGAAGCAGCTGAACTTGGTTGGCGGCGATGAAATACGCATATGCACTTCCTTCGCACCAGCCTGACGCACCATTTCCACAATCTTGGTGGAGGTTGTGCCGCGCACGATGGAGTCATCAATCAAAATCACGCGCTTGCCATCCAGCATTGCGCGGTTGGCGTTGTGTTTCAAACGCACACCCAAATGGCGGATGTTATCGGTTGGTTCAATGAAGGTACGGCCCACATAGTGATTGCGGATGATGCCCAGCTCAAACGGCAGCCCGCTTTGTGCGGCATAGCCAATGGCAGCAGGAACGCCGCTATCGGGTACGGGGCATACCAAATCCGCCTCTACATGCGCTTCGCGTGCCAATTGCATACCGATACGTTTGCGTACTTCGTATACCGAATGGCCTTCCATGAAGCTGTCGGGGCGGGCGAAATAGATGTATTCGAATACGCAGAAGCGTGATTGTTTTTTTGCGGTTCCGGTTTTTTCAAATGGGCGATAGCTGGTCACACCGTTTTCATCAAGGATAACTAATTCGCCTGCTTCGATATCGCGCACAAAATCCGCGCCGATGATGTCCAGCGCACAGGTTTCGCTGGCGAGCACGTGGCAGTCGCCCAATTTACCTAATACGAGCGGACGAAGGCCGAGCGGATCGCGCACGCCCATAATGCTGGTTGGTGCAAGGCAGACGAGCGAATAGGCGCCTTCGATTTGTTTTACTGCATCAATCAAACGATCGACCGGAGTTTGCTGCGCCGATTGCGCCATCAAATGGATGACGACTTCGGTATCGGTGGTTGAATGAAACAGGCTGCCGCGCTTGATGAGGTCTTTACGCAATGAATAGGCGTTGGTGAGATTGCCGTTATGGCCAAGTGCAAAGCCGCCAAATTCAAAATCGGCAAAGAATGGCTGCACGTTACGTAATGCGGTTTCGCCGGTCGTGGCATAACGGTTATGCCCAATAGCCATATGGCCCATCAGGCGGCGAATAACGCCTTCCTTATTGAAATTTTTGCCTACATGGCCCAGTGCGTGGTGGGCATGGAAATGTTCACCGTCATAGGTGACGATACCGGCTGCTTCTTGTCCGCGATGTTGCAACGCGTGGAGACCAAGAGCGGTAAGGGCAGAAGCATCCTTGTGATTATAGATTGCGAACACGCCGCAATATTCATGCAATTGATCATCATCAAATGGCGAAGTGGTCAGGAGCGGCGAAGCTTCGTCGTTCGTCATTTTTGTTCATTGCCCTTCGTGTTGTTCAGAATGTTCTGCAACAAATCTGGATGTTTATCGGCTTCTTCTTTAATCGCTGACCCGGATTCAATGGCTTGTTCGCTATCTTCCTGCGAGTCTTTAGCCTTCTTTTCCATTAATTCACGCTGTTCTTGCGGGATAAGGTTCTTCACTAAATCTGCGCCATAGGCGAGTGCTGGCTTGGTATTGGCTTCCTTAAGCCATATAGGTTGTTTTTCTTCGGGCAACAGCCATGACACGATTAAATAAACGATGGAGATGAGGAAAAAACCGCGCGCGGCCCCGAATAAAAATCCAAAGGAACGATCGATAGAGGTGATGTGTTCGCCCTTGATGAAACTGCGGATGTACATGCTGAAGGGAATAAGCAGCAAGAGTACGCCAAGGAAAATGACCAAGCCGCCGGCGAAATCGCGCAGTTGGGGTTGTTGGATGGATGTTTCAAGATAAGGTGCGACAAGCGCGTATTGGGTGAAACCAAGATATGCAGCTATTGACCATGTACCGAGAGATAGGGATTCACGCACAAAGCCACGAACGAAGGCCAAACCAGCGGAAAGTAAAATGATGATGATGACTACGATATCGACTGCGGTATTGGGCATGGTCTCGCAACTCTTTCGTTAGAAGAATTTTGAACTACTTCGAACAGGGCGGGGTAGTTCGGTGCCCCGTTTTAGCTGGGCGCCGCATCATAACGCAAGGGCTTGAAACTATATAGTGCGGTATGGGGATATTTTCCCCAAAAATACTAACCCGCGAAGCGCTTTTGCGGCGGTTTTACGAGGCTGGTTTCACCCCGTTTTTGTTGAGGGATTTGCCCAAAAAGTGCCCTCAATTCGCTAACATGACGAAGTTGGGTGAGTCGTAGCCCATGCGAAGGCATGGTTTTGCCTTCCTGAAGCGTGGGGATGATGGCCTGTTTAAAGCCGAGCTTTGCCGCTTCCTTCAATCGCTGTTCAATCATCGCAACAGGGCGGATTTCGCCCGACAAACCAACTTCGCCGAATATTACGGCATCTTCCGGCACCGGTTCATCGGAAAGCGATGACATGAGCGCGGCAGCAACGGCTAAATCTGCGGCAGGTTCAGTGACGCGTAATCCGCCAGCTACGTTCAAGTACACATCATTGGGGCCAATGCCGACCCCCGCACGTGTTTCAAGAACCGCGAGTAACATGGCAAGGCGTGCATTATCCCAGCCCACACTCGCACGGCGGGGCGTGCCAAGCGCAGATGGCGCAACGAGCGCTTGAATTTCAATGAGCATCGGCCGTGTGCCTTCCATGCCAGCAAACACGGCTGTGCCGGTTGCTTCCATCGAACGGTTGGCAAGGAAGAGTGCGGATGGATTTTTTACTTCCTGTAAACCCAGATGGCTCATCTCGAACACGCCGATTTCATCGGTGGCACCAAAGCGGTTTTTTACGGCACGTAGAATGCGGAATTGATGGGTGCGTTCACCTTCAAAATACAACACCGTATCAACCATGTGTTCCAACACGCGCGGGCCTGCCAGCGTGCCTTCTTTGGTCACATGACCCACCAAAAGCAAGACGGAACCGTGTTTTTTAGCAGCGTTGATGAGTTCTTGGGACGATAGGCGCACCTGTGCGACGGTACCCGGCGCACTATCCAATACATCGGTGAACATGGTTTGAATGGAATCAATAACAATGACGTCGGGCGCATCGTGGGCATTTAATGTGGCGACAATATCGCGTACATGATTGCTGGCTGCCAGATGAAGCTTTGCATCCCCAAGCCCGAGGCGCGATGCACGTAAACGAATTTGGTCGATGGATTCTTCACCCGACACATAGGCGCAATTATATTTTTGTGAAAGTTTGGCGAGCGCTTGGAGAAGTAAAGTGGATTTACCAATCCCCGGATCACCGCCAACAAGAACCGCGGAGCCCGGGACAAGCCCGCCACCACATACGCGGTCAAATTCGCCGATGTCGCTGATGCGGCGGGGAAGTGGAGGGGATGTTCCCTGTAATTCTACAAACTCCACACCCTTGGTTTTTTTGCCGCTGGAACTTTTTCCTGCCAGACTTTTGCTGGGGCCGATGCTGGCGACTTCCTCAACCATGGTGTTCCAGCCGCCGCAGGATTCACATTTACCGCCCCATTTGGGCGACACCCCGCCACAGCTTTGGCACACATAGGTATTTGAGTTTTTTGCCATGAAACGCTTGCCCCAGAGACGAATGAACTTGAATGTTCACTTTATGTTCTAGTCGTGTTGGGGCATTAAATCAAGCGGATTCTTGGTGATTGGAGAAAGGGGCAGGCTTACGAAGCCTTCTTTGCTTCCTGATAGCCAGCTTTCAGCTGTTCGAGTACGGCAGACGCTTCGTCGTAATTGCCAGCCTGAATATCCTTCATGGCTTTTTCAACAGATACCAAAACTTCTTCGAGTTGTTTGACGCATTTTTGTTTTAGCTCGGTCATTATGTGCTCCCTCAGATTGAATTTAAAAAAATGGTTATGCCTTTAAAATCTGCATGTGAATGGGGCCTTCGGCACGGCCATGGATGAACTGGTCGACATATTCATTGCCTGAATGATCGACGTCTTCCTTTTTGCCATTCCAGATAATCTGGCCTTGATAAATCATTGCGATACGATCGGCGATTTTACGCGCGCTGGCCATATCGTGGGTGATGGAGATGGCCGTTGCGCCAAGCGTATGTACGCATTTTACGATTAGGTCATTAATGACGTCCGCCATGATGGGATCAAGACCAGTGGTTGGTTCATCAAAGAAAATAATCTTCGGGTCAGCGGCAATGGCACGGGCAAGGGACACGCGTTTTTGCATGCCGCCGGATAATTCGGCAGGGAAGAGTTCAGCGACATCTGCACCCAAGCCAACTTGTGATAATTTGCTAATCGCAATCTCTTTAGCTTCTTTGGATGGGATTTTGCGTGCTTGCATCAATTTGAATGCCACGTTTTTCCAAACCGGTAAGCTGTCGAACAGTGCGGACCCTTGGAACAGCATGCCGAATTCATCCAGCAACACGTCGCGCTTGCGACCTTGCAGCGTGCGCGTTTCATTACCATCAATTTTGATGGAGCCGCTATCGGCTTCCAGAATACCCAGAATGCATTTCAGCATTACGGATTTGCCGGTACCCGAACCGCCGATGATGACCAGTGATTGGCCTTTTTCGACGCTGATATCTACGCCGTTCAGGACTTTTTTATCGCCGAATGATTTGCGGACATTTTTCAGTTCGATTTTTGGAACAGTATTAGTCATGTCATCACTTACTTGGCAAAGAAGATGCCCGTCAGCAGATAATTGCTGATGAGAATGAGGATGGAAGAAGAAACAACAGCGTTGGTGGTTGCTGCGCCCACGCCTTGTGCGCCGCCCTTGGAGTTAAATCCGAAATAGCAACCCATTAAAGTAACGATGAAGCCGAAGACCGATGCTTTCACAAGGCCGGAGATGACGTCCATGTTTTCCAAATAGCGCCATGTCTGGTCGATGTAATTGGCGGCATTGAAATCCAGACGATACACGCTCACCAAAAAGCCACCGAACACGCCGATGACATCGGCAAGCAGCACGAGCACAGGAAGCATCAGTGTTCCGGCGATAAGACGTGGCACGACCAGATATTTAATCGGGTTGGTGGAAAGGGTGGTCAGCGCATCAATCTGTTCGGTCACACGCATGGTGCCAAGTTCGGCGGCAATGGATGCGCCGATACGGCCAGCCACCATCAAACCTGCCATCACGGGGCCAAGTTCACGCGTCATCGACAAGACAACTACCGTGGCAATCGCGCCTTCGGCAGAAAAGCGGGAGAAACCCGAATAGCTTTGCAGCGCAAGCACCATACCGCTGAACAGCGCGGTAAGTCCCACCACCGGCAAGCAGTAATACCCAATATCAATCAATTGGCGGATGAACTGCGACATATAAAAGGGTGGACGGATGCAATGCGAGATGCCGCGGATGGCAAAAAACGCAAAGGCGCCGGTGGATTGTAGAAAACCAATCAGGGAAGCGCCTAGCAACTGGCAAAGCTTCAGCAGTTTTTCTTTTAATAAATCCCGGATTTGAATTAGCTGTTCTTGTTGATTTTGGGTGCTCATGATTTCACTTCGATGGGTCGTCGTTAATGTAGCGTCGTTCAACACGGGTTCCTATATGCGTCATCAATTCATAGCCGATGCTGCCAATGTGTGCGGCGAGGTCATCTACGCTTTGATGTTCGCCTACAATCTCTACCATCCCGCCGACATGCACGAGGTTCTCTGGAACCTTGCTCACATCCACCATCACCAGATCCATCGAAATGCGGCCCATGATGGGCACTGCAATTCCGTGAAGATAAAAATGATGGTTGGCCGTCTGGTCGTTATTGCTAAAAACACGATGCAAGCCATCGGCATATCCATATGCCAGCGCAGCTAACCTCATGCCTTTTTGAACACGTTGCGTTGCACCGTACCCAACGCTTCCCTCACTGTCAATTGAACGAAGCTGGATAATGGGTGCATGCACCGATAGCGCATTTTTAAGCCCCGCCAGACCGCCTGTTCCGGATAATGCTCTGCCAGGGCGTACCTGGTCGAAATGCATATTCGGGCCCAAAAAAACGCCATGCGAATTAGCTAGAGTTTTTTTAGTAGAACCAAAATGTTTTGTTGCCCCAATGAATTTCATCCGCTGCTGTTCGTTCATGGGGTGAAGCGGTTCGTCGGAGCATGCGAAATGGCTCATCACCATCTTTACATCCAGTCCTTCCAGCAGGCTTGGTGTGGTGCAAAGCGTTTGCCATTCGCTTTGGCTAAAGCCGATACGGTTCATACCCGTATCCACATGCACATTTACCGGAATGGTTTTGCCGATTTTTTTTGCAGCGTTACGCATTCGGGCAAGGGCATCCAAATCCGTGATGATGGGTGTGATGTTGTTGGCGAATGCTTCCGCTTCACTGTTTTCCGGAATGCCATGCAGCACATAGATGGTGGTATCGGTATGCAATGCACGGAGCGACAATGCTTCTTCCAGATGCGCCACATAAAAACTGCGGCAGCCTGTTTGATAAAGTGTCTTTGCAAGCGGGAGTGCGCCAAGTCCGTATCCATCGGCTTTAATCGTCGCTGCGACTTCGCTGGTACCGCACATGCCTTGCAGCACGCGCAGGTTCTGAGCGATAACGCTTAAATCAATGGTAGCAAGGGCGCCTGCAATCACGCTGTGTTATCCGCCCATTTATCCGTTATGTTCATCGGATATGCTTTGTTGCAAATCAGAAAAGCGCGTGAACGCTCCTTCAAAATGAAGCTCAACGGTACCGATGGGGCCGTGACGTTGCTTGGCGAGAATAACTTCTGCAAGCTTATGAATTTTTTCGCCGCGTTCCTGCCATTCCTGATAACGTTTGTTCAGTTTGGTTTCGTCTTCATTCTCGCGGCGCTTTGGCTCATTGCGGAAATGGTAATATTCTTCGCGGAACACGAACATCACCACGTCGGCATCCTGTTCAATCGAACCTGACTCACGCAAATCGGAAAGCTGTGGGCGTTTATCTTCACGGGATTCAACACTACGTGATAGCTGCGATAGTGCCAGTACCGGAACATCCAGTTCCTTAGCAATTGCCTTTAGTCCGCGGGTGATTTCGGATACTTCATTCACACGGTTTTCAGATGATTTGCTGCCCGAACCCTGCATTAGTTGCAAGTAATCGATAACGATTAATCCAAGGCCATGCGCCGAACGTTTCATACGGCGCGCACGCGTGCGAAGTGCAGCGATGGTCAACGCTGGTGTGTCATCGATGTACAGCGGAATTCTATCCAGTTCCTTGATGCTTTCGATGATGCGAACATATTCTTCGCTTTTAATACTGCCTCTACGAATATCGTTCGATGGAATGCGCGCATATTCACTGACCAAGCGGGTAGAGAGTTGTTCGGCGGACATTTCAAGCGAGAAGAAACCAGTCACGGCGCCTTGCTGTCCGCCTGTTTCGGCAAAACGTTTTGCGGCACTGAATGCGATGTTGGTGGCCAGCGCGGTTTTGCCCATGGATGGACGACCCGCAAGGATAACCAAATCAGAACGTTGCAAGCCGCTGAGGAATTTATCAAGGTCACGAAGGCCGGTTGTAACACCGGTGATTGCGCCGCCGCCTTTATACGCTGCTTCGAAACTTTGCTGCGCTTTTTGCAAGCTTGCGCCAAGGCTAACAAAGCCGCCGCGCGTGTCGCCGGTGGTGGCTAGTTGGAATAGCTTTTGTTCGGCTTCTTCGACTTGTTCGATGGCTTGTGTTTCAACCGCGCCATCAAACGCATCGGTTACGACATCCGTTCCGATGTTGATGAGTTGACGGCGTAAATGTAAATCGTGAATGGTGCGGCCATAATCGCCCGCATTGATGATGCTGACATAGCTTCCGGTTAGTTGCGCCAGATAATCATCACCGCCAAGTTGGTGAATTTCCGGATCGCTGGCGAAAAAATGTTTGAGCGTAATTGCATCGGCTTTTTGTCCGCGTTCAATCAGCGTGATGGCGGCGTGATACATTTTACCGAACACAGGATTATAAAAATGTTCGGGGCGTAAAAATTCGTTCACTTTTTCATAAGCGAGGTTGTTGCCCAAAATCGCCGCCAGCAGCGCTTGTTCCGCATCCAGGTTATGGGGCGGAAGGCGCGAAGGGGCGGGGTTATTCGGCCGCAATACAACGAGTTCGTTACTGGTTTGTGCCATGTGTTTTTCTGCGCGCCAATTCTATTAGATTCGAGAAGGAAGGAGGGTAGGTTTTTGTGCCCCGGATAGCATCAAATATACAATTCACACCCTGTGGAAGCTGTGGATAAGATTATTTACGCCATTCTGCGCGTAAACCCTCACCAAACCGCGCGAACCAGCTGAGCCCGTAAAGCGTTGGCAGGTTGCGGATTTTGCCCGTATCCATCCATGCTATGGCTTCTTCGCGTTGCAGAATGTGGGTTTTAATATTTTCGTCTTCTTCCACCAATCCAAAGATTTTGGAGGTGGTGTCGGGCAAATCAACTTCGCCAACAAAAAAGTGAAAGAATTCATCGCAGCTGCCCGGCATGGTGAACCCGCCCGGCATTGCCTTTACGCGTTTAACAATCAGGCCTGCTTCTTCTTCCGCTTCGCGGCGGGCAACTTCATCCGTTGTTTCGGTTTTATCCATCAGCCCTGCAACCATTTCAATCGACCATGGGTTTTCGTTGCCAGTGTAAAGCCCGCAACGGAATTGTTCGATTAAACAGACGCGGTCGGTGATGGGATCATAGGGCAGGAGGGCAACTGCTGCATGGCGGATAAACACTTCGCGTGTGAACACGCGGCTGGTGCCGCCTTGGAATAATGTGTGACGATAGCGGTGGCGCTCCAGACGCAGCCAACCTTGAAACAAGGCCTCGCGCTCCAGCAGCTCTACATCATCGCGGTTCATAATAGATTAATTGAAAAATGCATTTTTATTGTTGGGCAGGGTCATTTGAAAGTAGATGTTACTCATCTTGTTTATAATTTCCAAAGTATACATAAGGTTTGAAAATTTCAGGCAATTTTCCAACAGTTTCCCATATAAACATCAAGTTCTTTTCCATTTTTTCTGGCCAGTCGGCTGCTCTATGTTGAGGAGGCTGATCACCAAAAGATGAGAGCCAAGCATAGCTTTTATTTATTTGATCAAATAATTGATAAATATCATTGCCAAATAAAGCTCTCGTTTTATGCCAGCCTGTGCCACGAAAACTATTTTCGGCAGCTTTCAAAGCAGCCAAGATAGCTTCTTCATTATCTTTTCTTCTTATGAGAGTGCCTTGTTGTGTTACGCGACTGCAGAATTCCAAAGCGTGTTCGTAAACTGCCCATCGTTTATCGAATAAATCTAATCGGAATTTTTCTTTAGCAAATTTGTATGCGAGATGGCTGAAAAGAGCGGTGCTAACACTAAAAAATGTTGCAGGAAGAATTTCTAATTTTTGTGCATGAACAATAATTACAACTGAAGCAATAAACACAATTGTCAGTAGTATATAAAATGCATCGATTTTTTTTGCAGCACATCATTGTCCTCCCTTTGTTTTTCTTGAACAGAATTTAATGAAGAAAAGAAATGGCTCCTCGAGTAGGATTCGAACCTACGACCAAGCGATTAACAGTCGCTTGCTCTACCACTGAGCTATCGAGGAACAGGGGGTGAAGGCTGACCTTATACAAAGAAAAATTGGCTATGCCAAGGCTTCAGTGCAATTATTTTAAAAGGGGTGATTTGTGCGTGTTTACAAGGTTTTTAAGCAAATCACTGCGGCACACAATTTATGGAAAAGTGGAGATATAGGTAATTCCCAAAAATTACTGGCGTGTCATTCGCGGGTTGACTATAAATCACCCACACAGTTACGCGGGCATGGCGGAACTGGTAGACGCAAGGGACTTAAAATCCCTCGGGGGCAACCCCGTGCCGGTTCAACTCCGGCTGCCCGCACCATTATCCAACTATTCAATCATCACGATATTAAATCATCAGCCTTGGGCGGGATTGGGCAGAAATCCAAAGGACGCTGTGCCTTCGGCAGGATAGATTTTATATCGGGGCGTTCGGTAATCGATGGGTTAGCAGGTGTACAGGCAGGAGCATTCGGGGCGCATTGCTCTGTTGCGGGCGGAAACGATTTGAATGGCTTTGGTTTAGATTGCTGACCATGAGCTGTGCCAGAACCAACCAGCATCAGTGCAGCCGTAGAATAGGTTATCAGGCGTGATGTCATGCACCCTCAATATCATTTATAATATTCCTATATTCCAACAAACCGGATGCGTATGGTCAAGCGCGGTATTACTTGCATAAATGCACGGATGCAATTGATGCTTGACCCTCCGCATTTATCCTTTAGCTTGGCATTTATTCATATATTAGAAGGTTTTTTACGTGATACCGCAAGCCATGCCCAAACAAGCTGCCGATGTGCAGCACGACCGCATCCTTATCCTCGATTTTGGAAGTCAGGTAACCCAGCTGATTGCGCGGCGTGTGCGCGAAGCAGGCGTGTATTGTGAAATCTGGCCGTTTAGCGCGACGTCTGAAAAAGTAAAAGCATATGGCGCGAAGGGCATCATCCTTTCCGGCGGGCCATCATCTGTTCTCGAGGCTAATTCACCACGTGCGCCTGAAATCGTATGGCAGCTTGGCGTTCCGGTACTTGGCATTTGCTATGGCCAACAAACCATGTGCGCGCAATTGGGCGGCAAGGTTGAACAAGGCCACACGCGTGAATTTGGTCGTGCCGAAGTTGAAGTGATTGATGCCAACCCGTTATTTGACGGTGAATGGGCCAAAGGCAAACAGCAACAAGTATGGATGAGCCATGGCGACCATGTCGCCGAGCTACCAAAAGGATTTAAGAGCGTTGGCCGCAGCGTTGGCGCACCATTTGCCATTATCGCCGATGAAGCGCGGCGTTTTTACGGTGTGCAATTCCACCCCGAAGTTGTGCATACCCCGCAGGGCAAAGCCTTGCTTTCCAACTTTGTGAAAAAGGTTGCGGGATGCAACAGTGATTGGACGATGGCGGCATATCGCCAAAGCCAGATCGATGCGATACGGGCACAGGTTGGTTCGGCCAAAGTCATTTGTGGTTTATCGGGCGGTGTGGATTCAACGGTGGCTGCCGTGCTTATCCATGAAGCGATTGGTTCACAGCTGACCTGCATCTTTGTTGATACCGGCATGATGCGTGCGGGTGAAGCGGACGAAGTCGAAACGCTTTTCCGCAAACATTATAACATCCCGCTGATTATGGCGAAGGCACAGGATAAATTTCTGAACGCGTTAGAAGGCGTGAGCGACCCAGAGAAAAAACGCAAAATCATCGGCGGTTTGTTCATCGAAGTATTCGAACACGAAGCAAAGGCCATTGGCGGCGCGCAATTCTTGGCGCAAGGCACGCTGTACCCAGACGTGATTGAAAGCGTGTCCTTCACCGGCGGGCCATCGGTCACCATCAAATCGCACCACAATGTGGGCGGTTTGCCGGAACGCATGAATATGAAATTGGTCGAACCGCTTCGCGAACTCTTCAAAGACGAAGTGCGCGCATTGGGCCGTGAACTGGGCTTGCCGGAACAATTCGTTGGCCGCCATCCATTCCCCGGGCCTGGTCTTGCCATTCGCATTCCCGGCGACATCACACGTGAGAAGCTGGATATTTTGCGTAAAGCAGACAGCGTGTATCTGGATGCCATTCGCAAAGCCGGATTATATGACGAGATCTGGCAGGCATTCGCCGTGCTGCTGCCCGTACGCAGCGTGGGCGTGATGGGCGATGGCCGTTCCTATGATTATGTGCTGGGGCTTCGCGCCGTGACATCGGTGGATGGCATGACGGCGGAAGCATACCCGTTCGAACATAAATTCTTGGCGGCGGTTGCCACACGTCTCATCAACGAAGTGAAGGGCATCAACCGCGTGGTATACGACATTACCAGCAAACCGCCCGGCACGATTGAGTGGGAGTAGGTTTAGCTAAGTCCAAGTTCTTTGCGTAGTTGCCGTGCAACTTTCGCACGGTTTTTCATCGACAACTGTTGTCTGGGTGTGGGTTGCGCGCCCTTAACGCGTGAAGGAATGGTGTTATCATCAATGATTGCTTTTAATGTGCGGTCTAATTCAGCGCGCGATATTTTAAAGGGCTTGGTTTCAACATGTTCAAACCAAGCTTTTTCAGAACGATCTTCGCTGGCTTTAAAGCCATCATGTCCCGACATATGTGAGGCATAGGCGATTTTGCCAAATGGTGTGAGTAACCCTTGTTCGGTAAATGCTGCGCGTTTTCTGAAAAATGCCAATACCGAAACCCGATTACGCATCGCAGCGCCAATGGTCCCAAACGTTTTTGGTTTAGTCAGTAATTCGATTGCGGCTTTTGAAAATTGATCAAAATCAACCAATTCATCATCATGTGTTAGATTTAGTGTATTTGCTAATTTGCCCATAAAATATCTTTTTGCATATCGTATGCAGGAATTTTACCACAGATTTTTGCAAGTATTACCGCTTTTTAAAATATCCCCACGGCGTTGCGCCAGCGCGGTTTTCATAGGATAGCAGGCATAAATCCAGATCATCGATGTTGGGTAAATCGATATTGAATTTGCCCCAGCGCAGTTCCGGTTCTTGCCATGTAATATCATGGGTTTTTGAAAACCGTTCGATGAATACCTTGCGAAGTTCTGGAATGAAGCATTCATGGCATTCCAGCAAAATATCCATATTCAGTAATTCGGGGTATTTGGCGGGGTCAATCAATTCGCGTTCTGCGCCTTCAATATCGCAGAAGACCAGCGTGCGTTTGCCTTTGAATTCCGCAAAGCGGGAGCCATCGAATAATCCGCCGATTTTGATGCGGTCTTGTACATTATTCTTTTCGGCAACACGGCGCGTCACGCCCTGTAATTTTTCGTCAATGTCATGTGCGTGGATGATGCTGGTCGGCATCGTTCTCGCAAAGCCAACCGCGTAATAACCTTCGGCGCAGCCAATGTTGATGACTGCTTCATATTGTTTGGCAATCGCTTCGCGGATGAATTGGTGCAGTTCCATTTCATAAACGCCGAGTAATTTTGGCGCATAGCAGCCCAGCGTATCGTTGAAATAGAAATTCATGCCTTGGAAAGGGCCGCTCATCACATGGCCTTGCGCCATCGTCAGGCGTTCTTGTGCCAGCACGTTCGCCCGCCACGAGGCCACCATATAAAGGATGCTGTTAATGGTCCTGGCGGGGTTCGACTTATCCGAGGCGGCACGCTTGATAATCTCCAATACGGCTTCGTTCGGCGAAAGACCTTGTGGCGCGAGATTGGAGGAGGCGGGGTTTGACATAATTGAACCTTAAAAAAGTCTGGAAGGAGTCTGAAGCTGTTTTTGATGGTATTTGGCGTTGTTCTTAAGCTAGTCTTGCGGCCATACGCCTTTCGCGCAAGCGAGAATCCATAAGCCCGCCAGATTGCCGCCAACCTTTAGGAATAAATGAATGAAGCAAATCCTACTCCTCGTCATATGTCTGGTGTTGCTGCCTGTTCTGGCGTCAGGTCCAGCTTATGCCGGTGAATGCTATACCCCTGAAGAATTCGAAGCGGAGCAAGGTCTGCGTCTGCATACCGATTTGGAAGTGATCATGCTCACATGCAAATATGATGGCTATCGCCGTCCGCTCAAAGACAGCTATGCGGTGTTCCTCAAAAAATATTCAACGCAAATCCGCAAATGGGAAAATACCATCGCACGTGTCTATGCCGCCAGCGGTGGCAGCCGTAACGAAGTGATTGATAATTTTCGCACGGCATTGGCCAACCAGAAAAGCCATGAATCCAGCACCCTCACGCCCAGACAGTTCTGCATTAAATATGCGAATTGGGTTCCTGCGGTGGCCGCATGGTCGCCAGAGCAGGTGATGGTGTATGTGCGTACGCCCGATAGCGATCGCAACCCACGAAAACCGCTCTGCCAATAAGAACCGTTTGGGGCTGTAGAATATGGAATATTTCCTTCAACAGCTGATTAATGGTTTAACGCTTGGCAGCATCTATGCCCTTATCGCCATCGGGTACACGATGGTGTATGGCATTATGGGCATGATCAATTTCGCGCATGGCGAATTATATATGATTGGCGCGTTTGTCGCGGTGGTCACGGTGGTGGCGATGAACACGATTGGCGTGGTTGCCGTGCCGCTGGTCATATTGGCTGCGTTTGTATTCAGCATCATCGTCACATCAAGTTACGGGTTTGTGATGGAGAAGCTAGCCTACAGGCCGCTGCGTAACGCGCCGCGTATTGCGCCGCTGATTTCGGCGATTGGTGTTTCGGTATTGCTGCAAAACTTTGTGCGTATGGCGCAGGGCGCGCGTGTGAAGCCATTGCAACCGATGGTGGATGGCCGCGTCACATTAATGGAACGGGCAGATGGATTTATCGTTTCATTATCTTATCTGCAAATCGTGATTGTGGTGTTGGCAGTGGTGTTAATGATTGGGCTTACGTTGCTCATTCATAAGACACGCCTTGGCCGTGCCCAGCGTGCATGTGAACAGGATATAAAAATGGCCGCGCTGCTGGGCATTCCGGTGGAACGCATTATCTCCATCACCTTTATTCTTGGCGCGGGGCTTGCCGCTGTCGCTGGCGTGATGGTGGTGTTGTATTACGGTGTGGTTGATTTTTATATCGGCTTCTTGGCAGGGATGAAGGCGTTCACGGCGGCGGTATTGGGCGGCATTGGCTCGCTACCGGGCGCGATGATTGGCGGCATTTTAATTGGGCTTATCGAAGCATTCTGGTCGGCCTATATCAGCGCGGAATATAAGGATGTAGCGAGTTTTGTTATCCTTATTCTGGTGTTGCTATTGCGCCCGCAAGGCCTGCTCGGCAAACCGGAAATCGATAAGGTCTAATCATGCAGGCACTAACAAATAAAAAAGTGGGGGAGTTAGTCGCGCAAAGTTTTGTTGCTGCACTGCTTGCTGCTGTTTTATTTTTACATTTTATTGGATTGCACACGGTTGACCAAGCGCAAGGCTTAGCCATTGCGCCCCAATGGAATAATTTTGCACTGGCGGTAGGCGGCGTGTTCATCGCACGTTTTGCATTCGGCGCATTCGGATTTTTAAAAGCAAAGCCGGATGCGGCCAACAAACCGTTATTCGTATTGCCGACCAGTCATGCGTTTTATAATAAAATTTTGCTGGCGCTGTTTATCATTGTCGTCGTTTTGCCGTTCACGCCAATATCCAGCCGCTATGTGTTAGACGTCGTCACGCTCATCCTCACTTATATGGTGCTGGCGTATGGCCTTAATCTGGTGGTGGGGCTGACGGGGCTGTTGGATCTTGGTTTTGCTGCATTTTATGGGCTTGGGGCGTATGCGTTTGCCTTATTGGCATTACAGCTTGGCTTGAATTTCTGGGTCGCTTTACCGCTGGCCAGTCTTATCGCTGGCTGCGCCGCATTCTTGATTGGTGTCACGGTGCTGCGTTTACGCGGGGATTATTTTGCGGTGGTCACGCTGGGCTTTGCGGAAATTCTGCGTATCGTATTGCTCAACTGGGTTTCATTCACGGGCGGGCCAAACGGAATTAACGGCGTGCCGCGCCCGACACTTTTTGGATTATCGTTCGAGCGTGTCCCGCCGGAAGGTTTGAAATCGTTCCATGATTTTTTGGGATTAGAATTTTCATCCACCACGCGTGTGCTATTTTTATATTACCTTGTGCTCGCGCTAGTCGTTTTGGTGCATGTGTTGGCAACACGCCTTCGCCGTCTGCCGCTTGGCCGCGCCTTTGAAGCGGTGCGTGAGGACGAGCGGGCGAGTGAGGCCGTGGGCATCAATCTGACACGAACCAAACTAGCCGCCTATGTCATTGCGGCCTGTATTGGCGCATCTGCGGGCGCGTTCTTTGCCACGCGCCAAGGCTTTATTAGCCCCGAAAGCTTTACCTTCATGGAATCTGCGCTGGTTCTCGCTGTGGTTGTATTGGGCGGCATGGGGCACCCGTTGGGACTTGCAGGCGCGGCAATCTTTCTAGTAGGTTTGCCCGAAATTTTCCGCGAATTGCAGGATTACCGGATGATTGCATTTGGCGCAGGTATGGTGATTATCATGCTGCTGCGACCATCTGGCTTATTTTCAAAGCGTGAGCCAGCTATTAGGTTACTTAAAAGAGAGTGATGACATTATGCCCAAAGTGATTTTTATTGAACGTGATGGACGCGAGCGCGAAGTGGAAGCGCCGATTGGCAGCACGTTGTTAAGCATCGCTCATATGCACAAGATTGATCTTGAAGGCGCGTGCGATCATTCACTCGCTTGTGCAACCTGCCATGTGATTGTTGATACCGGCTGGTATGATGTTTTGCCAGAACCCGAAGCAGATGAATTGGACATGCTGGATTTGGCCGTGGGCCTTTCCAAAACCTCCCGCCTAGGCTGCCAGATTATTATGCGCGAGGAATATAACGGCTTAACCGTTAAATTAGCTGGAAAGCCTAAGTAGCTGAAAAAAATAACATCTACTCCTTGACAGAGCATGAACTTTTACATAACAAAGCAAGCTCAGTTGGAAATGAGAACAATTCTTAATCGCAAATAGACCCTTTCTAAATCACGCTCTAATAGAAAAGATATCCCCATATGCCTATTTTTTTAGCCTTGGTTATTGCCTTTGTTGCCTTATTTGCCTCTAACGTGCCCGCTATAGCGGCACAGGAGAAAGCAGAGCCAAAAACATCTGCCAGCACACAAAGCAAAAGCCTGCCGAAGGAGGCCATAAGCGCTCTTGCTAGCCAGCCACATATGCCGCGTATAACTATTTTTGGCACTTACGACAAGCGTAAGGATATTCCAGGCTCGGCACATATTGTAAAAAAAGAAACCCTGGAGCGCCAGCAATACACCGATGTTCATCGTGCAATCCGTGAAGTGCCCGGCGTGATTGTGCAAGAAGAAGATGGTTTTGGTCTGCGCCCGAATATTGGTATTCGTGGCGGCCGTTCTAATCGCAGCGAAGATATTACCTTGATGGAAGATGGTGTGCTTGCTGCACCAGCACCTTACGCGGCGCCAGCTGCCTATTATTTCCCGCAAATGGAACGTATGGAATCCTTGGAAGTCGTAAAGGGTGTGGGGGCAATCAAATATGGCCCACGTACAACTAACGGCGTGTTGAATATGGTTACTAAGCCTGTGCCAAACAAATTTCAAGCGGATGTGATTGGTGAGGTGGGTAGCCATAATGCACGCAAGACCGGCGCGACGGTGGGGCAACGCTCAGAAAATTTTGGTATTCTGGTCAACGCATTCCACAAGGAAACAGAAGGTTTTAAGGAGATTGATTTCAGCAACAAAGATACTGGCTACAATGTGCAGGACATTATGGCCAAGTTTCGTGTAAATACTAGCCCTGGCGAAGATATTTATCAGCGTTTTGAATTCAAAGTAGGTAATTATGACGAACATTCAGATGAAACCTATCTAGGCCTCACTGATGAAGATTTTAAGAGCAAATCCAATCGCCGTTATGCGGCCAGCCAACTTGATTCAATGGATGTTAATGCGTTGCAATTAAGTGGCACGCATTACATGGCGTTTGCTAATGATTTGGATGTAACGACGACGCTTTATCGCAATTCAGTTAAACGCGCATGGTATAAACTGGAATCGGTTTCTGGTACTAGCCTGTCGGCTATTTTTGATAACCAGACTGCGAACGCAGCCAAGCTTGCCACCACTAAATCCGGCACCACAGTTGGAAGCCCTTTTACTATTCGAGATAATAATCGCGAATATATGGCTAATGGTGTTCAATCGGTGTTGGGTAAAGGATTTTATACTGGCGCTATCAAGCATCATGCAGAAATTGGGTTCCGTTATCATGAAGATGAGGAAGACCGTTTTCAACGTGATGATAAATTTAATCTAACCAACGGTGTTGCTACCATAACCAGTCGTGGCGCCCCTGGCAGCCAATCCAACCAAATCCAATCCGCACAGGCCTTAAGTGGTTTTGTAGAACATGAAATGGAATGGGATCGCTGGACGCTTACCCCTGGTGTGCGTATCGAAAGTATCAACTTAAAAAATGAAAATTTTGGTACCGCAGATCCTACGCGTAGCGGATTTGCAAAGACAACCTTGGAAAATGATTTAACTGTGGTAATACCCGGAGTGGGCGCGAAGTTTAATGTGCAGACGGGATGGGATATTTTAGCCGGTGTGCATAAAGGCTTTGCCCCACCAGGCGTTCCCGCCACTGCTGGTGCAGCCGCATTTACTGAAGAAGAAAAGAGTATCAATTATGAAATTGGGACGCGCTACGCCAATAATAAATGGACAGGTGAAGTGTTTGGATTTTTTACTGATTATGAAAACTTGCTAGGCCGCGATACGTTAGCTGCAGGCGGGGCTGGTACAGGCGGCGCGTTTAATGGCGGCAAGGCTGAAGTGCTCGGTATCGAAGCAAGTCTTGGTTACGATGCAGCGGAGTTATTCAGCATGCCATCACGTTATAATGTTCCGTTGAAGGCAAATTATACCTTCCTGCAGGGTGAATTCCGAAATAGCTTTGTCAGTACCTTTTCTGAATGGGGGACAGTGAGTTCGGGTGACAGCTTGCCTTATATTCCAGCACATCAGTTGCACTTCTCCACAGGTCTTGAAACTGCAAAATGGGGTATAAGTGCGAGTGCAAAATATGTAGATGAAATGCGTACCGTTGCCGGCAGCGGTTCCATTCCTGCCAACCAGCGTACCGATGCACATTGGGTGTTTGATATGGCTGGCGAATATGCGGTAACGGATAAATTGCGCGCTTTTGCCACGATTGAAAACGTGTTTGATGCGGAATATATTGCTGCACGTCGTCCAGCAGGGGTACGGCCTGGCTTGCCACTTAGCGTTTTTGGTGGCATCAAGATTGCGCTGGGCGAATAAGCTGCCCAGCCCGCAGATGGCTTCATTAATTGAGGGATATCAGGTTGTAATTTGCCCAATAATCCACAGTATTTCTTAGGCATAGCTTTCCACTTGACTTCAAGGGCTGGCTAAAGGAAAAAGATGCGCCTTTCAACGATTCCACATAGTTAAGAACCAGCGCACGCATGCCAAGTTTAAAAGACCTCAAAGTCCGCATCGAGAGTGTGAAATCCACTCGCAAGATTACGTCTGCTATGAAGATGGTGGCCGCAAGCAAACTGCGCCGAGCTCAAGAGCAAGCCGAAGCGGGTCGTCCATACGCCGAAGCCATGGCGCGGATTATGGCATCGCTCACCGCGAACCTTGCCATCGACAGCTCGTCACCAAAATTATTGGGTGGCACCGGTAAGAGCGAAGTGATTGCGCTCATCGTTGTGACATCCGACCGCGGTCTGTGCGGCGGGTTCAACTCATCCATCGTGCGTGAAACACGCCGTCAAATCCGCAAGCTGAAAGCCGAAGGCAAGCAGGTGAAACTTATCACCGTTGGCCGTAAGGGGCGTGACCAGTTGCGCCGTGAGTATTCCGACCTCATCATTGCTCAGTACGAAGATATTGGCCGCCGCAAACTTGGCTTTGCTGATGCCGATGGCATCTCGAAGAAGGTACAGGAACTCTATGATGAAGGCGCATTTGATGAAGCGCATCTCATCTATAACCGCTTCAAGAACGTAATTACGCAGATTGTCACGCAGCAACAAATCATCCCCGTACCAATGCCGGAAGTTGATGTAACCAAGGCAAAAGACAAAGATGTTGCGGCATCTGCGGTATATGAATTCGAGCCCGATGAAACCGCCATTCTGGCTGATTTGCTACCTAAGAACATTTCCGTGATGCTGTATCGCGCGCTACTTGAAAGTGCGGCAGGCGAGCAGGGCGCACGTATGAACGCGATGGACAATGCAACGCGCAATGCTGGCGACATGATTGGCCGCCTAAGCTTGCAATACAACCGTGCACGCCAGGCGTACATTACCAAAGAAATGATTGAAATCGTAACTGGCGCAGAAGCGGTTTAGGGATTGCGATGACCGAGATGAACGTTCTTGCAGAGTACAAAAACCTAACCCACCGCGCGATGGGTATTAAGCACAAGAAATTGCGCGACCGCATGCTTGATTTTTTGATTGCTGCACGCGATTACGCAGAAATCGTCAGCACAATGCCCCCAGAAACACTGGTGGATTTGCACAATGACGTTAATCCTATTGCCAGCGATGTTGGCACAGCAAAGATGAAGTTACGGTTTACCCACTGGGCGCGCGCCGCTTCGGAAATCAATCTCATTAAACTTGATCTTGACCAATATAACGACCGCAAGTTGGTCGGTGAGTTGGTGGCGCATCATACGATGCTTGCTGCACACGTCACCAAGACCAATGTGCCTGCATCCATGCATGATAATTTGCGCCATGCGTATCTGTCGGGCGCTGTTAAAGCATTGCCAGTTGTGCCAACTATTCAAAGTGTCGTGCGCCGTGCACGCGCTGCCGTCTCTAAATCGTTTCACCCAAGTACGTCACATTAAACCAAGCCCATTAAACTAAATTACAACATCAGTAACATTAAGGACTAAAAAATGACTACAGCTTCAGTTGGAAAAGTAACCCAGGTTCTAGGCGCGGTGGTTGACGTGCAATTCGAAGGCGCGCTGCCCGCTATTTTGAACGCTATTGAAGTGGATAACGATGGCAAACGCCTTGTTATGGAAGTAGCGCAACATCTTGGTGAAAACACCGTTCGTGCCGTTGCGATGGATTCAACCGATGGTCTGCAACGCGGCGCCAAAGTAGTTGATACAGGCGATGCGATTTGCGTTCCAGTTGGCGAAGCAACCCTTGGCCGCATCTTGAACGTGATTGGCGAGCCAGTGGATGACCGCGGCCCAGTTAACTTCACCAAGAAAATGCCAATTCACCGTGAAGCACCACCGCTTACCGAACAATCAACCGAAGCGCACGTGCTTGTAACCGGTATTAAGGTTATCGATTTGCTGACCCCATACGCGAAGGGCGGTAAGATTGGTCTGTTCGGCGGTGCGGGCGTGGGTAAGACCGTTCTGATTATGGAGCTCATCAACAACATCGCGAAAGCACACGGTGGTTTCTCCGTATTCGCAGGTGTGGGCGAACGTACCCGCGAAGGTAACGATTTGTATCACGAAATGGTTGAATCAGGCGTTATCAAGCCAGATGGTCCAGGTTCCAAAGCTGCGCTTGTATATGGCCAGATGAATGAACCACCTGGCGCGCGTTCACGCGTTGCCTTGACTGGTTTGACCCAAGCCGAATACTTCCGCGATGAACAAGGCCAAGACGTTCTGTTCTTCGTGGATAACATCTTCCGTTTCACTCAAGCAGGTTCGGAAGTGTCCGCGCTGCTTGGCCGTATTCCTTCAGCTGTGGGTTACCAACCAACCCTTGCTACCGATATGGGTGCGATGCAGGAACGTATTACCACCACGAAGAAGGGGTCTATTACCTCCGTTCAAGCTGTGTACGTACCAGCCGACGATTTGACCGATCCTGCGCCTGCAACCACCTTCTCGCATCTTGATGCAACCACCGTGTTGTCACGTTCGATTGCAGAACTTGGTATTTACCCAGCCGTGGATCCACTCGATTCAACCAGCCGTATTCTTGATCCACGCGTTGTGGGCAAGGAACATTACGAAGTAGCGCGTTCCGTTCAAAAAATCCTGCAAACCTATAAATCCTTGCAAGACATCATCGCGATTTTGGGTATGGACGAATTGTCGGAAGATGATCGTCTGGCTGTTGCCCGTGCGCGTAAAATCCAACGCTTCTTGTCACAACCGTTCCACGTGGCTGAAGTGTTCACGGGTTCACCTGGTGCGCTCGTATCCCTTGCTGAAACCATCAAGGGCTTTAAGGCGATTGTTGCCGGCGAATACGACCACTTGCCAGAAGCAGCATTCTACATGGTTGGCGGTATTGATGAAGCTGTTGCTAAGGCCAAGAAGATGGCCGAACAAGCCGCTTAATACGCATTAGTTATTACAATTGAACGGGCGTTTTACTTGAAAGTAAAACGCCCGTTGTTGTGTGTGCCGTGTTTTGCATAATAAAAATAGTATTTTTTATGCCAGCTATTTTTTTAGGTGATAGATGACCAATGTCGCACGACCCAAGCTGACAGGCTTGCTGCTTGAATTGGATGGCAAGCTGTCACCATTTGGATTCAAAAAAATCGATAGCCCCAGTTTGTATGCCGATTTGATGGGATATTTAACGCACATCAATTTCATTGATGATGAAGAACCCGAAGCGTTTAACGCAAAGGATCATATCTGGGTCCGTGTTGAAAAGGATGAACACGGTACAATCCATCATTCGATGTATGTCATTCCGTATGATGTGTCGGTTGACCCTCGCTCACCCATCATCAATTACTTTGCTCGCATCAGCCCCAATGAAGGCGGGGGTATCGAAGATGCCTCAGTTTTTTCGCGCACGCGTCAATACCACATTGGCGAAGTTTTGAGTTTTCCGGATGCGGCACTGGTTTCCGCGCTTGAGCCAAATGGTGAAGCACCCAAAGAACAAGCCAAGCCAGCAGCGCATGAAAATGATGTCGTTCCTGTAAGACCCGGGGAACAGCCCGCGGCTTCGATGCCTTCACGGGCATTAAAAGCCTTACGAAGTGCATTAAGTTATTTTAGCCGTAAGCCATAATCGGGATAATGGTGTCAAAGCTTTCTGTACTTAGCACCCCAACCGATGCCGGACTTCTTTTTCAGGCCGCGTTTTAAGGGTAGGGAGGCCTCCCATCCGTCGATTGCTGCGGCATTTAAGCCGTCCTTGGCAAGCCTGAGGCGGCTTTTCACGGCATTTAAAAGCAGCTTGCAATAGGCAAAAAAATTGCTAAAAAGACTGCATGAACACAATCCAATTCGACCTCGTTTCCCCTGAAAAGAAGCTCTTCTCTGCCCCTGTTGCGATGGCAACATTGCCCGGCACAGAAGGTGATTTCAGCGTGCTTCCCGGCCATGCGCCCTTCATCTCCACCATGCGTGTGGGCGTAATTGACGTGTATGAAGAAAAAGAAAGCGCCATCACCAAGCGTATGCTGGTTTCCGGCGGTATCGTGGAAGTGAACCCGACCGGCTGCACCGTATTGGCCGAAGAAGCCACGCCGTTGGAAGATGTGTCGGTTGAATCCCTTGGGGTTGAACATACCACGCTTGTTGAACGTCTTGCTGTTGCCGAAGGCGATGCCAAGGTTGCTTTGCGTAAAGCTGTGGAGCTATCAGAAAAGAAGCTGGAACTGCTCCGCTTCCTTCGCTTTCAACACTAATATCTGAATTTATTCACCGCGCTTTACTCGCCACGCTTTAACAGCGTGCATAACGCTTGCTCGCATTGAATGAGCATGCTGCCGTTTGCTTTCTTTTCATCAGCGGTGGCTGTCTGCGGTAACTCGCAGTCGGCCTTATAGGTTGTGGTTGGATTTTCGCCAGCGCTTTTTGTGGCAACCACAATCGCCTTCACCGTGCAATTCATGGACTTTGCCAAATCCTTTGCCTCCGCCATGCCAGCATGTGCGGAAAGCGGGAAGGTGAGTAGGGCGAAGATGATAAGCAGGGTACGCATATCAAAACGGTAGCGCAGGGGTAGTTAAGAATGGGTTATCGGCGATTAAGGCAGATAAAGCGCATAAAAAACCCCGCGAGTTACCTCGCGGGGTTTTAATTGGTAATAGGCAAACCTTACACCGAATAATACATCTTGAATTCAATCGGATGAGGTGAGGTTTCGTATGCCAGAACTTCTTCGCTCTTGAGGGCGATATAGCCATCAATCAAGTCCTTGGTGAATACGCCGCCTTCAAGCAAGAACTTGTGATCTTGTTCAAGGCTGTTCAAGGCTTGGCCTAATGAATGGCAAACGGTTGGGATTTTTTCCAATTCGTTTTCTGGCAATTCATAAAGGTTCTTATCCATGGCTTCGCCTGGGTGGATCTTGTTCTTAACGCCATCCAAACCGGCCATGAGCATGGCGGTGTAAGCAAGGTATGGGTTAGCAGCAGGATCAGGGAAGCGAACTTCGATACGCTTAGCCTTCGGGCCTTCCACATAAGGGATGCGGATGGATGCCGAACGGTTACGTGACGAGTAAGCAAGCAATACCGGCGCTTCATAACCAGGTACCAAACGCTTGTAGCTGTTGGTGGTCGGGTTGGTGAATGCGTTGATGGCGCGTGCGTGCTTGATGATACCGCCGATGTAGAACAATGCCATTTCGGAAAGGCCAGCATACTTGTCACCAGCGAATAATGGCTTGCCATCTTTCCAGATGGATTGGTGGCAATGCATACCCGAACCGTTATCGCCGTAAACTGGCTTTGGCATAAACGTTGCGGTCTTGCCGTATGCTTGGGCAACATTGTGAACTACATATTTGTAGATCTGCATGTTGTCGGCGCATTTGGTCAAGGTACCGAACTTGATACCCAGTTCGTGTTGTGATGGGGCAACTTCATGGTGATGCTTTTCAACTTCAACGCCCATTTCCGCCATGGTGGTGACCATTTCGGAACGGATGTCTACGCAGCTGTCCAATGGTGGAACAGGGAAGTAACCGCCCTTAACGGGTGGGCGATGGCCAAGATTACCTTCTGGGTAAGCTTTACCAGTGTTTGCTGGGCTTTCGTTGCTATCTAAATGATAGAACGCTTCGTTCATGCCTGTGCCAAAGCGAACATCGTCAAAGATGAAGAATTCGGCTTCTGGGCCAAAATATACGGTATCGCCGATACCTGCGGTTTTAATGAACGCTTCGGCGCGCTTTGCAACCGAACGAGGATCGCGTGAGTAAGCAATATTTGAATCTGGGTCTAATACATCGCAGAACACATTGATGGTTGGCTGCGCAGTGAATGGATCCATCACGGCTGTTTCTGCATCAGGCAGAAGGGTCATGTCGGATTCATTGATAACTTTCCATCCGGCGATGGATGAACCATCAAACTGCAAACCTTTTTCCCACATCGCGCTATCAACGGTGGAGATGTGCTGAGTAACTTGCTGCATTTTACCGCGTGTATCAGTGAAGCGGAAATTGACGTATTTAACATCGCGATCTTTAATCAGCGATACCGCCTTATCGTAGCTTTTAGTCATATAATACTCCCTTGGGTTGTATGCGTAGTTAGTAGAAATCCGTTAGTGATTAGACTGTAATCTCTAGTTCGTAAGTACATTTTGAGGGGAACCCAAAAAGCGAAAACCCAAAGACTTTAGGCTAAACATAGCTTGATGGACTACTTTTATGGCACTTTCCGCAAAGCAGCACAAGAAAACGTTTTTGTTGATTTTCAATGCTTTTGGCCATAATGTTCACGCCCTTCCTCAGGAAGCCCCCATCCATTTCAGGGGGTATTTTGCATATGCGAAGGGTATGGCGGTCGTAGCTCAGCTGGTAGAGCCCTCGGTTGTGGTCCGAGTTGTCGCGGGTTCAAGTCCCGTC